>NZ_BAAACG010000023.1:0-48507 GCF_039521385.1 Clostridium oceanicum | reverse complement strand
TATCCTTTTTTCATCTAAATTTAATACTCTTTTTATTATTCTTAAATTGTCATAAGCAGTTAAATTACCATAATATGATGGTGATTCAACTAAAGCTCCAACTTCTTTTAATATTTCAATTCTGTTTTTTTTAATTGATTTTCCCAAAATACTAACTTGACCTTCTGTCATTTTAATTAATCCAAGTAACATACGAATAGTTGTAGACTTTCCTGCTCCATTTGGTCCTAAAAATCCATATATACATCCCTTAGGAACTTTTAAATTTATTCTTTTAACTGCTTCAAACTCTTTAAATTTTTTACTTAAATTTTTTGTTTCAAGTATATACCCCATTTAGCTATACTCCTTTATTTATTAAATATTAATACGACACTTACTATAAAAAAACATAAGTGTCGTATTTTATTACAAAACAATAAACTTGTATTTTTCTAAATTTATTAACTAAATCTTAATTATATGTTTATGTTAGTTAGCAACCAAAAATTCCACCTGATCCATAGCTTATCCAATTACATATTCTTTGACACTCTCTACTCCAACTACATTTACTGCCAGAGTTACCTAAACCTTCACTATTATATGCTTCTGCTCCTGATATATTTAAAGAAAAATCTTGTTCTGAAACTTCTAGTAAAAGATCTCCTGCTGGATTTTTTTCATTATTTGAGAATTTATTTTTTAAAACTGGATTTTTTAACATGTTTACACTACCCATTTCTTTTTCCCCCTCTATAAAATAAGTTAATACAAGTTTATTGGTTACTGTAAACTAAAATTTTATATTTCGTTTTTACTTAAATAACTTTTTTGGTTTGTACTTCTTTTATTGATTCTTTATCTTCTTGTTGATAATTATATAACTCACAATATTTCCCATTTATTTTTATTAATTCATCATGAGTTCCTTCTTCTACAATTTCACCATTATCCATAACAAATATTTTGTCTGCATTAATTATTGTAGATAACCTATGAGCAATTATTATTCTTGTACATTTATTTTGTTTAAAATATTGAGATATTTTAAATTCATTTATTGAATCTAATGAACTAGTTGCTTCATCCATAATAATAATTTTGGGATCATTTACAATTGCTCTAGCAAGTGCAATTCTTTGTCTTTGTCCTCCAGATAAATTACTTCCCATATTTGATACTAAAGTATTATATCCCATAGGCATTTCTTCAATTTCCTTATCAATTTGTGCAATCTTACATGCTTTTTTTACCATATCAAATGTTACAAACTCTCTATTCATTCTTATATTTTCGTAAATATCTTTATTGAATATTAATATTTCTTGTGGTATGAAACCAATTTTCCTACGAATTTTTTTTAAATTAGTTTTTTCAACTGGTACGCCATCAAAAGACAAATTTCCTCTTTTAGGCATATATAATCCTATTAACATTTTACCTAAAGTACTTTTACCAGAACCTGATTTCCCAACAATAGCTATATTTTCACCTTTTTTTATTTTCATATTTATATTCTTTAAAACATTATTAGAATACTTAGTAAAAGAAAAGTCAATATTTTCCAACTCAATAATACCTTCTACATTATTCTCAAAATTATTTTCTAGTCCTTTTTCAATATTTTGATCGGTTATATCCTTAATTCTTTCTAAATATTGAGATACTAATGCAAAATTATTAACTGATGAAAAACAAGTTATTGCCAGAGAAAAAAACATATTAGCCATAGTATAAAATGATATCAATGTTCCTAATGTAATATTACCTTTTACATAAACTAATACCCCTATAAATAAAATTGCAAATGGTACTAATGTCTTCATCAAAGTAGCAATCATATTATATATATTTTGGTGTATTTCTCTATTTTTAGACTTAGAAAGAGTTAAATCAAATTGATTATTCCATTTATCATAAGTTTCATATTCAATACCTGATGATTTAATTATTTGAATTGAATTTATCATTTCAATTTGTAAAGTTTGAAGTTTAGAACTTTCAATTATTTCATAACTATTGTTTTCTAATATCTTCTTATTAGCTATATATAAAATAACACCTGTAATAATAAATAATGTTATTAATAAACTTGTAAGAAATACAGACTTACTAAACATATATACTAGAATTACTAACATAGTACCAGAATCAATAAAAAAACTAATTAATTTTTCAGAATAAAGATTTCGAATAATTGCTAAACTCTCTATTCTAAAAATTATATCTCCAATTGACCTATTTTCAAAAAATTTATAAGGTAGTTTTAAAAGATGATTAAATATATCTTTACATAATACTTTATATATTAAAAGTTTAAAATCGACTTGCTTTCTTCCTGATATAAAAATTACTAAACCATAAATTATAAAAGATGATATAATAATTAAATACGTATTTTCATTCAATATATTATTAATATTTCCCGAAGAAATGCTATCAACAATACCTTGTATTAAAATTGGAAAAAGTAATGTAATTAAATATGATAAAGCTGAATACAATATGATTTGAAAAAGTAATTTTTTATCTTTAAACATAAGATAAAGATAATGAAACCATATATTTTCTTTGTTTTTAATTGGAACAAAATCTTCAGATGGAGTTGCTACTAATGAATATTTTGAAAATTTTTCTTCCAATTCATGTATACTTATTTTCCTTCTACCTATCCCGGGATCTACTATAATTGCAGATTTCTCATTAATTTTTTCTAATATTACAAAATGCTTTTTTTCCCAGTATATTATTGCTGGAAGGTTTATATTTATTAATTGGTCAGCATTACTTTTATATGCCTTTGTATCAAATTTAAGATTTTTCAATAAACTAATTATGTTTTTTAAACTTAATCCATCTCTACCTACATCTGTATATTCTCTTAAGTCACTAAGCGGTCTACTATCTCCATAATATTTTAATAACATTACCACACAACAAAAGCCACATTCAGTTTGTATTAGTTGGGGTACATAAGGAACTTTTCGTTTCGTTTTCAATCTCATATATTATTATTCCTCCATCAAAATATTTTAAAATACCTCCAGTGCTAAAACTGATGGGATATTATTGTTATATAATCTTAACAATTCATATCCAATACCTGAAATACCTAACATAAAATTAATAGTTTCTACTTTCAATGGATTTGCACATTTAATTCCATTTTTAACCATAGCTTCACATTCTTTATCTGCAATATTATATATTATTTTCAATAAAGATTTATCATGATTTTTTTTAGCTATTACTAAAATGCAATCTAAATTTCCAAAAATACCGTGACATATGCTATCATTTTTATTTGAATCAAACCCATCTTTTAAAATTTTATTAAGTCCCATTTCTATATTATTATCAAGTATTTTTTTATCTTCTTTTTTTAAATATTGCTTTGCTAATATCCTTGCCAATGTTATTCCTGCCGCCCCATGACACCAATATACTGGATCAGCCAAATTAGTATTGCTTCTTAAATCCATCCAATTATTTCTTTTAAAGTCTATGTATTTATTTTCTATGTTTATTAAACTTTTTGCTAATTTATAATACTTATCATTATTAAGGTAATATGCTAAAACAAATAACGCTGTACTATATCCCGCATAACCATGAGAAAATCCAGTTAGATGTTTCTTTGATTTATCTTTTAATTCAAAATATAATTTTTCACCACATTTATTCATTAGGTCTAAAATAAAACTATCTCTTTCCTTTAAATAAATATTTGACAGTAAAATACTTAATCCTGCTGCTCCATGTATAACATCAAATTCTCTCTCTGTAAAATCTAGTTTTAATATTTTTTCCAGACATTTTCTATATTTATCATAGAATTTTTTTTCTTTAAATATAACCCATAAATTGTAGTAAATATATATTAAAGAACCTATACCCGTAAATACACCACTAGATTTAATTTCAGATATTGAATCCATATATATCTCATCATATCCATTCAGTATTCCATCAATAATCTTTTTATAACTACTACCTTTTGTTTCCTTATATAATGTTGCAAAAAATAATACTATTCCTAACCCTTCATATAAATTTCTATTTAATGAACCATATTTTATAGCTCCATCATTTTGTGCATTAAGTGCCATAAATGTACATTTATCTTTTTTAGAATTCCAAATACATAAATTTTGCAAGTAATCTGCAATTTTTTTAGAAATTTCGATATATTTAATTTTTTTATCATTACTCACTTTAAAATCATTTAAAATTACACTTGAATAATTTTCTTTATATTTATTTGAATCTTGAATTTTTATCAAACTTGCAATAGAAGATTTTAAATAAAGTATCTGTTTTTGTTTATCCATTTGATCAGCTAACTTAATTCTATCTATAATCAATTCACACATGGTTTTATCATAGTATCTAGGAATACATGTACCATCAGCACCATAAATATCTTTACTATTAAATTCAGTCCAAAAATATGGAACATCATTTACATATAGTTGAGATATTTCTGATTCTATTCTCTTTCTTAATTTATTACTAATTTTACTATGTCCAAATAAATAAGAAAAAATTTTATTTCTATTTTCAAACTTACTAGTATATAAAGGGTGGATGGCGGCATCTAAAAATTTAACGTACTTTGCTGTTGCTCTTAAAACTTGTCTATACTTCCCTTTAAATATTTTATTATTTTTAATTAAATCTATTAATTCTTCTCTTTTTCCTATAATAAATTCATACCCTTTATCTAAACCCACAATTATATATGATATATAATCTTTAATTTCAATTAAGTTGCCTTTATATTTAACTCTATTTTGTTTCTCATCAATATTAGCTTTAATTTTTTGATATCCGATTTCATCTGTTCCTACATTAATAATTTTTGATAACTCAATATCATTTTCTGAATTAAGGCCACCATTTAATCCACTCATATCAATTGGGAAATTAATCATTTCTAAGTTTTGTGGAATCATTAAAGTTCCATAAATGGAATTTTCAACTTCCATTGCAAAATTTCTTGAAATTAAATTTAAACATTTTTCGTTATCTAAAGTATTTTCTCTATTACTAATTATTGTTTCTACATCTATTGGGACAGGATATCCTCCGTGTGCTACAATATTCTCATAATGAAAATCTTTAGATCTTATCAAATTAAATACTGCTATTAACATTCCAATTCTAAAAAAATAAGCTTTTACTTCTTCCTTGCTTTCACATTCCTTGTAAGTAATAAATTCCTGCCATCCATAATCATTTTTATTTATTGAATTAGCAGTTTTAAGATCATACTTAAAATAATTTGATTTATTTATATAATCTACTAACCTATTAAAAGATTCATCAGAATCCATAGAATGTGGTTTGTAAACAATTTTAATCCCTTTATCAAATTCTAATATAATTACAGACTTTCCATTATTATGCGTATCACCTTCATCTAGTAACAATTTATTTATAAGTTTTATATCTATATCAAACTTATCAGTTATTTCTATAAAATCTTTTTTTAATCTGATTAAACATTCCTTAATATGAGCTAATTTAGTATTAATTTTATTAATAATCAAATAGTCTAATACTGGGTTTTCTTCAATTATTTTCAACTTCATTTTTCCATCCAAAAGATTATTAAAATAAGAATATCTATCAACTTTTGTTTTCCCTACTAACTCCCCTTTTTCTTTCATTTTATATATTTCAGATATTAAAATTTTATTACATATTCCAATCATATCATTTCTAAATGACTCCATACAATTTAATAAAATTTTATCTACATTTATGTTAAATTGTTCATTACTAAATTCTGATAGTATATTATTAAGTTGAAATTCAAAATATTTGATAAATTCTTTATAGAAATTATCAAATATTTTACTTTCTTCTAAATTTTCAAACTGAGTATTATATGTGTTTTTGCCAGAAAAATCTAATACTTTTTTTATTTCATTTATATAATTAACCTTTAACATTTTGTACTTCCTCTCAAAATAACATCATTATATTAGTATCAATTTCAAATACAAATTAATCTGCTATAATATTTAATTTAAATTTCTATGCTATTAACTGATTAAACTAACAATGTCCTGAACATGCACCAGTTGGGCATCCTACTACTGAAAGGGCAACAGTCACTGCCCCACTAACAGCACATGCCAAAGCAGTAAAACCTCCAGCTTCTTTTAATTCATCAGCTGTTTCTTGTAATTCTTCTACTGGAACAAAACCAGTTAATTTTTCATAATTTTTCATAACTTATCTCTCCTCCATTTATTGTTTATTAATCACAATAGCTTGTACATGCACCTGTATCACAAACAGCATATGTTGCAATACTTATAGTAGCCTTTGTAATTGCAGTAGCTATAGTTATTGTTGGGGTTCCTGCTCCATTTGGGATTTGAGCTGACGCTTCTTCTAATTCTTCTGCTGAAATAAATCCAGTTAATTTTTCATAATTTTTCATAATAAACTCCTCCTATATATTGATACTTATAATGATTTTTTTGTTTATACTAATCTTATAAATTATTTACAGTGGCCTGTACATGCACCAGTTTCACAAACTACTGCACTAGCAACCTTAATAGTTAAACCAATTGTTGCAGTTGCAGCACAAGGAGTTCCTGTTCCTCCGAAATCATCAGAAATTGATTCCAAATCACTTATTTTTATAAGACCTGTTAATTGTTCATATTTTTTCATATAATTCCCACCTTTAGTAATAATTAATAAAATTGGTAGCTTATAATTCGTTGTGTAGTATTATATAGTACCTATCTGTTTTAATATATTTAACTCTAATTTACTGAATTATATCAATTATATGTAGATACCATTCTATACTACTCAACATTTATTAAAGAACCATAAAATTATATAAAATCTTTACTATAATATAATAATTTAAAATATATAGCAGATTAACTTTGTATACTTAACTAAATATTTATTCTAACCATAATACAGAAGGTATGTTATATAATGATGAAAATCTTAATAAAGAATAGCCGAATCCTGATAATCCAACCATTAAACTATAAGAATCAACCCCCCTAAAAGATTTTCCCTTCCACCTTTCTTTTATTACAGTTTGATATATTTCATCAAAAATTAATTTACAATCATTCCTCAATTTTTTTTCTTCTAAAATTTCTGATGCTATATATAATACTTCTAAATTTCCTAAATCTCCATGACATAATGAAGGATTATTACCAAAACTTTTGCTTTTTGTTGTATTTAAAGCAGATTGAATTTCTTTTTGCCATTTATAATCATTAATTCTAAAATCTTTGGCTAAACACTTACTTAATAAAATTCCTGGAGCTCCATGACACCAACCATAACAAATTTGTTCTTTTTTATTATCCTTATACCAATTTTTATATTTATCTATATATAATGCTCTTTCAAATTTAAGAGCTTGATCTATAACAACCTCTAAATCTTTCTTATTTTCTATCCAATTCTCATTTAATAATCTACTTAAATAAGCAATCATACCTGCATTTCCATGAGAAAAACCAGTGCTTTTTGTAACATTTCCCCATGATACTCCACCAATATCAACTTTTTTCTTTTCATTAATCAAATGAGTACAACATTTATTAATAATTGATTTCATTACCCTATTTAAGTTTGGATAATTATTTGATTTTATTATAGGATGTAATACAGCAATGCATCCTAACGCTCCTCCCATTAAATCATATTGTTTATCCATAAACACTATTTCATCTAAATAATTTACATACTTTTCTATATATTCCTTATCTGATTGTCTTTTGCCATATTGTACTAGTTTATCAAGTACATATATAGTTCCACTTATACCACTAAAAGCCCCTATTGATAGTGGGTATTTAGGTTCAATACTATCTATAAACTTCCTTCTAGATTCTATGGCTTCACTAGCTGATTGTATAAATTTATCTTTACCAGTAACATAACCTAAATATATTAAGAATAATGCAACTCCACAATTGCCATTATATAAATCGTCGCCAACAGGATTTATACCTACTCCCACTTCATTTCTTCCTGCTAAAATAGGACTCACCCATGTTCTATTATTTTCTACATCCTTATCAACAATACTATTATCAATAATATAGTTTCCTATTTCTATAGCTAAGTCAATATACTTTTTACTATAAATTTCTAGCTGATTATTATTAATTTGATGAAATTTTATTGGAGTTATATCTTTATGATAATCACTTTTTTTACTTTCAAATGCTATATGAATAAATCTTAATTGCAAATATAAGTCCTTTTCTGAAAAATTCATTATTCTCTTATAAACAAGTTTTAATGGAGTTTGATCTAAGTAATCTATGCATATATTTTTTTTCATATCATATATGTTTTTACAATCAAGTCTACAATTAAAAGAAGGTACTTCATTGTTCATCAAATTATTAAACTCTAATCCTACTATTTGATTTTCACTATCTTCAACATTACTAAAAATTCTACTAAAAAATACTATTCTATCTTCTTCATTTCTTAATAAATCCGGATGATAGCTAGTATTAAGAAGTTGTGTATAATTTCTAGTTGGTCTAAATATTATTCTATTTATATTCCCTTTAAAATTATCCATTATCCAATTAATATACTCATTTTTATTTCTTAGTATTACATTATAAGAAGCTTTAAAACCAGACATTATCTCATTAACATAATTTTCAGATTTCTGAGCTTTTCCTCTTAGTATAGGATTATTTTTTTCTGGTAAAATATCTAAATTATCTCTTGCTACTTCTATATGATCAGTACCTCTATTTTTAACAACATATGATTTAAAAGGAGATTTTTGTATTTTCGATCCACCAAGTCCACTTATATCCATAACTTCATCTGAAACTGATTCATCCATTAAAAAATGTGGTAATATCCCTATTGATTGTACTGAATTTTCAATAATATTATTAGCAAGTTTTTCAGATGAAGTTTCAAATTTATAAGAATGAATCTTTACATAAGGATGAAATAATGTTTCTAAATCAACTAATATTGGATTACTTCCTTCTGCAATAATATTTTGAGAATGAAAATCCACTGCATTTAAGGAATGTAAAACTGCAATTAATTGTCCTACTTTTACATAGAACCTCTTTATCTCTTCTATATTTATACATTGATCATGATTTATATACTCAATTAATCCGAAAGTATCATTATTAATTACTTTAAGTTTTTTAATAGGCAAAATTTGATTTTTTCCTTTTTTCTCTATCCATTCTAAGGTCCTTTGAAACATAGAATCAATAATTGAATTTCGTGGCTTATATACTAATTTAAATCCTTTTATGAAATTAATTATTGAAACACTTTTTCCAGACTTATGTTCATCCCCCATACCAGTTTTTATACTAATAATTTTCAAATCTGTTAGCTTCTTTTTATAAATTTCACAAATATTGCCTAACTGGTTTTTTATATTTTTTAAAATTTCATAGTTATATTCAAAATATTTATTAGTTTTTTCTAATAAAATCTTAGTTAGCTCTTTATATTCAGAATATAAATTACAAAGGTAATCTTTATCATTCAATAATCTATAATTGTAATATTCAAAAGTATTACTTCCCGATACATTTCTAAGTTTATTATTCATTCTTGCAATATTAATTTCTAAAATAAGAGTTCTTGAAGCGTATATAGAAAGTTTTTCCAAGGTACAAAATATAAGATTTTTAAAAAACACATTAATATCATCAATAATATGTAAATTTTGTATTTTCTTAAACCATTTATTAAGGTTTAAATTTATAAAGGGCTCATAAAAAAAATAAAATGGTATTTTATCTCTGAATTCTAAAGCAAAGTCATCTAACTTATAAAATTTTTCATTTTTTAACACTTCGTCAAACTCATCATTAACTATTTTTTTATTAATTAAGGTATTTGCTAAGTAATCAATATCTAAATTAGAAGCTTTTTTAACTAACTCTTTTAATGCTTTTTCATTCTTAACTTCTGGTACTATTTGTAACCAATAATCTTTTATATCTTTTGAGTCGATTTCTATATTTTTAATTTTCTCCATAAATACAAATCCTTTATTTATTTAATATTTTAGTATATTTTAACATATTTATACATATATGTAAATATTTTTTTATAATTTATATAATATTTGTAAATATATACATTTTTTAATAAAGTATCACAATATATTAACTTTGGATACATACTATATCTTGTTTATTTAGTTTATTATAAAATATTTCATATTTAAATTTTTAGTTTAAAATAAATACTTCTATTCTTCCAAACATTTTTATTCATATTCTAAAAACTGTTTCTTACTATAATAATTTCTATAGTATTATTTTCATTAATTCTATTTAATTTTAAAATTCTTATTTATAATAAACCTTACTTTTTATAACTTATAAAAAATAAATTGGTGTAATTTAGAAAACTACACCTTACATAAAATAATAAATATATAGTTATAATTATTAAATTTATATTTTGTTTATCATTTTTAATACTTTTATATATAAATAAATGATGAAATTATATCAACTATAAAATTTAATATTGAAATTGATTCAATATTATTAATAGATTTCTTTACGATTTTAAATTTATTACTTTCATCTTTTTTATATATTGTTTTCATTTTATTTTTTATAATATTATAATCATATTGTGAAAAATATGTCATAAGCATTTTATTATTATCTAACAATATAGATAGATACATAGTATCTGTAGATATATAACTATCTTGTAGTAACTCAATTCTTAATTTTTTGATAAGTAAATCTCCAATATTTTTATAGTCTATATAAGTTTTCTTAGAACCACTAAAAAAAGAGTATTCTTTTTGAACCTTTAAAATACCTTTATTTATAATACTTTCTATTATACAATTATAGATATCTTTAAGTAATTTTGAATGAAAATAAAAATATTCAGTACATTTTTTTAATTCTTTTAATCCTTTAGATTTTATCACTTCCAATACAATATCATTATATTCTATTCCAGTTAATTTAGAATTCTTTATAACAATTTTTTGATTTTCTTTAAAATAAATTTTATCTTTTAAATACAAATCAACCAGAATAGCTGCTACTGAATAAATTTTACTATTACCAATTTTAACTTTTTTATTTTGTGCAAATTTTTTACCAATAAGTTCTAAAATAATATATTGTTCTGTAATTGGTAAATCTAAGTTCTTCATTTTATAAACACCTCCATAAATTGTATCTATTATTTACTATATATAATTTTGTAAAATTTGTAAAATAATATATGATAAAACTTATAAAAAAATTATAATAACACAAACATACTAATCCACTGTAAATAATTAATAAATATACAAATTTACCTTAATATAGTTTTTGACAAACTCACAAAACAGCATCTAGCTATTGGTACCTCTAGCTTTCCTTTAAATTTATAAAGGAAAGTTTTATTTTTTTATATTTTAATTTGTCATATTATATAATATAATATTACTATGTAAAACTATTAAACTAAGGAGGAAATTATGAATAACGTAGAACCAATTAGAGATAAAAATAAGATTTTAGATGTTAAAACTTATCTTAAAGGAAAAAACTTAAGATCCTATGCAATGTTTATAGTTGGAATTAATGTAGCTTTAAGAATAACAGACCTTTTAAGTTTAAAATGGAGTGATGTTTTAAAAGAAAATAAGAAAACTTTTAAAGACATAGAACTATTAGAAGGTAAAACAAATAAACATAGAAAAATCAAATTAAATAAATCTGCAAGAAAATCTTTAACTGAATTAATGGAAAGTCTTCAACCTATTAATATGAATGATTTTATTTTCAAAAGTCGTGAAGGAGAAAATAAACCTATAACAAGACAGCAAGCTCTTAACATATTAAAAAATGCAGCAAAATCTGTTGGGGTAGAAGAAAATATCGGAACCCACTCTTTAAGAAAAACTTGGGGGTATCAGGCTTGGAAAGCTGGATTTAACCCTGCTATTATAATGGAAACTTTAAATCATAGTAATCTAGCTATGACTAAAAGATATTTAGGTATTAGACAAGATGATGTGAATGAACTTTATGATAAATTAAATATTGGGTAAGTTATACTTTAGAAAATACATGATAGCAGGAATATTAAAAAGTGTTACTTTTAAATCTATAAGGTAACACTTTTAGACCTATTAGTAACACCTATGTACTATGTACTCCTTGTTATTCCCCTTTAACTGACCACCTTAACAAATTGTTTTCTAGCTTTTTAAAATCATAACTTCTTTGGGGAAATTCATTAAATCTATCTACTTTTTTAAGTTTTATTTTTTCTACTGGATCATCATAATTAATTGAAACGGCTTTTATAAGCCAGCCTACTATGTTTTTTATAGGTTCTCTATTAAACTCAGACCTCTTATACATTTCTTTTATTAAATCAATATCTCCCTCTGCTGCATCATATATTTGTTTGGCCTGAAGGCTAGTTATTTTTTCACAAAGTATTGATTTTATTTCATCTATGTAATTAAAATCTCTATCTTCTTCTAAAGATAAAGCTGTTTCTTCTTTAGCTTTATTATATACATTTGACTTAATTAAAAATTTAAGAGAAGTTACTTTTCTTCCTGTCTTTATTTCCTCAAATTCAAAACTTATATCTGTTTTTTGTTTAAGTTCTTTTTGTGCTTGTAATATAACTTTTCTTTTAAAATCAGCATACAATGTATAAATTTTTTCTGCCTTTAAAAGTTTTCTAAGCTCTTCAACTTCAATCTCAATATATCCTTGTTTCTTAAACTTATTACATTTTAAAATCTCATATATTCTAGGTGAATACTTACTTTTCATACTCAAAATATTAGCTAATTGGTATTGGGTAAACTTTTCCTTTAATTGAAGCATATAAGGCTTCAAATCTGGATTAAATTTAAGTGTTACCATTCCTGTGCCTTTTTCATATATAACACCACTTACCCATGCAGTTTGAATTATTCTATTTCCTTCTTGAATTTCAAAAACCTTTTTCATTAAATTCTTAGTTATCTTAGGTATTTCAGTATATTTGGTTTTAGTTTCAATACCTAATAGTTTCATAAA
The DNA here is from genome assembly GCF_039521385.1 of Clostridium oceanicum. Lineage (NCBI taxonomy): Bacteria > Bacillati > Bacillota > Clostridia > Eubacteriales > Clostridiaceae > Clostridium > Clostridium oceanicum. The sequence continues at coordinate 35,449 of NZ_BAAACG010000023.1, read as the reverse complement.
ATCAGCTATTTTAAATATGTAAGGCTTAAATTCTTCATCATTAGGTTGAACCATACTTGCTAAAGTTAATATTATCTTTTGTTCTTCTAAACTTAAGTCATAATTGCAGTTCATAATAAAATAATTTGATTTAGTTACTAAATACTTTTTATCCATATAACCACCTCATAAGAATATATTACTAATTAAGTATTACTATGTCAACAACTATATTGTAGTCATATTTAAGTACGGAAAGGTCATATTTAATACAAGTTTCGGTACGGAAAAGTCATACTTAGGTACGAAGAAGTCATATTTAAAAGATATCTAGGTACGCAAAGGTCATACTTAAGTACGGAAAAGTCATATTTAAAATTTAAAACCCTTGATATGACTAAGTTAGAGGCATGTCCAAATCATTTAAAACAATAGTTATTAAAACATATAAAACAACTACTGTGTTTAGTAGTTGTTTTCATATATATTTTTAACTTACTCTAAAAATTTTTAGCTTTATACTAAATAACTCTATATTACATTAATATTAAAATTTTAATCAAAGCTATTATGTATTTTTTAAACAAAATCATTTATGTTGTTTTTTACAAACTCTTCAAATGTATGAGGTTTTCTCCCTGTCAGTTCATAAAAACTATTTGTAATTTTTTTAGCTGTCCCCATTCTTGTCATAAAATATAACGCAACAGTTATATTTACATATGTTTTATCAAGACCTCTTTTTTTAATATAATAATTTCTATATTTTAAAAAACCAGGTTTTGTATACTTTATTTTTCTTCCTGTTATTTTACTTAATATTTCTGCTACTTCAAAGTAGTCTAAAGCTTCTGGACCTGTTATTGTATGAGCAGTATTTTTGTATTTTCCCGGATTGTGAAGCAAAATAGCTATTGAGCTTCCAATATCAGCAGCATCTATAAAGCTAGTTTTACTTTTTCCAGCAGGTATAAAAATTTCATTTTTTTCTTTAATTTCAACACAATGAATTCCAGATAAATTCTGCATGAAAAATCCTGGTCGAACATGGGAATATGGAATTTCTAGTTTTTCAATATATTTTTCAATTTTATGATGAGGAGGTATTGTATTACTTTCAACTCCCATTAAAGAAAGAAAAGATACAAGTTTAATATTATGAGCTTTAATTTCATCAATAAATGGATAAAGATCTTTCGGTTTTCCAAGATGAGGTGGTCTCATAAGAAACACTCTATCTACACCATCTAAAGCTTCTTTAAAGGTAGTTCTATCTGTAAAATCAAAATATACTGAATCTACTTTATTTCCAAATTTAACATCTAATTTTTTAATATTTGTACCTGCTACTTTTACTTTTTCATTGAATTTCAACAATTCATTTACTACATAACTTCCTACATTACCTGATGCTCCCGTTACTAATATCTTTATGGTGATCACTCCTCACTCAATATTGTATTTGCTTCTTTAAGCAATTTAATAAATAATTTAAATTCTTTATTCCCCATTTTATTTTGAAGTATTTCTATAGTTCTAAAATACTCCTCATAGGTGTTTTCTAAAAGCTCATATCCTTTTGTAGTAATTTCTAAAATATAACTTCTTCTATCTATTTCTGATTTTATTTTTATTAAATAGTTCTTTTTAACTAATGAATTAATAATATCTGTAACAGAAGGTTTAGCTATTCCAAAAAAATTACTTATCATAATTGGAGTACTTTGTTCTTTGTTTTTTTGAATATATATTAAAACTCCCATTTCACTAGCTCTTATAGGTAAATCTCTTTTTAAATTCATTTGAAGACGACAAAATCTCGATATAACATTCATATATACATTTATATTATCTTGCATAAGCTCACCTCAATATAGTTAGTTAGACTAACTATATCTTATAGTATGAAAAAAACTTTGTCAATCGGTAAAAAACTAGTAATGTATTTCAAATTTTTTACACTAAAAAATCTGTAATATCATTAATATCTTTATAAATACTCTTATAGTTATGAAAATAATTATAAAATATCTACTAGACAACAATTCTTTTTATAACTTACTACTAAAAAAAACCTACATTATATATGTAGGTTTTTTTATGTTTTATAAAAGATTTATATAAATTTACTATTATTAAGTTATATTTAACTATCAAAAGGTTATATTTAAAGCTAATCATTCACTAGATTTTCATTTTCCCATCTATTACAAAGTAAATTAAGAAAGTTTTTATAAAAAGTAACTAACAAAGTTGTTACCACAATTGTAGTTATCAAATAAATGCCTAAGGAAACCTTGTCTCCTATAAAATTATAAATACAATTAAATAAGTACACAATAAAAAATCCTAAAGCAAATCTAGAAGTTCTAATATTTTTTCTTGTAAAATTGTATCCACCTTTCATAGAAAGTCTTATATCTCTATAAATTGGAACTATTAAAAGAAATGCTATTAAAAAGTTTGCTCTTTCTCCAAAACAATATCTTCTATATAAATAATAAAAAAGAGCTAGTGTAAAACCTATATTATAAACTTCAGTAGAAATTTTATTTTCTATCTGATCTATTCTTTCATCATTATAATTTAAATCTAACTGAAAAAACCCATATTTTCTCATTGTTAATCCTCCTCCCAAAACAGATCATTTAAAGTTTTATTTAAAGCCTTACATATTGATATACATAGCTTTAAAGATGGATTAAATTTTTTAGATTCTATCATTCCAATAGTTTGCCTTGTAACTTTAACTTTTTTTGCAAGATCTTCTTGGGATAGATCACATTCTATTCTAGCTATTTTCATTCTTTTATTTTTCAATTTATCCTCTCCCAAATTCCATATATTTTGTAGAAGTATGACAATAACAAAAACTATTTACTTTTAATATAAGACAAAGTTAATTCTCTATAAAATTACTATAAAGTTCAAACTCATTGATTATATACAAAAGCTTTTCCTATTTAACATATTTATTAGTACTAGAAAACTAAGTAGTTAATCTGCTTAATCAGTTTGAAATTTAGATTTGTTATTTATGTATAATATTAATTTTAAATACCCTTTATATATATAGAAAGAAACAAAAATAAGAATAAAAAAACATATATTTATTTCAAGCTTATAGATTAAATACCTTAATATTAAAGATAATCCGCAAACACCTATTGTATCTTTTAATCTAGTTTTTATATAAGATTTTTTCATAGCTAGTCTAATATCAATATAAACACTATCTAAAGCAATAAATAATATCAAAGGTGTTTCATTATTTTTTAATATCATAAGATCATATAAATACCATATACTTAAAATCAGATAAATAATATTGCGTTGTTCTTTATATATATTGTTATAATTATTACGTATCCTTTCATCATTTTCGATGTACTCTTCTTCCATATAAACATCTACTATTTTATTAAGCTTATTAAACTTCATAATATGTCCTCCTAAATATGCCTAGTGCTATAGTAATAAATGTAAAACTATATATAAATAGTAAAATATATTTATGGTAATGTCAACTATATTTTACAAATATTAATAAAGCCATAGTTATATGAAATAATTAATCTATAAAAATTGATCTACACTATCTTTTATCAGCAACCTTATCTGTTGTTGTTGTTTTAATCTTGTTTTAATCTTGTTTTATACTTGTTTTCCGTATGCTACAAGCTAGTATTACCAAGGGGTGTAGAATTTAAAAGACGAGAGATTGTATGTTAACAACGAGAGATTGTATGTTAATGACGAGAAATTGTATGTTAAAGACGAGAGATTGTATGTTAAAAAACGAGAAATTGTATGCTAACAACGACAAAGTCTACCTTGTCGTTGTTTCCTTTTTTTCGTTCAAACAACGAGAAATTGTATTACTATAATATAAATTTAATTTTAAAAGAAATAACTTGAATTACTAATTCAAGTAATACTATTTTTTTAGTATTAAAGTAACATTTTTGAACCTTATAATAAAAAGAATTTCTTAAAAAAGTAGCAACCCTCTAGTTGTTGTTTATATGTTTATATATTGTTTAATATGTTTATATGTTTAAGAGGAGCTTCTAACCCTTGATATTACTGGGTTTAAAAATTTTAATGTAACAAAAACGGACTTAAAGGTAACACTTTTGGACCTAAAGGCAACTTTTACGGACCTTACAGTAACAAAAACGGACCTAAAGGTAACGTTTTTGGGCCTAAATGTAACATTAAATAAAACTGTTGCCTTTATTGTTATATTAAACTAAAATATATTATGAGGTGACTATTATGATAGATAAAAATCAGGTTACAAAAGCTAATGATTTAAATTTAAGAGCTTACAAACTTAGTAGAATAGAACAATTATTTTTATTATCAGTAATTTCTTTAGTTCAACCTACTGACGAAGATTTTAAAACCTATAAAATAAATATAAAAGATTTTATAAACTTATTATCATTAAAAGGAAAATCTAAATACTGTGATTTACCCAAAATAACAAAAAGCTTAATGACAAAAGTTATTGAAATTAAAAGATCCCATTCATTACTTCAAGTATGTTGGTTTTCTTCAGTAGAGCATAAAACAGGGGAAGGTATTATAGAAGTAGAATTTAGTCCTAAACTAAAACCTTATTTATTAAATTTAAAAAACAATTTTGTTTCCTATTCTCTAAATCAAGTTTCAAATCTTTCAAGTAAATATTCTATAAGAATATATGAATTATTAAGGCAGTTTTCTTATCAAAAAACAGTTAAATTTAATTTAGAAGAGTTTAGACTTTTAATAGGAATAGATAGTGGAGAATATCCACGATATAGTAATTTAAAACAAAGAGTTTTAAATAAATCTAAAAAAGAAATTAGTAAAAAAACTGATATAGATTTTAATTTTGAAGAAATTAAATCTGGCCGTAAAGTAATAGGAATAAAATTTTACATAAATAAAAACAAAAACAATAAAGCAGTGGACGAAATTGCAATGTCTTTAGACAGTACTTCTACAGAAAATGAAATACATAAAAATAATGAAAAAAATTACATAGAAAAAGTAAAAAGTATAATTAAAGAGCCTATAGATAGTGATGATGCTCATAAAATATATAAAGCTTCTAATGGAAATTTATCATTAATAGAAAAGATATATGAAAAGTCTAAAAAATATGATATAGACAGCATTGTAGCTTTTATGATAAGTGGCGTTAAAAGTAATTATAAAGATGATATAAAAAGTGTTAAAAAGGATCATTTCAATGACTTTGATCAAAGAACTTATGATTTTGAAGACCTTGAAAAAAAGCTTTTAGGAATTAAATAAAAAAAACCAGATATGCTATAGCCCTATTCAAAAGATATTTATGGCTAGTATAACTGGTTTTTATTTTATTTAAATTAAAAGTAAAAAATTATATTTTATAAAGGTAATAAAAATGGACCTAAAGGTAACACTTTCGGACCTAAAAGAATTTTTTATGGATTTTAGGGTAACAAGAAAGAATGTATGAGTAACATTTTTGGACCCATGTATAACAAAAAGCATATGGTTACCAACTTTTTAAATATTAGAGATTAAAACTACTTACTAATCCACATATTTGAAATACCTAAAGTATTCATTTCTCCCCAAATTCCTTTTGAATGTGAAAATTGGTCTATTTTATTAAGAATATCAGCTTCTTCTGCACTTAATTTTATTTTATCTACCAAACAAATTGTATGAACGTTTTGAAATACTGCTCTTGCTTGAAGTTCAGGTGTCTGGGCCACATTTTCAACTCGTTTAATTGCACTATTTAAAAGATCTACAATTTGAATATATCTTTTATCTTTAGAAACTTCTTCAAGAATCAAACTTTTAAATTCATCAAATAAGCTAATTATTTTTTGTTCATCTTTTTTATTTTTCATATATAAATTACTCCCTTATAAATTGATAAAAGAGAAGAATTACCTCTCCTATTACTAATAAATACATATGCATAAAAAGATTGTGGCTGTGCTTGATTAGCTACACTATGTAAGCAATATTGATTAAAGTATTAGCTTTATTTTTAAATGAGTTAATGCAAGTAAACCTATAGTAATACTTTTATACCTCTGTATTTTTAAAAATTAAAACCATGTAATAAATGAAGCAATTCCTCGATACTCAGATGCACCCTTTGCTATACCATTATATAAATCTAAAACTGATTTTGGAGCTTTAAAATTGTTATGGCGAAGGTATGTTGTGATAGCATTTGTTAGTTTTGTACAAACTAATCTATACTCTTTTCCATTTTCTAATTTATTTTTATAAGACGTTAAAGTATCATTTAATTCTTCATTACTTTTAACCTCTGGATCTTCTAAAGTTTTTTGTAGCTTTTCTATTAAATTAGAATATTTTTTATTCATTTAATATCCCACCCTTCTCTATAAATTGTACTACTTTAGTTATTTAAAATAAAATTTAAATAACTAAAAGTCACCAGATAACATATAATTTTATATTATCTGGTGACTTTATATTGTTTCTAGCCATATAAGTCTTTTTTAATCTTATGAAAATACAAAGGGATTTTCATATACTTATAGATTCAAGATATTATCTATCTCGTCTTTTACATCGCTATCCATTGCTTCTTCTGAGTTTTTATCTTTATTATCTTTTTTATAATCCTTTTTAACTTCTATATTTTCAGTATCTTTGTTTATTAGATATGTAAGATACATTGAAAAATTTCCGGAAAACATTTTTTCGCACTTAATTTGTGCCTTTTCAAATACTTCTTCATCAATACTAATATTTTTTCTAATTCTCGCCAAACTTTTCCACTCCTATCTTATAAAAGGCTTTTGAATTAATATATATAGTATCTTTATCTAAATCCTGTTTTAAGAATCTTGAAAGTCTTAGAGCTCCTCCTCCAACATAAATATGTTTACTTATGTTATATTCTTGGATACCTTTTAATCTATTTATTATTAATTTTGTATGCCTTTCTAATACGTCATCTATTAAGTTTTCTATATCAACGGATTTGTTGTCTTTAACTATAGTTTTACTATCTAATATATCGTCTACTTTAAGAAGGTCATAACTTACACCGTATTCACTTTTTATCTTTTGAACTAAGGTATTACCCATAACATTCATTCCAAGTTCTAAAGTGTCTAATTTTCTAAGTTTTTTGTTATTAAAGTAACTTATGTCTACAGTAAATCCACCAACGTCTATAACACAAGTATCTCCATTTAACCTATTTGGATCTAAAAGAAGTATACCTGCAGATTGTGGGAATACAATAACATCTGTTATAGTAAATCTCTTTGGAACATCATTTAAAGTTAAAGTAACTTTTTTGTTCATTAATTCTTTTATTAATTCGTCCTTTTGGCTTTGGTAATATTGAGCTGGAAGTCCTGTAACTAGTTTAACATCGTCTATATTGTTGTTTTTCATTGCTTTGGCTATTGCTGTATAAAGGCATAATTTAAAGTTTAAAGAATGTATCTTATTTATATCTGTAGCATAAAGTCCATTGTTTTCTCCTATAGTATAGTTTTTTCCATTGTACTCTACTTTAATACTATTAGAAATATCTAATACTTCTTCTTCTATTGTGGATTTAAAACTAAATTCTGAATTTTTTCCATAAACTTTTGTATGAGAATATCCTACATCTACACCTAATATCATAATATTACCTCCTGCACACGTTGTGTGTATAATATACACATATTGTGTGTATAAATTTATTTTTTTGAGCTTATTTATAGTATATCATACACACGTTATACATACAATATGTGTATTACGTGTGTATCCCAAAATTTGTAATAATATTTATTTTCACAGCAAATTTATTAAAATATAAGCTTTAATATAAAAAATTTATAGACTCTGGATATTAAAATAAATAATAAGCAAAAGATGGTATAAATATTTTATGAAATACAATAATTTAGATTCTACTAATGGTTTTCCTATTAATAAGACTTAAGTAAAAAGTAGTTTTCAAAATAGATTAGCATACTTACTTATTTATTTTTCAAACTGTGCCTTACATTATAATTTTGACGCTTTTAGTAATGAAAAGGTATGTTCTTAGATAAATATGTAGAAAAGCCCAAAAAGGCCCTTACGAGTCCTCACATATTAATAAATAACTTTTTACCCTTTTATTATCCTAGCTAAAGGGCTAATTTAAACTAAAAAATAAAATAGCTATAAGTATTTTTCTAGCTATTTTAAGATATTTTTATAATATATATTTATTTTTATACAAACTCACGAAAACTTTTAAGTTGTAGTTTAGTTTTTTAAAATACCATAAAGTAATATCTTTAAAGTATCATCCATTGCATCTTTCATAGTTATATTGTTTTTACTTAAAAATTTATAATCTAAAAGTGTATTACTGATGCTTTCTAATATAAAACTTATAATATGAATGTCTATATCCTCTTTAAGTTCACCTGATTTCATAGCTTCTTTTAATGTATTTTCTATAAGTTTTAATTTTAAATCTTTAAGTGACTCAATCTCCTTCCATTTTTCATAATAAAACTTATAGGCTTCATCTAATATGCTAACAGGAAGCTTATATTTATGATAAGAAAAAATTATTGAATTTAACTTATCTTCTAAAGAACCTTCCTTTTCTATAGCCTCCATAGTATACTTTTTATCACTTTCAATTATTTCTTTAAAGTATTCATATATAATATCATCTTTGCTTTTAAAATACTTATATATAGTTTTTTTACTTATTTTAAGATCTAGAGCTATTTCATTCATAGTAAATTTTCTTAATCCGTGGGACTGTATTTTAAAAGCAGCAACTTTCATTATTGAATTTTTCAATTTATCACCTCCTATAATGAATATATAGTAAGTTTCACTATACTTTTTATTTGTCATTATTTTTTAATATATTTATAATAAAACGCCGTATATTAGTTTAATTATCTATAATTTAAACTATTTAATTTTAAAGGGCTAATTATTTCTATTTTACTTTTAATTCTCTAGATAAAATATTTTTAGGTCTTTTTACAGTAAATATGCCAAGTGCACATATTAAAATTATTAAGAACAATTCCATACTTTTATGATTAGTCCATAAAGCTCCTGTAATTACAGAGCCTACAAAGGAGCCAACATATTGAAAACTGTTTATTATACCATTTGCAGTTCCTCTATAACTATTTTCTGCGATATCATTTGCAACAGAAGGTATCACAGTAGCTAATAGAATATATCCTGTCATAAATAATATACTTCCTATTAATATAAAATAAAAGGAGTTTTCATTAAAATAAAAACTTATTCCTACAGCTGCCAACACAAAGGCTACTATAATTAAGCTTGAACTATAGCCTTTTTCAACTAATACAATAGACTTTCTCATAAATATTATTGCAATAATAACAGCTGGCATAAAAATCTTCCACATACCACTTGATCCAGTAATTGGCTTAAGGTAAATAGGAACTATATAAAATACGGCAACCATTATATAATTATTTAAAAACCCAGCTATATTAAGGCCTAAGAACTTCTTATTCTTTAATAAAATCTTTACTCCATCTTTAATTTTAACTTTATTTTCAGTTGGTTTATGACATTTCTTAGTATGATCTTCTTTTAAAAAAAATAATATAATAAACCATACTAATAAAATTAAAATAGCACATACTAGAAACATTTGTCTTACAGATAAATAATTATTGATTAAAGGACCTATAGCAAAGGCTGATGCTGCTGCAAAACCTATGATTATCCCTAAAATACTTAAAGCTCTAGGCCTTTTTTTATTATCTACACTACTACTAATCCATGAATATCCAGTAGCTAACACAGCTCCACTTCCTTGCAAAGCTCTAGCAAAAATAAGCATATATATACTTTTAGAAAGAAAAGCAATAAAGAGCCCTACTATTACTTGTAAAAGTCCAATTAAAATCACCGGTTTATTTCCTATTTTATCGCTCCATATTCCAAAAGGAATTTGAAATACAGCTTGCGTTAAACCAAACATACCAAGGGCTACCCCTGCTAAAGTTGCATTACTATATAGTAAAGTTTTGCTATAGGTAGAAATAAAGGGCATAACCATAGTCATTGCCATTTGTCTAATACCTAAAGCTAAACTTATTGTAATTAAAAATAAAATCTCTTTTCTAGAAAATACCTTGTTTTTCATTTTTAAACCCTCTCTTTCAATCAGGAAACCATAAAAACTTAAATGGTTTCCTTGTTGAAAGTATAGTTTTTATTCCTTTAAATGTCAATATTATTTATAATTCATTGCTTTACCAAATTAATACAATAAATTTATCCCCCCCTTCGCTTTCTCCGAGAAGTTCCATAGTTTAAAGTAACACCTTTAAAATCATGTTATATCAATATATAATTCTATTTTTTTATTCTGTTAAATAAAGCTATAGTTACAAAGGTGTTACTTTAAAAATAACTCTTTAGTAACTATAATTTACTTTTATTATTTTTAGATGTATAATATTGGTAATTTATAATTTAAGGCGGTGATACGGTAGTGTATGAATATGTTAAAAGGTATAAACAAGGCGATAAAAAAGCTTTAGACATAATAATAGATAACTTTGCTCCTATAATATTTAAGGAAGCTTCAAAATACAAAATAAAGTGTTACGACTATGAAGATTTAGTTCAACATGGATATCTTTCTGTTATAAAGGCTGTAAACATGTATAAAGGAGATGGAAAAAGCTTTAATTTTTACTGCATTAAAGCTATAAAACAAAATTTCATGGCCCTTTTAAAAGGAGAAATAAAACACCATAGAGAAAGACCTACTGAAAAAGATATATATCCTTATAAATTTACTATTGAAGATGAAATATTAGCTTATGAAAAAACAAAAATATTAAATAAAGCATTAAATTCTTTAGATTCTATTGAAAAAAGCATTTTCTGTGATTTTTATATTAAGGAAAATACACTTGAAAATATTTCCAAGGAAAACAACAGAAGTTACAATAACATAAAATACAGAAAAAATAAGTTAATATTAAAACTTAGAGATGATTTAAAGGATGAACTTTAATATATTTAGTAGTTTATAAACAAGAAATTTTGAAAGACATTATAAAAAGCATATATATAAGTAGAAAAATGATATAACATCATAGATTTTAAAACCTCTCAATAAGCAAAGAATTTATAGTTTTTAAAAATTTCAGTTTCTAAATTCTAATAAACTCGCAAGGCTCAAACATATTAGAATTTTATACGAAACTTCATTTTAAAAAACTTAAATTCTAATGCTATTTCGGAAGGTGTTTAAAATCAATATGTTATATTATTTTAAGATTATATTTATATGGATAGAGAAGTGAAATACAGGCTATAGAGTTGAGTTTTAAATTTATAGAACTCAGATTAATGCATTGGTATTATTAATGTAACTCCTTCTCCTTTTGTCGAAGGAGTAAGCGATTCACACTAAATCAAAGATTTAGGTTCTCTGCTTAACAAATCATAGATTTGAAATATCTGCTTAAGTGATTCACACTAAATCATAGATTTAGGTTCTCTGCTTAGGGGGATTGGGAATATGTATAATGATTTAATTAAATTCATTAGCAATGTAGGATTCCCAGTAGCTGTTAGTTTTTATCTTTTAGTTAGAATTGAAAAAAAGCTTGATGATTTAATCAAAGCTTTCAAAGATTTTACTAAAGAATAATACCTTTTACTGAAAGCCTAAAAGGGCTATACTCTTAGCATAAGAAAATTTGATAAGGGTATAGCCTTTTTTATAATTACAGTCTCTATTTAAATATTAAAACCATAGTAATTTTATTTTACTACTAACAATAGATAAAGTATTTTTTATATAAAACTCTGTAAAATTATTAAACTTAGCTCTAACAGAGCTTATTCTATTTCATTTTTCATTGATTCTACTACATTGCTTTTCTTAACTGTCTTTGAAGAAATATAATAAGCTAAGAAAATAGTTCCAATTATAATCAAAGTATACATTAAGATTAGCCCTATAGGCATAACAGACATAAATTCAGCCCCTGTTATTAGGGTTAATTTAAGGAAACAAAAGCAAATCACAAATACTATTGGAATGCTTATAATAATAGGGGTTACTCCAAAGAATAAGCCTTCCATTAAGAGCATTTTATTTAATCCTTTTGGTGTTAATCCTACAGATCTAAATATAGCAAATTCTCTCTTTCTTAATCTAAGATTATTTGAAATAGTAGAAAAAGCATTGAAGATACCAATCAAACCAATCATTAAAGCTATAGCAAAAACACTAATACCTGTAGCTTTGTGAACTAATTCTTCATGAATTTTTTCTTCTAATAAAGTCGATATTCTAAAATCTTCAGATCCAATAAAATTGCCACAAATCTTCTTTATTTTTTTCTTTACTTTTGGACTAGTAGCCTTATTTTTTAATATTAAATCAATTGACATACTATTGTATTCAAGAATACGATCTTCATTAAAGTTACTAACTATTTTGTTATAATTTTTCATAGGAACTACATAAGCTATGCTGTACTTTCCACCTTTTAATTCTCCTGGAGAAATTTCTGTAGAATCTCCTACTTTAGCATTAAATTTATAATCTCCCTTCATATCATCTTCTGTTTTTTCATTTAAAACTAAAGATTCTCCTTCTTTTATGTTTAGTAAAGGTATTTTTTTTACAACTTTTGAATTCTTTAATGGATGATAAGTACTATCGAATAATATTCCTAAAGGATTATTATTTTCATAGTATTTTCTATAATCAGTGCCAATTTCTTGGCAATATTTTTTAAAGGATTCCTCCCTTAATCCAACTAAATGTGCTATAATCCTATGCCTTCCATTTTTATTTAATACATTGTATTTCATTGGAGTTATATTATCAAAGCCTCCATATTTAGAAAAGACATTAGATTGCTGCTTTGTTGTTACATAAGTTGAAGTACGAACCTCTCTTTTAACTACAGCATTTTTAATTTCTGGCAAATTAATAATTTTATTTAGCATCTCATCACTAGGTTTATCTGCAATATCTAAATTAACTCCCATATCATATTTATAGTTCTCACAATTCTTAGAATAAGCTAAATTATATATAGATATAATATTTAGATAGGAAACTATTAATATAAAACACATTGAAAGAGAAAAAACTGCAGTGCGCAACTTTTTTTTGTTAGCCGAAAATTGTATTTTTGCCATTTCTCCTTCTATGCCAAATATTTTTCTTATTATATGATGATCCTTTTGCTTTTTTAGTTTTACTTTACTAGCATTTTGACGGATCCCAACAATAGCTGATACTTTGGCTACTTTCCTTGCTGGAATATGAGCAGATATTAAAACAGTAATTAATGAAATAATAACAGCAAAAATAATTACTACGGGGGACATTGAAATATTTATTTTTCTAAAATCTTCTGTAACACTAAGAATTTCATTAACCTTAGATACAACTACATAACTAAAGAGATATCCTATTATAATGCCTATTGGTAGTTGAACAAGCCACAGTAAAAAACCTTCATATAAAACTGAATGTTTAATTTGCTTTGGAGTTGCTCCTAAACTTTTTAAGATACCAAGATCTTTAATCCTGCTATTGCAAGACAGAGAAAATGCATTATATATAATAAGAATAAAGGCTGCCATAACTAATAAAACCATTATTGATATCATTGCTATAATTATAATAATTTGAGTATTTTTAGTATTCTTATCACTAATTCCATATAAATTTAATAAAGGTGTATTATAACGAACATCATATTCCCCATATTCATCCTTAGTTAACCCACAAGCTTTAGCTATTTTAGGTAATGCCTTATAGGATTTGCGCTTGTTTAAAAAACGGATATAAACTGTAAGCTCATCTTTAGCTTTAATTTTTGAAGTATCTAAGTATCCCATAGAAATATATCCAGGATATACAGATTGACCAGAGTTATCTATTTCTCCAACTATTTTGTATGTCTTTGTATCTATTTTCTTAAAAGTTTCACCGGATTTTTTATAATCTAGGGTTTCAAGTGTCTTTTTCCCAAGGATTCTCTTACCTATAGGAACAGTAATTTTATCACCAATTTTATAGGAAGGGTTATCTGAAAAGAATAATTTTGATAAAATAATTTCTCCAGTTTTTTCAGGTAGTTTACCTTTTATAAGGCTATTTTTAAAACTCATGTCTGACCAAAAATTAGAATTCCCATCTCTCATTAATAAATAAGGACGTTTTGTATTTGAAAGCTTAGCTGTAAACCAGGTTCCTTTAACCATTGTGGTTTCAACTTCTGGATTTTCAGTTACATATTTTAATTTATCTCCAGATATAGAAGCCCATAGTTCTCCGTGCCAATTCCCTGTTTTTTCAATTGTTTGAGTCACTTGCCCTTTCCACAAAGCATGTACAAATATACATAGTGAACATAAAAGTGCTGAGGCAATTATAATAGAAACTATGATAGAAATTGTATGCCTCTTGTTTTTTCTTAAATGAGTATAGGTGTATTCACTCATGATATTCATTATTTAATCACCTCATCTGATACAAGGGTTCCATCATCTATTCTAATCATTCTATCAGCTAATAAAGCTATTTTTTCATCATGGGTAATCATTAAAATAGTTTGATTGTACTCTTTATTTGAAGCCGTTAGCATTTCAAGAATACTTTCAGAGTTTTTTCTATCAAGGTTTCCTGTAGGTTCATCAGCTAAAATAATAGAAGGTCTATAAATTAATGAACGGCCAATAGCAACTCTTTGCTGCTGCCCTCCTGAAAGCTGGTTTGGTAGATGATTAAGTCTATTTTTAAGTCCAAGCATTTTTATAATCCTATCAAACTCTTCTTTTTTAGGCTTTCTTCCATCTAATAACATAGGTAATAATATATTTTTTTCAACGTTTAAAGTAGGAATAAGATTAAAAAACTGATATATTAATCCTACTTTTCGCCTTCTAAATAAAGCTAATTTAGTTTCATTCATAGATGAAATATCCGTGCCATCTATATATATTTTCCCCTTTGTAGGCTTATCCACTCCCCCTAGCATATGAAGAAGTGTAGATTTTCCAGATCCACTGGTACCAATTATTGAAACAAACTCTCCTTTATTTATTTTAATATTTAAATCATTAAGGGCTGTAACCTTTGTATCACCCATTCCATAGATTTTTGTAAGATTTTCAGTCTTTAATATTTCCAAAATATCCTCACCTTTCTTTTAATTCAATAATAAAATATGTAATTTTACAAGGTGCTTTTCTTTTGCATTATAGATAACCTATGAAATAATTTATACTTACATATAAAAGACATAAGTTTCTATGATTTTTTATAATTTTTTCTAAGGCATATTAAAATATTTTATTAAATAGCCTTTAAATCAAAGAATGCCTTGCTTTACTTTCATAATAACCAAGTAAAGTTACATTATGGTGACATTTATAATTAATTCCTATAAAATTTTATTATAAATTTTGCTCCCCTCTTTTCCTTATTTAAAGCAATGATTTCACCATTTTGTTTTTTTATTATAGAATTTGAAAGAGCAAGTCCAATTCCTACACTATCCTTTGAAGAATTAGATCCTTTATAAAATCTAGTAAAGAGCTTCTTAATATCCTTTTTATCAAAGCCTTCTCCAGTATCTTCAATTGTTATCTCCGTACATATAGGATTTTGTTTATAATCTATAGAAATCTCCCCTCCTTTAGGCGTATGCTCACAGCAGTTTTTAACTATATTTAAAATAGCTTCACTTGTCCAATGAAAATCACCTTTGAAAAATATATCACTATTATTTTTTATAGAAAGCTTTTGTTTCTTTTTTTCTATCATTAAATGGATAGGCTCTAAAGATTCCCATATAAGTTCATAAACATTTATAGAACTATACTCTAAAGTCAATGCATCTGCATCGATTTTTGAAAGTACTAACAATGAGGAAACTAAATAATTTAAACGATCTACTTGGGCTGAAATGCTTTTAATATATAAAGCATCTTCTCCTTTAATATCACTGTCTTCTAGCAATTCAGCCATAAGAGACATGGATGTGAGTGGAGTCTTAAGTTGATGAGATATATCTGCAAGATTATCACTTAGTTGTTCCTTTTCTTTTTTCTCTCTTTCACGGCTTTCTCTAAGCATCATAACTGTTTTATATAATTCATCTTCTAAATTTGAAAATTCATCTTCTTTTTTCTGAGGTTTCATCTTATAAATTCCTTCATTTATATCATAAAGATACTTTGCTAAGCCATATATCCTTTTTCTTTTTATAATATTTGATACTAAAGCCCATCCTGCAAAATAAAAAAATAGCAAAGCAATCAATAACAAAACATTAATGAGTACTTTACTAATCATAGTATTATTATTAAAATTAAATTTAAATTCTTCAGCATAACCATACTGTCTTAATATTTCCTTGCCCTTATTTATATCTTTTTCATTTTTATTTTTTAGTGAAGATACTAAAGTTTTTTCAATGCTAGGGTTAGTCTTAACCCCAGCCCCTATAAGACCTGCTGTTTTCTCATAAAAAACCTTCTTTGACCCTGTATAAATTAAACTACCAAAGGCTACAGAAAAAAATGCTATATATAAAAAAGTAGCAATAAACCATACTTTCATATTTTTCTTATTCATATAAATTTTAATCCTCCAATCTATATCCAATTCCTCTTACTGTTTTAATAAAGCAATCGTCTTTAAGTTTTTCTCTAAGACGCTTTATTGCAACAGTTAATGTATTATTGTTTACAAAATCTCCATTAGAGTCCCAAAGCTTTTGAAGTAAAGTAGTTCTTGTTAAAGTACAATTTTTATTTTCTAGTAACTGTAAAAGTAAACTATACTCCCCGGCTGTAAGCTCTATTTCATGGTTATCTTTATAAACTTTCCCTTGGGATTTTATTACTTTAATATTTTTACAAAGTAAAACATCTCCTTTAATATGCTCTTTAAAGGTTCTTCTTAAAACAGCACTAATACGAGATTTTAAAACACTTAATTTAAACGGCTTTGTAATATAGTCATCTCCACCCATATCTAATCCTTTTACCATAGCTTTTTCTTCATCTACAACGGTAAGAAAAATAATAGGAATATCTTTAATCTTTTTTATGTAACTACAAAACTCAAAGCCAGATCCATCAGGAAGATTTAAATCTAGTAGCATTAAATCTATATCCTTTTTAAAAAGCTCTTTTCCTTCTTTTAAATTTTTCCCATGAATAACATTATAATTATTTTTAAGTAAAAAGGATTTAACTGCAAAAGCAATTGTATCATCATCTTCAATTATTAATATTGTAAACATTCTATTTTCCCCTCTTTATATCTCCTTTAACTACCACATAAGATTTTATTTTATTCCTAAACCACTATAATTTATGTAATCTATAATTGTAAGCTATAGACTATATCTAGCTTAGTACTTGTATTATTTAAGACACATTTTAATAAATAATTACTCTTTATTTTACTTTCTTTTAATAGACCTAAATGTAATACAAAACAATTATACATCATTTTCCCATTTTTATTATAGAAATTACTCTTTATTTTTTCCATCCTAAATGCTAATTCATATATATAGATAAATACAAAACAAAAGGGGGATTTTAAAATGGCAGTAGCAGCACATAAAAATGATTCAGATATAGTATTAACTTTAGCTGCAGGTTTAGATAAAGATGGAAAAGAGATATTAAGACGTAAAACTATATCAAAAATCAATGTAAATGCTAATGATGAAGACTTATTTACCATAGCAAATGAAGTTGAAAAAGTATTAATGTATGAAGTAAGAGAAATAAATAGAGTAGATAAAAGCGCATTAGTTCAGGAAAGCTAAAAGCAATTGACAATTAAAAATTAATAGATAACAATTGGAAATACAATTTATAATTAGTAATTAACAATGAGTAATTGTAAGTATAATTTAAAATTAACAATGGTCAATTAACAATTACTGTTGAAATTCCAATGGAATTTCTTGAACTATATTATAAAGAATTTTGTTTTACAAAATTCTAACCAAAATTGCTAATTGTTATCTTAAAATTACTAATTAAAAAAGGTTTTAGCATTGTTATCTGTTATCTAATAATTGATAATTGAAAAAAAAGGGGGTTTTTAAATGAATAGAACATTAAGCATGAAGTTTATAACTGAGGAAGGCAAGAAAATTTCTTTTTCTATAAGTGATGTTAAAGAAGATTTAACTAAAGAAGAAGTATCTGCTTTAATGGATGTTATGGTTTCTAAAAAAGATGCCTTTGCATTTGATTCACCAATCGTTTCAAAAGATTCAGCAGACATTATAGAAAGAACTACAGAAGAAATTTACACAGCTTAAGGCATTTTATATAAATGAGCCTCTAGAATTTTCTAGAGGCTATAATTATGTTTAGTAAAATAATAACTTATCCTACCTAATAGATTTAAATAAAAAATTGAAGATAGATATTTTTTCTGCTTAAATCTATATAAAAATGCTTTTTTAAAACATAATCTAAAGCTCTAATATCAAGGATTACACCCATATTTATAAACTAGTTTATAATTTCAAATATAAAAAATATCAACCCCTCGTTAAGGGTAAAGTAGTTATATTTTATATTTTATCTATAAATTTTAAAAAAGTGCTCTCACAAACTTATATCTATAACATATAAAGCATATATACTTCATTTATGCCATCTTTTCATTAAAGATTTTTAATCTATAGATTTAAACTATAATTTACTAATAAATACTTACCAGATTAATTTTTAATTTCAGAAAACAGACAAAAAAATGGATGATCTATAAAAGATCGTCCATTTTATTTAAGAGTTTTTCTAAAAGATTAACGTGATTTGATTTTATGCTATTATATATTTCAACAGCAGTTTCTTCATCATATACATGAGAAGTTTTATTTCTGTCTATCATCATGCTTATCCAATCGTCGCCATCTTCTATGATTCCATATTTAAAAGCTTCTCTTATGGTACTTCTTGGACTTTTAGCTTCTTCTATTCCTTCATATTCAAGATAAAGCTTCATAAGTTTCCAGCTTTGCTCAAAGGTAAATTCAAACCTTTGTATAACACCATCTATTATAATATCATTTTCTAACTTTATTTCAGTACTTTCTTTTAATCTTTTAAAAGCCTTTTTAAAATCTTCAAATCTTTCTTCTAATCTATTTCTTAGCATATATTAAAATACCATCCTTTTCTATGTTAATTTTAAGTGCTTCTTTAGATATCTTATTAAAATACACCACATCAAAATCAAGAGGGGTATTAATTTCTTTAAAACTATCTTCTAAAAGATTTATATCAATACTTTTAATATCCTTGCCATATATGCAAATATCTATATCAGAAGTCTTTTTATAATCACCTCTGGCTCTTGAACCAAAGATAACTACTTTATCTATTTTAGGATTTTTTAATACAACTTTTTTTATATCATTAAATAACTTTAAACTAATTCCCATTTTACTGTAGACTTCCATAAAATTCACTCCTAAACACTTAAAACATTGATTGAACACTTAAATTATAACATAGTAAGTACTGCATCTATTAATTCTTTGATGATTTTCTTTAAATTCTTCTCTGGCCCTGTAATTTCTATATTCTTTTTAGTAAACATAAAATCAACTCCTCAGCATTTTAACTTAAAATTGAGATTTATCTCCGTAGTTTGAACGATATACACCGTTTAATCCTGCAGTTTTACCTACGTCACTTAAATTCCTTATCATTTCCTCTTCACTAGGAGAAAAATGAAGCTTTTCAGTGTAAGCCGTAAAATATATATAATTAACCAATCTATTTATCAAAGGAACATTTTCATCATTAGATAAATCAAGTTTTTTATAAACTTTTAGTAGCACTTCTTTAATATCTTCAAAACCAGTTTTTTGTGATTTTGAAATACTATTATATAAAGAATGTATTGTATCTTTTGTATTGATGGACATTAAAGTAACATCTCCTTATATTGTATAATTCGTATTTAGGTAAATTATAGCATATTAATTAAATACTAGTACTTTCTTCTACTAATCTCTCAACAAATTTTTATAATTGATTTCTTTTCTACTCTAAAAATCACATCAATAAAAAAAGATATCATAAATAATTATGATATCTTTTTTACTAATTAAGATAATCTCTTTTCTTAAATAATACAGTTGATATTCCACAGGTACCAATTATTAAAATTATTGAACTTAATATAAATGTGTTATTTCTACTATCTAAAACATCAAATAGTGTTGGTGTATTTACTATAATATATGAAAAAATATTCTTATTTATATATACTAAGGAAATACATATTCCAACTGTAACTACATAAGTTATAGCAGCATTTGGCATCAAACTTCCAATAATTGAAGTAATACCAATTAATATTAACATTATCATATATTCTAAAAGATAAAATTTAAAATTATAAAATAAAGCACCTATAAAGTTAAAACTAATTTGTTTATTAACAAAACTAGTAAAAGAAGTTTTATCAAATAAAATACTTTCTAATAATACTGAAAGAATAAATAATGAAATTATAACTGCTCCAGTAAATATTGCACATGCTATTATTTTACTTAATATACATTTTGTTTTATCATATCCTCTTATTAAAAATAATCTATAAGCACCACAAGTATTTTCATGATTAAAGCTTTCACAAAATACCATTGGACAAAAGATGAATACTAAAAACAAATGCATTTCTTTTAATATAAAAGGAGAGCTATTTAATGAATTTAAATCAATATTAGTAAGTTTATTGTAAAAGCCTACATTATTAAATCTTAAAAATAAAACACTATAAGCAAATATTATCATAGTTATTATTAATAATATCCTATTTTTTTTACTTTTTAACATTCTATATAATTCACTACAAACTAAATTCTTCATTTTTAATCACCTCTATAAATAAAATTTCATACAAATGGTACAATTAAATTAAATGATCTTTTTTACAATAAATAAAATGATTTAAAATAAAAAACAATATAATATATATAAATAAAACAGTTAACGAATATAAACCTAGGACTTTATATTGAGAAAGCATAGCTGCTATACCTTCAAATTGTATATGTGCAACAGAAAGCCATTGTATTTTAAAAAGCAAAGGATTTTTACTACTTATAAAAATCTCAATTACCCTTGGATATATTAATAAAAATAAATATATTCCTATGTTAACGCCAATGGAAATAGTAACTGATTTACTTATAATACTTATAAAAAATTCTAAAGTAGCTATAGCTATAAGTGTTAAAAATAACATTGAGTAATACTTTAATGTATAAAGAAACATTTCATGAGGATTAAAAGGACGTTTCCAAAAAAATGCTGTAACTGAAGATGATTTAGGAAATATAATATAGCCTAATATATATGATAATATTAAATAAACTATTAAAATCAAAAATATCGTTGATATAATAACTAAAAATTTAGCAAGAAAAACTTTTCCTTTCTTTATTGGTCTTATTAAAACCAATCTTATAGATCCATTAGTAAATTCTTCTGTTACACATAATACAATTAATAAAATAAGAATCATGTTAATCGAAAATGATCCTAATTCTTGTATAGAAGCAACGGGAAAATTATAAAATTGAGTAAATTTAGAATCTGTTGAATTAACGCTTAAGTTAAGAAACAAACAATATTTTGCAGAACCCATTATTATAACTGGAATTAATAAAAAACATAGCCAAGTAGTTTTTTTACTGTATAATCTTTGCCATTCGCTTTTAAATAAATTTAACATTTTATATACATACCTTTCTTCTAATTAGCTTTCATTAATTTTACATATACATCTTCTAGCCTATCTGTCTCATTAACTTTATTTAATAGTTCATTGGTAGCTCCCTTCCAAGCTAATTTACCTTCTTTTATAATAACTAGGTCAGTGCAAATCCTTTGAAGCTCGTCTAAAATATGACTAGATATAAAGAAAGTTATTTTATTTTCTTTATTAAGTTTTAAAATTAAATTTCTAAATTCAATCATTCCCGTAGGATCAAGTCCATTAGTAGGCTCGTCTAATAAAATTATTTTAGGATTATTAAGCAATGCTTGGGCTATTCCAAGTCTTTGTTTCATTCCTAATGAATAAGTTTTTATTTTATCTTTCTCTCTTCCTTTAAGTCCAACAAGTTCAATTACTTCTTCTACCTTTTCCTGTCTTTCTTTTTTACTCATATCATTATTTAACATAGCTAAATTTAAAAGAGCATTTTCTCCTGTTAAATATTCAAAAAATATTGGATTTTCAACTATAGCCCCTATGTATTTTAACGCATTTTCTATATCTTTAGTAACATCAAAGCTATTTATAGATACACTACCAGAAGATGGTGTGATAAGGCCTGTTAACATTCTAATCATTGTAGTTTTTCCAGCTCCATTAGGCCCTATAAATCCACAAATATCTCCTTCTTTAACTGTAAATGACACATCATTTATAGCTTTTCTTTTTTTAAATGATTTAGTTAAATTTTGTACAACAAGCACTTCTTTATTCATCATCTCTACCTCTCTCTTTAATAATCATTTAATATGCAGAATATTAAAAAACATATGTGATAATTATACTCTTATTTCCATTTATGCTCAAATAATTAAATAAATTGAAATAGTTACTAATTTTAACTTAATATTAAAACTAGTAACTATTCATCTGGTTTTTATATTAGTAATATAAAAACTACATAATAAAAAAGTGAGATTGATTCAGTAAAATTTAACTCAACCTAAACAAAGGAAGGTAAATAAATAGATTTGTATCTATTTACTTACCTTCCTTATAAACACCCCAAATACACACTGATCCTATATATCCAATTAATACACATCCAATTAAGCTTATAATTCTTCCAAGTATAATAGCTTTTATAGGTTCTTGTGGTCTTTCGAAGAAAAATACTATTAAAGAAGATATTATCCAAGAAAAACCGCCTAACCTTAAAACTCCATATTTTAAACCGAACTCTTTTTTATCCATTTTATTTATAATTTTTATTATCCTTGGATTTAATGAACATCTCATGTCTAGCCTCCAAAATAAATGTTAAAGTTTTATAATATAATAGTGACACTTCATGCAACTTATAAATATAAACTACCATAAGATCTAGTTATTGTACTCTTATTTAACTTTAATCCTCGTACTAGTTCCGCTTTATGTTTTATATTATAGTCTAAATCTCTATTCTACTATAACTTTAAATTAATTGTTCTCTTAACTTAGTCTTATTTCTTCTTAACTTTTTATAAGTAGTTGTATGGAGGAAAAGAGCCTAAAAATTTTCAAAACAGATACAGGCTAAAGCCCCTTAATATAATAGTGAATGTTTCGTTGCACCCTAAGATAGTTTTATCTGAACATAATAATATTTTACAGTCCTCAATGATATTTCTAATTCAGCGGCTATTTCCTTTTGTGTGTATCCTCTATCTTTTAGTAGTTTAATTTTATTTAATCTTTCTAGTTTGTTCTGCTGTCTTTTAGTTAATCCATTTTTATTTCTTCTCTGTTTTTTATATTTAGCTTTATTATGTTCATTAGTCCTTTTGTTAGTTCTTCTCTTAACTTCTTTTTTACTTATTATAGTTTCAAGGGTCTGCATTTCCTCATCTATTATATTAAGCTTGTCTATTAAAGTTTTATTTTTATAGTTGTATCCCCCACGCCTGTAACTTCCTGAAGGACTATCTTTTAACCAAGACTCATAGGCTTTTTCTGCAGACTTTGTTGTCCTTATAACTTCTGCATCGTCTAGCGGAAGATTAAACTCTTTATTAAACTCTAAGGTATTTTGGAGTGCCTTTTCTTTATCTTTTTCATAACAGGAACTCCAATATCTATATAAAAAGCACATAAATTCTCTTTGTCCAGTTTTAACTAAAGAGCCATCTTCATTTCTACAGAGGCCTTGTCTACTTTTTTGAATAGAAACTAAATCTCTAAGCCGCGCATAATGAAGGCTATATAAAGTAAAAAAGTTAACTACTCTTGGGTTTCTTCCTTTTGATCTATGGAAAGGATTTTTAACGTAAGGAGTTAGCACTGGAAGGTATTCTTCTTGTATTTCTCTTAATACATACCTATTTTCACTATAAACTAATATGTCAGAGAGTTTAGATGATTTTTGATTTACAGATCCAGCAAGTCTCATAACTCTAGCACTATCTATAGATTTTTCGTCAGCGCCTATTTCTTTAAGCTCTTTTAAAAAATGTTTTTGTACTGCATTCCAAAGGGGTAATGCCTTATAAGGCACTGGCTCTATAAGCCAATATATAGCAATGCCTCTTCCTGTTAACACTATAAAATTTGCTTCTGGTACTTTTTCTTTAAAATAATCCTTTTCTAGCTGCCATATTATTTGCTCTGGATTTAAATTTTTGAAATTTTCTAAAGAATAATAGTCTAAATCTATGTATAGTGAATTTAATTTTCTTATATTTTCAATACGTCTAAAGGGTTTATAAAAAGAGTTTGCGCTTAAGTAAACATTTATACCTTCTATGCTTAATATTTTTCCTATGTTTTCTTTTAATTCATCCTTTGAATAATGATATTGCATCCATTTATCTTGCTTTTTAATTGCAATAGTAATAAACCCATCATCTTTTTCATGGAGAAGTTCTATTTGATTTTGTGCTTTAGAAACATGCTCTATTAATGCTGTTATTGAAACTTCCATTGTAGGTAAATTTCTAAGCACATCATATGTATAATCATCTATACTTAGCTGCTTTACTGACTGCACCTATTTATCCCCCTCGCATACCGTTAGTAGTCTCGTTTTAATGTCTTTAGCTAAATTATATCATATTAAATTAGTATAAAATAGCCGATGATTTGTATTTATATGTAAAAATATCTATTTTATTGTTTTTATTTCACATAAATTACATTAATATTAAAATTATTTTAGTTGTACTGTATAGATTTAACACTTATATTAAACTTTATATTTAAATTAAAGGGTATATTAATTATATTTATAATAAAAAGGAGTATTTAAACTATACTCCTTTTTATTGCTATAGAATGTACCTATATACTTTTCAACAAATAAAATAATTAAATTACTTCATCTTATATCTTTTTTTATATTTTAAAATTAAATTTTTATTCTATCGTTCTTAATTGTTCAATTATACTGTTTTTAGATAATCTATTGTAAGATAAAATTGGAACTAAAGCTGTTATTATAATTAATGGGATAATACAAAGAAGTATTGGAGTTAAGGTACTCTTTAATGTAAAATAATAAAGTTCAGAACCTAATGCAGGAATTAAAGTAATATTTATAATACTTCCTAATATTATAGATAAAATTAACCCTAAAACGCCATAAGCACTTCCTTCAAAAATTAACATCCATTTTATTTGCTTATCTGTCATACCTACAGCTTGAAGCATTGCAAGTTCTCTTCTTCTTGTAATAATAGAGGTAACTATAGAGTTAATAAAGTTTAATAAACCTATTATAGCAAGAATTACGCACAATGAACCTCCTACAGCAGTATACATTACTGTAAGACTTTTAAATTGCTTTTGTAGAGTTTTTTTAGACCAAAAATCTAAAGACGTTTCTTTATTAGCACAATAATTTTTAATCCATTTTTCAGTTTTATCAATGTATTTATTATCTACATTGAAAATAGTACCCATTGGCTTTGTTTTTCCCTCATTAGATAAAAACTCTTTTGAAGGCAATATATATTCTAATCCTAAATCAAAGTTTTGAGGTGAAGAAAAAGCTTCTGGATACTCTACAATTGCTAAAACTTTATATTTTTTCACCTTGCCATTTGAAAAATCTACACTAACAATATCTCCTGGTTTATATATACTCAATTTTCCGTCTTCAATAAGATGACATGTAGTTATATAAATACCTTCTCCTTTTTCCCAAGAATCAAAATCTAAAGACCCTTCTATGACTTTTATATATTGTGATGGCCATTTATCAAATCCAAAAACATTTACTCCTGAAAATTTTTTTACCATCATTGAAGAACTCATAAATTCTTCCTTTTTTTTATGATCTAGAGAATCAATATACTTTTTAAAACGATTATAGGCATGGTTAGTACAATATTGTCTACTAGCGTTCATATAAATATTTCCCATTTTATCTAACCCTTTTAATGTTTTAACTTCATTAACAAAATTATTACTTACCCCATTTGTATTAAAAGGCTCTGAACTTTTAATAATAGATCTATCTGCTACTGAAAAATCTGATATGCTAGTTTTCGCTACAAATTTATCAAAATCAAAAGAATGTACATAACAATAAGTACTATTAAGAATTACCAAACTAAGAGAAAAAGATAAAACAACAATAAAAACTTTCTTTCCATTTCTTTTAAGATTACCTAAAGCCATTGATAATGGCTTAACTTTATGGGTAGTCTTTGTTTTTTTCTTATCTAAAGTATTTTTATTTATATTATTATAACGGACTGCATCTATAGGGGACACCTTTGATGCAATTGAAGCAGGTTTAATACAGCTTAAATAAACAGTTATCAAACTAAAAATAGCTGAAAATATAAATATAAAAGGATTTATGGTTGTAACTACATTCATGTCTTCTCCTAAGATATTTATAATATATGGAACTAAAACCCGTCCAAGAGGCCACCCTAAAACTATACCAATAGGAATACCTATACAGGACAAAATTAAAGCCTTAAACCTAACCATTTTTCTTATTTGCTTAGATGTCATTCCTATTGTTTTTAATAACCCATAACTTTTAATATCTTCTGCAATTGAAATATAAAATATATTATAAATCAATAAATATCCTGCAATGATAATAATAAGTGCTCCCAAAATAAAGGCTATTAAATTTGAAGGATCAATTTCTGCTGTACCATAAGAAGAATTAATAGCTATTTTACTCTCTTCTATATTATTATTAAATGCAATTTTATTTATATTTTTTTCAATATTCCAAGGAGAAGAAAACATAATCAAACTATCTACATACCCAGTAAATTTATTATCACTGTTTTTTCCCCTAGTAATAGGTGCTACTTTACTACAGTATGATTTTGAAAACCAAATTGTCTGCCTAAAAGCTACTGGATCCCCTTTCCATATACCAGATAATATAAAATTATTTGTAACAGTTTTTTCATCAGTTTTAAAAGTTAATTTAACTTTTTCTCCTATTTTTTTAGGAATCCCTAAAGCATCAAGTACAAGAGTACTCATAGCTATTTCATTTTTTCTTTGTGGCATTTTACCTTTTGTAGGAAAATTAAATGTCCATTTTGCATAATTATCTTCAGCCCACCTTATTTCTGAAGGTAACTTATGAAAAGATTCTCCTTTTGCTTCTCCAATAATTACAGAATAAGATGACTTATTAATATTTTCATCTTTAGAAACTTTTTTATATTCATTTCCTGTTAAATGTTTTAACCCAGCATGGGCAGAAGTTCCCATTTTACGCATATCACTATCTTTTATAGTAGCTCTTAAGCTGCCTGTAATAGTAAACATACTTGTAAATAGAATTGTTGATAGAGCAATGGCAATAATTGCGATATAATTTTTATTAGATTTGATAGAACGCTTTGATAGCCTTCTAACAACTGATTTATTATTATTTTCAAACATATTTTACCCTCCTTTAGCCCATTACTTTACCATCTTCAATACGAATAATTCTATCTGCTAGTTGAGCAATTTCATTATTGTGAGTAATCATTACAATAGTTTGATTAAATTTTTTACTAGTCATTTTTAAAAGCCCCATTACATCTGCACTTGTTTTACTATCTAAATTTCCAGTAGGTTCATCTGCCAAAATAATAGCAGGTTTTGTAACTAAAGCTCTTGCAATAGCTACACGTTGTTGTTGTCCCCCTGAAAGATTATTTATCATATTTTGTAGCTTGTCTTCTAAAGCTAACATTTTTATAATTTTATTCATAAATTCTTTATCTAAGGATTCACCATCTAATTCTAAAGGAAGAACAATATTTTCATAAACATTTAACATAGAAACTAGATTGTAACTTTGAAATATAAATCCTATGTTACGACGTCTAAATATAACTAATTCCTCTTTATTCATATTAGAAATTTCTTTTCCCTTAATAATTACATTTCCAGAGGTTGGGTTATCTAAGCCCCCCATCATATGAAGTAAAGTTGATTTCCCACTTCCAGAAGTGCCTACTACAGATACAAATTCTCCCTTTTCAATAGAAATACTTACTCCATCTAAGGCTTTTACAACATTAGGTTTTTCTCCATAATATTTTTTTAGATTACTAGTTTGTAAAATGCTCATATATAAATCTCCTTTTCTTTAATTACAAATAGTATATATCTGAAATGTATCAGAAACATCACAAGTAAATATCCAGAAGCTTAACTTATGTTTTTTTAAACAAACAACAAATTAAGGATAAACAACAAATTATTCTTGTTTATCCTTAAAAATCACCCTATTAATTTATCTATTTAAAAGAAATACAGAAAAAGTGGTTCCTTTTCCTTCTTTAGATATTACCTTAATATAACCATCTTCCATTGATATAATTTTTCTAGTAAGATATAATCCAATACCGATTCCAGGTATATCATGAACTTTTTTTCACGATAAAACCTTTTGAAAATTTCACCTTGATGCTTTTCCTTTATACCTATTCCAGTGTCTTTAATATCAATCCTTGTATACATCTCCATTTTAAAACAATTTATATTGATTTTACCCTTTGAAGGGGTATATTTTACTGCATTATCTACAATATTAAATAATGCTTCTGTTGTCCATTTTTTATCTTGAAAAACAAATAAATTAGGATCACAATCGACTATAATTTGTATATCTTTTTTCTCTGCTTTAAATATAATAGCTCCCATTACTTCTGCAATAGTGTCATAAATAGAAAATTTTTTCTTATTTAAAGTTATTATTCCTGTTTCAAGTCTTGAGGTTTTTATCATAGAATCCATTAAAAATTCTAATTTATCCAATTGTCCTTCCATTGATTTTAAAAATTCTATTTCTTTTTCTCTAGATAGGTTACTTTCTATTAAAGTAGAATTAATCATCTTCAAATTGGCCATAGGAGTTTTAACTTGGTGAGAAATATCTGAAATTAGTTTTTCAAGATTAGCTTTTTCTTTAAAAACTCTGTCATTATTTTCTTTTAAAATTTCAGATAACCTTTGAAATTTATGATTTATTTTTGATATTAAAGTTTCTTTTTCTAAATTAAAACTAACTATATCTTTATTGTTTATAATCTTATCTAATATACTTGAAATATTTAAAGTAAATAATACTAACTTTTTCCTTACTAAAGCTATAAATATTCCAAACCATAGATATATGCAAAGTGTAAAAAGAATTCCTAATAATATAAGTCGTCTATCTTTTGTAATCATATATGTATATAAAATAAAAATACCTGATGTTATAAAAATTCCTGCAGATATTATTAAATAAATTTTTTTAATAGATAAATTCTTTAGTTTCATCTGTTATCATCGCCTAGCCACATATAACCCATTCCGTACACAGTTTTTATATACTTAGTTTCACCTTTTTCAATTTTATTTCTAATACGACTTATCACTGTAGTTAATGCATGCTCCTCAACAAAATTTTCATCTACATCCCATATCTTTTCTAAAAAAGTATTTCTGGTTAAAACTATTTTAGGGTTTTTAACTAATATTTTTAAAGCCTTATATTCCATTGGAGTAAATACAATAGATTTTCCATTAAGGGTAGCTTTTAATTTTAAAAAATCAACATAAAGCTTGCCATCATAGTAATAATCATCATAGAAATCATCCTCTATTCTATTAAACAAAGCTTTTACTTTCTTTTTAAATACATTTATGGAAAATGGCTTTGTAATATAATCATCACATCCTAAATCAAATCCTTTTATCATATCTTTTTCCATATCATTTGCAGTTAAGAAAATTACAGCAGTATTCTTTCTTTTTAATTTAATTTTAGTACATAAGTCAAACCCATCCCCATCTGGCAAATTTATATCTAAAATCACAAGATGATAATCTCTTTCATTAATATATTCTATAGCCTTCTTATTATTTAAAGCAGAATCCACATAATATCCATCATTTATTAAATTGTAAGACAAAGTTTTATTTAATAAACGATCATCTTCTACAACTAATATATTTTTCATAAATAATGCTCCTTAAATCTTATCTATTATATTTTTTCATAAATTCAAGTAAAGCTATAGCTATAAGATCCTTTTGTGATTCATTTCTATCTTTGCAAAACTTTTTAAAATCATCTAATACGTATTTGTATGTTTTAAAACTTCTGCTGCCTATTTCTCCTTTTAAATCATAATTTTCAAGATCTATTTTTGGGATTTCTATAATATTTTCTCTTTTAAATTCTTCTTCTTTAAACCTATCTAATATAAAATTCATCTGCTCTTTTAAAATTTCTATATCACTTTTCATATTTTTAAATTCTTGTATTTTTAAAGGTGTAGTTACCTTTTGCATTTCTTGCATAACCTCTTTAAAATCTTTTACTTCAATAACTTCATCATAATTATTTTCTATGTCCTGCTCTGTGTTTTTTAATTTACTTTCTTTGTTTTCTTCTAATTTATCTATATTTTTATTATTATTAAATTCTTTTTCTTTACTTAAATTTATATAGTCTAACTTTTCATATTTTTCACTATAATTTTTTAGCTTGTCCTTTGAAACACCTTGGTATCCCTTTGTAGTTACTTTAGTCTTACTTTTAGGTTCCTTTAGTGTTTCTTTAGAAATTTTATCTATTTTATCTTGTAATTTATTACTTTCATCTATTGATTCTTCTACTCTTCTTTCTTTACTATCTTTTATTTTATCCCTTTTTTCTAAATTAAAAGAATCTAAAGTTTCATATCTTTTAGTAGAATTATTATATTTTATAGGCGTGCCTTTTATTTTCTTCTGCCAAGTTCTTGATGACATATTATATTGATCTCTTAAAAAATTATCACGTTTTTTCCCTTTAAGGCCATTTTCATTAAGGACCTTTGCTATATTAATTAATTCTTCTAATAACATTTCACCCCTCCACTATAATAGTTACTTTTAAGTTACTTTATAGTTACTTAGTTCTAGTAATAGACGTTTTTTTCCTTTAATTAAATCTTTAAATTAGCTACTATAAATTTCACAACTTTAATCTAAGTTTTAATACTTTCAAATATTTACATCAGTATAAATAATATTTAATTTTTTAAAATTCACTTTTGTTTGAATTGATCATTAAAAATTCTCAGACCAAATATTATCATAGAACTGAAACCAATAAAATTTAGTATAATATCATATTTATTGTATTTATAAATAAAGGATGTAACTAAACTTATAAACCACATTAATGACAATATAATTATTAATAACAATTTAATTAAAAAGAAATCCCCTTTATTTTTCTTAATATAAAAGTATTGAAATATATAATATATAAATATAACAATAATTAACAAAATAAATTCTTTAAAAGAAATATTTATTGGAATATCACTTGTTATTATTGTTTTACAAATCCAAATTATAACCCCCAAAACAAATAAAGTTATAAATATAAGTAAGTCATTTAATTTATTCATAAATAATTCCTTTCTTATATATTTTATTGCTATAAAATAACCTTGAAATCTTATAAATTCTAGATTTCAAGGTTGTCCATTTTACGAATACAAAAAACTATTTCTCCATCATTTTAAGTAACATTGGATCAATGGTTCCATTATCAATATCTTTTTGTACTTTAATCATTATATCTCTATTAAGTCTTAAGTCTTTATTTTTAAGATCTTTTATAATTTGATCTACATGTTGTTCTGTAGTATTTTGTGGGATTGTATAAATATTTAAAGATCTAATATTACTAGAATTAACTGAAAAACTAGATCCAATTACTGCAGCAATACTATCCCATATCCATCTATTACTATCAACAGATTTTTCACCAATATCTATAATACTTGTATGTTTTGTTATAACTTTTCCTAATCCAAAAGGTATATATCTAGCTATTTTATCAGGATAAACATGTCCTAATATTTCTATTGCAATTGATACTTTTGTAATATCTATTGATTTTTTATACTCAAGAAAGTAATGAGACTTTGCATAATCAGCAACATTTAAACTTCCCTTAGAAACACTAGATAAATAATTTTTTAAATTATAATCATTTGTTATGTGAATTATTTTTGGAGAATAAGAATATGTAATATCAGATAAACCAGCTGCAAATGCACTTATACTATTGCCCAATATCAAATTAAAAAAAATTATATTTATTACTAAAATTTTAGTTATTTTATTTTTCATTACACCATCCCTTTATTTATTATTATAAATTAATACAAATAAATTAAACATTTTATCTAATTATTAAATTATCTTAACATTTCAAGCACTTCTTTAAAACTATTACACTCAATTAATTTTGACTCTTTCCAGTATTGAAATTCAGCACTTTTATATGGTCTTAGTTTTTCCATGGTATTTTTAGTTGCCTTAAAAACAGCTTCTAATATATCATCTGTTTCCACTTTTTTGCCTTTTATATACTCTATTATCACTCTAGAAAACTTCTCTACAGATTTAATGTAATTCTCATCAATATTATCTTCACATACACCAAATTTTCCTTTTATCTTTACTCCCATATAAGTCATGATTTTATATAAATAATTATTTACTAGTTCTAACCCATTTCCTCCTGAAGTTGAAGCAACAATTCCAATCTTTCCTGATAACCTCATAAGATGAGTCCAATAACTAATTCTATCAATAAAAATTTTCATATCTCCACTTACATTATGAACATAAACTGGGGTTGCCAATATAATTATATCAGATCTTAACATATTATCCTTAATTGTCTTCATATCATCCTCTTTGTCTAAAGAACATTTACCCGTTAAAAAGCAACCTAAACAGCCTTCACATCTGTTGATTTTTGTATCCTTTGCAGTATACGTAGTTACTTTAACTTTATCGTGTCCTATAGAATTATAAACTTCATCAAGTACATTATTGATAAATTTTAAAGTTTTAGATTTATCTCCTAATCTACTTCCTACATATATAAATATTTCTTTAATGCTTAACATCTCCTTATATGAGTATTCATTTTAAAATTAGTACTTTTAAATTTCTTTAATATATATCTTTACCATTAAATCTCATATACCCATACAAATTTATTAGTATAAATATTACTATACTTACTGTTATCATTATTACAGTTTTAATATCTAAAGTAGCTATGTTGTTAACTGTTGTAATATATGACCATGGATATATAATGTTATATTTAGAAGCACTAATTAAAATTGTTGGAATCTGAAAACAAAGCCCAAGTCCTAAGGGAACACTTATATTTTCATAAGTTAAACTAAGATAATATTGAACTCCAATAATACCTAAAGATACTAAAAATATTACCAACATCCTTAGTAATATAAGTAAAAGGCTTTTTATTGTTATACATTTCTGAAGAAAACCAGAAAATATAATTCCTATAGTAAACATAAATATGCTTGTACTAACTAATAAAACTCCGATAACTAACTTGCTTAAAAATAATTGTTTTTTTGTTATGGGTAGAATTAACATTTCTTTTACTCCCCCATTAACTCTTTCAAATCTCATAATAAGTGCAAATATTATTACAATTATTGTAGGTAAAATTAATAATGTGTATAAATTAATACTAAAATCGTATATTGTTTCTAATGTATTTGAATTGCTATTAATTGCACTTAATTTTTTTGAAATTGAAACTCCATTAAATAGTGGTGTTAAGGTAAGAATAATTATAATAGTAAGTAATGAACTATTTTTTAGCTTAGTAAGTTCTATTTTTAAAATATTTATCATAAATAACTCCCTTCTAACATCTATAAATTATACTTATCAATTTATATCTCTATTAATAAATTCGTAACTAGAAACATATAATATTATTACCCCTGAAATAAGCCCACCTAATATAGCTATACTCCCATCAAAACCAGCCATATTAACAGCATATAATGGATATGAATATGGAAAAAAATACGATAAAAACTTCAACTCATGTGGTAAAATCAAACCAATTGCAAATCCTAATATTCCAATTACATAAGGAATTATTGCACTTTCAAACAAAGAAGCAATCCAATTACTTAAAGCAATTGTTCCTAATACACTAAAACATTGAAATATAAAATATTTAAAATACATTCCAAAAGGAAAAGGAGCTGATATACTATTAAATATTCCAACTATAACTAATCCTAATAAATTTAATAATATAGAAATCAACGTAAATATTAATATTATAAAAAATTTACTTAATAATATTTTAGTTTTGCTAATAGGAAAACATATTTGTGAATTAAAAGAATTATTTTTAAATTCTACTTGATAAATAGATATAGATATAATCATAATAATTAAATTAATTATACTAGGCCATAACACAGGCCCACTATTTTGGGATATAAGCAATACCCAACCTGTTATATTATGAGCATTACTATAATTATTTATAGATTTAAATTGAATAAAAATCAATAATTGTAATAAGCATGTGCTTAATATTGGTATTAAAAAAACTAATTTCCATACGAAATTCTTCTTAATTTTAAAAAGGTCTGTTATAACCAAATTCATGAACATAATTTTCCCCTACCTTTTTATAATATTAATAAATATTTCTTCCAAAGTTTCTTTATCTTTACTTAAATGATATACATCTATTCCACAACTTACAAGTTCTTTATTTAATTTAGCTATATTTTTAACATTATCTATAAAAATTTCATTGTTTCCTACATCTATACTATAACCTAATTCTTTTAGTTTAAAAGAAGCATCTTCCTTAGGATCAGCAATAATCCTAGTTACTTCTTTTCCTAGTCCTAATAATTCTTTAATAGTTCCTTGAAAACACATTACCCCTTTATTAATGATACCTACATGAGTAGCTATTTGTTCAATTTCACTTAATATATGACTAGAAACAATTACAGTAATCCCTGTTTTTTTAGGTAAATTTTTTATCATTTCTCTAATTTCTATAATCCCCAAAGGATCAAGGCCATTTGTAGGCTCATCTAAAATTAATATTTGTGGCTTACTTATAATTGCTTTAGCTATTCCTAGTCTTTGTTTCATTCCTAAAGAAAAATTTTTTACAAGTTGGTTTTTATTCTTAGTTAACCCAACTAACTCTAACACTTCTTCTATCCTTTTTTCATCTAAATTTAATACTCTTTTTATTATTCTTAAATTGTCATAAGCAGTTAAATTACCATAATATGATGGTGATTCAACTAAAGCTCCAACTTCTTTTAATATTTCAATTCTGTTTTTTTT
>NZ_BAAACG010000022.1:0-724 GCF_039521385.1 Clostridium oceanicum | reverse complement strand
AACTCTTGCCATAAATTTACTAACCTAAGTATTGGCTGATTAAGTCTTGCTGAAATCATTCTAAAAGCTATAAGTTGTCCAATAGTTATTTTTTGACTCATAACCATATAAGCTCCAGCCCAAAGTATTATGGCATCTGACACCTTTTGTATAAACTGAGCTACAGTATTTGAAGTTCCTGCAATTATTGATGTTTTAAAAGCTGATGTTGAATAATCTGCTACCTTGTCTTCCCATCTTTTTTGACTTAAAGCTTCAAGAGAAAAAGATTTTACAGTTTCAACTCCTGTTACAGACTCAACTAAATAGTTTTGCATTTCTGCATTATATTTAAATTTTTCATCTAACTGCTTTTTAAATAAAGGGGTTATTATAGCATAAAGTATTATAAATGCTGGAATTGTGAGCATTACTATATTTGCAAGTGAAAAACTATAGATATATAAAACTATTATGTATACAATTAAGAATAATATATCTAGAACTGATGACAATGGAACTCCTGTTAAGAAATGACGTACATTTTCTACCTCTCTTATTCTTGCAATAATTTCTCCTGTTCTTCTATTTTTGAAAAATGCAAAAGGTAATCTAAATAAATGATTGAATATTCTGGAATTTAAAATTACATCAACCTTATTTGTAACATGGGAAAAAACATAGTTTTTCCCAAGACCTATTATAAGTTCCAAAACACTTACAATAATAAGTCCTATCATTAAAA
>NZ_BAAACG010000020.1:0-779 GCF_039521385.1 Clostridium oceanicum | reverse complement strand
ATGTGGGATTTCTAAGACAACTAGGATGTTGGCTTAGAAGCAGCCACTCATTTAAAGAGTGCGTAATAGCTCACTAGTCAAGAGATCCTGCGCCGAAAATGTTCGGGGCTCAAACTTACCACCGAAGCTATGGGCTCGAAAGAGCGGTAGAGGAGCTTTCTGTACGGGCTGAAGTCGCATCGAAAGGAGCGGTGGACTGTACAGAAGTGAGAATGTTGGCATAAGTAGCGAGAAATAAGTGAGAATCTTATTGGCCGAAAACCTAAGGTTTCCTGAGGAAGGTTCGTCCGCTCAGGGTTAGTCGGGACCTAAGCCGAGGCCGAAAGGCGTAGGTGATGGACAATCGGTTGATATTCCGATACCGCCTATTTGCGTTTGAGAAATGGGATGACGCAGAAGGATAAGATGTGCGCACTATTGGATGTGCGTCTAAGCACTTAGACGTGCCAGACAGGTAAATCCGTTTGGCTGAGTTGAGGTGTTATGGGGAGCGATTATTCGCGAAGTATCTGATTCCACACTGTCAAGAAAAGTCTCTATCGAGTAAATAGGTGCCCGTACCGCAAACCGACACAGGTAGGTGAGGAGAGAATCCTAAGGCCATCGGAAGAATTACTGTTAAGGAACTCGGCAAATTAGCCCCGTAACTTCGGGAGAAGGGGCGCCTACTTCGGTAGGCCGCAGTGAATAGGCCCAAACAACTGTTTAGCAAAAACACAGGTCTCTGCTAAAGCGAAAGCTGATGTATAGGGGCTGACGCCTGCCCGGTGCTGGAAGGT
>NZ_BAAACG010000019.1:0-664213 GCF_039521385.1 Clostridium oceanicum | reverse complement strand
GCACTAGACTTAGGATCTAGCGCCTTAGGCTTGGGGGTTCGAGTCCCTTCACCTGCACCATTTTAATTAAATATATAGGTATGCGGGAGTGGCTCAGTGGTAGAGCGTCACCTTGCCAAGGTGAACGTCGCGAGTTCGAATCTCGTCTTCCGCTCCAAAATACGCGGGTGTAGCTCAATGGTAGAGCCCCAGCCTTCCAAGCTGGTTACGAGGGTTCGATTCCCTTCACCCGCTCCATTTTTATGTTTTAAATTAAATCTTAAAGCGCTCATAGCTCAGTTGGATAGAGTGACGGACTTCGAATCCGTAGGCCGCAGGTTCGACTCCTGCTGAGCGCGCCATAGGAACTTATTTATAGTGTTACGTAGAGAGTTAAAGGGAAGTTTTTAATAAACTTCCTTTTAATTTTTTTATATTTTAATAATATATTCATTTCATATATAACTTTTCTAAATATTTTTAGCTGTAGAGAGCTAATATTTTTGTTTAAGGCTATATCTTTTAATAACTTCCTAATTAATAAAAATAAAATTTATAAGATATACTTATAAATGGCCTATAGTGTATTCTACATTCAAATAACTGATGGCATAATTATGTGTTAAAATAAGGTTGAAATAAGGTTTTGGAGGGAATATTATGGGTGATTATAGAAAATTATGGACAGATTTAGGGGTAGATTTAGAAAAGCACGATAAATTATGTGCTGTTTTACCAGAATTATATGGTGCTACATATTTATCACAAGAAAATAGACCGGAAGGCATGAATTATTTTAATTTTGTTGTATCAGAAGTTCATGGTCTTAGAATTCAAGAATTAGATGAAGCAAGAAAAGAAGGTCGAAAAGTAGTAGGGACATTTTGTGTTTTTGTACCAGAAGAAATAATACTTGCAGCTAATGCTATAAGTGTTGGATTATGTGCAGGATCACAGTTTTGGGTAGAAGATGGAGAAAAGGTTTTACCAAGAAATTTATGCCCACTTATAAAAGCTTTTATGGGAGCAAAAATAGGAGGAACATGTCCTTATTTTCAATCTTGCGATATGGTTGTAGGGGAGACTACTTGTGATGGAAAGAAAAAGGCATGGGAAGTATTAGAAAATTATCTTCCTGTACATGTAATGGATCTTCCTCAAATGAAAAGATATAAAGATTACATAAAATGGTCAGAAGAAATGAAATTTTTCATAGAAAAAATGGAAGAAATAACAGGAAATAAGATAACTGTAGAAGGACTTAAAGAAGGAATTAGAGTATCTAATGAAAAAAGAAAAGCACTTAAAAGATTATATGATTTAAGAAAAAATAGTCCAAGTCCTATAAGTGGATTAGATTCATTATTAATAAGTCAAATAGCTTTCTATGATGATCCTAAAAGATTTACAGAAAAACTAAATGAATTATGTGATGAGTTAGAAGAAAGAGTTAAAAATTCAAGAGAAAATGATAAGAAAAGAATTCTTATAACAGGAACTCCAATGGCATTACCTAACTGGAAATTACATTCAATAATAGAAAGTTTAGATGCTGAAGTAGTTGTTGAAGAAACTTGTACTGGTACAAGATATTTTGAAAATGAAGTATCACCTAAAGGGGATACTATAGATGAATTAGTAAAAAATTTAGGAGATAGATATTTAAACATTAATTGTGCCTGTTTTACTCCAAATACAGGAAGGATAGATGATATTATAAAATATTCTAAAGAGTACAATGTAGATGGAGTTATAGATTGTAATTTATCTTTTTGTCATACATATGCTATAGAACACAAAGATGTAGAAAAAAGTTTAAAAGAAAATAATATTCCTATAATGCACATAGAAACAGATTATTCTACTGAAGATTCTGGACAAATAAAAACAAGAGTAGAAGCTTTCTTAGAAATGATATAAAGTCTATAGTCCTCATATTACTTATATGAGGACTCCTTTAATTATAGTTTTACAATTTAGGAGTGCATATTATGGAAAAAACAAAGTATTATATAATTTTCCCTTCACATACAGAAGGAATGAAATTAAATAGCTTATTAAAGAAAAATAAAATAAAACATACTATAGTTCCTACTCCAAGAGAGTTATCTAAATCTTGTGGTATATGTATGACTTATGAAAAGAAAGATGAAGATTTTATAAAAGATTTAATAGAAACTAATAATGTAAGAATAAGTGGTATGAAATCTTTAACAAAAAAACATAAAAATTACTATATATAAGGAGAGATAGAATGTATTATATAGGAATAGATATAGGTTCTACTGCAACGAAAGTTTGTGTTTTTCAAGATGAAGATTTAAAAAAAACTTTTGTGGAACCTACAGGATGGAGTAGTGTAGAGACATCTAAAGATGTATTAAAAAAATTAAATAAAATGGGAGTAACAAAAGAAAATAGTAAGATAGTAGCTACAGGTTATGGAAGAATATCAGTTCCATATGCAGATAAAACTATAACAGAAATAACTTGCCATGGAAAGGGAGCTTATTATTTATTAGGAGAAGATTGTACAGTTATAGACATAGGTGGACAGGATACAAAAATAATAACTATAGAAGATGGAAATGTTACTAATTTTACGATGAATGATAAATGTGCAGCTGGAACAGGAAGATTTTTAGAACTTATGGCGAATACTTTAGCATTAGATATAAATGAAATGTGTTCTTTAGCTCAAAAGGGTAGTGGTGTATCTATAAGTTCTATGTGTACTGTATTTGCAGAATCTGAAGTTATAAGTTTAATAGGTAGTGGCAAAAAAAGAGAAGATATAGCTTTTGGAATTTTAGAATCTATAACAGGGAAAGTTAAGTCTTTATGTCAAAAACATTCTGAAGTTAATAATTACTTTTTAACTGGAGGATTAAGTCATAATAATGATATAGTAGATAGGTTATCTTGTAAATTAGAAAGCACTGTAAAAAGTAATGAATTAGGAAGATATGCAGGAGCAATTGGTGCAGCTATAATGTCTAAAAAAATAAAATGATTTAATTGACTAAGTAAAAAAAATATGTTATCATGTGAATAATAAATTTAATATGGTACCTTTAATGCTGGTCCAGAGAGGCTAGAAAGGGAAGAAAGCAAACAAAGTGAGTTTTGTTTTACATCTAATTAAGTTATAGATTGAATCAGATATGTATAATTTTAACTAAGAGTATAAACATGCCTTCCCTAGATAGGGAAGGCATTTTTTATACCTTTAAATTTAATCCAGTGAGGTTAAAAAGGAGGAGTCGTTAAAATGTTAAAAGGAAGACACTTATTAGATCCAAGAGATTTTTCACTAGAGGAATTAGAAGAGGTTTTTAGTCTAGCAGATGAAATTATAGAAGATCCAAAGAAATTTTTACATGTATGTGATGGTAAAATTTTAGCTACATTATTTTATGAGCCAAGTACAAGAACAAGATGTAGTTTTGAAGCTGCTATGCTTAGATTAGGTGGAAGTATAATAGGATTTTCAGAACCTAATGCAAGCTCAGTATCAAAAGGAGAAAGCGTTGCAGACACAATTAGAACAATAGGTTGTTATGCAGATATAGCTGCTATGAGACATCCAAAAGAAGGGGCTCCTACAATAGCATCTATGTATTCTAATATTCCAGTTATTAATGCAGGTGATGGTAGTCACCAACACCCAACTCAAACACTTACAGATCTTTTAACTATAAGAAAGCTTAAAGGACATTTGTCTAACTTAACTATAGGATGTTGTGGAGATTTAAAATTTGGAAGAACAGTACATTCTTTAGTAAAAGCTTTATCTAGATATAATAATAATAAATTCATATTTATATCCCCAGAAGAACTTAATATACCAGATTATGTGAGAAAAGAAATTTTAGAAAAAAATAATATAGAGTTTAGAGAAGCTTCTAAAATGGAAGATGTTTTAGGAGAATTAGACATACTTTATATGACAAGAGTTCAAAGAGAAAGATTTTTTAATGAAGATGACTATGTAAGATTAAAAGATAGTTATATATTAGATAAAGAAAAAATGAAGTATGCTAAAGATGATATGATGGTACTCCATCCACTTCCAAGAGTTAATGAAATATCTTACGAAATAGATGAAGATCCAAGAGGATGTTATTTTAAACAAGCGAAATTTGGAATGTATGTAAGAATGGCATTAATAGCTAAGTTATTGGGGGTAAGATAATGTTAACAATAAATAGTATAAAAAACGGAGTAGTTATTGATCATATAAAATCAGGACATGGAATAAGAATATTTAAATATTTAGGGCTAGATAGTGTAGATTATAGAGTTGCTCTAATTATGAATGCTGAGAGTGAAAAGTTAGGTAAAAAAGATATTATTAAAATAGAAAATACTATAGATATAGATTTTACAGTATTAGGATTTATAGATCCTGATATAACAATAGATGTAATAAGAAATGAAAAAATTGATAAAAAAATAAAATTACAATTGCCTCAAACTATTGAAAACATAATAAAATGTAAAAATCCTAGATGTATAACTTCTGTAGAAGATTATGTTACTCATGAATTTTACCTAGTAGATGCTGAAAAAGGCGAATACAGATGTAAGTATTGTGATGAAATATATGAAAATGATAAATAATTCAGAGTACTAGTTAAATAAATTGAGGTGAATAAATATGGAAAATCTTCTTATTAAAAATGTTAACTTAATAGATTGTTCTCAAAATTTTTGTGGAGATATTTATATAGAAGATGGAATAATAAATGAAATAGGTATGGATTTAAGAAAAGATTGTAAAGTTATTAATGGAAGAGGGTTAACACTTCTTCCATCCTTTATAGATATGCATGTACACTTTCGTGATCCAGGTCTTACTTATAAAGAAGACATTAAAACTGGAAGCAGGGCTGCAGTAAGTGGAGGGTATACTACAGTTAATCTAATGGCAAACACAAAGCCTGTATGTAGTACCATGAAGGAAGTAAATTATGTACTAGAAAAAGGTGAAAAAGAAGGGTTAGTTGATATTCATCAAACCGTATCTATAACAAAAAACTTTGATGGAAAAGATACTTCCCATATAGATAAATTAGACAATAAGGTTAAGGTTATATCAGAAGATGGAAAAGATGTAATGAATAGCAAAGTTATGATGGAAGCTATGATGAAAGCTAAAGAGAAAGATATGATTGTAATGTGTCATTCAGAAAACCATGATCTTACTATAGATGATACTAGGTTATCAGAAAATATGATGACTTGGAGAAATATAACTTTAGCACAGTTTACAAAATGTAAAACCCATATAGCTCATGTTAGTACTAAAGAAGCTATGGAATATATAATAGATGCTAAAAGCAAAGGTATAAATATAACTTGTGAAGTTGCACCACATCATATAGCTTTAACTGATGATATAAAATATAGAGTTAATCCACCACTTAGAAAAGAAGAAGATAGAGAATTTCTAGTAGAATCAATAAAAAAAGGATTAGTAGATTGTATAGCTACAGATCATGCACCTCAT
This sequence comes from Clostridium oceanicum, assembly GCF_039521385.1. Classification (NCBI taxonomy): domain Bacteria; kingdom Bacillati; phylum Bacillota; class Clostridia; order Eubacteriales; family Clostridiaceae; genus Clostridium; species Clostridium oceanicum. The sequence continues at coordinate 658,722 of NZ_BAAACG010000019.1, read as the reverse complement.
ACAAAAGAAGATAAATTAAATGGTAGTCCAGGAATATCTGGTATAGAGACATCTTTCCCTATATGTTATACAGAATTAGTGAGAAAAAATAGTTTAAGCTTAAATATGTTATCTAAAATCATGTCCAAGAATCCAGCAGATATTATGGGAATAAATAAAGGTGAAATAAAGATCGGAAAAGAAGCTGACTTGGTTTTAATAGATCTAGATAAGAAATATAAAATAGAAGCAGATAAATTTATTTCAAAAGGTAAAAATTCACCTTTTGATGAAATGGAAGTATACGGGAAAATTAAATGTACATTAAAAAAAGGAAATATAGTATATAAAGATATGGACTTTTAAATTAATTATTTTGAGGAGATGGGTTTATGATTATAGATAAATTGTACGAAGATGTAAAATCAAAAGGTAACGTTTGTGTAGGATTAGATACAGATATAAGCTATATACCTAAAAAATTTTTGCAAAAATTTAATTATGTAGAGGATGCTATATTTAGATTTAATCAAAGAATAATAGATGCCACATCTGACATTGCTTCTTGTTATAAAGTACAAATAGCATATTATGAAGCCTTAGGAATCAATGGATTATTAGTTTATAAAAAGACATTAGATTATATAAAAGAAAAAGGAATAGTATCTATAGCAGATATAAAAAGAGGAGATATAGCAAATACTGCTAAAATGTATGCTAAAGCCCATTTTGAAGGTGATTTTGAAAGTGACATAATAACACTTAATCCTTATATGGGAATGGATTCGTTAGAGCCATATATGCCTTACATAGAGAAGAAAAATAAAGGGGTATTTTTGCTTCTTAGAACTTCAAATAAAGGATCAAAAGATATACAACATTTAATATTAGAAGATAAGAAAAAAGTTTATGACTCAGTAGGAGAGAAAATAAAAGCTACAGGAGATAAGATTTTAGGTAAATCAGGATACAGTTCTATAGGAGCAGTTGTAGGTTGTACTTCTAATGAAGAAGCTAAAATGCTAAGAGAAAAATATGATAAAACATTTTTCTTAATCCCAGGATACGGAGCTCAAGGTGGAAAAGCTGAAACTGCAAGAGCATATTTAAATAAAGGTAACGGCGGTGTAGTTAATTCTTCAAGAGGAATACTTCTAGCTTATAAAAACCATGATGAAGAAGGGAAAAACTTTGAAGAATATGCTAGATTAGAAGCTATAAATATGAGAAATAATTTAAGTATGTAATAATGTAGAAAGAGTGGTGTTTAAAATAAAACCAGAATATTTAAATGCTAATGTTTTAAAGAATGTAAAGGTAACATCAAATATATTTAATCTAACTTTAGAAGGAAATTTTAGCGGAAAACCAGGTCAATTTTATATGTTAAAAGGCTGGGATAATGAGCTATTATTAGGAAGACCTATAAGTATCCATAGTTTAAATGAAAATACCTTAGAGTTTCTTTATAAGGCAGAAGGAAAAGGTACAAAAATCCTAAGTTATTTAAAAGAAGGGGACAGTGTAGAAATAATGGGCCCTTTAGGAAATGGATTCCATTTAGATAAGATAAAAGGAAAAGTTGCTATTGTAGCTGGAGGTATAGGCGTTGCCCCTATGAGATATCTTTTAGAAAGTCTTAAGGTAGATACTTTAGATGCTTACCTAGGCTTTAGAGATGAGGTTTATGGTGTAGATGTAATAGAAGATAAAGTAGACAACATATATATTGCAACTGAAGATGGATCAAAGGGACATAAAGGATATGTAACGGAAATATTTAAACCTGAAAAATACGATTTAGTATTATGTTGTGGACCAGAAATTATGATGGAAAAAATCATAAAAATGGCAAGAGATAAAAAAGTACCTATATATGTTTCTATGGAAAAAAGGATGGCCTGTGGAGTAGGTGCTTGCCTTGTATGTACTTGTAAAACTAGATTTGGAAATAAAAGAACTTGTAAAGACGGACCAGTATTTAATGGAGAAGATATTATATTGAAAGGGGATATATAACCTTGCTTACCAATCTATGTGGAGTAAAATTAAAAAATCCTGTTATAGCAGCTTCAGGAACCTTTGGATTTGGAGAAGAATACAACCAATTTTATGATGTTTCAAAATTAGGTGGAATATCTACAAAAGGACTTACATTAAACCCTAAAGAAGGAAATGACGGCATAAGAATATACGAAACTTCTTCAGGAATAATGAACAGTGTAGGGCTTCAAAACCCAGGGGTAGATAAATTTATAAAACAGGAACTTCAAAATATGAAAAACTATGATACTGCTATATTAGCTAATGTAGGAGGAGGATCTATAGAAGATTATATAAAAGCTATAGATAAGTTAAATGATACTCCTGTAGACATAATAGAGCTTAATATATCCTGTCCTAATGTAAAACATGGAGGAATGGCATTTGGAATTAAATCAGATGTTGCTTATGAAGTAGTTAAAAAGAGCAAAGAAATTTGTAAAAAGCCTCTTATAGTAAAGCTTTCTCCTAATGCAGAAGATATTATAGATATGGCTTCAAAATGCGAAGAAGCTGGAGCTGACGGAATTTCTCTAGTTAATACTTTTAAAGCAATAGCTATAGATATAAAAAGTAAAAAAGCAGTCTTTAATAATATAACAGCAGGTCTTTCAGGGCCTTGTATAAAACCTATAGCTCTTCGTATGGTATATGAAGTTTGTAAAAATGTTAATATACCTGTTGTAGGAATGGGCGGAATAACGACTTTTGAAGATGCTATAGAGTTTATAATGGCAGGAGCTACCGCAGTTCAAGTTGGAACAGGAAATTTTGTTAGACCAACCACTTCTTTAGATATAATAAATGGTATAGAAAAATATATGGAAAAAGAAAACATTAAAAGTTTAGAGGAGATAAGAGGAATTATAAAATAATTAATAATTAAGGAGCGATAATATGAGTAATATAAATGTTATAGATAAATTAAAAGAAGTAGATGCTTTAATGGAAGGACATTTTTTACTATCATCAGGTAAGCATAGCAAAAGATATTGTCAATGTGCAAAACTTTTACAATATCCAGATAAAGCAGCAGAAGTTATTTCAGTTATAAAAGATAAATTACAAGATGTAGATTTTGATATAATAGTTGGACCTGCAATGGGTGGAGTTGTAGTATCTTATGAACTAGCAAGACAAACAAAAAAACCAGGTATATTTGCAGAAAGAAAAGACGGAACTATGTGTATAAGAAGAGGGTTTGAAATAAATAAAGGGGATAAAGTTATAATATCTGAAGATGTTGTAACTACAGGAAAGTCTTCAACAGAAGTAGCTAAGGTTATAGAAGAATTAGGTGGAGAAGTTGTAGGAATAGCCTGTATAGTAGATAGAAGAAGTGAAGGGGTAAAAGTGGATTATCCAATATATGGAGCGTGTAAACTTCATATTGAAACATATGATAAAGAAGACTGTGAATTATGTAAGAAAAATATACCTTGTGTTAAACCAGGTAGTAGAAAATTTAAATAAGCTTAAAATTATATAGAATAAAAAAATATTTATAAACATTTAACTAAATAGAATTTTTAGTTAAATGTTTTTTTTAGTGATATTTTATTACCTATTTTGCAGAAAGTTTTAATATCTAGTAAATAATTTTTAAAAATTAAATTAATCTTGAAGGATTTTGTCTTAATTTTGTTATTAATTTTATAATTTTTGAGTTATAATAAATAAGGATATCATATAGAATTATTAATATTAGGCGAAAGCATAATATTTTTTATAAAATATAAATAGGAGGAATTTATTGTGGCAAAACCAAGTATATTTAGTAAAGACTATGATAGAAGAATGAAAAGAAGAAAGAGAAATAAAGTTTTTATCATTGTATTGCTTATAATATTAGGAGGTATGCTGATATTATTTGGTACTGGAATAAAAGATAAAATAGTAGCTAAGCTTACTCAAATAAAAGAAGAGACAAAACAAGAAGAAATTAAAAAAGAACAAAAACAAGAAGCAAGCAAAAAAAGTGACGAAAAACAAACTAAAAAGGCCACAGTAAAAGAAGAAAAAAAAGTAGTTGATAAATCCTTCGAAATTGAATTAGATAAAAATGTGAAAATTAAAGTTTTTTATGATGATAGTAAAAAAATAAAATCAATTGATTCAAATAAAAATAAAAATATATTAACAGATATAAATCCAGGTAAAAACAAATTAATAGCTTATAATAAAGCTACACAAAATATGTTTTTAATAGGAGTAGATGGTAGTAAAAAAGATTTAACAAATAAAAATTATACCTCTACTTCAGGAACAGCATTTCAAAAAGATGCTATATTAGGTTCTAAACCAGGATATATATGGTGCGGTGATCCAAAGTTTATAGATGATAATAATATAGCTTATGTATCTCAGCTTCCATGGTTTAATAAAACAACTAAATATGTTTGGAAGTATGATGTTAAAAATAATAGCCATTTATATTTACAATCTATACAAGGGGAAAATATAAAATTTGATAAAATAACAGATAAAGGACTTACAGTAGCAGCAGATGGTAAAAGTGTATATTTAAAAGCAGATGGAAGTGTTACTCAGTAGAATATTTAGTTAAAGACTAAATATACATAGATAGACGTTCTAGGAGGGAAAAATGAAAATTGGTATATCCTCAGCATGTTTTTATCCAGATGTTCTTACAGAGGATTCTATAAAGCTAATGAAGAATATAGGATTTGATGTAGGTGAAGTGTTTTTAAATACTTATAGTGAGTATAAAGATGATTTTATAGAAAAATTAAAAGAAGAAAAGGATAAGAATAATTTTTATATAAATTCTATACATGCTTTTTCAGCAGCTTTTGAGCCAAATTTGTTTGATAAATATAAAAGAAGACAAAGGGATATGTTGAAAATTTTTGAAATGGTGTGCAAAGGTGTTAAAAAATTAGATGCCAAATACTATAATTTTCATGGTATGAGGCTATCAAATCTTTTAAATTTAGATATAAAACATGTTATTGATGTTTATAATGAGCTATGTTATATAGCATCAGAAAATGAAATGACATTACTCCAGGAGAATGTTTCATGGTGTATGTCTTCAAATACTACTTTTTTGAAAATTTTAAAAGAAAACTGTAAATATCCGTTAGGATATACTTTAGATATTAAACAAGCTTATAAATCAGGGGGGAGCCCTCTTAAGTACATTGATATTATGAAAGAAGATTTGATGAATGTTCATATAAATGATAGAGATGAAAAAAATATATGTCTTTTGCCAGGTAATGGTAATATAAAATATGAAGATATATATGGTAAATTAAAAGATATAGGGTATAATAATGTTTGTAATATAGAAGTTTATAAAGAAAATTATGTTGATTATTCAGAATTAAAAAAATCTAAGGATTTTCTAGCTAATATTTTTATATAATAACTAGTTTAAATATTGTAAAAAATGAATTTAATGTATATAATAACTATTACAACCTGTTTTAAATTAGTGTAGATAGACATATTTACTTGAAAAGTATCTTAAAATATGTTAATAGTATAAGATGTATGATATAATAATATGGTTGAATTGAGGATTTAATATATTGGGAGGAATAAATGAAATGAACGTTAAAGTGGAAAATATAGAAAAAAATGTTGTGAAATTAGAAATAACAGTAGAAGGTGCAAAATTCAATGAAGCACTAAGAAAAGCTTTCAAGAAAAATGCAAGAAAATTTAATATTCCAGGATTCAGAAAAGGAAAAGCTCCTATGAATATAGTAAAAAGATACTATGGAGAAGGAGTACTTTATGAAGATGCTATAAATATTTGTTGTGAAAATACATATCCTAAAGCTATAGAAGAAAATGACATAAAACCTGTTGATTATCCTAAAATAGATGTAGTAGAAATTGGAGAAGGAAAAGATTTTGTTTATACAGCAGAAGTTACAGTTACTCCAGAAGTTAAATTAGGAGAATATAAAGGTTTAGAAGTTAAAAAAGTAGAATATAAAGTAGAAGATGAAAAAGTAGAAGAAGAACTAAAAGCAATGCAAGAAAAAAATGCAAGAGTTCAAACAAAAGAAGATGGAAAAATCGAAAAAGGCGATATCGCTGTAATTGATTTTAAAGGATATGTTGGAGAAGAAGCATTTGAAGGCGGAGAAGCAAAAGATTATGAATTAGAAATTGGTTCAGGTTCATTTATAGATAACTTTGAAGACCAATTAGTAGGACTAAAAAAAGATGAAGAAAAAGATATAAATGTTACTTTCCCAGAAAAATACGGAAGAGAAGAATTAAACGGAAAAGATGCTAAATTTGAAGTAACAGTTAAAGATATCAAAATGAAAGAACTTCCAGAACTTGATGATGAGTTTGCAAAAGAAGTATCTGAATTTGATACTATAGAAGAAGTAAAAAATGATATTAAATCAAAAATGGAAAAAACAAATGAAGAAAGAACTAAAAAAGAATATGAAGAAGCTGTATTAAACGCAGTTTGTGAAAATGCAGAAATTGATATTCCAGAAGTTATGGTAGAAAAAGAAATAGATAACATGGTAAAAGATTTAGAAATGAGATTAAAATATCAAGGATTAGATCTTAAATCATATTATCAATTTACTAACAGTTCAGAAGAAAAAGTTAGAGAATACATGAAAGAAAATGCTGCTAAAAGAGTTAAAACAGATTTAGTATTACAAGAAATCATTAAAAAAGAAGATGTTAAAGCAACAGAAGAAGAATTAAAAGAAAAATCTTTAGAAATTGCTAAACAATATGGTGGTAAAGATTTAGAAAAAACTGCTGATTTAGTTTTAAAATCTCAAAAACCAACTATAGAAAATATGGTTTCTAACGAAAAAGTTATTGATATGTTAATTGACAGTAGCAAAGAAATTGCATAATTATTTCATTGTAATAGATAATAATATAGTTGCCAGAAAATTTTCTGGCAACTAAGTTTTAATAAAAATCAGTTTAAATATATTTAAACTGATTATCGTTTAAGAAGGAGGAATGTTATATGGGTTTAGTTCCTATGGTAGTAGAGCAAACTAATAGGGGAGAAAGGTCTTATGATATCTACTCTAGATTATTAAAAGATAGAATAGTTATGTTAAGCGAAGAGGTTAATGATGCATCTGCAAGTTTAATAGTAGCACAGTTATTATTTTTAGAAGCAGAAGATCCAGATAAAGACATATATCTATATATAAACAGTCCAGGAGGATCTATAACTTCTGGTATGGCTATATATGATACAATGCAATATATAAAACCGGATGTTTCTACAATATGTGTAGGAATGGCGGCTTCAATGGGAGCATTCTTACTTACAGCTGGTGCAAAAGGTAAGAGATATGCACTTCCAAATAGTGAAGTTATGATACATCAACCACTTGGGGGATTTCAAGGTCAGGCTACAGACATAGGCATACATGCTGATAGAATACTAACAATTAAGAAAAAATTAAATACTATATTGAGTGAAAGAACTGGAAAAACTTTAGAACAAATACAGCAAGATACAGAAAGAGACAATTTCTTAACTGCTGAAGAAGCTAAAGAGTATGGACTAATAGATGAAGTCATAGATAAAAAGAAATAACCTTTAGTGAGGTGTAAAAATGTCCAAAATAGAAGATAAAAAACAATTAAAATGTTCATTTTGTGGTAAAACTCAAGACCAAGTAAGAAGACTAATAGCAGGACCAGGAGTTTATATATGTGATGAATGTATAGAACTTTGTTCAGAGATTATAAGCGATGAGTTTGAAGAAGATGTTCAAGTAGACTTAAGTTCATTACCTAAGCCTATAGAAATAAAGAATTATCTTGATCAATATGTTATAGGTCAAGAAAGTGCTAAAAAATCTTTAGCAGTATCTGTTTATAACCATTATAAAAGAATAAATGCTAATAGTAGTGAAGATGATGTTGAACTTCAAAAGAGTAATATTCTTTTATTAGGACCAACAGGATCAGGAAAGACTTTACTTGCTCAAACTTTAGCTAAATTTTTAAATGTTCCATTTGCTATAGCTGATGCAACAACTCTTACAGAAGCTGGATATGTAGGCGAAGATGTAGAAAATATTCTTTTAAAGCTTATACAAAATGCAGATTATGATGTTGAAAGAGCTGAAAGAGGTATAGTATATATAGATGAAATAGATAAGATAGCTAGAAAATCAGAAAATCCATCTATAACAAGAGATGTATCTGGTGAAGGAGTTCAGCAGGCACTTTTGAAAATCTTAGAAGGAACAGTAGCTTCTGTACCTCCACAAGGTGGTAGAAAACATCCTCATCAAGAATTCATACAAATAAATACTAGTAATATATTATTTGTTTGTGGTGGAGCTTTTGACGGAATAGGAAGAATAATAGAAAAAAGAACAAGAACTAGTTCTTTAGGTTTTGGAGCTGAAATCCAATCTAAAAAAGAAAAAGATATAGGTAAGTTATTAAAAGAAATAATGCCAGGAGATTTATTGAAATTTGGTTTAATACCTGAATTTATTGGTAGATTACCTATAGTTGTAACTTTAGAGAAATTGGATAGAGATGCTTTAGTAAAAATATTAACAGAACCTAAAAATGCTCTTGTTAAACAATACAAGAAGTTATTTGAACTAGATAATGTTAAATTAGACTTTAAGGAAGAAGCTCTAAAAGAAATAGCAGATGAAGCTATTGATAGAAATACTGGAGCTAGAGGTCTTAGATCTATAATAGAAGATATGATGAAAGATATAATGTTTGATGTTCCTTCAAAAGAGAGCATTGGAAAAGTTATAATAGATAAGAACTGCTTAAAGGATAAAGAACCTATTCTTGTTGAAGCAGAAGGAGGAAAAAGACTTCCTCTAAAGGTTAAAAAAACTAAGAAAAGAAAAGATTCAGAAACAGCATAAAGAATGCATTAAGCAGTATTGCTTAATGCTTTTTTTTATTTTTTAAAATTAAGGTATTTTAAGTTAAAAACTAGTTAGTATAAAGTTTTTTATAATATACTTTTTCTTATAACCTAAGGATAGAAAAATTACAACTAGAACCTAGGTTATTGGATTTTACAGAATATATTTAAAATCTTTAACTTATTATATATTTTCATATGTTTAAGTTGTATATAGTAATTGTATTAAGAGCATAATAATAAGGAATATTATGCTAAGGGGGTTTTTATATGACTCAAACATTACTACTTATTGAAATATTTTTTACTGTAGTTATGGGGTTATACTTCATGAATGCTTTAAAAAGTCAAAGGTCTAGTAAAGTTGTAGTTGAAAAAGAAAATAAAAAGGAAATAGATAAGTTAAAAAAATTAAGAGCAATAAAACTTACAGAACCACTTACAGAAAGAAGTAGGCCCTCTTCTTTTGAAGAGATAATAGGGCAGGAAAATGGAATAAAGGCACTACAAGCAGCTATATGTAGTACAAATCCTCAACATGTAATAATTTATGGACCACCAGGAACAGGAAAAACAGCAGCAGCAAGGTTAGTTTTAGAATATGCAAAGAAAAAAGAATTCTCACCATTTATACAAAACTCTAAATTTATAGAAATAGATGCTACTACTATAAGATCCGATGATAGAGGAATAGCAGATCCTTTGATTGGTTCAGTACATGATCCTATATATCAAGGGGCAGGAGCACTTGGAATAGCAGGTATTCCACAACCTAAACCAGGAGCTGTAACAAAAGCCCATGGTGGAATATTATTTATTGATGAAATTGGAGAATTACATCCTAATGAAATGAACAAATTATTAAAAGTTTTAGAAGATAGAAAAGTTTTTTTAGATAGTTCATACTATAATTCTTCAGATGATAATATTCCTTCATATATAAAAGATATTTTTGAAAATGGATTACCAGCAGATTTCAGGCTTATAGGGGCTACTACTAGAAGTCCAGAAGAACTAACTCCAGCCTTAAGATCTAGATGTGTAGAAATATTTTTTAGAGGTCTTTTGCCAGAAGAAATTAAAAAGATTGCTTTAAATGCTATAAAAAAGATAAATTTTTCTATGGAAGATGACGCTTGTAATTTAGTAGCTAAGTATTGTAGTAATGGAAGAGAAACAGTAAATTTAATACAGTTATCTGCAGGATTAGCTTTAAATAATGGAAGAAGTAATATATTATCTAAAGATGTTGAGTGGGCCCTAGAAAACGGACAATATTCACCAAGAATACAAAAGGTTATTCCTAAAAAGTCTAGAATTGGATATGTAAATGGATTAGCAGTTTATGGAGCTAATATAGGTATACTAATGGAGATAGAAGCTACCGCTAAAAAAGTTAATTTAAGAAAAGGTAGTCTTAATATAACAGGATTAGTAGAACAAGAGGAAATAAGTTCTTCAAATAAAAAAATGATAAGAAAAAGTACTGCATGGTGTTCAGCTAAAAATGTTATTACTATAATGAAGCAAGTATTTGGATTAGACTGTGAACAATATGATATACATATTAATTTTCCAGGAGGAGTTCCAGTAGATGGTCCATCAGCAGGGGTAAGTATGACTACGGCAGTATATAGTGCTCTTGTAGGTAAATCTGTTAATAATAAAGTAGCAATGACTGGAGAAATATCTATACATGGAGATGTTAAACCTGTAGGTGGAGTTAATGCTAAAATAGATGCAGCAAGTAAAGCAGGAGCTAAAAAAGTAATAATACCTAAAGAAAATTGGCAAGAAAAATATGGGGAACTTTCTGATGTAAAAGTTATTCCTGTAACTAATATAAAAGAAGTTATTGATAATGCTATAGTTAAAGAAGATAGTAAAGAATCTATAGTGGTAGATAAGGAATTGGGAGTTTTATCAGCAGGTTCCATTAAAAATTAATACTTTTATTTTGAATACAGTTTATATTATAGTAGATGGCTTTTAAAGTTATCTACTATAAAATTATTTTACAATAAGTTGAATTTTATAGAATTATGTTTTTATATAATCTGTTATTTAAATATTTGAAAAAAAATGATTTTATAGTTATAATATACTAGTCTATCTGTATATAGAACTAAATTTATCAAAGTGAGGGAGATATATGAAAGAACATACTATGGAAGTTCTTCCTTTAATCCCGTTGAGAGGTATAACTGTATTTCCACATATGGTTTTACATTTTGATGTGGGTAGAGAAATGTCTATTGCTGCTTTAGAAGAAGCTATGGTAAAAGACCAAAGAATATTTCTAGTGTCTCAAAAAGAAGCTAAAATAGAAGAGCCAGAAGAAAGCGATATATATGAAATAGGAACAGTTTGTAATATAAAACAGATATTAAAGTTGCCTGGAGATACTGTTAGGGTACTAGTAGAAGGGGAAACTAGAGGAAGAATAAAAGAATATATAAGTAATGATTCATTTTTTAAAGCATCTATAGAAGTGATTGAAGATAAAGAATTAGAAGAAGATGACAAAAATATAAAAGGACTTTTAAGAGTTGTTAAAGATAATTTTGATGAATATATAAAACTTTCTGGAACTATTTCTACAGATGTATTAGTAGGATTAGATGATACTAAAATACCAGGAAGACTAGCAGATACTATAGGGTCTTATTTAAATATAAAACAAGAAGAAAAACAAGAACTTATAGAATGTTTAGATATTTATACTAGATTAGAAAAAATAATAGCTATGTTAAGTGAAGAAATAGATATATTAAAAGTAGAAAGAAAAATAGGAATAAAAGTAAAGAAAAAAATAGACAAAGTTCAAAAGGAATATTATCTAAGAGAGCAGTTAAAAGCTATAAGAGAAGAACTTGGTGAAGATGATGAAGGCAAGAAAGAAATAAGTACATATAAAAAGAAAATAGATAAAAGCAAATTACCTAAAGAGGTAAAAGAAAAAGCTTTATATGAATTAGAAAGATTAAAAAATAGTGGCAATTATTCAGCAGAAAGTAATGTTATAAGAACTTATTTAGACTGGATTTTAGATTTGCCTTGGAACAAACAAACTAAAGATAACCTAGACATAAAAAAAGCTAGAAAAATATTAGATAATGAACATTATGGTCTAAAAGATGTGAAAGATAGAATAATTGAATATCTAGCAGTTAAGAAAGTTAGTAAATCGTTAAAAGGACCTATATTATGTTTAGTAGGACCTCCAGGAGTTGGAAAAACATCTATAGCTAAATCTATAGCTCATTCTTTAAACAGAAATTTTGTTAGAATGTCTTTAGGCGGAGTAAGAGATGAAGCGGAGATAAGAGGTCATAGAAAAACTTATGTAGGAGCTATACCAGGAAGAATAATTTATGGAATGAAACAAGCAAAATCTAAAAATCCATTATTTTTATTAGATGAAATAGATAAAATGAGTAATGATTTTAAAGGAGATCCAGCAGGGGCGTTACTTGAAGTGTTAGATGGAGAGCAAAATAACACATTTAGAGATCATTATTTAGAAACAGATTTTGATTTATCTAAAGTATTATTCATAACTACTGCAAATACTTTAAACACTATACCAGGTCCTCTTTTAGATAGAATGGAAATTATTGAGGTTTCAGGATATACATCAGAAGAAAAATTTAATATAGCTAAAAATCATTTAATTCCTAAAAAATTAAAAGAACATAATATGGATGAGGATAAAATAAAATTTTCTAATCATTCTATTTATTATATAATAGATAACTATACTAGAGAATCAGGAGTTAGAAGTTTAGAAAGAAAAATTTCTTCAGTTATAAGAAAAGCTATAACTTATATGATAGAAAAAGATAAGGAATCTGTTAATATAACTATAAATCATATAAAAAAATATTTAGGACCGGAAGTATTTTCTTATGATAAAGTAGATAAACAGGATAAAGTTGGAGTAGTAACGGGACTAGCTTGGACTGCTTACGGTGGAGATACATTACCTATAGAAGTTAGTACTATGCCTGGTACTGGCAAATTACAATTAACAGGTAAATTAGGGGATGTTATGATAGAATCTGCTAAAGCTGCATATAGTTATGTTAGATCAAATTCTAAAGAATATAAAATTAAAGATGATTTTTATAAAAATAAAGATGTCCATATACATGTTCCAGAAGGAGCAGTACCTAAAGATGGTCCTTCTGCAGGAGTTACTATGATAACAGCACTAGTATCAGCCTTATCTAATGCTAAAGTAAAACACAATGTTGCTATGACCGGAGAAATAACTTTAACAGGAAGAGTACTTCCAATAGGTGGATTAAAAGAAAAAAGTTTAGCTGCTTATAGAGCTGGAGTTGATACTATAATTTTCCCAAAAGCAAATGAAAAAGATTTAATAAACATTCCTAAAACTATAAAGAATAAAATTAATTTTATACCAGCAGAAAAGATTGAGAATGTATTAGAAAATGCTTTAGTATAATTTAATAATGGAGAGATATATAATATGAATATAAAGAAAGCAGAATTTATAATATCAGCAGTAAAAAAAGATCAATACCCAAAGGATGATAGAGTAGAAATAGCTTTTGTTGGAAGATCTAATGTTGGAAAATCTTCCTTAATAAATTCTTTAACTAATAGAAGAAAGTTAGTTAAAGTTAGTTCAACACCAGGTAAAACTAGACTAATTAACTTTTTTCTTATAAATGAAGATATTTATTTTGTTGATTTACCAGGATATGGATATGCAAAAGTATCTAAAAAAGAAAAAGAAAACTGGGGCAAAATAATAGAAAGATATTTAACTGATAGAAAGCCATTAAATAAAATAGTTTTATTAGTAGATAGTAGGCATAAACCTACTAAAGATGACATAGATATGTATAACTGGATAAAATATTATGATTATAATGTTTTAGTTGTAGGTACTAAATTAGATAAACTTAAAAGAAATGAAAGAAGTAAAAATATTAAAATAATAAAAGAAACTTTAAATATGAAAAAAGAAGATGATGTTTTACTATTTTCAGCTTTAAGTAAAGAAGGAAAAGAAGAATTATTATCTAAAATTTATTAATCAATTTAAGGAAAGGGCTAATTGATGGGTGTAGTAAATCTTATAAAAGATATTTTAATCATTTTAATAGTTTATATACCTCCATTAGTACTATTTTTTAAACTATCATATAAACATATAAACAAATTTATTATTTTTTTAATAAGCTTTGTTTATATATTAGTTTCAGTTTTATTTACACAAAATTTTATACCTTTTATTTTTACTATTATTGATATTTTGTATTTAAAAAAGAACAAAGATATTTTGCCAGAATTATATAGTTATGATTATTATAATTATGGATTTAATTTAAAAAGATTTAAGGTACTAAAAGGATTAAAATATAGTGTTTATTCTTATATTGGAATGATCATTGTTTCTGCTATATTTGGAACAATATTTTATTTAATGAAATTTAACTTAAAAGAACAGGAAATAGTAAATATAATGTCAAAAATGCCTGCTTATCAATTTTTAATAATGATACCAGTAGTAGTAATATTTGCTCCTATTGTTGAAGAGTTTGTGTTTAGATGGTTTATTTCAGAAAAATTATTAAAAAATAGGTTAGGAAATATATTAGGTATGATTTTCAGTAGTATTTTATTTGGATTAATACATTATAATTTAAGGGCATTTCCTGTATTAGTATGGATTGGTTTATTTAATTGCTATCTTATAAAAAAAGAAGGATATTGGTATGCAGTTTTTAATCATTCTGTGTTCAATTTAATAAACGCTATTGTTATGTTTGTAGGTAAAATTTAATATAAAAAATTAGAGCTAAATGCTAACTAAAAGCTAGTATTTAGCTCTTTTATTTTTTGTAAATATAATTTTTTGTGTCAAAAATAGGATGTAAGAATAATATATACTAAGAACAAAAGATAAAGGAAGACCTTCGGAAAGGAGGATGTAAAGTGGATTTGAATAATATGATGAGTTTATTAAATGGGTTTACTAATGATAAAGGCGGATCAGGATCTTGTCCTGTACCACCAAATGATTTTGGTGGTGGAGGAATAATATTTTTAATATTATTACTGATATTGTTCAGTGGATGCGGATTCGGAAGTGGTGGATATGGTGGCTGTGGAGGGAACACCAACTGTTGTTATCCGCCTACCTATTGCTGCACTAAAAAGAAAAAGAAGAAAAAGAAAGATGATAAATACTATTACTGCTGTTACCCATGTGATTGCTGTAATTCATGTTGTGACTGCTGCGATTGCTGCGATTGTTGTTCTGATTGCTGCGATTGTTGTGATTGCTGTAATTCATGTTGTGACTGCTGTTCTAACTGCTGCAATCCTTGCGGCGGAGGAAACCAAGGATGTGGCTGTGGCTGCGGAAGCGGCTGTGGCGGAGGATACGGAGGATGCGGCGGTGGCTGCGGAGGCGGAGGCCTATTCGGCGGCGGATTTGGCTGCGGATGTGGAGGAGGAGGTTATATATTACTATTAATACTTTTAGCCTTCTTCTTCTGTAGAAGACGTCCACCAGTATGTTCAGTGCCATCAGGAGGAACAAAAAATAATATAGTTAATTTAGATGCAAATGAAGAATAATAGATAACAAAATATAGAACCATAGCCCAAGAAAGGGGGGTTTAGCATGTCAAAGCATAAAAATAAATGTTGTTGTTGTAACTGCTACTCCAATTATCCAGGTAGGAATTATGGATGCGGAGGAAATTATGGAGGAAGAAAATCAAGCAACGGGTTATTAATATTAATATTAATACTATTACAATTTAGATGCCGTGGAGCACATCATCATTGCGGTGATGGAGACCATGATTATTGCAGAAGCTCAGCTTGCGAGGTAGATAACAGCGTATTATTTATCATAGCATTGTATTACTTGTCTTGCTGTAATAACTTCTCATTATGTTGCTCAGGCTGCTAATTAGCATTATAGGAGGGCATTTTGCCCTCCTTAATAATAAGTAATGATTGCGGAGGTATATAATGTCTAAACATAAAAAGCATAAACATAGAGACTATGACCGTTCAAAGGATTATAAAAATAGCAGAAGTAGAAATAATAATCAAAATAATAACATTAATAATAATCCTAATTTAAATAATATTAATAATGCTAATTTAAATGAATTACAAAATATGTTATCTAATGTAGATGTAAACCAGCTATCTAGTATAGTTTCTTCTTTAGGAGGAAACATGAGCAAAGATCAAATTAATGAAATGATTAATAATATAAATTCAGGAAATACAAATTTTGGCCAAAATTCAAATTCAGGTAATAATCCAAATGGAAATACTAATCAAAATCCTAATATGAATCCAAATCTAAATATGAATCAAAATCCAAATCAAAATCCAAACACTTTCGCCAATAATCCTGCACTAGCAAATGATAGTACACTACAATTATTAAATGCTCTAAGACCTATGGTTAGTCCAAATAGGATACAGTTACTAGAGAGATTGATTCAAATATATAGTATAACAAAATTAATAAAAATATAGGTGAAATATATAGAAAGGCTAGAGTCTTTCTATAATTTTTTGGTATTTTTTAAATTTATATTGTAAATAATACATATAGGATTATTATCTTTTATAATAGTATTAAATTGTACTAAAATATTTTATAATTATAATTTTTAACTATAAAGTACAAAATAAAATATAAAATTTGAATATTTTTTTAATAATTGGGAAATATTATAAATGTAGTTCGGAGATGAAATCTCCCTATAAGCATCGATTTAAAAATTTTCGATGTAACAACCCCCCATCCCCCTTGGGACCGTGAAGCGGTCCCTTTTTTAATTTAATTTTATTGAATATATTTTGAATTTATAAGTTTCATCAGAGTTGTTATCTAATTTAAGAAAGACAGATAAGTTATAATTTCCTATATCATCACTGTTATTATCAGCTTTAGAAATACCTTTGAAATTTAAATCCCATTGAACTTCTGTTATATTTCCGTTATTATCAGTTTTTATGTCTTTAAAGGAACCATCTTCAAAAGTGTATATATTATTTTTACTGCAAAGAGTTCCTATAGATTCAAATGAATTTTCTTTCATTGATTTATCAAAGATATCCTTAGGTCTATTTTCTTCTGTAGTAGGTAAACCATGTATATAGTCTATTAGATTTAATATAGTATTGCTTCCCATAAAGCTTTCTTGAAAATTATAATCAAATCGTTTTAATTTATTTTCTATAAAAATAAATGAATCATAAAATATTTTGTTGTTTTTTAAATTTCCAGATATAACTTTTGGGGTTTTATTATTGTTATAATCAATTATACCTAAGATATTATTATTAGAAGAGTATAGCTTTGTAAATTTATTGTTTTCCCAAAAATATACATATTGAGCAGGAAGCTTATATTTTGAACATTGTATAAAGATTTCAGGAACCT
The DNA here is from genome assembly GCF_039521385.1 of Clostridium oceanicum. Taxonomy (NCBI): domain Bacteria; kingdom Bacillati; phylum Bacillota; class Clostridia; order Eubacteriales; family Clostridiaceae; genus Clostridium; species Clostridium oceanicum. The sequence continues at coordinate 641,362 of NZ_BAAACG010000019.1, read as the reverse complement.
TATCTCTAGATATATCAATAAAATTTAAGTTTAAAGGCCAGAATTTATTTGAATCTCCTATAAACTTATCACTTTTATTGTCTAATAGTTCATGATTATTGTTTTTGCTTTTTATATTTATGTTATATTTGTGATTAGAAATTGATATGTCTACGGAATCTTTTTGTCCGTCACCAGTTAAATCTTTTTTTAATACTCTTTTAGTATTTATAATATTAAATGATGAAACAGTTTTATGTTTCTTGATAATTGTAAAAGTAACTAAAACTGCTATAAATAATAAAAAATAAATAATATGTTTTTTCTTTAAAAAAAGTACCTTTATTTTCATACACTTCACCTCTAATTAATTATATGAAAAAGATATATATTTAATTAATTTGCAAACAATAAATATAAACGATTATTTAAAAATCTTAAGGAGTGATAGATATTGAAACAAAAAAGGTACTTTTTGTTTTTTATTATATTTTTTATTTTGTTTAATATATGTGGATGTAATAAGAAAGATTCTTCAAAAGACAGTAAAGAACTAAATGTATATATAGACATAAAAGATAAGCATACTTTAAATGTACTAAAAACTATTACAGATGGATATAAAAATACTCATGATGTTAAATTAAATATAACTAATTCATTAGTAGATGATATAGAAAAGGATATATCTAAAGAAAATAGTCCAGATTTAGTTTTTATTTCTAGAAATGAAATGATGAATTTAGGCAAAAAAGGATTATTAGATGAAATGAAATGTTGTTATGATAAAGATAAAATAAATAATAGATATTATAGTGTTTTTAATAGTTATGGAAGATATGGAGATAAATACTATGGAATAGGCGTAGTTCCCTATACTATTGAAATTTTATATAACAAAGAAGCTTTAAAAAAATTAGATGTAAAAGAACCTAAAAATATAAAAGATATGAAAACTATAATGAAGAAAGTTAATAAAGATAAAAAAATACCAGTATTACTTCCAGATGATATTGATATAAATACTATTATATTTTCTATTATAGCTAACAATAAAATAAATTCTATTGATTTAGAAAAAGCCTATGATAAAGGGAAAGAGGAATATTTAAAATTAGATGGAGTTAAAGAATCTTTTGATACTTATAATAATTTAGTTAAGGAAGGAATAATAACTAAAGATACTTTTGAAAATGCAAATGAAATAAGCCTAGATAAGTTTAAACAAGGAGATATTCCTTTTATAATAGCTATGTCTTATTACAACCAAGAATTTAAAGGTAAAAATATAGATGTGTTAAAATCTCCATATAATGTTGATAAATTAAATGACAATACTCCTGTACTAGTAAATTGTTTGGCTAGTGTACCTTTAAAAGGTAAAAATTCTGAAGAAGTTAGTAAATTTTTAGATTTTATGTTAAGTAATAAAAATCAAGAAGCTATTATAAAAAAGGGAGTAGTTACAGCAAATAAGGAAGTTAACAAAAAACAGGGTAAGTCTTTGTCACCTATAAATAAAAATACAGTTAAAAGTTTAAAGGATGCAAATGAGGATAGCATAATGTTTTTATATAATATAAATTCTAAGATAAAACCAGAGCTTTCTAGTAAATTAGATGATATATTAGCTGGTAAATATACAGGAAAAGAATGGGAAGAAATAGTAAAATATATTAAATAAAAAAGCACTAAATTAGTGCTTTTTTATTTAATATCTAATCATCATTTTTATCTTTGCAATCTTTACATATTCCATAAAAATAAAGTTTGTTAGCAAGAACATCATAATCAGTATAATCTTTAACTTTATCATTTAGATTTGTAAATGATATTCCATTAATGTCATCTACTCTACCACAAGAAACACATTGAATGTGTGGGTGACAAGAAACGTTACCATCGTATCTAAAGTTACCTTCTCCAACGTTTAACTCCTGTACTAAATTAACTTCAACTAGAGTTTTTAAAGCCTTATATACTGTAGCTAAACTCATAGTTGGATAATTAGGTTGTATAGCTTTATATATTGTTTCTGCAGATGGATGTTCTTTAGTTGACTGAAGATATTTATATACTGCTATACGTTGAGGAGTAAGTTTTAGATTTTTTTCTCTAAAAATAGTAGAAATTGTATTCATATTCACCATCCTCTATTAAACAATATAAGTAATTATATAATAAAAATTTTCTGTTGTCAAAAATCAATACATATTATATTATCATTAATAGTTTACAAAGTTAATACATTACATAAATATTTTACCATAAGTTTATATTTATTTAATACTAATAAAATATTTTTTCTTGTAAAAAATATTTATATAGCCTAATAAGGAAAGGATGAAATATAAATGTCTCAAACTTTATTATGCTCTATGATTTCTGCATGTGCAATAATAATAGGAGCAATAATAGGAGGACTTTGGACTTCATACACAAGTAAGAAGTCTAATATAAAAAATGAAGAAATACAAAGAAAAGTTTTAGAAGAAAATAAAAAAATAGAAGATGGTTATGACAATTTAAAAATAAAAGAAAGTGCCAGTATTATAAGATTAGATATATGTACTTGTATTTTTCAAAGTATAAGGACTATAAAGTATATAAATAGAGATTATAATGTATACTATCCTACTTGTATCCCTATAAATAAGCATTACTGGAAAGATATATCTAGATTATATAATACCTTTGATTTAAAAGAAATAAGTTTAATAAATCAAATATATGGAATAATAGAAAAAATAAACTATGATGTTAGAAAATTAGATTATAACAAGAAAAATTTTTCTCATATACTAATAAATTATAAAATATTATTAAAAAAAATATATAAAGATGGTTTATATAAAATATTAGAAGTGAACATTGATGAATGTTCATATATAGATTTAATAGATAACGATATTATAAATGAAGAATATAGAAATGTTCTTATTAAGTTAGAAAATATAATAAAAAATTAATTCATATAATATATTTTTGAAATTTTCATAATAACCTCTTATAGTGGCAAAAATTTAAACTAAGTGTTTATAATGTGAAAAAGGTGTTACTAATGCCTTAATAAATGGTAAATTTTTAATTATATAACTAAATTTTACAATAAGTGATTTATACTTATATATAAATGATTATAATAAAAATTTATTTTTGTCATATGATTTTGAGATCGGTTTTTAAATTACATACTAATAAAATAATGGTATATTATTTTCATTTAGTAATTATTTATTAATAAAAATTGAGGAGGCAATCTTATGAATAAAAATATTATAAATGGATTAATTAGAAATGAAAAAAGTAAAAAGTGCAGAAGAGATGGATTTGTACCAGGAGTATTATATGGTGTAGATGTAGAAAAAACTATGTCTGTTAAATTTGATAAAACTGAATTAATAAGATGCTTTAAAAAATATGGTATGAATTCAGGATTATGGGTAAAAATACAAGATAAAAAAGAATATGTTTTATTAAAGGAAGTTCAAAGAGATATTGTAACTGGACATATTATCCATGTAGATATGCAAGCTGTATCTAAGGATGAAGTTATTAAACATAATATACCACTATTTTTCACAGGAAAAGAAGAATTAGAACATAATGGATTTTTATTAGAAACATTTGCTTCAGAAATTAAAGTTTCAGGTAAAGTAAAATATTTACCTGAAAGTATAAACATAGATGTATCTCATATGAATCCAGGAAATAGAATAAATGTTTCTGATATAAAAGTAGATGACAATGTGAAAATTTGTAATGATATAGATGAAAATTTAGCTTCAATATCAGATAGTAAAAATCTAAATAATGATTTAGAAGATGAGGTAGTATAAGCTGGTAATATATTTTAATATAGGAAACTCATATGTTTAAAAAACATATGAGTTTTTATTTTAAATATACATAATAGTTCAATGTTATATAATAATATTGTAGATTTAAATTACTTTTTAGTTTTAATGTTTTTTATTTTATAAGGAGGATTAGTATGAAGTATAAAATAGGGCAAGAAATAGAGATTACAAATAAATTTTTTCTAAATATAGCTAATGGGAAAAAAGTACAAGTTAATCCTGGAGATAAAGCTATGGTGGTAAAAAAGATAAATGAAAATATGGGGGAAATTATATATATAAGTGGAAATGCTAAAGGGAATAGTCAGAATATAAATATTGAGGTAGATACTAAAATAGATGAAGAGGAAATAGCTAGTAGAATAATGAAGCAAATTTAAGATAAATATATATATATTTAATATTTTACCAAAAAATAAAAGAATAGGAACTATAATAAAACATATTGACAAAATCTTTAGGTGCTGATAAACTCTAATTAAGATAGATTATCAATTAAGTTATGAGTTATACGACTGGCGGAAGTGGAATTAACCACAGGGAGTATGACTTTAAATTGCCGACCGCCTGGGCTAATTTAAAAGTCCAGGCGGTTTTTTGAATACATTTTATTGGAGGTATATATATGATAAAACAATGGGAGAAATTTAATGAAGGTTTATGGAGTGAAGAAGTTAATGTAAGAGATTTTATACAAAAAAATTATAGTCCTTATGATGGAGATGAAAGTTTTTTAAAACCAATTACAGATAAAACAAAAAAACTTTGGAATAAATGTGAAGAATTATTAAAAAAAGAATTAAAAGAAGGAATATTAGGAGTAGATTTAGATAATATCTCTGGAATTAATTCTTTTGCTCCAGGATATATAGATAGGGAAAATGAAGTTATAGTAGGATTACAAACAGATGCTCCACTTAAAAGAATAATAAATCCTTTTGGTGGAATAAGAATGGTAAAGCAAGCACTAGAAGCTTATGACTATAAACTAGATGAAGAGTTAAATAAGATATTTAATAAATACAGAAAAACTCATAATCAAGGGGTATTTGATGTTTATACAGAAGAAATAAGAAAAGCTAGAACAGTAGGATTATTAACAGGACTTCCAGATGCCTATGGAAGAGGAAGAATAATAGGTGATTATAGAAGAATTGCACTTTATGGAATGGATTATTTAATAGAAGAAAAGAAGAATGACTTAAAAAATATGACTTTAGAAATGAACGAATTTAATATGAGAAAAAGGGAAGAAATAAAAGATCAAATTAGAGCTTTAGAAGAAATGAAAAGTATGGCTTTAAGTTATAACTTAGATATAAGTAATCCTTCTAATACTGCAAAGGAAGCAGTTCAAGCTTTATATTTTGGATATTTAGCTGCAGTTAAAGAAAATAATGGAGCGGCAATGTCCCTTGGAAGAGTTAGTACTTTTATTGACATATATATAGAAAAAGATTTAAAAGAAGGAATTATAACAGAAAAAGAAGCACAAGAAATTATAGATCAATTTGTAATAAAGCTAAGATTAGTTAGGCATCTTAGAACACCAGAATATAATGAGTTATTTTCAGGAGATCCAAACTGGGTAACAGAATCTATAGGTGGAATGGGATATGATGGTAAAACTTTAGTAACTAAAACATCTTTTAGATTTTTACATACTTTAATTAACTTAGGAGCAGCACCAGAACCTAATATTACAATACTTTGGTCACAACAATTACCAGAAAACTTTAAAAAATATTGTGCTAAAATATCTATAAAAACAGATTCTATACAATATGAAAATGATGATGTTATGAGACCTATATATGGAGATGATTATGGAATAGCTTGTTGTGTATCAGCAATGAGGATAGGAAAAGATATGCAATTTTTCGGAGCAAGATGCAATCTAGCTAAAGCGTTGTTATATGCTATAAATGGTGGAATAGATGAGAAAAAAGGAATAAAAGTTGTACCTAATATAGATCCTATTGAAGATGAAGTATTAGATTATGATAAAGTTAAAGAAAATTATTTAAAAGTATTAGAGTATGTAGCAGGTATGTATGTAAATACAATGAATATAATACATTATATGCATGATAAATATGCTTACGAAGCTGGAATGATGGCTCTTCATGATTCAGATGTTCATAGATTTATGGCTTTTGGAGTAGCAGGTCTTTCAGTAGCTGCAGATTCATTAAGTGCTATAAATTTTGCTAAGGTAAAACCTATAAGGGAAAATGGAATAGCTATAGATTTTGACATAGAAGGGGAGTTCCCTAAGTATGGTAATGATGATGATAAAGTAGATACTATAGCAGTAGAAATAGTTGAAAACTTTATTAGTGAATTAAAGAAACACAAAACATATAGAGATGCAGAGCATACTTTATCTGTACTTACTATAACATCAAATGTGGTGTATGGTAAAAAGACTGGTTCTACACCAGATGGAAGAAAACTTGGAGAAGCTTTTGCTCCTGGAGCAAACCCAATGCATGGAAGAGATGAAAATGGAGCTTTAGCATCTTTAAATTCTGTTGCTAAAATTCCTTATAAAGATGTATGCCAAGATGGAGTATCTAATACATTTTCTATAGTTCCAGAAGCTTTAGGAAAGAGTTTTGAAGATAGAGTAGATAATTTAACTTCAATATTGGATGGGTACTTTGTTCAAAAAGCTCATCATTTAAATGTAAATGTGTTAAATAGAGAAGTATTAGTAGATGCAATGGAGAATCCAGAGAAATATCCTACACTTACTATAAGAGTATCTGGATATGCAGTTAATTTTAATAGATTAACAAGAGAACAACAACTTGAAGTTATAAGCAGAACTTTCCATAAAAACATGTAAAGGGATGATTTAATGGGAAAAATACATTCTATAGAGACTTTAGGATTAGTAGATGGACCAGGTATAAGATTTGTAGTTTTTTTCCAAGGGTGTACTTTAAGATGCTTATATTGCCATAATCCAGACACTTGGGATTTAAAAGGTGGAGAAGAGATAGAAGCTGAGGATTTAATAAAGAAAGTTAAAAGGTATAAACCTTACTTTAAAAACAATGGTGGAGTAACTTGTTCTGGAGGAGAGCCACTTATGCAGCCAGAGTTTCTTTTGAGATTTTTTAAGTTATGTAAAGAAAATAACTTAAATACAGTTTTAGATACTGCAGGAGTAGGACTTGGAAATTATGAAGAAATATTAAAATATACAGATTTAGTTATGTTAGATATTAAACATATAGATGATAAAAATTATTTTAATATTTGTGGTAGAGATATGAAAGAGTTTATTAAATTTAAAAATGCTGTTAATAAGTTAAACAAAAAACTTTGGATAAGACATGTAGTAGTTCCTGGGGTAACTGATGATGAAAAGCATATAGGAAAATTAAGAGATTATATAAAAACTTTTAATAATGTGGAGAAAGTAGAATTATTACCTTATCATACATTAGGAGTAAATAAATATAAAGAAATGAAAATTCCATATAAGCTTCAAGATGTGGATTCCTTAGATAAAAATAAATTAAAAAAATTAAATAATATTTTAAAACAATAGAATTTGGCAGCCTATATAAGTGTAGATTTGTTTAAAGACAAATCTACACTTATATTTTTGTAATGAATCTTACGTAAATATACGATAAATATTTATACAGGTATAAGATTATAATCATTATTTATCTAAACACTCAGAGAGACATTCTTCTATTACATCTTCAGTTATTTCAAAAGGTTCTGAGTTATTCATATAAAGACCCCCCAGTATATATTATATATAACTATATAGTATTCCAATAAGGAGGTAGTTGTGATGAATTTTGATGTTTTTATTAACTTTATTAAGATTGTATTAAATAGTTAGAATTTTTAGAGGATTCTAACTATTTAAAAGGAATTATATATAAATAAAAAAAATACTTAAAATCATAAAAAATTTTAAAAAAGGTCTTGATAAAATATAATAGTTATTATATAATAATAATTGTCAACAACGAGAAAATAAAATGATTAATATAAATAAAAAATTAAATTGGAGGAATTAAATATGAAAAAATTTGTATGTACAGTATGTGGTTATATTCATGAAGGAAATGAGGCACCAGAAAGATGTCCTCAGTGTGGAGTAGGAAGCGATAAATTTACAGAAAAATCAGATATAGAAATGGTTTGGGCAGATGAACATAAAATAGGTATAGCAAAGGATGTTGATCCAGAAGTTATAGAAGGATTAAGAGCTAACTTTACAGGAGAATGTACAGAAGTTGGGATGTATTTAGCAATGAGTCGTCAAGCTGATAGAGAAGGATTCCCAGAAGTAGCTGAAGCTTATAAAAGAATAGCTTTTGAAGAAGCAGAACATGCTGCTAAATTTGCAGAATTACTTGGAGAGGTTGTTACAGATAGTACAGAAAAGAACTTACAAATGAGAGTAGATGCAGAACATGGTGCTTGCCAAGGTAAAAAAGATCTAGCTACTTTAGCTAAAAAATTAAATTACGATGCTATACATGATACAGTACATGAAATGTGTAAAGATGAAGCAAGACATGGTTCAGCATTTAAAGGATTATTAAACAGATATTTTAAATAAGATGAAATATAGGATAAAGAAGCAGTTACTTAAATTAAGTAGCTGCTTTTTATTATTTAGAAATTATATATTTTTTAGTAAATTAAAAGTAAGTGAAGTTAAGTAATTTATGATTTCCTTCTCTTTGAAAATAAAATAGAATATTGGAAAATAAAAAGTCATTTTGAAATACAAATGACTTTTTTCTATTCTAAATTCAAAAAAGTTACAATAAAAGAAAAAATATTAATTTTTGCAATTATATAACGAATAATTAATTAATGTTATTATTTTATAAATATTTTGAAAGAGGGGGAGAGAATGAAGAGTATAAAATCAAGGATAGTAGTTATGATTTCTTTATTAAGTATATTGATTATAACTATTTGTTCTTCTGTAAGTTATTATTTTTTTTATAAAACAGTTATGAAAGAATGTTCTAATAATATAAGTGTTGCTTCAGAAAAATATGGATCAATTATAGATGGGTGGATGGTTTCAAAATCTAAGGTAATAGATTCTATGGCAGTAGATCTTCAGTATAATAATAAATATGATACTAAATATGTATATACATATTTTAAAAATCAATTAAAAGAAAATAAGGATATAATAGGAATGTATATAGGATTTGAAGATAAAAAATTTATATCAGGGAATGGTTGGATACCTACTAAAGATTATGATTGTAGAGATAGAAGCTGGTATAAAGAAGCTATAGAAAAGGATAAAGTAATATATTCATCTCCTTATATAGATAAAAAATTTAATAAAATGGTTATAACTATTGCAAAGCCTGTAAAACGTTCAGGAAAAACAATAGGAGTAATAGGAATGGATGTAGTATTAGATTATTTAACTAAATTAGTTAAAGATGCCACACCGGTAAAAAATAGTTATGGTTTTTTGTTAGATAGTAGTAATAATATATTAGTTCATAAAAATAAAGATTTTAAACCTAAAGAAGAAAATTATTGCAATATAGAGAAAGTTTTAGATGGAAGATTAAAGGATATAAATTCTATAAATTCAAAAGATAAAGAGATAAAAATTTTAAAAGACTATGATAAGGAAAATAAAGTATTTACTAGGACTAAAATACCTTCTTCTGATTGGTCAGTAGGATTTGCGGTGTCACTTAAAGAATTTAAAAAGCCACTAAGTAATATGATGGTAACCTTTATATGGGTCATAATAGCAGTTTTAGTAGTATCAATAATATTATCTTTGTATTTAGCTAATAAAATATCAACACCAATTTTAAAAGTTACTGATTTAGTGAAAAAGATAAAAAAATTAGATTTAAGTGATAACAAAGAAAGAGAAGAGTTTAAAAAATATAAAGATGAAATAGGAGTTATAGGTGAAGCTGTAATAAGTCTTAGAGAAGAATTGAAATTTATAGTAGAAGAACTAAAAACAAGCTCTTTAAATGTTTTAAATTATTCAAAAGAGGTAGATGGTACTACTAGTGAAATGACAGAATCTATAGAAGCGGTAGCAACAACAGTTGATGAGCTTGCTAAAGGATCTATGGACCAGGCAGCAGATGCTCAAAATGGATCGGAAAAATTAAAAAGTTTAGCAGATGAGATTAAAGTTACAAATGATGGGGCAGATAAAGTTAAAGAGATAGCATTAGAAACAAAAGATATAAGTAAAGATAGTATAATTTCTATGGAAAAAACTATAGAAAAATTTAAAAATAATAATAAAATTAATAATAGTTTAGGAGATAACATAAATACTTTAGCAAATAAATCAGGTGCTGTAGGAGAGATTGTAAGCTCTATAAAATCAATAGCAGAGCAGACTAACCTGTTAGCTTTAAATGCGGCTATTGAAGCCGCAAGAGCTGGAGAGGCAGGCAAAGGGTTCTCCGTTGTAGCAGATGAAATAAGAAAATTGGCAGAACAAACTACAAAGTCAACTAAAGAGATAGAAGATATCGTAAATAATATACGAGCAGAAATAGAGAAGACTAAAGAGAATATGGATTTATCTAAAAAAGTTGTTTGTGAAGTTGATAGTGCTATGTTAGATTCAAGTAACGCATTTAATGAAATAACATCTTCTGTAAATAATATAGTAGATCAAATCAACCATTTAGCAAATAATATTAAAAAAGTATATAAAGATAAAGAAAAAGTTTTACAATCAATCCAAGGGATATCAGTTATAGCAGAAGAATCAGCAGCTTCTACAGAAGAAGTTTCAGCTTCAGTTCAAGAACAAACAAGTTCTATGGAAAATGTATCTGAAACAGCAGAAAAACTTAAAAATGTTACTATAGATTTAGATAACATAATAAATAAGTTTAAATTATAAAACAATAAATCATATTATTTTGTAATATATAAGGAATATGAAAATAAATAATAAGTTAAAGATGTGGATTTTATTTTGTATGTGTTTTTAATTATATGTTAATTATAAGGTTAATAAGTAAGAGTTAAAATTATAATTTTAACTCTTACTTATTTAATTTAGGATTTCGTATTTGTAGTTTTAGGAATTTCTTTTATCATTTTTTAAAATTAAGAGAATAAAATAATCTTTTAAAAGGATTAGTTTTTAATTTATAAAGTTCATAAGGGTTATTAGTGATTATACCATCTACATTTTTTTTAATCATATGTACCATATCACTTTTTTTATTAACAGTAAAAGTGAATAATTTTAAATTATTATCGGATATTTTTTTTATATATTCTTTATTTAGTGTATTTACAAAATTAAAATTGGCACATAGAGCATTAGCATTTATTTTTTTTGCTGAATCAATAGGATCTCTTTGTAATAGGAAAAATAGAAGACCGGTTTCTATATTAGGACATAATTTTTTTGTTGTTACTAATGATTTTGGATTAAAAGATGTTATTATAACTTTATTTTCGTAATTATATTTAAAAATAAGATCTATAACTTTTTTTTCTATGTCACCAGTGCTTTGTTTTATTTCTATGTCTAATGAAGTATTATATTTAACTACTAATTTAAAAACTTCTTCTAAAGTAGGGATTTTAGTATTTATAAATTCTTTAGAAAAATATTTTCCAGCATCTAATTTTTTCAATTCACATACAGTAAAATCACTAACTCTACCATAGCCATTAGTAGTTCTGTTTAAAGTTTCATCATGTATTACTACTGGAATGTTATCATGACTTAAATGAACATCTAGTTCTATACAATCACAGTGATCTTTAATAGCCCTTTCAAAAGCAGGCATAGTGTTTTCAGGAGCAGAGGTACTAGCACCTCTATGAGCTATATTTAAAGGGAACTTTTTCATAAAACCCTCCATAAAATAAATTGTTTATTATATAGTATAAGAAAAGTTTATTTAATATGAATAATTTTGTACATTAATATTGGTATATTCATACCATATATTAAAGGAGGTATGAATATGGATATAAAATATACTATTGATAAAGTAAAAGATTCTATTCAAAAAGGTGGAAATAATTTAGTAGATAAATCTCAGAATCTTTTAGAAATATCTAAGTCATCAGCTAAAGTCAGCTCCTTAGAAAGAGAAGTAGAAGATTTATATGAGAAAATAGGTAGAAGATTATATAAAGATTATAAAAATAATGAAAAGGTTAGTGATTATTATGTTAAGCATTGTAAACAAATAGAAAAGTTAAAAAAAGATATAATATATTTAAAAAAGGGAATAAGTAAAAATAAGAATAAAAAATTATGTAAAAATTGTGGAGAAGAATTAGATTCAGATGCTATGTATTGTAGCAATTGTGGAAGTAAACAATAGAAGAATTTAGGTGGTGATACTTATTAAAATAGGAGTAATATCTGATACTCATATAGATAAAAATACTCATAAACTTGATAAATTTATAGATAAATCTTTAAAAAACGTAGATATGATAATACATTTAGGAGATTTTACTTCTTTTAAAGTAGTTGAAAAATTAAAAAGAAGTAAAAAATTTATTGGAGTATGGGGAAATAACGATAGAAATGAAATAAAAAAAAATTTAAAAGAAAAGGAAATAATTAAATTATGTGGTTATAGGATTGGACTCTTTCATGGACATGGTAAAGGTAAAAATACTATGGATAGAGCTTATGAAACTTTTAAAAATGATAAAGTAGATATAATAATATTTGGACATAGTCATCAACCTATTGTAAAAACAAAAAACAAAATTTTAATTATAAATCCAGGATCCCCTATGAGAAAATTAAAAGAAAGATGGTTTTCTTATGTTGTTTTAAATTTAGAAAGAGAAAAAATAGAAGCTAATATATGTTTTTATGAAAAAAAATAATAGTTTTTTAATTTTAATAAAGTGTATGCTTAAATAAAGTATATGCTTTTTTATTTTAATATGCCTTATATAAATATTCATTGAATTTTAATATAAAATAAGTAATAATTTTTAGTGAGTGGTTTATAATGAGTTAGTAGGAGTAGTAACTAGATTAAATATTAAATAAACATAAAGGTGGGATATAATGAATCCAGTAGCATTTCATGTAGGAAGTTTTGAAATTAGATGGTATGGTGTAATAATTTCTATAGGGGCAGTATTAGCATTATTATTAGCTATGTACAATTGTAAGGTAAGGAAAACTAGTTTTGATGAATTTACTAATATTTTCTTAGTAGCATTTCCTTCAGCAGTTATAGGAGCAAGATTATACTATGTTATTTTTGAGTTTGATAGTTATAGAAATAATTTAATTAATATATTTAATATAAGGCTAGGTGGATTAGCTATTCATGGAGGAATAATTTTTGGTGTTTTAGCAGTGTATTTATATGTAAGACATAAAAAAGAAAGTTTTTTAGAATATGCAGACATTGCAGCTCCCTCTATAATATTAGGCCAGGCAATAGGAAGATGGGGAAACTTTTTTAACGGAGAAGCTCATGGAGGACCAGTATCCTTTGAGTTTATAAGTAAGTTTCCTAAATTTGTACAAAAGGGTATGTTTATAGATGGTACATATTATCATCCAACATTTTTATATGAATCTATTTGGAATATATTAATATGTATATTTTTAGTTTATTTATTGAAAAAAGTTAATGAAAGAGGAATAGTTTTTATGTCCTATATAGGATTATATTCTTTTGGAAGATTTTTTATAGAAGGACTAAGAACAGACAGTTTATATTTAGGAAGTATAAGAGTTGCTCAGCTTATAAGTATAGTAGGAATACTAATATCAATATATTTTATACATAGAATTTTAAAAAAAACTAAGTAGTTTATATTTTATAAGTAATTTATCTTTTGTAAATAAAAAAATATCTATATAATATCTTTTATAAATCTACATATAAATATATTTTTCATAAATGGGGACAATAAGTTATATATAATACAGGATTTATGGAGGATACTTATATGTCACATAAGAATAATAAAAATAGTAAAAATAATAAAAAAGCAGGACAAAAGACAAAAAAAGAATTAGCTGAAATGAAAATGGAAACATCTAATGAAATAGGATATTCAAATGAATCAAAAAAACTTGGCAAAGATAAGCCAAGAGAAAAAAAGTAATATATTATAAAGGTAATTTATTACCTTTATTTTTTTATCTTACAACTATTAAATTTAAGAATAGATAAATTCTATAAATAGTAAATAAAAGTATTAAAGATAAAAATTTTTAAAACTTTAGATAAAGTAAAAATATTTTATTAATAACAAAATGTTTTTAAGAGATTTTATATCAAGGAGATGTAAATATGAAAAAAACTTATGTTGAGGATATGAAATATGGTGAAAAGATAAACTCTAGTTTTATGGTATTTAAAAAATTGAGAAGAGAAAAAAATAAAAATATTATGTATATTGGAGATAAAACAGGAGATTTTAAATGTTCTGTTATAGATAAGGAGGATACAATTAATTTAGGAGATGTTATACATTTTAAAAGTACATTTAATAATATTACAGAAGTACAGAATTTTAAAAGAATAGAAGAATTTAAAATAGAAGATTATCTTCCAACTATAGATAGGCCTATAGAAGAAATAATGGATGAAATAAAAAAAATATCTAAAGAAGAATTTAAAAGTAAAGATTGTATAAAGCTTAATGATTATTTTTTTAAAAATGAAGAATTTTTAGCTGAATTCAAAAAAGGTATTGGGGGAATAAGTCAACACCATAACTATATAGGAGGACTGGCAGAACATACTTTGAATGTAATGTATTTAGCTAAAATTTTAAGTTATAGATATGATTGTAAAAATAAAGAAATTGCTATTTTAGCTGCAAAACTTCATGATATAGGTAAAATAGAAGAGTTATCCACAAAAGGTCCTTTTACTTATACACTAAGAGGAGAAATGGAAAGTCATATAGTTATAGGAGTAAGTATGCTTGAGAAAGCTTTTAGCCTTGATACTTATTCAGAAGAGTTTAAACAAAGAATAAAAGGATGCTTGGTTCAACATCATGGTAAAATAGAATATGGGTCCCCTAGAAAACCTAATACAGAAGAAGCATTTATAGTCCATTATGCAGATTATGTGGATGCAAACATGAATAAGATACATCAAGTAAAGAAAAATGGTAAAGAAGGAACATGGACACAATATGATAGAAGAATAGAAGGAAAATTGTACATATAAATGCAATTTTAAAATACTACTTTGTATAAAAAGAGTAGTATTTTAAAAAAATGTGAAAGCCCTTACATTTTTTCGTAAAATCTATTGAATTTTATATGATAACGTTATATTATATATTCATATGCTTAGGGAGGTTGATATTTTGGAAGACAAAAAAATAAAAGAAGGTTATGCCCTTGTACTTTTAGCAGGAACTTCTTGGGGTATGATGGGAGTATTAACTAGAGAGTTAAACATATTAGGGTTTGATTCTATTGAAATAGCTGCTTTAAGGCCGTCAGTTGCAGTTATCTTTTATTTAATAATTAATTTAATAAAAGATAGAAGCGCCTTTAAAACAGATATAAAAAGTTTATTATTTTACATGATTTATGGGTTAGTAGCTTTAGATGGTATGTTTGTAGCTTTTACTTATGCTATAGAATATACAAGCATTGCTACAGCATCGGTACTATTATTTACTAATCCTATAATGGTAATGATAATGTCATATTTTATTTTTAAAGATAAGTTTACAGTTCAAAAGGTTATAGCATTATTTTTAGCTGTAGGTGGATGTTTTTTAATAGTAAAAGGATATGATCCTGCATCATTTAAAGTAAATTTACCAGGTATCATATGGGGAGTAGTATCAGGCTTTACAGTAGCTCTACAAAATGTTTTAGGTAAAGTTGCAGTAAAGAGAGGCTCTTATAAAACCACATTATTATATTCCTTTTTATTTGCGGCTATATTCTTATGGATGTTTAAACCACCATTTTTATTATTAGGTAAAATAACTAGTATAAAATCTGTGATTTTTGTGTTAGGAATAGGCTTTATAGCAACGGTTATACCGAACGGATGTTTTATGAAAGCGCTTCAATACATAGATTCTAGTACAGTTAGTATAGTATCAAGTGTAGAACCTATAGTAGCTGCTATTTTAGGATTGATATTTTTTAAAGAGTATCTAGAAATATTACAGATACTAGGAATGGTACTTATAATTGCTTCAGTAATATTAGTTCAGTATAAGAAAAAGAATAAAGATATAAAAAAGTGTAATGTATTATAATATTTAGTTATATTACAAAATATAATGTATATATGGGGAAAAATGTTCGTAAATCTCATTGACTTTAATGTTTGTATTTGATAATATTTATTGGTGTCAAAAAAGAACAGAAGGTGGAGAATTATGGAACATTTTTTCAAATTAAAAGAAAATAACACAAATGTTAAAACAGAAATTTTAGCAGGTATAACTACTTTTATGACTATGGCATATATATTAGTAGTTAATCCAAGTATATTGTCTCAAACAGGAATGAATTTTGGAGCGGTTTTTACAGCAACAGCCCTATCTGCAGTTATTGCTACATTACTTATGGGATTATATGCTAAGTTGCCATTTGCTCAAGCTCCAGGAATGGGATTAAATGCTTTTTTCGCTTTTACCATAGTAAAACAAATGGGATATTCATGGCAGTTTGCTTTAACTGCTGTATTTTTAGAAGGTATTATATTTATTTTACTGACTATATTTAATGTTCGTGAGGCTATAGTTAATTCTATACCTAATAATATAAAAAAATCTATATCAGTAGGTATAGGACTTTTAATAGCATTCATAGGATTAGATAATGCACATATAGTGCTTCATCCAAAAGATGGAGGTACTATTTTAGCTTTAGGAAATGTTACAAGTGGAGATGGATTATTAGCTATTATAGGAATACTTATAACTGGAATTTTATTAGCTAAAAATGTTAGAGGATCACTACTTATAGGAATAGTTGTTACAACTTTAATAGGAATACCTATGGGGATAACAAAGATGCCAAGTAGTTTATTTAGTATGCCTCCTTCAATAAGTCCTATATTTTTAAAATTTGAGTGGAAAAGTATATTTACGCCTAATATGGCAATTGCGTTATTTACATTATTATTTATGGACATGTTTGATACTGTAGGTACATTAGTTGGTGTAGCTACTAAAGCTAATATGTTAGATGAAAAAGGTAATGTTCCAAGAGCTAAACAAGCCTTGTTTTCAGATTCTATAGGAACTACAATAGGTGCTTGTTTAGGAACTAGTACTGTAAGTACTTTTGTAGAAAGTGCTTCAGGAGTTGCAGAAGGCGGAAGAACAGGGCTAACTGCAGTATCTACAGCGATGATGTTTTTTATTGCATTATTTTTATCACCATTATTTATAATGATACCATCACCTGCAACAGCACCTTCACTAGTACTAGTTGGATTATTTATGATATCTCCAATAAAAGATATAGAATTAGAGAATTTTACAGAAGCAATACCAGCTTTTCTTACAATAATAATGATGCCTTTATCTTATAGTATATCTGATGGAATAGTATTTGGTATAGTATCATATATCGTTATAAAAGTTGTATCAGGAAAAGGTAAAGATGTAAGTTTAACTACTTTTATAGTAGGCATATTATTTGTACTTAAATTTTTCATATAGAATATTTTAATTTGTTATTTATTTTCATATAAATAAAGCTATTAATTTTACTAGTTAATAGCTTTATTTTTTTGTAAGAAAATATAGCTTAATTGTAAAAGTTAGAATTTCTAAATTATTTATCATTATTTTAAGAATTTGTTTTTGAAGTTTTCTTTAATAAATAAGAAGTATTATAAACAAAAATTATATAATATATACATATAATATTTTCATATATAAATATGAAAAAAGAAGATATAGTATAAAGTATTGTATAAATATATAATAGTCTTTAACTTTTAAAGGAAGAATCTTTGAAATGGTCTAATTATATCATTGATAAAGTAAAGAAAGTTTTGTAAAATGATAATAATATAAATTAAAATTTTTATTAGGAGAGAAGAAAATGCCAATACTTATTAGTAAAGAGAAAGATGATGATGATAGGCTGTATGTTAGTTTTAATTATACAGAAGACAGAATAAGAAGAATAAAAAAAATACAAGGTAACAAATGGAGTTACAAAAATAAAAGCTTTAGTGTTCCAAATACGAAAGAAACTATAGATAGAATAGTTTTAGCATTTTATGATGAAGAAGTGATGCTAGATGCATCTTTAATATAATGGTTTTAAAATAACTTAGAATAGTTTATTTATTCTAAGTATTTTTTTAAAGTACAATTTCATTCCTTATTTATTTTCATAGGCTTAATTTGATATATTATAGAGGATTTTTTATTTTAATAGGGAATATATTAATAAAGATAAGTGGGACAAAAAAGTTTTAGGTGGGCTTATCTAAAATTAATATAATATAAAGTTAGTTATTTTTTAAACATATTTATAGAGTTAATTTATAAATATGTTTTATTTTTTTGTTATAAAATTGCATAGCATGTGTAAAAAGAATAAACATGTATAAAATATAGACATAATTTTATCTATATTTGCTACATAAAGGGTTTCAACTGTAATTTTAATAATAAATTTAAATTAATGTATATTATATATACAATTTCAAATATAAAAAGTGAAAAATAGATAAATAAATTTTTATCAAGATAATCCTATAAACAAGCTATTATTGTTAAAATAATAGCTTTTATTTGTGAAAAAAAATCATATTTTAAATGTTGGCATAGAAGTTGCTTTATATAAAAGTGAGGGGGTTGCTTAAGTGGATAGTGAAAATATTTTAATAGAGAAAAAAAATCATATTGCTATTTTGAGTTTAAATAGAGAATCTGTACTTAATGCTTTAAACACTCAAGTGTTAAGAGAATTTAATACAATTTTAGATAATATAGAAAATGATGAAGATGTTTATGTAGTTATAATAACAGGAAAAGGTAAAGCTTTTGTAGCTGGAGCTGATATTTCAGAGATGAAAGATAAAACACCTAGAGAAGGAAGAATCTTTGGAGATTTAGGTGGAGGATTATTTAGAAGAATAGAGAAAATGGAAAAACCAACTATAGCAGCTGTAAATGGATTTGCTTTAGGTGGCGGATGTGAATTAGCAATGTGTTGTGATATAAGAATAGCTTCAGAAAGAGCTAAATTTGGTCAACCAGAAGTAGGATTAGGAATAACTCCAGGATTTGGAGGAACACAAAGACTTTCACGCTTAGTAGGATTAGGTAAAGCAAAAGAACTAATACTTACAACAGATATTATAAAGGCTGATGAAGCCCTAAAAATAGGACTTGTTAATAAAGTAGTACCTAAAGAAAATTTATTAGAAGAAGCATTAAAGTTAGGGGAGAAAATAGCTTGTAAACCTCAAGGTGCTGTTAGATATGCAAAGACAGCTATAAATAGAGGAATAGAAACAGATATTGAAACAGGAATGGCAATTGAAAAAGATATATTTGGCTTATGTTTTGCAACTAAAGACCAAAAAGAAGGGATGGAAGCTTTTTTAGAAAAAAGGAAGCCAAACTTTATTAATAAATATTAAATTTCAAGGAGGCATAAATATGAAAGTATTTATATTAGGTGGAGGAACAATGGGAACTGGCATTGTTCAAACTTTTGCAAAAGCTGGACATGAAGTTATTTTAAAAAGATTTGTTGGCAAAGGAATGGACAAAATAGTAAAAAGCTTTGAAAAACAAGTTAAAAAAGGCAAAATTACAGAAGATCAAAAAGATGAAATCCTTAGCAGAATAACTGTTACCACAGATATGAATTTAGCTAAAGATGCTGATTTTATAGTTGAAGCATCTCTAGAAAATATAGAAATAAAAAAAGATATATTTGGTCAGCTAGATAAGATTTGTAAACCAGAAGCTATATTAACAACTAATACATCTTCTTTATCAATAACAGAAATTGCAAGTAGTACAAACAGACCAGATAAAGTAATAGGAATGCATTTCTTTAATCCAGTACCTGTAATGAAATTAGTAGAAGTTATAAAAGGAATAGCAACTTCAGAAGAAACTAAAAATGCTGTAATTGAAATGGCAAAAGAACTTGGTAAACAACCAGTAGAAGTAGAAGAAGCACCAGGATTTATAGTTAATAGAATGCTTATACCTATGATAAATGAAGCTATAGGCATATATGCAGAAGGAATTGCTAGTGCAGAAGATATTGATACAGCTATGAAATTAGGAGCTAATCATCCTATGGGACCTTTAGCTTTAGCTGATTTAATTGGTAATGATGTATGTTTAGCAATAATGAATGTATTATACTCTGAATTTGGAGATTCAAAATATAGACCTCATCCATTACTAACAAAGATGGTTAGAGGAAAAATGCTTGGAAGAAAAACTGGAAAAGGATTTTATGATTATAAAAGATAATTACTAAGAATGAAAATAGGGAAAAGGTTTTAACATAATAAAATAATTAATCTTGGAGGTATTGAAAATGAAAAATGTTGTTATCGCTAGTGCAGTTAGAACACCAGTAGGAAAGTTTGGGGGAGCATTAAAAAATGTTTCAGCTATAGAATTGGAAACTTTAGTTATAAAAGAAGCTTTAAAGAGAGCTAATGTAGCACCTGAAAAAGTTGATGAAGTTATAATGGGAAATGTACTTCAAGCAGGACTTGGTCAAAACTCAACAAGACAAGCTGCTGTAAAAGCAGGAATACCAATAGAAGTACCAAGCTTTACAATTAATAAAGTTTGTGGATCAGGCCTTAGATCAGTAAGTTTAGCAACTCAACTAATAAAATTAGGAGACGACGACATAGTAGTAGCAGGTGGTACAGAAAGTATGTCTACAGCACCTTATCTTTTACAAAAAGCAAGATGGGGACATAGAATGGGTGATGGAAAAGTTGTAGATGAAATGATAAAAGATGGTTTATGGGAAGCTTTTAATAATTATCATATGGGAATTACAGCTGAAAATATAGCAGAACAATGGGGAATAACAAGAGAAGCACAGGATGAATTTTCAGCTAAATCACAACAAAAAGCAGAAAAAGCTATAAAAGAAGGAAGATTTAAAGATGAAATAGTACCAGTAGTTATCAAAAGCAGAAAAGGTGAAACAGTATTTGATACTGATGAATTCCCTAGATTTGGAACTACTAAAGAAAGTCTTTCTAAATTAAGACCAGCATTTAAAAAAGATGGAACAGTTACAGCAGGTAATGCTTCAGGAATAAATGATGGTGCTGCTGCTTTAGTTATTATGAGTGAAGAAAAAGCAAAAGAATTAGGAATTAAACCTTTAGCTAAAATAGTTTCTTATGGTTCTAGTGGTGTAGATCCAAGCATAATGGGATATGGACCATTCCATGCAACTAAAAAGACTTTAGAAAGAGCAAATTTAAAAATAGAAGATTTAGATTTAATAGAAGCAAATGAAGCTTTTGCAGCTCAAAGTTTAGCTGTAGCTAAAGATTTAGGATTTGATATGGATAAAGTAAACGTAAATGGTGGTGCTATAGCTTTAGGTCATCCAATTGGATGTTCAGGAGCAAGAATTTTAACTACTCTATTATATGAAATGGAAAAAAGAGATTCAAAACGTGGATTAGCTACTTTATGTATAGGTGGTGGAATGGGAACTGCTGTTATTGTTGAAAGATATTAGTAAGTTTTATAAGAGGTTAATAGCTGTGGACCTTTAAAGGCCGTGGACTTAAAGCTTCTTAAAAATAAGATTATAATTGCATCATTAAAATATATTTTATTTTAATGATGCAATTAAATGTGTAGTAAATTTTCAGCATTAAATTAAGGCATATTTAAATAAATAAAAAATTAGTTAGTAAACTAGTCTAATTTGCCAAGTGCTTTTTTCTTGGAACCTACTGATATAACAAGTATCAGCAAGGCTAAGTGGTGTATTTTACAAAATATCTGTGGCATATTTTATTTATTATTTATTTTAGAATGCCTAATACTAAAATATTATAGTTAAAATAAAGTTTCAGAAATAATAGGGGGACTAAATATGGAATTTGGTTTATCAAAAGAACAAAAACTTGTTAAGCAAATGCTAAGCGAATTCGTAGAAAATGAAGTAGAACCATTAGCTGCAGAAATAGATGAAACAGAAAGATATCCAATGGAAACAGTAAAAAAAATGGCCAAGTATGGTATGTTTGGAATGCCATATCCAAAAGAATATGGTGGAGCAGGAACAGACTATTTAAGCTATATTATGGCAGTTGAAGAGTTAGCTAAATCCTGTGGAACTACTTCTGTAATTTTATCAGGACATGTTTCTTTATGTTGTTGGCCAATATTTGAGTTTGGTACAGAAGAGCAAAAGAGAAAGTATTTACCTGATCTTTTAAGTGGTAAAAAACTAGGAGCTTTTGCTTTAACAGAACCTAATGCAGGTACAGATGCTTCAGGTCAACAAAGTGTAGCTGTTTTAGAAGGAGATCATTATGTATTAAATGGTTCAAAAATATTTATAACAAATGGTGGCGTAGCAGACGTATTTGTTGTAATTGCTATGACAGATAGAAGTAAAGGAACTAGAGGAATTTCAGCATTTATATTAGAAAAAGGAATGCCAGGATTTAGTATAGGAAAGACAGAGGAAAAAATGGGAATAAGAGCATCATCAACTACTGAACTTATATTTGAAGATGTAAAAGTTCCAAAAGAAAATCTACTTGGAAAAGAAGGAAAAGGATTTAACATGGCTATGAAAACCCTAGATGGTGGAAGAATTGGGGTAGCATCTCAAGCTCTAGGAATTGCAGAAGGTGCTTTAGAAAGAGCTATTCAATATATGAAAGAAAGAAAACAATTTGGTAGAAAAATAGCTAAATTTCAAGGATTACAATGGTATATAGCTGATATGAAAGTAAGAGTAGATGCAGCTAAACATCTTGTTTATAAAGCAGCTTGGAAAAAAGCTAATGGATATAAATTTACAGCAGATGCAGCAGAAGCTAAATTATATGCATCAGAAACAGCAATGTATGTAACAACTAAGGCTGTTCAAATCTTTGGAGGATATGGATATACCAAAGATTATCCAATGGAAAGAATGATGAGAGATGCAAAAATAACTGAAATTTATGAAGGAACTTCAGAAGTTCAAAAAATGGTTATAGCTAATAACCTACTACACTAGGAGGAGTTTTATATGAATATAGTTGTTTGTTTAAAACAAGTACCGGATACAAATGAAGTTAAAATAGATCCAGTAAAAGGAACTTTAATAAGAGAAGGAGTTCCATCTATTATTAATCCAGATGATAAGAATGCTTTAGAAGAAGCATTAATATTAAAAGAAAATCATGGTGCAAAAGTTACTGTAATAAGTATGGGACCTCCACAAGCTAAAGATGCATTAAGAGAAGCTTTAGCTATGGGTGCCGATGAAGCAGTACTTATATCTGATAGAGCATTTGCAGGAGCAGATACATTAGCAACTTCATATGCACTAGCTACTGCTGTTAAAAAATTAGATTATGATATAATTTTTGCTGGTAGACAAGCAATAGATGGGGATACAGCTCAAGTAGGACCAGAGATGGCTGAACATTTAAATATACCTCAAGTTACTTATGTAGAAGATGTAGATTTATGTAATGATGGTTTAGAAGTTAAAAAGGCATTAGAAGATGGTTACGAAATAATATCTGTAAAAATGCCAGTATTATTAACTGCTATAAAAGATTTGAATACTCCAAGATATATGCATATGAGAAATATATTCGAATGCTTTGATAAAGAAATAAAAATATGGAATGCAGAAGATATAGGTGCTGATAAATCACTATTAGGTCTTTCAGGTTCACCAACTAGAGTTATGAAGTCTGTTACAAAGGAAACAAAAAGAGAAGGGGTTTTAGTAGATAAGCCTTTTAAAGAAGCGGCACAGTTTGCAGTAGGAAAATTAAAAGAAAAACATTATGTTTAAGTTGGGGGCGATATGATGAATATATCAGATTTTAAAGGCATATGGGTTTTTGCAGAACAAAGAGATGGAAAACTACAAAAGGTAGCTTTAGAATTAGTAGGTAAAGGTAAAGAATTAGCTAAAAAATTAGGAGTAGAATTAACAGCTGTTTTACTAGGTCATAATATTGATGATATACCAAAACAGTTAGTAGAACATGGTGCTGATAAAGTACTATATGTAAATAATCCATTATTAAAAAATTATACAACAGATGGATATACAAAAGTTATATATGATTTGATAGAAGAAAGAAAACCAGAAGTATTACTAGTTGGAGCAACTTATATAGGAAGAGATTTAGGACCAAGAATTTCTTCAAGATTAGGAACAGGACTTACAGCAGATTGTACAGGTTTAGATATAGATGATGAAAAGAAAAATCTTTTAATGACAAGACCTGCTTTTGGTGGAAATTTAATGGCTACAATAGCTTGTGAAAATAATAGGCCACAAATGTCTACAGTAAGACCAGGAGTTTTTGCAAAATTAGAAAAAGATAGCAATAGAAAAGGTACTATTGAAAATGTAAAAGTAAGTTTAAAAGAATCAGATATAAGAGTAAAGATAAAAGATGTTGTTAAATTAGCTAAACAAATTGAAGACATAAGTGAAGCAAAAATACTTGTTTCAGGTGGAAGAGGACTTGGAGGTCCAGAAGGTTTTGATTTATTAAAACAATTAGCAGATTTAATGGGTGGTGCAATATCAGGTTCCCGTGCTGCTATTGATAATGGCTGGATAGATAAAGCTTATCAAGTAGGACAAACAGGAAAAACTGTTAGACCTAATCTTTATATTGCTTGTGGAATATCAGGAGCTATTCAACATTTAGCAGGAATGCAAGAAAGTGATTATATTGTAGCTATAAATAAAGATGAATCAGCACCAATAATGAAAGTAGCTGATATGTCAATAGTAGGAGATTATAAAAAAATACTACCTCCTATGATAGAAGAAATAAAGCAAGCTAATAGTTAAAATTAATAGTTAAACATAAGTAATAAGTATAAATCTAAGTTTGAAAATATATAAATCATATAAAAAAGAATGGGATATATAAATATATCTCATTTTTTTTATATTATTATAATTGAATATTAAAAATAAGTTGTTTTAAGCCTTTATATATTTGATATTAAATATATAAAGCTATACTTTTAAAATAGTAAAGGATGCTTAAAATCTTAATGTATTATATATGAATAATTGAAAAAAAATGTAATAAGATATATAATCAAACTAAAGGTAGTTCCTTAGGAGGTATATTTTATGTTTATAGAGGAAGACTTTAAAATTATAAGTGAAAATATTAACAAAGATTTAATAACTATAAGTAATAAAAATAAAGTACTATCCGATAAAAATAAAAAATTATTAAAAAATAAAAATGGTATTTTTGATAAAAAACATGTAGATATATTAAGAAATGAGGAAGACTATTTAAAAGATAATAAACATATTGAATTAGAAGATTATAATAAAGTAAAGGACTTAAAATCAGCAGAATCTATAGATTATAGCAAATATATTGATATGGAAGAGAGAATAAAATATTATAAATCAACTCTAGATGTTGTTAATAAAGTTTTAGATACTATAAATGAATGCATAGTAGTAATAGATGAAAATGGTAAAATCGTATTGATGAGCGAATGTTATAAAAGATTTATAAATTGTAAAAACCCTGAAGGTAAATATGTAGAAGATGTTATAAAAAACACAAAGTTACATAGAGTTTTAAAAAGTGGTAATGTGGAAATTGGAGAAGTTCAAAAAATAAATCACAATAAAACTATTTCAATGAGGATTCCAATAAAAAAAGAAGAAAAAATTATTGGAGCCATAGGTAAAATAATGTTTAAGGACATAAATGATTTTTATTTTTTATCTCGAAAGCTAGATAGTTTAACAAACAATGAAAAATCCAGAAATAAATTAGAAAAAAATAGGAAAGCTAAATATTTTTTTAATGATATTGCAGGAGCATCTTCTAAGAATAAAAAAGTCAAAATTCTTGCTAAAAGAGCTGCAAATACAAATTCTAATATTTTAATTGTAGGAGAAAGTGGAACAGGTAAAGAATTATATGCTCATTCAGTTCATAATGCTAGTAACAGAAGGTTAGATCCTTTTGTAAAAATTAATTGTGGAGCTATACCATCGGATTTATTGGAATCAGAATTGTTTGGATATGAAGATGGTGCATTTACAGGTGCTAAAAAAGGTGGAAAAAAAGGAAAATTTGAATTAGCTAATGGTGGTAGTATATTTTTAGATGAAATTGGCGATATGCCAATGAGTATGCAGGTAAAACTTTTAAGAGTAATTCAGGAAAGGGAAGTAGAAAGGGTAGGAGGCAATGTATTAAAAAAAATTGATGTTAGAATAATTGCAGCTACAAATAAAAATCTTGAAAAGTTAGTTAAGGAAAATAAATTTAGAGAAGATTTATACTATAGACTTAATGTTATAAGAATTAATGTTCCACCATTAAGAGAAAGAAAAGAAGATATATTATTAATATCAGATTCATTAATAAAAAAAGTATCTGCTAGATTAGGAGTTTATATAAAAGGAATTTCTAATGAAGCTAAAGAGTGTTTATGCAATTATGATTGGCCAGGAAATATTAGAGAACTAGAAAATGTTATAGAAAGATCCGCTAATTTACTAGACTCAGATTTTATAATAAAACCTCACCATTTACCGAAAAAAATACTAAAAACACATATTGTAAGAATGAATATAGAAAAAAATAAATATTTAAAAGATATAGTTTCAGAAGTTGAAAGAGAAGTTATTATTAATTGCTTAGAAAAAAATAATTGGAATAAAAATAAAACATCTAAAATATTAGGAATAAGTAGAGCTAATTTATATAAAAAAATATCAGAATATAATATATAGTTTGATAAAAGATAAAATATAAAAATAACAGAATTTTGAATAAACAACATTCTGTTATTTTTATATTAATTTTATATTTTTAAGAAGATGATTTAGAGTATTCTAAATTATTACTCCATTTACCACATCTATCTCCAAAAGAACCGATTATTTCCTCGTTAGCTAGTATTCTTACTACTTCACATTTGTTTCCGCAACCGCTACATTCAAAGCTTTTTGAAACAAAGTTAGTATTAGCTATATCAAATCCCTTAAAGCAGGTTTTAGAATTAGTTTTTTCTAATTTGTTTTTAGCCATTAAAGCAGCACCTATAGCACCCATTACTTTGTGATTTTTAGGTATAATTACATTACAACCTAAGGCATTTTCAAAAGAAGATTTTATGCCTTTATTAGAAGCTACTCCACCTTGGAAAAAGACTTTTGGAATAATTTCCTTTCCTTTTCCAACGTTAGTTAAATAATTTCTTACTAAAGCGTCAGATAAACCTTTTATTATATCTTCTTGTTTATAACCTAATTGTTGTTTATGAATCATATCAGATTCAGCAAAAACTGCACATCTACCAGCAATTCTTACAGAGGTAGTTGCATTAAGGGCATAATCGCCTAAATCTTCTATAGGTATACCTAATCTTTCAGCTTGCCTATCTAAGAAAGAACCAGTTCCTGCTGCGCATACTGTATTCATTGCAAAATCTGTTACTATACCATTTCTTAGTATAATTATTTTAGAGTCTTGACCACCAATTTCTATTATGGTTTTAACATCTTTATCCTGATATAATGAAGCTACAGCATGAGATGTTATTTCGTTTTTTACAACGTCAGCACCAACTAAAAAAGAGGCTATAACTCTTCCACTACCAGTAGTTCCTACTGCTTTAATTTGTTTTGTATCAAATTTTTTTCCTAAAGTTTTAAATCCTTC
This sequence comes from Clostridium oceanicum, assembly GCF_039521385.1. NCBI lineage: Bacteria > Bacillati > Bacillota > Clostridia > Eubacteriales > Clostridiaceae > Clostridium > Clostridium oceanicum. The sequence goes on along the minus strand of NZ_BAAACG010000019.1, from coordinate 613,635 downwards.
TTGAATTGCTGAAATTGGATTACCTCTAGTTCTTAAATATAAAGAATCAATTACGTTCATATTACTGTCAGCTATGACTATATCAGTACTTACAGAGCCGACATCAACTCCCATATAATACATGTTGTTCTTTTCTCCTTTCTAGTAAATCTAAAAAAGCTTCTATACGAGTTACATATCCACCTTCTCCAGTCATTTCATCTACAACTAAAGTCATAATAGGAAAATCTTCATCCTTTGATATAGTAGGTAATATAGATTTTGAAACTATTTCTGGCATACATCCTAAAGGAAATATTTGAATAGCTCCATCACATCCATGTTTTTTTGCTAAAATTGCTTCTCCAATACATTCTCGTCCATGACCACCTATATAAAGTGGTAGATATTTTTTTGAAGCTTTTCTTATTTTTAAAGAATTAAGTTTTAATGGAGAGAGGATAGCATTTTTTACCCACCAACTAGGATATAGTCCTCTTTTAGTAGATACACCATAATCCATAAGTTTATCTTCAATATAAAGATTAGAAAAAGGTTCAATTATAGTATAAATTTCTCCAATTATAGCGATTTTAAGAGGTCTTTTATTTTTATCAACAGGTATTTTATCTAATTTATAATCGTATGATTTTAATAAATTTATCATTTCTTTAGATGTATTACATTGTAATGCTTCTTTTTTACAAGTTGTAAGAAGTTTTTTGCAATCACCTTTATTTAATTCATATCCTGCCTTTAGTCGAGCTCTTTTTTCTAGGTCATCTATTATGTTAATTACTTTTAGTCCGTAACTTAAAGCCTTTAATTTTTCACTTGTTTTTTTAGGGCTTTCTTTAGAAATAATAGAGATTCTATTTAAAAATTCTTTTGTACCTATATCTTTAGGATAATCTATAACTATAAAATTTAGATCGTATCCTAATTTTTTTAATATATTAATTTGTAATTCACAGTATTCTCCAAATCTACAAGGACCACAACTTCCTACAATTACTATAGTATCTGCACCTTTTTTTATACTTTGAACATAGTTTCCTATCATTATTTTAAAAGGAAGGCATATTTCATCTGGAGAATATAAAGAGCCAATTTCTAAAGCCTTTTTATTACTAAAATCAGGTATTACATAGTCTATTCCTAGTGCATCAAAAGTTGCTTTAAAAGCGTAACAGGTATTACCTAAATGAGGAAAAGTAACTTTCAAGATTTATCCACATCTCCTTTCTAACATATCCACAAAAGCTTCAATTCTTGTGTGGAATCCAGCTTCACCAGTTTGTTCATCTATTTTAAGAATCAAAATAGGGAAGTTTGTAAGTTTGTTTTTAATAAGTTCTATTACTATAGAATCAATACCACAAGCAAAAGATGATACATAAATTATTCCATCTACTTTTTTGTTTCTAGCAAGATTTACTGCTGCACCATAAGAATTTTGAGCAAATATCCAAAATGGTTTTTTAAATAAACTATTACATTCTATAGAAATATCTTTTCTATTAACTACTTCTTCAGTAGCTATTCCTATATTAAATTTGTCTAATACTTTAGATATATTCATGTTTACATATGTATCATAAACATTGTAAGGATGACCTAATAAAGCTATATTAAGCTTAGACTTTCCCAAGGTGTTTATACCTGTAGAAAAATTATTTTGAGCCTCGTAGGCTATTTTGAAAGCTTTTTGTATTTTAAATAAATTTTTAGTAATACAAAGACCAGCTTTAATTGACCATCTATTTAAAGTTTTATATGAGTTTAAATAAAGAGGATAAGTTATACATTTTGGCATGTCAGGTATACTATTTTCAATCATTTCTGGTAATCCGCAAAATTTAGGACATATATGTTTATTTTTTATTTCCATTATTCTAGGGATTAACATTAAATCACATTGATTTTTTATTGAATCTACATGACCATGAAATATTTTAATAGGAAGGCAAGCGTCATCTACGCAATATTTAGTTCCTTTATTTAAAATAGATTTATTAGTATCTGTAGAATTTATAACTTCAACTCCTAATTCTTTAAAAAAAGTATTAAAAAATACATTGTATTTAAAAGAGAGTAGACCTTTTGGTATTCCTATTTTCATGAAATTTACTCCTTTTACTTATTATTTATTTTTATGTGCTTTAATTGTTTTCACATACATTGTGTAATTATTTCCATATAAGTAAAAAGTATTCATGATCATTTTATTATTTCCATATTACTAAGGGTTTTAAGTTAAAGTGAAAATTTATCTAAAACTAAATATCCTTTATTATATATAGACTAATAATATCTTATGAATTTGAAGATACTAGATATAGAATAAATATATTTAAAATAGGAGGAATACTTAAATGAAAGCTGTAGTTGATAATGATACATGTGTAGGATGTGGATTATGTCCAAATATTTGCTCAGAAGTTTTTGAAATGGGTAATGACGGTAAAGCTCATGTCATAGGAAATGAAGTTCCAGAGGATGTTAAAGATACTGCTAAAGAAGCTGAAAGTTCTTGTCCTGTTGCAGCAATAATAATAGAATAAGGTATATTTAGATAAAATTAAAAAATAGCATTTCCTAATATTAGAAAATGCTATTTTTAGTTTAAGTATTGGTATTATATTTTTTATTTGAAATTATTTAAGTAATCCTTTAGCTACATTGTTTATAAAGTCTTGAACATTAGTAACGATTGTTTTAACTTCTAAAGTTCCTCTATCAGACAATTTGTTAACAGAGAATTCTTGAATATCTATAGAATATATATATACAGGTCTAACAACGCCATCTCTAACAGTGTAAGATGGTGTCATGTTTCCAGAAGCTATAGTATGAAGAACTGTAGATAAACAAATAAGCATAGTTGCTTTTCTTGTATGTTTTCTCATAGCATCTTGAGCTTCATATACATTATCATAAACATTAGGTAGAGTAAATCTATCTCTTATAGTACCTGCTAATACTACAGGAACATCTTTTTCTACGCAAGCTTTTAATATACCATCTTTAACTTTTCCTTGAGCCATAAGTTCTTCAAGAGAACCAGCATTTCTAGCTTCGTTTATAGCTTCAACATAGTTGTAATGAGCATTTTCATCAGCTTCAAAATCTTCTTGACCTAAAACTGTTCCAAACATTCCTTTTTCTATATCATAACTTCCAAGAGCATTTCCTGAAAGTAGAGCATTAACATATCCATTTTCTATAAGGTTTGAAAATGATTTTCTAGCTTCATCATCTAAAGCAAGAGAAGGTCCTAGAACCCAAACTATATTACCATTATGTTCTTTTTCATATTTCATTATTTCATATAAGTCATCATAATCTTTAGAGAAAGCAGTTTCTCTAGATCTACCACTTCTAAATGCAAAAGTATCGCTGTTTCCATCTTTAGCTACAAATCCGCCAGCGTACATATAAACACCTTCACTAGCATCTTCAGTTCTTCCAACAACTACTTTATCTCCAACATGTAAATTTCTAAATTCAACTACATCAATGTCGTCGTCATCTGTAACTACTGCAACAGTATCCATACGGCTTTCATTAGCAATAACCCATTTTCCATTTATTTTAAAATATTCAGGATATATAGACATAGCGTGATAATGTCTAGGTGCTACTCCTTCTTTAATAACTTCAACAGTTTTACAGTTAGGTGCTGAAACAAGAAAATCTTGTGTAAAGTCTGGTGGTGTAAACTTTGGTAATTCAAAACTCATTTAAAATCTCCTCCTAAAAACATATTAATGTGTCATAAATTTCTTAAAATTATTTTTCAAGTAAATTCTTTTTAACGTTAACAACAAAGTCTTGAACGTTAGTAACTATTGTATTAACGCCTACATATTCTCTAGCAGCAGCAACTTGGTTAACTGCATATTCAGATATATCTATAGAATATACATATACAGGTCTAACTTTACCATCAACTACTCTATAAGATGATGCTAAATCAGATGTAGATACTGAATGAAGAACAGTTGCAAGACAGATTATAACTGTAGCTTTATCAGTTTGTTCTTTCATAGCGTCTAATCCACCTGTAACATTATGATATACTGGAGGAAGTGGACCGTCATCTCTTATTGAACCTGCAAGTACTATAGGAATATTTCTTTCCATACAAGTTTTTATAAATCCATTTTTAACATTTCCTTCTGAAAGTAAAGCTTCTAAAGATCCAGCTCTTCTAGCTTCATTTATTAAATCTAAGTGGTTATAGTGACCTAGAGGTACTGATTCTTGAGTGTAGATGTTTTGTCCTAAAGCAGTTCCAAGTAATCCACCTTCAAGATCATGTGTAGCCATAGCGTTACCAGCCATAAGAGCATTAACATATCCGTTTTCAGCAAGCTCTGATAAAGCTATTCTAGTATCATGGTCAAATACAACAGCAGGTCCTAGAACCCAAACTATGTGACCGTTATTTTCTTTTTCATATTTTAAAAGTTCATACAATTTTTTGTAGTCTTTAGAGAATGATGATTCAACAGATCTACCTTGGCGTACTTTTGATATATTATCAAAACCTTTAATATGTTTATAAATACCTTCGCTAGCATCTGATGATTTACCTAAAACTACTTTATCACCAACTTTTAAACTTCTAAGTTCAACTACTTCTACAGTGTTTGCATTTCTAACAACAGCTGCACAATCTAAAGATGTTTGTATAGGTAAAACCCATTTTCCTTCAACATTATAATATTCTGGGAACACAGATGTTAAGTGAAAATTTTTAGGAGCAACTCCATCTTTTGTTACTTCAGCAGTTTTAGCATGAGGAGCTGAAGCAAGAAAATCTTGTGTGAAATCTGGTGGTGTAAACTTTGGTAATTCAAAACTCATTTTAAATTTCCTCCTTAAATATGATTAATGTAATGTATTTATAAAATATATCTATATAATAATAGATTTTTTATCATAAAGCAGAAAACTAATTTTAAAATTGCAGCAATTATTTACTCATCCTATTATAAAAGAATGAGTTTTATTATTTCCTAATTTTAAAAGTGTATACTCATAAGAAGTTGTTTATTAGAAATATATAAGTTTGCTCTTTTAAATATTTTAAACTTATACAAGGTTTTTAACAAGTAATAACAAAATATGTTATTTTGAAGTTAAAAATTTAACTAGATTAAACATAAAATGACTAATTACAACCTTTACATGTGACGCTTATCTTTCATTTATCATAATTTTTAATTAAATCTAAATTTAAAATTATAATAGTTAATAAGTTGAATTTTTTCTCTTATATTATATATTCTTCTACAAATTTTACAAAATTCCTCTTTAAATTTAATAAAAAATTAAAATATTAAAAGCAGTAAAGAGAAAGAAGGAGATATTTATATTACATTAAAAATTTACAAAAAAAGTATAAAAATATAATATGTGTTATATAAAACCAACATATATATATGAAAACTTTAACAATAATTCTGTTATAATAGATTTATGATGATTTAAGGCCCATTTAAATAAATAATTATTAAATATCTTAGTTGTTTATTTAAATATGTATAATGGGCAATATGTAATATACTGTATATTAATCTTACTATTGATTTAACAGGAGGTACATTAAATGAAAGATTATAATGATTTTATTGAAGGATTACAAGAAAAAAAGAAAGATTTGAATATTAAAGTAGAAGAATGTGAAATAAATAAGTTATTAGAAGAAGGAATAACAAAATTAAAAAAGATTGAAAAAGAATTGAATGATAAATTTATTGAGCGTGAAGATGTAATAAAAGATTGTATGAGAGCTTTAGTAATAGGCCAGCATATGTTCTTATATGGACCTCCAGGAACTGGGAAAAGTTTGCTTATAAGTAATTTATGTAAGAGAATAAAAGCTTCTAAATATTTTCAATGGCTTTTAAATAAAACTTCAGACCCATCAGAAATATTAGGACCATATAGCATTAAAGCTATTGAAAAGGATAGATTTTTAAGAAAAACTCAAGGTAAGCTTCCAGAAGCTAATATAGTATTTTTAGATGAAATATGGAAAAGTAATGAACCTACATTAAATATATTATTACCTATTTTAAATGAAAAAATATTTTATAATGATTCTAAAATTATAGAGGTACCATTAATTAGTATGTTTTGTGCTAGTAATGAAATACCAGATGATGATAGTTTAAATGCATTATATGATAGAATAATTTTTAGGGAGCATTTAGATTATATAAAGGATACAGATAATAAAATAAAGATGCTTAAAAATTATGTAAAAGGAAGAAGAGATGAAGAAGCTTCTTTAGAGACAAAAATATCTCTAGAAGAGATATACACTATCCAAAATAAAGTAAAAGATGTTGAAATATCAGATCATATATATTTAGATTTTATAAAACTTATGGAAGGGTTAAAAAGAGAAGGTATTATAATATCTGATAGAAGAAAAAATGAATGCCTTAAAGTACTTCAAGGAGCAGCAATATTAGAAGAAAGAAATTATGTTGTTGTAGAAGATTTTGAAGCTTTGACAAATGTTTTATGGACAGAACTAGAAGATGTAGCCATTATTGAAACTCAAATAACTAAGGTTATAAATCCATATGATGACAAAGTTAATGACTATATGAGAAAATTTAATGAAATAAAAGAAGAAATAGATTCTATTCAAAATAAAGACGAAAAAATTAGATCTACCATAGAAGGAAAAGTAAGTATAGAAAATATATTAAAAAAACTAGATTTTCTTATAAAAGAAGCAGAAAGTAAAAGAAAAAATACTGATTCTATGATAGAAAAGAAAAATTATATTAAAGATTATAATAAAAAAATAATGAAAGAAGTTTTAGGAATAGATTTTAATCATGAATTTTAGTTTCTAATTATTTATCTTTATATGTTTTATTGAAGGGAGCTTTTTAATGAATGTAAATTATTATGATGTAATCTTTGAAGAAGATAAAAATTTAAAAATAAAAAAAGAAAAAAAGGATGAAGATTTAGATTCTATATTAGGTATAAAAAAAGCTTCATATAAAAGAGAGTATTCAGTTAAACATTATGAATTTGATTTAGATATTTATGAAGATATATATTTTGTATCTAATACTATGCAGAAATTAGTATCAAAAGGTAAAAGTATTTTACCGGTTTTTGATAATTTACATAAGGATATTTTTTTAAGTTTGTATAAATATCAACCATTAATATATGATGAAAAAAATATGGAATCTATATATAAAATAAATAATAAAGTAATAAGAAAACTAGTAAAGTCTAGTGAATTTAAAAACTTGAGAAAATTTTGTAGTTTAGATGAAATGAATTCAGCTACAGCCTGTGAAATAATAGGAAAAAAGGCTTTAAAAGCAGTTGAAAAATTTAATGATTTAGAAAATAAGAAGCTAGAGAATATGAAAAATCCATCTAATGATAATAAAAAAGGAGAGGATAAGACTTTATCTCAGATGATTTCAGCAATGAAAGAGGCCTTTGAAAATAAAAAGGAATTATTAGATGAAAAACAAAAGTTAGAGGAAATAAAAAAAGATACTAATAAAGATATAGATAGTGACCTTCAAAATTTTTCAGATTCAACTGAAGAAGAAATAAATAATAAAATTAAAAACATAGATTCTGATATAGAAAATATAGAAGAGGATATTGATAAATTTGAGCAAGATATAGATGATAGACTTAAAGAAAGTGAAAAAGAAATAAATGATTTATCTAAAGAAATGACTGAGGGGTTTAACGATGTAGAAAAACAAGTTAAAGAATCTATGGCTTATGTTAAAGATTGGGGATTAGGAGATAAGCCTAATAAAAGTTCTAGAATTAAATTTAAAGATAAAATAGGAGCCCTAAACAGAATAAGAAAATCTAAAAAACTTAAAGAACTTTCAAATATTATAGGAAGATTTAAAGAAAGTGCATTAAGAGATCAAAAAAGAAGATATGAAGAGGGGGCAGTTTCTATTAAATCTGTTAAAAGGGGAAATGATATAATACATACTTTGCCTAGTGAAAAAATGCTACTTTCAAATAAATCTACTAAGAAAGAGTTTTATAGAAAATATAGCGAAAAACAACTGTTAGAATATGATTTGGAATCAGATAAACTAAAATCAAGAGGTCCTATGATTGTATGTATAGATATGTCTAGTAGTATGAAAGGTGTAAAGGAAAAATGGTCTAAAGCTGTAGCTATTGCACTTCTTGAAATAGCTCAAAAGGAAAAAAGAAATTACGGAGCTATACTTTTTAATGAAGAAGCTTTAGATCCAATAATAATAGAAAAAGACAAAAAAGATCCAGAAAAAATTTTAGATATAGCTGAAAGATTTGATGGGGGAGGAACTTTATTTGAAACTCCTTTAAATAAAGCTTTAGATGTTATACGTGAATCTAAATTTAAAAAAGCAGATATAGTATTTATTACAGATGGACATAGTTATACTCATCCAGATTTTATTAATAAATTTAATAATTTAAAAGATGAAAAAGAATTTAAAGTTTTAAGTGTTCTTATATATACTAGTTCAAAAATAGGAAATATAGATAGTCTAAGTTCTTTTTCAGATGATATAATGACAATAGAAGAATTAGCAGAGTTAGAATCTCAGGATTCAAAAATAATACATAGGATATTTAAAAGTGTTTAAATCTCCTTTTTATGATCAAGAGGTTAGAATAAATAAAAATAATTTATTTAATAATAAAAAATTTAAAAACTAGAAGAGATAAAGAGTTTTTATAATAAAAAAAGTTGGTGGTATATTATGAATAAAAATGAACTGCTAGAAAAAATAGAAAAGATGATAAATGAAGATGGATTAAATATAAAAGAATTAGATAGAGAAAAATTATCTACATTATATGATGATGGAATATTAAAAAATATATATAGCTTATTTAAAATAACAAAAAAAGAATTATTAAGTTGTAACCTATCTAAAGAACAGACAATTAAAATTTATAATGATATACAAAAATCTAAAAACTGTAAGTTAGATAAATTTATTTGTGCCTCAGCAATACCTAATATTACTTATGAAGAAGCCTATAAAGTAGCAAATGAATTTGGAGATTTTGCTAATTTAGTTATAGATATGAATAATAATAATTTTAAAAGATTAGAAAAGATTTCTAATATAAAAAAAGAAACAATAGAAAATTTAAAAAAACATAAACAAATGTTATTAAATTTATTTATTTATGTCCACCCAGAGTCTATAGTTAAAGATGAAGAAGATAAAAGTAAATATAAAATATCTATTACAGGCTTTTTAAATAAAGATATAAGTTATTATGAAAATTTATTAAAAGAATGTAATTGTATTTTAAGAGAAGATGTTACAGAGGATGTTGATTATTTATTAGTAGGAGATTTAGCTAATCCTTCAAAAATGATGGATGCTAAAAAGCATAATACAAAATTAATATCAGAACAAAAGTTATCAGAGCTATTACAAGATATAAAATAAGTATTATAAAATTAATATATATAAGAAATAGAAGGGTGTAAAATCATTCTTCTATTTTTTTATAATAATTTATAAGTTAGATTAAAATAAAATATTAATAATGAAAGATAAATGGAAAAGGGCATGAAAAAAATATTAAATTTTAGGGTAATGTTTAATTTTATGCTTTTATAAATATGAAATTGTTAATTTAAAGACTAAATATGGTAGGAATATAGCTTTTGAAACAGAATTGTTAAGAAGTGATTTATTTTAGTATAAGTAAAAAAACATATAAAAATGTAGAAAAAATAAAATAATTTTATTTAAAATACCATATAAAATTCATTGTGGTGAAAATTATATTGAAATTAATTAAAAAATGTATAGATTTTATTTTACTTTTATATTATAATGAAATCGGAAACATTAATAATATTTTAACAAACAGATTTGTAATAGTGTATTATATTTAAATACAAAATATATAAATAAAGTAAATTTAAATTAATTTATCTATATCAAGAGTATGTATTATAATTAAATGTGAAAATAGCAGATAATATAATAATTAAATTTATAAATATAAGTTGAGGAGATAAATATGATAGAAGATATAGGTAAGAAGGTTAAAAGTTTAAGAAATGATAAAAAGTTAACTTTAAAAGAATTAAGTGAAAAAACAAATCTATCTACAGGATTTTTATCACAGTTAGAAAGAGGATTAACTACTGTAGCAATAGATTCTTTAAGTAAAATAGCAGAGGCTTTAGATGTAGATTTAACTTATTTTTTTAAAGTTACAAAAAACAAAAATAAGGTTATAGTTAGAAGTTATGAAAAAGAAGTATTTGAAATAGAGAACAATAGATTTATTAAATATAATTTAAGTAATGATTTAGAAAATAAATCTTTTATTCCAAGATTAATAGAAATACTTCCTACATCTAGTGATGAAGATGTAGTTTGTTATAAGCATCAAGGAGAAGAATTTGTGTATGTTAAAGAAGGAATATTAACTTTATTTATAGAGGATCAAGAATATCAATTATATCCAGGAGACAGTGGACATTATGACTCAAATCAAGATCATAATTGGGCTAATTTTACTAATAAGCCTGTTAAATTAATAGCTGTTCATACTCCAAATTTTTTTAAAGAGTAAACAATAAATTGATTGAAAATTAAAAACAGAATTAATGTTTTTAATATAATGAGTAAAGTTATATATAGGGGATGATTAATTTGAAAAAGGGGACTATTATAAACATACAAAAATATTCGGTACATGATGGCCCTGGAATAAGAACTACAGTTTTTTTCAAAGGCTGTCCTTTAAATTGTTGGTGGTGTCATAATCCTGAAACTCAAAATAAAAGGCATCAAATAATGTTTTTTAAAGAAAGATGTAAAGGTTGTGGGATATGTATTAAAAGATGCCCAGAAAATGCAATAAAAATTATAGATGGATATCCTATAATTGATAATAATAAATGTACTCTTTGCAGTAAATGTGCAGATTTTTGCCCAAATGATGCAAGAGAATATGTTGGAAAAGATTTAACTTCAAAAGAAGTTATGGATGAAGTAATGAAAGATGAAATGTTTTATGAAGATTCCGGTGGTGGAGTTACTTTTTCTGGGGGAGAACCTATGCTTCATGTAGATTTTATAGATGAAATACTAGATGAATGCAGGGAAAAAGAAGTTCATACAACACTAGACACTAGTGGATATGCATCATGGGAGAGTTTTGACAAAATAAGAGATAGAATAGATTTATTTTTATATGATTTGAAAGTTATGGATAAAGAAAAACATAAGAAATATATAGGAGTAGATAATACTTTAATACTTAGTAACCTAAAAAAACTTTCAAAGCATGGACATAATATATTTTTAAGAATGCCTATAGTAGTTGGAGTAAATGATGATGATAAAAATATAGATGATTCTATAGAGTTTATATCAAAATTAAATGTATTACAGGTAAACTTATTACCTTATCATAAAATGGGTATGGAAAAGTATAAAAGGTTAGATATGGAATATAAACTTACAGGTGATGAAAAGCCTAGTGATGAATATATGAATAAGCTTAAGGAGAAATTTGAAAGAGCAGGTATAAAAGTTAAAATAGGGGGTTGATTATTATGATGACAGAAAGAGTAAAAAAATTAAGGGAACAAAGTGTAAATGCAGTACCTTGTATTTCTATGGAAAGAGCAAAGATTATAACAGAAGTATATAAAGAATATGAAGGCACCGTTTCTATTCCTGTAATCAGAGGATTGGCTTTAAAAGAAATATTAGACAAAAAAACAATTTGTATTAATGATGGAGAACTTATAGTAGGTGAAAGAGGAGAAAAACCAGCAGCTACACCAACATATCCAGAATTATGCTGTCATACTCTTGAAGACTTTGACATAATGGATAGACGTGAAAAAATATGTTTCAAAGTAAATGATGAAGCGAAAAAAATACAAAAAGAAGTTATAATTCCTTATTGGGAAAAAAGATCTATGAGACATAAAATATTAAGTAGAGTTACTCCAGAATGGAAAGAATGTTATGGCGATGGAATATTTACTGAATTTATGGAACAAAGAGGTCCAGGACATACTGTTGGAGATAACAAAATATTTAAAAAAGGGTTTTTAGATTTTAAAAAAGATATAGAAGAAGCTATAGAAAACTTAGATTTTTATGAAGATGATGAAGCTCTTGATAAAAAAGAACAACTTCAAGGTATGAGTTTAGCCTGTGATGCTATCATAAATTATGGTAAAAGATACTCTCAGTATGCTCTAGAAATGGCTAAAAAAGAAAAAGATCCAGAAAGAAAAAAAGAATTAGTTCATATATCAGAAATATGTAGCTCTGTACCAGCTCATGCTCCAAGAACTTTTGAAGAAGCTCTTCAAATGTATTGGTTTGTTCACTTATGTGTAATTTCAGAATTAAACCCATGGGATGCATATAATCCAGGAAGATTAGATCAACATTTATATCCATTTTATAAAAAAGAAGTAGAAGAGGGAACTTTAGATAAAGAAAAAGCAAGAGAACTTTTACAATGTTTCTGGGTTAAATTTAATAATCAACCGGCACCACCTAAAGTAGGGGTAACTTTAAAAGAAAGTGGAACATATACTGATTTTGCTAATATAAATCTTGGGGGACTAAAAGAAGATGGAAGAGATGGAGTTAATGATGTAAGTTATCTTCTTCTTGAAGTAATAGATGAAATGAGACTATTACAACCAAGCTCTAATGTTCAAATAAGTAAAAAAACTCCTAAAAGATTTTTAAAAAATGCTTGTAAAGTAATAAGAAAAGGATGGGGTCAACCATCAATATTTAATGCTGATTCTGTTGTTCAAGAACTTGTAAGAGCAGGAAAAGATATAAAAGATGCAAGATGCGGAGGAACTAGTGGATGTGTTGAAGCTGGTGCTTTTGGTAAAGAAGCTTATATATTAACAGGATATTTTAATATTCCAAAGATATTTGAAATAACATTACTAAATGGTGTTGATTCAAATACAGGAAAGAGAATAGGACTTGAAACTGGAGATCCATGCGAATTTAAATCCTTTGAAGAATTGTTTGAAGCATTTAAAAAACAGATTAAACATTTTATAGATATAAAAGTAAAAGGAAATAGAATAATAGAAAGATTGTATGCAACTTTATTACCAGTACCTTTCCTTTCTGTTGTAACTAGTGATTGTATAAAGAAGGGTAAAGACTATAATGCCGGTGGAGCAAGATATAATACTAGTTATATACAAGGTGTTGGAATAGGAACAGTTACAGATAGTGTAGCTGCTGTAAAATATAATGTATTTGATAATGAAAATATAACAATGAAAGAATTATTAGATGCAATGAAATCTAATTTTGAAGGACATGAAGATATATTAAAATTAGTTAAAAAGAAAACTCCAAAATACGGAAATGATGATGATTACGCAGATGATATAATGCAAGAAATATTTGATGCTTATTATAATGAAGTAAATGGAAGAAAAAATGGTAGAGGTGGAGTTCATAGAATAGATATGTTACCAACTACTTGTCATGTTTACTTTGGTTCAGTAATAGGAGCTACACCAGATGGAAGAAAAGCAAATCTTCCAGTTTCAGAAGGTATTTCACCATCAAAAGGTGCAGACATAAATGGCCCAACAGGAGTTATTAAATCAGCTGGAAAAATGGATCATTTAAGAACTGGAGGAACACTTTTAAATCAAAAATTCACTCCATCTGTAGTAGAAGGGGATAATGGTTTAGAAGGAATGTATAGTGTAGTAAGATCATACTTTAGAATGGATGGACATCATATACAATTTAATATTGTAAGTAAGGATACATTACTTAAAGCTCAAAAGAATCCAGATGAATATAAAGATCTTATAGTACGTGTTGCTGGATATAGTGATTATTTTAATAACTTAGATAAAGTATTACAAAATGAAATAATAGAAAGAACTGAACAAACAGGATTTTAATATTAGTTTATATTAATTTTAAAATAGTACTATAATAGAATTATAAAATTAGATTTATATTGTAACTAGCCACTCTAAGATTACTAGATTTATATATTCTATGAGTAAAATTATAGAGTGGCTAGTTAATATGTTAAGATCCATTTAAATATTTAAAAGAGATTTTTAGTTTCAGATAAAATATATGAAATTAGAAATATTTTTATAAATAGTATAACTACTTAATAATTATGTTTAATAGGGGAGGAAATTTAATGAACAAAGTAATAGGTTTTATTGGAGCAGGAAACATGGGACAAGCCATGGCAGGAGGAATAGTAAATTCAAATTTAGTTTCTAAAGAGAATATAATAATGGCAGATTTGAATGAAGGTTCTTTAGAAAAAGCTAAAGAAAAATACGGTATTAAAGTTACTACTGATAACAATGAAGCAGCTAAAAGTGCAGATATATTAGTTTTATCAGTTAAACCTAACTTATATCCAATTGTTATAAAGGGAATAAAAGATAAAGTTAAAGAAGGCGGAATAATAGTTACTATAGCTGCAGGAAAAGCTTTGAAAGCTACTGAAGAAATGTTTGGAAAAAGAATAAAAATAGTTAGAGTTATGCCTAATACTCCAGCATTAGTAGGAGAAGGAATGGCAGCAATATGTCCTAATGATTTAGTATCAAAAGAAGAAGTTAAAGATGTTGTTAGTATTTTTGAAAGTTTTGGTAAAGCAGAAATGGTAGAGGAAAAATTAATGGATGTAGTAACATCAGTAAGTGGATCATCTCCAGCTTATGTATATATGTTTATAGAAGCTATGGCAGATGCTGCTGTATTAGATGGTATGCCAAGAGCTAAAGCTTATAAGTTTGCAGCTCAAGCAGTTTTAGGTTCTGCTAAAATGGTATTAGAAACAGGAATGCATCCAGGAGCTCTTAAAGATATGGTTTGTTCACCAGGAGGAACAACTATAGAAGCAGTAGCTACTCTTGAAGAAAAAGGACTTAGAAGTGCAGTTATAAAAGCTATGAGAGATTGTACTAAAAAATCTCAGGAAATGTCTAAATAATAAATATTAGCTATTTTAATTTGAATTTCATAAGTATAGATATTATAGGTCTATTTAATTTCTATCTTTATCAATATTAAAATAACTTGTATTGTAGCTTTGTTAATAAAAGAAAACTAGGGGTAGAACCTTTAGCTAGTCTAAAAGTTCTATACCTAGTTTTTTATAAAATGCATTTCCAATAGTATCTGTTACAGGGATTTTATTATCTCTTTGGAATTTATGAAATACTGATTTCATATTTTGAGAATACATGCCATTAGGATTACCTTTATAGTATCCTTTATCTTTTAATATTTTTTGAATTTCATACATATCAGCACCAGTCATGCCAGGTTTTAATGTTCTTAAGTTACTTCCAAAGTTACCATAAGGACCACTCCAAATTATAACTGGAGTTCCATAGGGAAGCAGTTTATATAAACTAGCAACATCTTTATTTCTCATTCTTATGCAACCTTTAGAAGAATTCCATCCTATAGAATAAGGTTTGTTTGTACCGTGTATACCATATTTGCCCCAAGGTACATTAAATCCCATCCACCTTCCACCAAAGCCTTCTCCCCAGGTTCCTTTACTAATTATTTTCCAAGTGCCTATAGGAGATGGTGTGGAGGGTTTGCCAGCAGCTACTACATAACTTTTTAAAAGCTTATCGTTTTCAAAAACACTTAATATATTTGAAGTAGCATCAACTAATACCAACATGTTTTTAGGATTCTTATTAGTACTAGTTTTAGTATTATTTTTATGATTAAAATATATTAGTATAGCTTCTATAATAAGTATTATTAACAAAACATATAAGATTTTTTTGAATTTAGATAGTTTTTTATTTTTCAACATAAAATCAGCCCCCCTAATATAAACTATGATGTATAACTCCATAACATAATAAAAATTTTTAAAATTACAAAAAAATTGCTTAAACCTTTATTAGAGTATATGAATCTAATAGAGAATTTAAGCAATTTTTATTATATTTAATATAGGGGGTTATTTGCCTATAAATATTTGTGTCCAATAATTATTATAAAGTCCTACACCAATATCTGTGAAATTAGGACTAAGTATATTTTTTCTATGGCCAGGAGAGTTCATCCATCCTGTAACAACTGATTCTGGTGAACTGTAACCTTGAGCTATATTTTCACCAGCAGATCTATAGCTTACACCAAATTGTTTCATCATATCAAATGGAGAACCATAAGTTGGTGAAGTGTGAGAAAAATATCCTTTATCAGACATATCCTTAGATTTCATTCTTGCTAGTCTAGACAGTTCTGAATTCATACTTAATGGTTTTAAACTTCTTTTAGTTCTTTCTACATTTACTAAATCAACTACCTTTTGTTCATAAGAACTAGAGTTTGATGTATTAGCTGGAGAGTTTTTTGGAGTACTTTCATTAGAAACTTGATTTGAAGTATTAGAGCCTCTATTTGAGGTAGTATTTGAGTTAGTATTTGGTGAAGTATTAGCATTATATGAATTGTTTGATGAATTATTTTGAGTAGTGTTACTGCTGTTATTTAAAGAGTTAGCTTGGACATTTTGATTATTAGAGTCTGTAGCAATTTCAGGTATGTAATAATCAAAATTTTTCAAAGATACAGTGAGGTCTTTGCTAATACTAGTAGGTATAAGTTTATTGTGCATTATTTTATTATAGTTATTTGTTATTGTGTAAATATTGTAAGACTTTCTAAATGAATGACAACTATAAGCTTTTACTGATGTACCAAAAGTTATAGGTATCATTGCTAAAAATAAAGTAAATAAATTTGATTTTTTCAAAGAAAAAATTCCTCCCTTCCCTTAGAAAGAATTATAGCATAAATAATTTATAAAATAGTATAAAAGAGTAATTTGCCATAAATTAAATAAATAAGGAATATATTAAAAAAAGACTACTTTTAAAGTTAGTCTTTTTTTCTTTTCTTTTTTTTCTTAACGGAATAACCAAATGTTCCTAAAACATTTCTAGAAACAGGATAATATTCACCATGTGAATAGCAGATTAGATTAGCTTTTTCAAAGCAAATCTTGCCATTTTTATCTATTAGATTTTCATCAATATTAGAACATAATATTTCGCATAAAAAAAGATGATGAGTTCCTAAAGGTATTATATCAACAACTTTACATTCTAAATTTATAGGACATTCTTCTATCATAGGAACATTTACTTTATCTGAATTTTTCAAAGTAAAATTGCAATCTTTTATTTTATCAGTATTTTTACCAGACCTAACTCCACAATAGTCAACTTTTTTTACCATAGATTTATTAGGTAAGTTTATTACAAGTTCTTTAGTTTCACATATGTATTTATAAGATGTTCTTTCAGGTCTTATTGCGATGCTTACAATAGGAGGTCTTGTACAGGCAGTGCCTATCCAGCCTACTGTAAAGGCATTAACCTTAGCTTCATTATCTTTAGATGTTACTAAAACCACTGGTACTGGGTTTAACATAGCACTTCCTTTAAATTGTACTTTTTTCATAACTCATCTCCTTAAAATTTAATTATTAAAGTATTTATTTAGTATTTTATTTTTTTCAATAATAGATACAAGTAATAGTCCTAAAATGTAACAAGAAATAGCTTCACCAATTCCAACCCATATCATAGATAGAAATAAAGGTAATTTTAATGTATAATTTAATATAAATCCTATGACTATAGCATTTAATATTATTGGTGGTAGTGGAGCTAAAATTTTCTTGAATCTTAAATTACTTTTGCCTATATAATATGTTAAAATAGCTGCAATTAAAGTAGTCAAAGAACCAAATACAATGTCTATTATACCATTTCCCCCTATAATATTAGAAATAATACATCCTACAAAAACTCCTAGTATAGAATATGATGAGAAAAAAGGTAATAATGTTAGAGATTCAGATACTCTAACTTGTAGTTGACCATAACTTATAGGTGCTAGAGAAATTGTAAGAATAGAATAAATAGCGGCAATTAATGCAGCGAATACTATTTTATTAATTTTTGTTTTTGGATTATAATTCATTTTAATACTCCTCCTAGTTTTAATTATAGACAGGATGGTTACGAACTGTCTTAAGTTTTTTTGATTAATAGCATAATATAGTTTAATACTTTTGGAAGTTATAGTCAAACTATCTTTATGATTAAGTTTGTAGTTATTGAATTCATGGTAATAAATAACAAATAAAAGTTCTGAAAGATTTGGTATTATGGGTTAATTAAGTTTATAATTAATAGACTAGGAATTTTAATATATAATAATTGAAAGGTTATAATGAAAGGTGATATGATTGTTTGATGCTAACAAAAAAGTTTTAGAAAATGGAATAACTTTAATTTCAATAAAAAAAGACACAGCTTTATCTTGTGTTAATATTGGAGTAAATGTAGGTTCACTTTATGAAGATATAAAGGAAAAAGGAATATCTCATTTTGTTGAACACATGTTATTTAAAGGAACTAAAAAAAGAGATAATTATACTCTTAACTTGGAACTTGAAAATTTAGGAGGAGAGTATAATGCTTATACAGACAATAATTCTACAGTTTTAACTGTAACGTCTCTTAGTGAAGAACTAAATAGTTCTATAGAGATATTATCAGACATGCTTCAAAATTCTATTTTTCCTAAAAGTGAAATAAAAAAAGAAAAAGATGTGATTTTAGCAGAAATAAGAAATAATAGGGATGATATAGAAGATTTTTCTTTCACTAAAGTAAGTGAAATAGCTTTTAAAAATAGTCCTTTAAAATACGACATCTTAGGTAGTGAAAAAGATGTAAAAAAATATGATGAAAAACTTTTAACTGAATTTTATAATAAATATTACATTCCTAATAATTGTTATATATCTATAGTTTCACCATTTTCTCATGAATATGTACAAGAAATAGTAGATAAATATTTTAAAAACTGGGAAAGAAAAAAACTTTATAAAAAAGATATATTAAATGAAGAAAATATTGAAATTAAAAAGGTTTCTTACAAAAAAGATATAGAACAAAGTACAGTGATTTATTTGTATACATTTTATGGTTTAAGTAAAAAAGAGGAGTTAGCTCTTAAGATACTAAATCATAGGTTAGGGGAGAGTACAAATTCTGTACTTTTTAGAGAACTTAGAGAAAAAAGAGGTTTTGCATATGATGTGTATACAGATTTAGATTTATCACCAAATGTTAAAACTTTGTGCATATATGCATCTATTTCTAAGGAAAATTTAGAGGATACTTTAAAAGTAATAGATAAATGTGTAGATGATGTAAAAAAAGAAAAAATACAATTTAATGAAGATACTACAAAACTTATGAAGAAAGTTTTAAAAACTGCTATAGCTTTTACTTTAGAAGATGCATCAGATCTTGGAAATTATGTTCTTCATCAGTCTATTGACGGGGAAAATTTATTTCAGTTTTATGAAGATATAAAAGAATTAAGTAGTGTAGAAAAAAAAGATATATATAATGTCTCTAAAAAAGTTTTTAATAATCCTTCTATACATATTCTTTTAAATGATTGATTAACTAATTAATATAGAGAGGATGCTAGTATGAGTAGTATTGTTACTAAAATAGAATCACAAAAAAGAAATAAAGATAGAGTAAACATATATATTAATGAAGAGTATGGATTTTCTTGTAGTGCAGAACTTGTTTATTATCATTCATTGAAAAAAGGTGGAAAGATAGAAAAAGAGAAATTACAAGAAATAGTTAAAGAAGATAATTATATTAAAGGTAAAAGTTATGCTATAAAATTATTAGAAAGAAATTTTAAAACAGAAAAATATATAAAAGACAAATTAACTGAAAAAGAATTTGATAAAGAATGTATTGAAAGAGTTTTGATTTTTTTAAGAGAATATAAATTTGTAGATGATTTTAAATATGCTGATATGTTTATAAGAGAAAAAATTAACACATATGGTAGGAAAAAAATAAAATATTTACTTTTAAATAAAGGAATTGAAGAAGAAATAGTAAAAGAAAAGATATATAATATAGATTGTGAAAAAGAAAAAAATGCAGCTTATAAGCTTGCAGAAAAAAAATATAAAATAGCTATAAAGAAAGAAAGTAGTCTACCAAAAATAAATAAGAAAATTATAACTTATTTATTAGGAAGAGGCTATAGTTATGAAATAGCTAACTTTGTTGTAACTAATTTAAATATAAATAATCCTATAAAAAAAGAAGAACAGGAAAAACAAGAACATCATAAAGAATTAGAAGATATATATAATATAGCTGAAAAAAGATATAATATTATAATAAAATCTGAAAGTAACAATGTTAAGATATATAGAAGACTTAGCAATTATCTTTTGAGAAAAGGATACAGTTTTGATGATATAAAGAAAGTAGTTAATGAATTGATTTATTAACATTAGATAACAGGGTGGGTGAGTGTATTATGAATTTAACTTCTACTATTTTAAAGTTTAATCCAGTTACTATTGTTATGCTTTTATTTTTTATTTTCCCTATACTAAAAGGATTTTTAATGAAATATTCATCAACAGATTTAAAGATGGATATAGAAGATACAAATAAAACTATTATGTTTATAGTATCTTTATTTTTAGGGGTTTACTTTGGTAAAAAAATATTTATAGAACATAGCAGTGGGATATATGCTAAAATATATCAACTTATACCTAAAAAAATATTAAGTTATATAAATAAAGATATATTTATAGTGTATGTAGTTGTAGTTCCTATATTGATTTTAATTTTATATAAAATAATAACTACTTTATTAAGATTAGTTAATTCTATTACAATATATCCTTTACTAGATGGCCTTGAAAGAAGTCTTAAAAATCGTAGTAATGGATTTAAACGTATATTAGGAGCTTTGTTTAATGTACCTAAGTCTATTGCATATGTTTTAATAATAGCTTTTGTATTAAATTTTGTATCAATATTTACTAAAAACACTAACTTAAATGCTTATTTGAATTCATCAAAGCCTTATAAATATGTTTGTGAAAAGGCAGTAATTCCTATAACTAATTCTAAAATAGCAAATAGGCTTCCGAAAATTGTTAATAATTCTTTTAGAATAGTAGTAAAAGATCAAAAGAATAAAGATATTACTATACCTTTAAAAGATGCTAATTCTTCTAATGGTAGAACAATAGTTTATTATAATGGTGTAACTTTAGATGAGGGAGTTAGATCAAATAATAAAATAAACTCATTTTCTAGAAATTTAGTAAGAGGAGAAAGTAGTGTAAAAGAAAAGGCAAAACTTATATATAATTGGATAGGAACAAATATTGAGTATGATCATGATAAAGCAGATAGAGTTTTAAAAGATGATTTTAATGTAAAATCAGGAGCTATTCCAACTTTTAATACAAGAACAGGAATATGTTTTGATTATGCTGCTTTATATGTTTCTATGAGCAAAGCTAATAATATGAAAGTTAGATTAATCACAGGAGAAGGCTTTAATGGAGTAAGCTGGATAAGTCACTCTTGGAATCAAGTATATTTACCGGATGAAAATAGATGGATAAATGTTGATCCAACTTTTTATAAAGGTGGAGACTATTTTGATAGTAGAAGATTTAAAATAGATCATAGAAATGCTCAAATTGCAGGAGAATGGTAAGGTACATTTAAAAAATAAATATAAATAAAAAAAGCTATCTATAAAATAATTTATAGGTAGCTTTTTAATAGGAAAGTGTAATTTTAAATTATGTAAATTATATTAATTTAATTGTATTGGCTTAATTAGTTTGTGTTCTAAGACTTTTATTTATTATATTTATAGCACGTTCACAGTCATAATCATTGTTATTTAAAGACCAGGCTGTATTAAAATATATAAGAGCTTTTTTATTGTTTTTAAGCATTGCATAACAATAACCTAAATTAAAGAAATATTTACTATCTTTTTTAAAATCTATAGCCGACTTTAAAAAAGGTATAGCTCTTGAATATTGTTTTAATTTAATAAAACATACAGAAGCATTATACAAGGAAGAGGCTTCATTTTCTTTTATATTAGCTGCCTTTTTATATAAATCAATAGCTTTTTTATAATCTTTGGTATTGTAATAACTATTGGCTTTTTGAAAGTAACCCATAAGTATCCTCCTTATGTTTAAATATAATTAGTTTTAAATTGTTCAGAAATAAATTGTTTATAGTAAAATATATTAGATACATTTTAAATTTATTCTGATACAATAATTTCTATTAATAAGAATATCCATATATGAGTATTATATTCAAATTTTACAATTTTATTTAAAGAGTTTTTATTAATATATTATTAGAAGATGAAAGTTTCTTTATAATAGAGGTTATATTATTTTATCTTCCCCTTTTGCTTTAAAGGGACAATATAAATTAAAGAAGCTTTTTTATATAAAAATAAAGACTCCTTTTTAAAAGAGTCTAAAGAGTCTTAGAAATGATTATTATTTATTTTTATATGAATTAATATTTTTTAATTAATTATTATTTTAATCTAATTATAATGCTTTAATTTTTTAGAAATTTTCTTTTCTATTAAATCTACAACAAGATACATTAAATAGGCAAGTATGGCAAGTATTATTATACTAAACATTACAATGTCTAACTGAGAAATTTGACCACCATAAATAATTAAAAATCCTAAACCTTCTTTTGCTACTAAAAATTCTCCCATTATAACTCCAACCCATGATAATCCTACATTTATTTTTAATGTTGAAATTAAAGTAGGGATATTTGAAGGTATCATAAGATGAATTAAAATTTGAAATTTATTAGCACCAAAGGTTCTCATAAGTTTAATCTTATCTTTATCTACTTCTTTAAAACCATTTAAAACATTTATAGTTGTTACTACTACTGCGATTAAAATAGCAACTAATACTATAGCATTAGTTCCATTACCAACCCAAAATATAATAATAGGTGCTAAAGCTACTTTAGGAAGTGCATTTAAAACTACAAGGTATGGGTCTAAAACTCTACAAGCAAAATTTGACCACCAAAGCAGTATGGCAACAAAGGTACCAATTAATGTGCTATAGATAAAACCTAATATCGTTTCATAACAGGTAACCCCTATATGTTTAAAAAGGGTACCTTCGTGATAAATTTTCACAAGACTTTTCCACATTCTAGAAGGCATACTTGTTAAGAAAGGATCAATCCATTTCATTCTACCGGATATTTCCCATAAAACAAAGATTGCAACTAATATTATTAGCCTAGTTATGATTACTTTACGGTTTGTCCTTTTTACACTTTTTATATAAAGTTCATGTTCTCTTTTTTGATCTAACATAAAGCATTCAACTCCTTCCATATGTCATTAAAGTACATTCTGAAATTTGGATGCTCTCTGCATTTTAATGGTGATTTATCTTTTAAGGATATATCAATTTTTATATCTCTTTTTAATTCAGCAGGTCTATTAGATAGTATTAGTACTCTGTCAGACATAGCTACTGCTTCAGATATATCATGAGTAACCATTAGGGCAGTTTTACCTTCATTTTTAATAATTTTGTATATTTCATCACTAATGTTTAATCTTGTTTGATAATCTAAAGCTGAAAAGGGTTCATCTAAAAGAAGGACTTCAGGACTTAAAGCTAAAGTTCTTATTAAAGCTACCTTTTGTCTCATTCCACCAGATAGTTCATCTGGATGATGCTTTTTAAAATCTTTTAAACCATAGCTTGTCAGTAAGTTTTCTATTAATTCTTTTTTTTCTTTATTATATTTTTTCTGTATTTTAAGACCTAAAGCAATATTATCCCACACGTTAAGCCATCCAAAAAGTTGATCCTTTTGAAACATATACCCTATTTTAGGGGATATTGAATTACGTTTTTCATTATCTATATAAATTTCACCATTAGATGAAGGTAATAAACCAGCTATTATATTTAATAAAGTAGATTTTCCACAACCAGAAGGTCCAACTATACTTACAAATTCTCCTTCTTTTATAGAAAAAGATACATTTTTAAGTGCTGGAGTTGTACCTTTTAAGGAATGATAATTCATATAAACATTTTTAACTACAACTTTCTCCACGATATCATCTCCCGATAAGTATAAATAGTAGTGTATAAAAACATACAATGTCTTGCTTTATTATATGAAAGCACAGAAGTATTTGATATATAATAATTATTAAAATTCAAAATCGGGAAAATAATTATTTTATATGTAAGTTATAATTACAAAAGTTAATATTATATATTTAAAGATTAATTTTTGAAATGAATAAGCTTAAATTTGAATTAAATTTATCTTAATTTAAAATTAATTTATTATGATAAATTAGTATATATAATTGTAAAAAAATATATTTAAAGTATAAATAGCTAATTATTAATAGTTAACTAATATTGATTTTGGTATATAAACATAAAATTTATAATTTTAAATAATATAATGAAATAAATTTTAAATTATATAAAAATAACCAGATAAGTATTTAAATATATATTAAAATTACCAATAATAATAAATTAAGTATATATAAAACAATTTATACCATCTATATAGTATAAAATATCAATAGTTTTATTATAGTAACAATATTATAGGGGAGTAATAATCAAAAAAAATTATTACATATATTGTAATATTTGATAAATGTAAGATATATATAAATATAAAAGGAATAAGAGCTAAATGGTATAATATATCCCTTAATGTCTAGTTGAATAATAGGAATGAAAAGTATATAATAACGATATGTTATACTGAGGTGTATAATCTATAGGTATATAATAACATTGAATTTTGAGCAGGCCTTCAAAATATTATGATTAATATTAGAGTTGAAAAGGTGATGTGATTATGAAAAATTTATTGCGTATGGGTTTAGATGTAGGCTCAACTACAGTAAAAATTGTTGTATTAGATAAAAATGATAAAATTTTACACAGTATATATAAAAGACATTTTTCTGATATAAAAAGTACTATAAAAGGAATAGTAAAAGATGCTTGTAATAAGTTTAAAGAAGACAAAATAACTATGATGGTAACAGGGTCTGGAGGACTATCAGTTTCTAAATGGTTAGATGTTCCTTTTGTACAAGAGGTTATTGCATGTACTACTACTATAAAAAGATTTATACCTAGAACTGATGTAGCAATAGAGCTAGGTGGAGAAGATGCTAAAATTACATTCTTTGATGGATCTATAGATCAAAGAATGAATGGTACATGTGCTGGAGGAACAGGAGCTTTTATAGACCAAATGGCTTCTCTTTTAAAAACAGATGCTATGGGATTAAATGAATTAGCTAAAAATCATAAAATTATTTATCCAATAGCAGCTAGATGTGGTGTATTTGCTAAAACAGATATTCAACCACTTTTAAATGAAGGAGCATCTAAAGAAGATATAGCAGCTTCTATATTTCAAGCAGTGGTAAATCAAACTATAAGTGGACTTGCTTGTGGAAAGACTATAAAAGGAAATATAGCTTTTTTAGGAGGCCCTCTTTATTTTCTATCAGAGCTTAGAAATAGGTTTATAGAAACTTTAAAATTAACGGAAAATGAAGTTATTTTCCCAGATAAGCCTCAATTATTTGTTGCCATGGGAGCAGCTTTGTCATCTAAAGAAGAAGCGCCTATACAGTTTAAATCTTTAATTCAAAAAGTGAATGATTTAGATAAAGTTAAAGATGAAAAGGTACAGACTTTAAGAGCACTTTTTAAAACTGACGAAGAATACTATGAATTTAAAAATAGACATGATAGAGCTAAAATTATAGAAAAAGATATATCTGAATTTAGAGGAGATTGTTATTTAGGAATAGATGCAGGTTCTACAACTACAAAAATTGTACTAATAGATAAAGAAGGTCAGCTTCTATATTCAGATTATAGGAGTAATGAAGGAAGTCCTTTAAATTCAGTAATAAATATGCTTAAAAAATTATACTCAAAGATGCCAAAAGAAGCTAAGATAATCAATTCTGCAGTTACAGGGTATGGAGAGAATTTGATAAAGTCTGCCATGAAAGTGGATATAGGTGAAGTAGAGACTATAGCCCATTATAAAGCGGCAGAATTTTTTAGCCCTGGAGTAGATTTTATATTAGATATTGGTGGACAAGATATGAAATGCCTCAAAGTTAAAGACGGAGTAATTGAAAGTATCATGTTAAATGAAGCTTGTTCTTCAGGATGTGGATCTTTCATAGAAACATTTGCTCATTCTTTAAACATGGAAGTTAAAGATTTTGCTAAAGCTGCAATAACTTCTAAAAATCCAGTGGATCTAGGATCAAGATGTACTGTTTTTATGAATTCAAGAGTAAAGCAGGCTCAAAAGGAAGGTGCAACAGTAGGAGATATATCTGCAGGACTTTCTTATTCTGTTATTAAAAATGCTTTGTTTAAAGTTATAAAAATAAGAGATCCTAAAGATATGGGTAAAAAGATTATAGTTCAAGGTGGAACTTTTTACAATGACGCTGTATTAAGAGCTTTTGAGATGATATCAGAAAGAGAGGCTATAAGACCTAATATAGCTGGCCTTATGGGAGCTTTTGGTGCAGCTATTATATCTAAAGAAAGATATAAAAAAGGGTATGAAAGTACTTTAGCAGATGATAAAAAATTAGAAAGCTTTTCTTTTAAAGTAGATATGAAACGTTGTGGTAAATGTGCTAACAACTGTCTTCTTACTATAAATAGATTTTCTGATAATACTGTCTTTATATCAGGAAATAGATGTGAAAGAGGAGCTGGAAAAGAAAAATTAAATAAGGATTTACCTAATTTATATGATTATAAATATAAAAGAGTATTTAATAAATATATACCTTTAAAAAAGGAAGAATGTACTCGAGGGGTTATAGGATTACCTAGAGTTTTAAATATGCATGAAAATTATCCATTTTGGTTTACTATTTTAAATGATTTAGGATTTAGAGTTCAACTATCTCCAAGATCAACTAAAAAAATATACGATCTTGGTATTGAAACAATACCTTCTGAATCTGTATGTTACCCTGCTAAAATTGTTCATGGTCATATAAAGAAACTTATAGATATGGGAGTAGATTCTATCTTCTATCCATGTATACCCTATGAACAAAAAGAACAAAAGGAAGCTAATAATCATTATAATTGTCCTATAGTTACATCCTATTCAGAAGTAATAAAAAATAATATGGATATACTTAAAGAAAAAAATATAAAATTTATTAATCCATTTTTACCTATAGATGATAAAAATAAGCTTATAAAGAGATTACATGAAGAATTAAATAAGCATTTTAATATTAGTATAGGTGAGATAAGAAAAGCTGTAAATTTAGGATATGAAGAAGATGAAAAAGTAAAATATGATATAAGAAAAAAAGGTGAAGAAGTATTAGATTATTTAAGAAGAACAGGTAAAAAAGGAATAGTTTTATCTGGAAGACCGTATCATATAGATCCAGAAATAAATCATGGGATACCAGATCTTATAACTTCATTAGGTATGGCTGTTTTAACAGAAGATTCTATAGCTCATTTAGGAGAAATAGAAAGGCCACTAAGAGTTGTAGATCAATGGGTATATCATTCTAGATTATATGCAGCAGCTAGTTTTGTAGCAAAACAAAAGAATTTAGAACTTATACAATTAAATTCTTTTGGTTGTGGACTTGATGCAGTAACTACAGATCAAGTTCAAGAAATATTAGAAAGATATGGTAAGATTTATACTACTATAAAAATAGATGAAGGTAGCAATTTAGGTGCAGTTAGGATAAGATTAAGATCACTTAATGCAGCTATATATGAAAGAGATAAAAAGAATTTTACACCAGTTAAGTTGTATGATATTCCAAAAAGAATAGAATTTACTAAAGAAATGAAAAAAAATCATACAATATTATGTCCTCAAATGTCTCCAATTCATTTTCAATTTTTGAAAGATTCTTTTGGAGAAGCAGGATACAATCTACAAGTATTACCTTCAGTAGATAAATCTGCTATAGATGAAGGATTAAAATATGTAAATAATGATGCTTGTTACCCATCAATTATTGTAGTAGGTCAAATTATTGAAGCTTTAAAATCTAATAAATATGACCTTAACAATACCTCTGTTATAATAAGTCAAACAGGGGGAGGATGCAGAGCTACAAACTATATAGGATTTTTAAGAAAAGCAATAAAGGAAGCTGGATTTTCTAATATACCAGTTATATCTTTAAATGTAGTTGGATTAGAAAAAAATTCTGGATTTAAAATAACTCCTTCTTTAGTTAATAAATCTTTTATAGGTTTAGTTTATGGTGATTTACTTATGAGAGTTTTATATAAGGTTAGACCTTATGAAAAAGTAGAAGGTTCTGCAGAAGCTCTTTATAATAAGTGGGTAGAAAAAGGTAAGACAAATGTTAAAAATGGTAGTTTAAAAGAATTTAAAAATAATGTAAATAAAATAGTAGAAGAATTTGATAGTTTAGAGCTTAAAGATATTAAAAAGCCAAAAGTAGGCGTGGTAGGAGAAATATTAGTTAAATTCCATCCTACAGCTAACAATGATATAGTAGGCATTATAGAAAAAGAAGGGGGAGAAGCTGTAGTCCCTGACTTAATAGATTTCTTATTATATTCTTGTTATAATGCTAGTTTTAAAAATAGATATTTATCAGGAACAAAGAAAAATAAAATATTTAGCAACATAGGAATTAAACTAATAGAATTTTATAGAAAAGAAATGAAAAAAGCTTTAAATAAAAGTAAAAGATTTTCTGCACCAGAGCCTATAGAAGAGCTTGCAAAAGGTGCAAAACCAATATTATCTATAGGAAACCAAACAGGAGAAGGATGGTTCTTAACTGCTGAAATGGTAGAACTTATAGAAAGTGGAGTTAAGAATATAGTTTGTATGCAACCTTTCGCATGTCTACCTAATCATGTAACAGGAAAAGGTATGATAAAAGAATTAAAAAGAAAATATAAAGGTGCTAATATAGCGGCTATAGACTACGATCCTGGTGCTAGTGATGTAAATCAATTAAATAGAATAAAACTTATGTTATCAGTAGCATTTACTGCATTAAAAGAAGAAAATAAAGTTTCTCAGGATAAAGTTTTAATTAAAAATAAAAAAGTAAAATAAATATTCAAAAGCGACTCTTTCAAATAAAATTATGATTTTATTTGAAAGGGTCGCTTTTTATTTTATTTCTTTATCTTTGTATAAGAAATATTGAAATAAATAATTTTTAAAATTTACTTTTGATTATAAATTTAAATTTTGAATTGAAAAATGACAACTTTCTTTTTTTAACCTAATTCCCTTAATTGCAAAATGAATAAATTATCGTTTTGTAAAAATATATTATTGAAAAACGATAATTTATACTTGAAAAACAATAATTGGTGTATTATAATTAAAATGTAAAATATACCAAGGAGATGATATTTTTGGGTAAAGGTCGTGCCAAGTCAATTTTATTAGAGATTTTGTATATTATTTTGATCTTTTCCTTCATGGGGATTATTGGGTCAGTAGTATTTGCAATTTATAAAATTATTAGTGATTTTCAAGTTAAAAGTTTTATATATTCAGGTTTTGTTGTAGTATCTATGTATATATGGTTTATGATTATTAAATATTTAACAGAAATAGTTGAAACTACTTACTATTCACCCTTTGTACGTGAAAATGTAACTAGATTAAAAAAGATGGGATATTATTTGATAGCAAATGTAATTTTTGAATGGATTACACGTTTGATTCAATATATTATAGGTCCATTAACAGATGGGTATACTTTTGAAGGAAATCCAACATTTACTTATTTTATATTAGCATTATTATGTTTTGTAGTAGCTGAAGTATTTAACAAAGCAATAAAAATAAAAGAAGAAAATGATTGGACCATATAGGAGGACAAATATGGCTATAGTGGTTAATTTAGATGTAATAATGGCTAAAAGAAAAATATCTCTTAAGGATTTAGCAGAAAAAGTAGATATAACTAATGCAAATTTATCTATTTTAAAAAATAATAAAGCAAAAGCTATAAGATTTTCAACACTAAACAAATTGTGTAAAGCCTTAGATTGTCAGCCCGTGGATATACTTGAATATGTAGAGGATGAAGAGATAGAATAATATAGTTTTAACATAAAAAAGAACTCTTAAATATAAAAAGAGAGTTCTTTTTTATAAATACATTTAAATTTTATTTCATAGATTTTTCAGCAAATTTATTGTTTACTATTTTATTAAAGCTTGGTCTTTCAGGTATTAATTTTTTATCATAGGATTGAATTATATCCATTAGTTTATTTAAACCTTCTTCTTTAAGTGTAGGTTTAGAAGCAAAGGCATCTATACTTCTGTAATTTTTTATAACGTTAGCTAATATTTTTTCATCTGCACCAGGGAAAAATGATTTTATAGAAGAAGCTACTTCTTCATCACTATGATCTTTTACCCATTTTTGAGACTTATATATAGCATTTGTGAATTTTTGAATAGTTTCTGGATGTTTATCCATATAAGATTTAGTTGAAAAATAACAAGTATAAGGTAAAGTTCCAATGGATTCACCAATAGAAGATACTATATGTCCTGCTTTATCTTTTTCTAGAATACTTGCGGTAGGTTCAAATAATGCTACATAATCGGAAGTTCCAGATTTAAAAGCACCAGCTGTTGCAGTAAAGTCTAAGTTAGTTATAAGTTCAACGTCTTTTTTAGGAGTTAGTCCATGGTTTTTAAGAACATATTCTAAAGACATTTCAGGTACTCCACCAGGTCTACCACCTATTACTTTTTTACCTTTTAAAGAATCCCAATTAAAATCTTTTTCCTCATTTCTACCTACTAAAAATGAACCATCAGTTTGAGTTAACTGAGCAAATAATACAGGATAATCTTCTCTTTTTTGATTATTTATATATATTACTTGTTCAGGGCCACAAAAACCTATGTCAGCATTTTTACTCAAAACTTGTTGCATAGTTTTATCAGCACCTTGTCCAGTGCTTAAATTTATATCTATACCTTCTTCTTCAAATATTCCCTCATTTATACCAACATACATAGGAGCATAGAAAACAGAACGAACAACTTCATTTAGTCTAACTGTTTCAAGAGATTTGTTAGAAGTTTTTTTATCATTATTACAGCCAGCAAATATGGATGCAGTAAAAATAAGTATGGCAGCTAGAGAAAATAAAGTTAACTTTTTTATTTTCATAATAAACCTCCAAATTAAATTTTATATCAGTTTATAATATGAATCTGATTAATGTTATGTTAAATGTTTTATGTCTTTTAATGCATATACTTTAATTTTATGAATTACACTAAATATATTGGGGTTATGTTATAATGATTTAAATAAATACTATACTAGGTGGTGAAAATTTATTTATGAAAAAAAGATTTAACACTACTGGAGTTTGTGTTAGTAGAAAACATTATATGGTTGATATAACAAGTAAGCTAAAAGAAATAGAAAAATTAATAGAAAATGAATTCTATTTTACTATAAATAGACCAAGACAATATGGTAAAACTACTACTTTAAATTTAATAGCTAATTACTTAAAACAAAAATATTTAGTTATAGATATTAGTTTTGAAGGTATTGGAGATTCTGTATTTGAGAAAGAAAAAAGTTTTTGTAATAAGTTTTTAAAGTTGATGGTTAACTCTTTAAAATTTAATGATAAAAAAGAGAGTGAACGATTAAATAATTTAACAGATGATATTAATGATATTCAGGAGTTATCAGAAGTGATAACAAGTTTTGTGGAGAATGCTAACAAGGATGTTGTATTAATTATAGATGAAGTAGATAAAAGTTCAGATAACCAACTATTTTTAAGTTTTATAGGAATGCTTAGAAATAAATACTTATTAAGAGAAGTTGAAAAAGATTATACCTTTAAATCTGTTATATTAGCTGGGGTATATGATGTAAAAAGTTTGAAATTAAAACTTAGGTCACAAGATGAAGCTAAATATAATTCTCCATGGAATATAGCAACAGATTTTAATGTAGATATGAGTTTTTCACCAATAGAAATTGGCACTATGTTAAAAGAATATTGTGATGATAATAATGTTTCTATGAATATAAAAAAACTTAGCAAAGAAATATATTTTTTTACAGAAGGGTACCCATTTTTAGTTAGTAGGATATGTCAAATTATTGATGAGAGAATTTATGAATCTGTAAAAAAAACTTGGAGTATAAATGATATCCAAAAATCAGTAAAAATGATTAATGAAGAAGTTAATACTTTGTTTGAGAGTATAGTTAAAAATTTAGAAAATAATGATGATTTATATGAGTTAACAAAGAGAATTTTAATAGATGGAGAACAAATAGTTTTTAATCCACTAGATCCTATAATAAGTATAGGAGTAACCTATGGTATATTTAAAAAAGGTGATGATGGATTAGAGATAACAAATAAAATATTTGAAGAAATAATATACAATTATATGATATCTAAAATAAGAACCTCAGCTAAAAATATGAGTTTATATAATATTAAATCAAATTTTATAGAACCAAGTGGAGGACTTAATATACAAAAAATTCTTCAAAGATTCATGCAATTCATGAAAGAACAATATTCTTCTAAAGATGAAGAATTTATAGAACATCATGGAAGGTTATTATTTTTAGCATTCATTAAACCTATAATAAGTGGAGTAGGCTTTGATTTTAAAGAAGTTCAAGTTTCAGAAGAGAAAAGATTAGATGTAGTTATAACTTATAATAATTTTAAATATATTATTGAAATGAAGATATGGAGAGGAGCTAAATACCATAAAGAAGGAATTAATCAACTTTGTGATTATTTAGATATTCATTCTTTGGATAAAGGATATTTAGTTATATTTAATTTTAATAAAAATAAGGAATTTAAAGAAGAAAAAATTAATGCTCAAGGAAAAGATATGTTTGGAGTTTACGTTTAAAAATATAAAAATTTTAAAATACTAAAGGTCTAATAGATATTAATCTATTAGACTTTTTAATTTTAAATAATATTTTAGGATTGAGATTTAAAAAATGTAATAATATTTTGTAGAATTTTATGAATATTTTAACAGAGTTCCTTGAGAAAAAATGAAAAAAATGGTATCTTAAAAGCAATGTATAATATTTAAATATGTAACATTTTAAAGAATATAAATATTAAAAAAATATTTAAAAGTTTTATATAGAAATTATGATAGTTATAATGTTTGGGGGAGATATTATGAAAAAGTCAAAAATGCAAATACTATTTGCTATTTTTATTATATTAATTTCTTTTTTGCCTGTTATTATAATTGA
Source organism: Clostridium oceanicum (assembly GCF_039521385.1). Lineage (NCBI taxonomy): Bacteria > Bacillati > Bacillota > Clostridia > Eubacteriales > Clostridiaceae > Clostridium > Clostridium oceanicum. The sequence goes on along the minus strand of NZ_BAAACG010000019.1, from coordinate 580,297 downwards.
TAGACAAAGTTATACAATGGTTCAACTAATTTTAGGGAATGTTAAAATGCCTAATCCTATTATGCCAATCCAAGTTCCTGGAATTTTATTTTTTATGACACCAATATTTTATTTAATACATTTGGTTTTTCTTGTGAAAGATTATACTGATAGATATGAGGATTTTGCTGTATATTTAAGTTTATTAACTACAGTATTAGCAATCATTTTTATTATTTTATCTGGAATAGGAACAAAGGGGTCATTTGCCATATGGGTATGGATTAGAATGCTTACTATTTTTATTGCTTATTCTTCTATTAGGGTTTATGAATCATTTCATGATTTTAAGAAAACTGAGAAAGAACAAAAACTAAAAGACAAGAGGGAAAGAGAAATAAGCAAGGTAAAGCGATTAGAAAGTGCTAGGCATATGAAACGAATAAAGAAAAGTGCATATCTTAAAAAGGTTATTTGGAAGATTTATAAGAGTAATATGAGAAATTCTGTATTGTTAATTGCAGGAGCTGTTATTTCTAGTGCATTTTTGTTTACTACTATTGCAGTATATGAAATGTTTTCTGATTTACAAAAAGGAAATATTCCTGTAGTAGGAGATGAGTTGTCTCTTTTGTTAAAAGATTCAATTATACTAATTGGTCTTATATCTATCTTTATATTAGCTCTTTCTTTAAAAATATATGTAAAAAGTAGAATAAAAGATTATGGATTATTAGTTACTTTAGGAATGAGAGATAGGGTTTTACGCTTTTTTATTGCAATTGAATATAGTGGTACTTTATTAGTAGGATTATTAATTGGGATTTTAGTTGGAACGCTTTTGACAATAGGATTTCAAGGAATTTTACATTCTATGTACCCATATTTAATTTTCATAGAAATTCCAAGTATTAAAACTTATTTTATAACATGTTTTTGTATTATTTTAGTATTTTTACTTTCAGCAGTTGTAAATCAGGAATTTTATGTTGAAAAAAGATTAGGAGCTTCAAGTAAGATACCTATATCAAGAGAAAAAATGCCAAGAACATGGTTAGAAGTAAGATGCATTATAGGAATACTAATAATGGTGCTTTCAAGCTATATTTTTTCTAAAAGGGTATGGTTAGAATCTATTTATATTATTCTTTTCTTTTTAGTTGGATGTTATATGGCAATCAATGCAGGCGGAGCTTTGCTTTTAAAAAGATATAGAAAGAAAGGAAAGACTTATTATAAAAAACTTTTATTTTTACAGGAGTTTTATAGTAGATTTAAGACACAAAGACGTAGTTTGTTTATAGTGTATATTCTTCATTTTCTATTGATTACATATTTTTCAGTAAGAATATCAGCAAATCTTCCACTTGATAGAGGAGATGCTTTATTTCCTTACGATTATGTGTGTTTAGGACAAGAAGAGGATCAAAAAACTTTTAAGGAGTTTGGAGAAGAGCTTTCTAAAAAAAGTGAAATAATTCCTATGGTTAGAATAACAGTTCCTAGTGCAAGTAAAGAAAATACTGGTAGTACAAAAGATGTACGTTATCAAGGACAAAATATAGGTATTTCAGAAAGTAGTTACAATAAGTTAACTGGAAGAAAATTAGGGCTTAAGAATAAAGAGATTTATATTTCTTTTCAACAGGATGAATCAGAAAAAGCCCATTTGCTAGATTTCTCAGTGTTAAGTGGTAGCCCAAGAATGAGATTTGGAATGCCAGAATTTTATATGTTTTTTAAGAGAGATGATGTTTTTGAGTCAGATTATAAAGTTATAGGAAAAGAACGTAGAATTATAATTGGAAACTTTGCAGGAGGAATGCAAGAAAATATTGTGGTTTTTTCTGATGAGTATTTTAAATCAATATATTCTACTGGTAATGGTCCAAGCGTATTAGGATTATTTAATATAAATAAAAGTAAAGAAAAAGAAGCTGCTACTCAGTTTTCAAATTATGCAAAAGCTCATAAACAGTACAGTCAATATGATTCTATTATACAACCGGTATATGAAAAAGAGCCATTAGAAAATAACACCTTATTGGCTCATATGTTAAACTTGTTGGAATATACATTTGTGGTGGTACTACTTTTGATTAGCATATTATATGCTTTTATTGTAAAAGTAGTTTCAGAACTAAAATATACACAAGCTAGAATGAAGCAACTAAAATATTTAGGCATAAAGAGAAAAATGCATAGAAAAATTTTAAGTTTTGAAAATAATATTATGACAATTATGCCATTGCTATTAGGAGTAGTAATAAGTATTCCATATATTTTTATTACTTTAAAGCTTAGATATTTTATAAAAATAGAACAGCAGCAATTTTGGAAATATGAAATATTATTTATAGGAATATATATCCTTATAAATTTAATTGTAGCGTTTATAATGAGTAGAATAATGATCTTAATTGGAGATAAGGAGGATTAATTATGGCAGTGATAGAAACAAAAAAATTGGTTCGTAATTATAAATTAACTGGAGATCATCTAAAGAAAGAAACTGAAATAAAGGTGATAAAAGAACTAGACTTTTCGGTTGAAGAGGGAGATTTTATTGCAATTATGGGTAAGTCCGGTTGTGGAAAGACAACACTTATGAAAATGCTTGGATTTATTGATGACCCTACATCTGGTGATATTATTTTTAAAGGCAATAGTTCAAAAGAGTTTAGTAAAGATAAAATTGCAGATATTAGAAGAAAAGAAATTGGATTTGTGTTTCAGGATTTTTATTTGATGGATAGTTTAACTGTAAAAGAAAATATTATGGTTCCAATGATTTTAGAAGGAGAAGAAACTAATAAAATGTTAAGTGCAGCACAAAGATTAGCTAACCACTTTGAAATCAGTTATCTATTAGATAAAAATGTTTATGAATTGTCTGGTGGAGAAAAACAGAGAGTAGCAATATGTAGAGCTTTAATTAATGAACCAGATTTAATATTAGCAGATGAGCCTACAGGAAATTTAGATTCTAAATCTGCACAAATTGTAATAGATAGTTTTATTGATATTAACAAAGATATGAAAAAGACTATAGTACTTGTAACTCATGATGGAGAAATTGCTAGCTATTGTAAAAAAGTAATATTTTTAAAAGACGGAAATATTATAGGGGAAATTAATAAAGAGGGTAAAAGGGAAGATTTTTATAATAAAATTATTGGAATGATGAAAAAGTTATAAAATTTTGGCTTTAATTTCATGTGTTATTTTATATTTTCAAAATGCTAATTATGGTTGTAGTCTGTTAGTTATTGTTTTGACTGTACAAATTATAATAAATTATTGTATAAGATTTTTAGCTTTTAAATAGATTAATTATTGTTTATTAATAGGGAGAAAATATGAAATTAAATTTAATTGATGGAATTTCATGGAGGAATATATTACATGTATGTATGATGAACAGAATCAAGATGAATTTATTGAAAAATATTTAAAGTTGCAAAAAAGGTTATCACTTATAAATTTAATAATAACAACTATTATATGCATTGGACCAGCTGGATGGTTAATTATAAGAATATTAGATAAGAAAATAGATAAATTAATGATTACCGCAATATTAACGATTCCAACATTGATATATATGACATGGACATGGTGTAGTTATTTTTATAGTAAAAAGGTCCATAACTTAGAAAAAGAAATAGATGTTTTGAAAAAGAATATTAATATATTACAAAATAGTAAAATGAATTTATCAAAAGTAGATAAATAAATTTAAATATGGTTATACTAATTAAAAATAATATGTTAATATGTTATTTAGAGGGAATACTACTTTTAAATGTTAGATTTTTTTATTTATATATTGACAGATACTTAGATTGAGATATATAATAATTTAAATGATTAGTATTGAATTAAATATTTTATAAGCTAAGATAAAGAGGAGTAGGGATAAAGCTTTATTAAGAGAAAAAAACTCATAGGCTGAAAGGTTTTTTATAATAGTTTGTCTTGAAGGTAGCTTTAGAGCTTCTTTGCTGAATTAATTAGTAGGTAAAGACGGAATCTTATCCGTTATTTTTATAAGTGTCTGTATATTATAATTTTAAATGTGCAGAAAAAAAGGTGGTACCACGAGTCTGCGTCCTTTTATGGATGGAGATTTTTTTATTTGGAAAATAATTTTAAAATTTAAGTTTAAAAATAATATATCTAAAAACAAGTTAGAATTTTTAGTAATAATAGAAATTTTTCTAGCAATATCTGTTTTAGGTTACCAAAGTATAATAAAAAATAAGGAGGAAGAAGTATGGAAGAATCAAGAAATATAGCAAAAACATATGATCCGAAAGAATTTGAAGACAGACTATATAAAACATGGGAAGAAAAAGGGTATTTTACTCCAAAAGAAGAGGATGGTAAAGAAGCTTATACAATAGTATTGCCTCCTCCAAATATAACAGGAAAACTTCATTTAGGTCATGCTTTAGATGATACTCTACAAGACATATTAATAAGAACTAAAAGAATGCAAGGATACAGTACTTTATGGCTTCCAGGTCAAGATCATGCAAGTATAGCTACAGAAGTAAAAGTTGAAAATCATCTTTTAGAGCAAAATATTTATAAAAAAGAAATTGGTAGAGAAGCATTCTTAGAAAAAGTATGGGAATGGACAGATGAATATAGAAATAAAATAAGAAACCAAGTAAAAAAACTAGGTTGTTCATTAGATTTTACAAGAGAATCTTTTACTATGGATGAAAAATTAAATAAGGCTGTTAAGCACTTCTTTGTTAAATTATATAATGAAGGATTAATTTATCAAGGAAATAGAATTACAAATTGGTGTCCAAAATGTAAAACAGCTATATCTGATGCAGAAATAGAATACAAAGAACAAGCAGGACATTTCTGGCATGTTAAATATAAAGTTGTAGATAGTGATGAATATTTAGAAATTGCTACTACAAGACCAGAAACTATGCTTGGTGATACTGCTGTTGCTGTTAATCCAAATGATGAAAGATATGCTCATTTAGTAGGAAAAACTCTTATTTTACCACTTGTAAATAAAGAAATTCCAATAGTTGCTGACGAATATGTTGACATGGAATTTGGTACAGGAGCAGTTAAAATAACACCAGCTCATGATCCTAATGATTATCAAGTAGGTAAAAGACATAACTTACCAGAAATAAATGTTATGTTTGAAGATGGAACAATAAATTATGAAAATTCTAGATATCATAAAATGGATAGATATGAAGCTAGAAAAGCTATTGTAGAAGATCTTGAAAAAGAAGGATATTTAGTAAAAATAGAAGATCATAGTCATAATGTTAGTTGTCATGACAGATGTGGAACATCAATAGAGCCTATGATATCTAAACAATGGTTTGTTAAAATGGAAAGCTTAGCTAAACCTGCTTTAGATGTAGTTAGAAATAAAAAGATAAAATTTGTACCGGAAAGATTTGATAAAACTTATTATAACTGGATGGAAAATATACAAGATTGGTGTATATCAAGACAATTATGGTGGGGACATAGAATTCCAGTATGGTACTGTAAAGATTGCGGCGAAATCATAGTATCTGTAGATGAACCAACTAAATGTACTAAATGTGGTAGTGAAAAATTAGAGCAAGATAAAGATGTATTAGATACTTGGTTTAGTTCTGCTCTATGGCCATTTTCAACTTTAGGTTGGCCAGATAAAACACCAGACTTGAAAAAATTCTATCCAAATAATACATTAGTTACAGGATACGATATAATATTCTTCTGGGTAGCTAGAATGATATTCTCAGGACTTTATTGTATGGATGAAATTCCATTTGATACAGTTTTAGTTCATGGTATAGTTAGAGACGCTGAAGGAAGAAAAATGTCTAAGTCTTTAGGAAATGGTGTTGATCCAATAGAAGTAATAAATGATTACGGCGCTGATGCTTTAAGATTTGCTCTTATAACAGGTAATGCTCCTGGTAATGATATAAGATATTATCCAGAAAGAGTAGAAGCTGCAAGAAACTTTGCTAATAAATTATGGAATGCTTCAAGATTTGTTCTTATGAATCTAGATAAAGATTTAATGAATAAATATAAAGATAGTAATAAATATTCTACAGCAGATAAATGGATATTATCAAGAATTAATACTTTAGTAAAAGAAGTAACAGAAAATATAGAAAAATTTGAGCTTGGAATAGCTTCTCAAAAACTTTATGATTTCATTTGGGGAGAATTATGTGACTGGTATATTGAGCTTGTAAAACCAGTATTATACGGAGAAGACGAAGAAGCTAAAGGAGTAGCTTTTAATGTTCTTCATAAAGTACTTACTACAGCATTACAGTTATTGCATCCAATAATGCCATTTATAACAGAAGAAATATATACACATATAGATTCTAAATATGAATCAATAACAATATCTAAATGGCCAGAATATGATGAAAATCTTAAAAATGAAAAAATAGAAGAAGATATGAACTATATTATAGAAGCTATAAAATCTATAAGAAATGTTAGAGGGGAAATGAATGTTCCACCATCTAGAAAAGCTAAATTAATGATATTCTTAACAGAAGAAAAAGCTAGAAGCTCCTTTGAAGAAGGAACAGTTTATTTTGAAAAATTAGCATCAGCATCTGATGTAACTTTCTTAAGTAAAAAAGAAGAAGCACCAGAAAATGCAGTTTCATCAGTTACAAGAGGGGCTGAAATATTTATGCCACTACTTGATCTAATAGATGTTAAGAAAGAACTTGAAAGATTAGATAAAGAAAAAGAAAAACTTGAAAAAGAAATAGACAGAGTTAAAAAGAAACTTTCTAATGAAAAATTTGTTAGCAAAGCTCCAAAAGCTGTAGTTGATGGAGAAAAAGCTAAAGGTGAAAAATACGAAGAAATGTTAAAAGCTGTATTAGAAAGAATAGATGGTTTAAAATAATATATAATAATTAAAAATAACTGCCTGAATTATTTTTTAAAATAATTCAGGCAGTTTAATATTTACTTAAATAATTATAATAAATTTTAAAATAAGTTTTATTCAATATTTTAATGAAGTATTTTTTAGTTTTTTAATATGAAAAATGAAAAAATTGTTTATACAAATATAAATTTTTATTCTATAATAAGTTTATATATTTTTATATAAATATAATGAATTTGTTTTTTATCGGAGTAGGTAGGGATACATTGATACTTTTATATATTTAATATGTTATTTAGCTACTCTAAATATTTATAGGAAGTGATAAAGTGAATTATAAAGAGGCATTAAATTATATAACAGAGGCTTGTAAATTTGGTAGTAATTTAGGACTTGAAAGAACAGAAAAACTTTTAGAAATCTTAGGAAATCCTCATAAGAAACTTAAATGTATACATATTGCAGGTACTAACGGTAAAGGATCTACTACATCTATGATTACAGAGATTTTAATGGAATCTGGATACAAAGTAGGAATGTATACTTCTCCATACATAGAAGAATTTGAAGAAAGAATTCAAATTAATAGAAACAATATAGAGAAAAATAAATTAGCTGATATTATAACAAAAGTATCCTCTGCTGTGGATAAAGTATTAGAACTTGGATATGACAATCCAACAGAATTTGAAATAATAACAGTAGGAATGTTTTATTATTTTTATAAAGAAAAAGTTGATTTTGCAGTAGTTGAAGTAGGCCTTGGTGGAAGACTTGATTCTACTAACGTACTAGATCCTTTACTTGATGTTATATGTTCAATAAGTTATGATCATATTAATATTTTAGGGGATAGTATAGAAGAAATAGCTAATGAAAAGGCAGGTATAATTAAAGGAGCACCAGTTGTATTATATCCTCAAAAAAAAGAAGTAGAAGAGGTTATAGAAAAAGTTTGTCTTTATAAAAAAAGTTTGCTTTTAAAAGTTAATAACAATGTGGAAAACATTTGTGAATATCCTATAGAAAAAAATAAAGGGTATCAAAAATTTAGATTAAAAACAGTTAAAGATGAGTATGATATAACACTTCCATTACTTGGAGTGCATCAGATAAATAATTGCATTACGGCTATAACTGCTATTGAAAAGCTTATAGATATGGATTTTAAAATAAAAAAAGAAAATATTATAAATGGACTTAAAAATGTAGAGTGGAAAGCTAGATTAGAAGTTTTAAAAAATAATCCTATAACTATTATAGACGGTGCTCATAATATTGATGCTATAAATAAATTAAAATTAAATATAGAAAAATATTTTAAATATAAAAATATGACTTTAATATTAGGAATATTAAAAGATAAACAAGTAGAAGATATGGTTAAAACAATAACTTCTTTAGCAGATAGAGTAATAACTTTATCACCTAATAATAACAGAGCAAAAAGCCCAGAAGATTTAATGAAAATTGTAAGAAAATACAATCCTAACTGTCAGTGGGAAACTGACTATAAAAAGGCTTATGAAAAGGCAGTTAGCTATTCTAAGGAAGAAGATATAATACTAATATGTGGTTCTTTATATATGGTAGGAGATATGAGAAAAATTATAATGAGAAAATAAAAACTATATTATATATTAAAACGAGCATACACATCAATGTACCTTTACAGGGATGGGGTATGCTCGCTTTGCTATTTAGTTATTATAATTAGTTTTTAACTTCTTCTAAAGCTTTAGAAAGTTGATCAGGACAAGAAGTTGGTCTATTTCCACAAGTTATACCTTTAAGCTTTTTTATTGCTTCATCTATAGGCATGTCTTCAATTAAAACACCAATACCTTTAAGATTTCCATTGCATCCACCAACAAATTTAACATCTTTAACTTTACCATCTACTACATCAAAAGTTATTTGTCTTGAACAGACTCCTTTAGGTGAGTAAGTGTACATTTAAATCAGCTCCTTTTATTTTGCTTATGTTTTATACATATTTAAATAAATAACTAGTCAGTATGTTAGTCTTAGTTTACTTTGTAAGTTACTTTTTTTAGATCTTAGTATTAGGAAAATCATTAGAAAAGCTTAAGTTATTGTATTTAACAAAATAGACTTTACATTTTGAGGTGTTATTTAGTTTAATATGTCTTAATCGAACAATTATCATTATATAATATTAATAAATTTAATACAATAAATTTTACTTTTATATCACCAATTGCCTTTAATTATACATATTATATTATATAGCAAGGGGTGATGAAATGAGGTATCTATATATATGTAATACGTCTACTGATTGCATTTCTAAAGTTAATATAGATGACTTTAAAGAAGAAAGCAAGATAACATTAAATGATAAAGATTTTAATAGGATAGGTCCACATGGGATATGTGAATATAGAGGGCAAATCTTAGTTGCTAATAGTTATTCAAATACTTTATCTATAATAGATGCAAAAAAGGGAAGAGAAGTAGATAGCTATTTTATCGGAATGCATTGTAATGACGTAGTTGCATATGAAGATAAAGCCTATGTTATATGTGGAGATTCTAATAATATTGTAGTATTTGATCTTATAAAAAAAAGAGTGCTTGAACAAATACCTTGTGGAAATTTACCACATAGCATAGTTATAGATAAACAAAATAAAGTAATTATGACCTGTAACATGGGAAACGACAGTATAAGTTTAATAGATTGCAAAGATAAAAATAATGTAAAAAACATAAGAGTTGGAGAATATCCGACAAGAGCTACATTTACGGTAGATGGAAAATATATTTTAGTATGTGAAAGTAATATGGGATCGGATTATAAAGGAAGTATAGGAATAATTTCTACCAAAAATTATAGGCTTTTATATAGAATATCAGTAGGAAATTCTCCTGTAGATATGTATTGTGATGAAAAGGTATGTATAGTTTCTAATTTTGGAGATGGAACTATTAGTTTAATAGATATAAATTATTATGAAAAAATAAAGGATATAATAATTGGAGGAATGCCAATAGGTATAATGAAATCAGGAGATGATGTATATATAGGAGACAACTATAAAAATTTACTTTTAAATATTAATATAAAAGAAGAAAGTAAAAAAATCATACCTATAGGGGGAGAACCTACAGGAATGATTTTAATTTAATCTAAGTTTAAAACATCTAGTATGTTTTTGTACAATTCAGGTGAATTTTTTTTCCAGTTTGAACATAGTTTCTTTGCTTGTTCATTGGAATCTACAGGAATTTTTAAATCTATAAGTAAAGAATTATCTTTTTCAGCTTTTAAATTAACTATAAAATCCTTGTTTTTTATAGTATAGTCTGCTGTAACGCTAATTTCTTTTTTTATTAAATTCAGGTTCTGTTTTAAATAATCATTTATTATAGTTATTTTATCTTCAGTAACTCTATCAATAAACATTGATAAAACTTTTAATCCTTTTTTAGTAATTGACATTCTATGTTTATCTTTATCTGCATTATATCTTAAGAAATTAGAGGAAGTCAGTTCTGATATATATTGTTGCAAGGTAAAGTAATTTATTAAGTTATTTTCTAGAACTATTTCAGTTATTTTATTGTTAGAAATAGGAATATCAAATTTACTAAATATGTAAAGAATCAACAATTTATTTTCTGCTAATTCTAAAGCATCTTTAAACATTAATGTTCCTCCCTAGTATAAGTATTTAAAAATCATATTTAATTATATCATAAAAACTAAATACAGATTACTCTAAAGGGTAAAAATAATAATAAAACCTAGAATGTTTTATTATTATTTTTTATTTTCATAGATATATAGTGATTTATTTTCATATGAATAGTTATAGAATTGATAGTATTGTTAGGAGGAATATATGAAAAAATTACTAAGAAAAAAAATGTTTTGGGTTGGTACATTGTTATTTGTATGCATGGTTACATGTATCCTGTTTAATTACAAACAAACAGGTGTATTTTTAAATACTAAAGGTAATATTCCTATCTATAGGGTAGATACAAAGGAAAAGAAAATAGCTTTTACTTTTGATGTTAGTTTAGGTGATGAATATTTAGATAAAATACTAGATGTACTTGATAAATATAATATTAAATCTACATTTTTTTTAGTTGGAGATTGGATCGATAAAAATCCAGAGAAGGTTAAAGACATATATAAAAGAGGCCACGAAATAGGAAATCATTCTAACAAACATCCAGATATGACTAGAATATCTAAAGATAAAATGATTAAGGATATAAATATAAATGATGCAAAGATAAGAAAACTTGTAGGTAAGGGTACAAAAATATTTAGATGCCCATCAGGTTCATACAATGATGATGTAATTAATACTGCTAAAGAGATGGGTCTATACACAATACAATGGGATGTAGATAGTATAGATTGGAAAGAACAAGGTGCAGACCTAGAATACAATAGGATTATAAAAAAGGCTAAACCAGGTTCTATTATGTTATTTCATAATACTGCTAAATATACTCCTGATAACTTAAAAAGAATAATTGAAACTTTAAGAAAAAATGATTTTGTTTTTGTAAAAGTAGGAGATTTGATTTATAAAGATAACTATTATATAGATTCAGCAGGAGTTCAAAAAAAATAGTAAATATTTTTTAACAGAAAGAAGGAAAAACAAAAAAAATATAGAACAAATATATTAATGGAATATATTAGTAAAAAAAATAATAATTGAAAGTTCTTTGGTATAAAATTATATAACCTGATTAAAATAAGTATAAATAACTTAGTTAATTATTAGGAGAGGGTTATATGAAAAATATACTTGTTTATAGTGATAATAAAAAGTTTGAACTTGTTTTATCAAATTTATTAAAAAAATTATTACTGGAGGTTAATGTTGTAGTGCATGATACCAGTAATATTTTTGACTACTATGATTATATAATTATTGATAAAGATATTTCCTTTGATTGCAATATTATAAATTGTGGTTATTTCTTTATAAATATGGATTTATTTAAAAATAAAAAAATAGATATAAACGGAAATGTTATAAGTTATGGATTAGGAAATAAAAATACCGTTACTATATCTAGTATAGAAGATGAGAATAAAGGATTTGTATATTGTATCCAAAGGTATTTAGATGTAGAAGATAATAAAAGCATAATACAACCACAGGAGATACCTTTAGATATAAATTATGAAAACGATAAGGAATTATATGTTTGCATGGTTGCTATTACTATAGCTTTGATAGAAAAGATATCAATTAAAAATATAAAGAATAGATTAAACAAATAAAAAATAGCTTTAATTTAGTTATATTTTAGTTAACTTTCGAATAATTATATGTTGTGAAATGAATTAGAAACTAAGGGAAAGAGGGGTTATGATGGACAATTTAATGTTAAATAATAAAATTTATTTAGAAGGAAAAGTAGTAGAGGGTTTAAAGTTTAGTCATAAAATGTATGGAGAGGGATTTTATACTTTTAAATTAGAAGTAGAAAGACTAAGCGAAGTTTCAGATGTTTTAAACATAACTGTATCAGAAAGATTATTAGCTGGTATGGATATTAAAGAGGATGACGAGTTAATAGTTGAAGGTCAATTGAGATCATATAATAAATTTATAGACGGAGCTAACAGACTTATATTAACTGTTTTTGCAAGAAATATAGAGCCTTGTGAAGAAAGAAGTAAAAATCCTAATGAAATTTATCTTGATGGATATATATGTAAAGAGCCAGTTTATAGGACAACTCCTTTTGGAAGAGAAATTGCAGATTTGCTTTTAGCAGTTAATAGACCTTATAACAAATCAGACTATATACCAAATATTTCATGGGGAAGAAATGCTAGATTTTGTAAAACATTAAAAGTAGGAGAAAATATAAGAGTTTGGGGAAGACTTCAAAGCAGACAATATCAAAAGAGAGTATCAGAAGATAATGTTGTAACTAAGATAGCTTATGAAGTTTCCATATCAAAAATGGAAAGGGCTTCAAATGAAGGAGAAGATTCAGAAGAGTTAGATAATGAATTGGAAAATACTCCAAATGAAGATTTAGAAAATAAAAATGAAAGTGAAAATGGAGAAGAAAAGAAACAAATAAATGCTTAGAAAATAAAAGTGTGTAGGTTATTAACCTACACATATTTATTTTCTATGAATTATTTTCTTAAATCATCTAAAAGTTTAGTTTTATCTTTAGTTTTATCATCTACAGATTTTATTATTTTTGCAGGTGCTCCAGCAACAACAACATTTTCTGGAACATCTTCTGTAACTACAGATCCAGCAGCAATAACAGAACCTTTTCCTACTTTAATACCTTCTAATATAACAGCGTTAGCACCTATAAGTACGTTATCTTCTATAGTACAAGGAGATTTACTTGGTGGCTCTAAAACACCAGCTACAACAGCACCAGCACCTAGATGTACGTTATTACCTAACTTACCTCTAGCACCTACTACAGCGTTCATATCTACCATAGTACCTTCTCCGATTTCAGCTCCTATATTTATAACAGCGCCCATCATTATAACAGCGTTTTTACCAATAGAAACTCTATCACGAAGGATAGCACCAGGTTCTATTCTAGCATCTATCTTTAGCATATCTGCTAAAGGAATAGCTGATTTTCTTCTATCTTGTTCTAATTTATATTTTTTTATGCTATCTTTGTTTTGTTCTATTATATCTAGAATTTCTTGTGCTTCTCCAAATAGTATGTATAAATCCCCACTATTAAATATTTCTACATCTTTAAAATCACACTTAGGAAGTTGTCCTTCTATGTAAGCTTTTATAGGAGTAGATTTTTTTACTTCTTTTATGTATCTTGCTATTTCGTATGGATCGGTAAAATTGTAATTCATTTACTTTCCTCCTTCACATAATTAATAATACTATTATAATAAATAATAAACTTTAAATAAAGGGGTATTTATTTAAAGTTAAAATAATAGTAAAATAATACTTAAAAATATGTTTAGGAGGAGTAGCTTTGAGTAATTTAAATTTATATGAAAATATGTTGTCTAATAATGTGAAGAATATAGAGATTTCTGGAATAAGAAAGTTTTTTAATAAAGTTAGTAAATATGAAGATGTAGTATCTTTAACTATAGGGCAACCAGATTTTAATGTTCCAGAAAAAATAAAGGAAAGTATGATAGATTCTATAAATCAAAATAAAACTACATATACATCAAATGCTGGTATAGAAGAACTTAGGTTAGAGATAAGTAAATATTTAAAAGAAATGAAAATAGATTATTCTAAAGAAGATATTTGTATAACTGTTGGTGGAAGTGAAGGACTTATGTCTGTATTTACAGCTATTATAAATGAAGGGGATAAAGTTTTAATTCCAACACCAGCATATCCAGCTTATGAAAGTATTGTAAAACTTTTAGGAGGAGAAATTATAAATTATCCTCTTAACAGTGATTTTTCTATAGATTTTGAAAAATTAAAAGAGTTAATAAAAAATCAAAAACCTAAAGTGATGGTAGTTTCTTATCCATCTAATCCTACAGGAGCAGTTTTAACAAAAGAACAAAATGATAAATTACATGATATTTTAAAAGATGAAAAAACAATAATTATAAGTGATGAAATGTATAGTTCAATATGTTTTGAAAAAGAATATAATTCTATATGTCAATATAAAGACATAAAAGATAAAACTATATTAGTTGGAGGATTTTCTAAAATGTTTTGTATGACAGGTCTTAGAGTAGGCTTTGTTTGTGCAAAACCGTCCTTTATGAGCTCTATAATGAAAGTTCACCAGTATAATGTATCTTGTGCACCATCTATAGCTCAATGGGGTGCTGCTGAGGGTTTAAAGAGTTGTATGGACGATGTGGAGTTTATGAAAGATAAATTTAAAGAAAGAGGAGAATATGTTTATTCAAGGCTTAAAAAATTAGGATTTGAAGTTTATAAACCTAAAGGAGCTTTTTACATTTTTCCTTCTATAAAAAAATATAGTGAAAATAGCGAAGAATTTTCAGAAAGACTTCTTAAAGAGGCAAAAGTTGCAGTAGTACCAGGATCAGCCTTTGGAGATGGTGGAGAAGGATATATAAGAATATCCTATGCATATAGCATGGATCAGTTAAAAAAGGCATTAGATAGAATGGAAGAATGGTTAAAATCTGAATTTTAAAAGTACTACTAAAAGAGTATTTTAATTTATAATAAAATAAAAAAAAGATAGATTTTATCTTTGAAAATATAAAATCTATCTTTTTTACAAATTTACATAGGTTAATATTATTTATATACAAAATTAGTTAGTAATATTAAAATAAATAATAAGTCAAAGATGGCACCAATAAGAGATACAATATTAACTAATCATTTATTTTTAGTTGTATATTAAAATGATATAATCCTTTATAAAGAAGCTTTGATTACGTCATTCATATCATAAAGGCCAGGTTTTATGTCTTTAATACCCATAAATAAACAAGCATTTAAAGCTCCAATAGCAAAAACATCTCTTGATTGAGCAGTATGCTTAAGTTCTATTACTTCTCCTTGACCTGCAAATATTACATCATGTTCTCCAACTATACTTCCACCTCTTATTGCATGAATACCTATTTCTTTATGTTCTCTTTTACAGTTTCCTTCTCTTCCAAAAGTATATTTTGTTTCTTCTTTTATATTGTCTTTTATAGTGTCAGCTAATAAAAGAGCAGTACCACTTGGAGCATCTACCTTTTGGTTATGATGTTTCTCAATTACTTCTATATCAAAATTTTTGTACATGAATCCACTGATTTCTTTTAATATGTTATTTACAATATTTACACCTATAGACATATTAGCAGATCTAAACATAGGAATTTTTTTAGATGTGTCTTCTATTAGTTTAATTTGTTCTTCTGAATATCCAGTAGTACATAATACTATAGGAATATTTTTAGAAATTCCATAAGTTATTAGAGAGTCTAAACTAGTAGGTCTTGAGAAATCGAGTATTACATCTGCATCTACAGAACAGTTACTTATGTTATCAAATACTGGATATTGACTTTCTTCGCTTTTTTTATCTATGCCTGCAACAATTTCTAATTCACTATGATTTAAAGCTAAGTTAGAAATAACCTTTCCCATTTTACCGTTGCAACCACTTAATATGATTTTTGTCATATAAATATCCTCCTTTAAATAGCTAAATATTAAGTGTAGAGCAAAATCACTTAGCTCTACACTTATAAAATTTTATTACTATAATCCTTATTTATTATTTATTATTTGTTATTTGTTATTTGAATTATATAAGGTTATAATTTTTTAATTCTTTCTTTAATACTTCTAAATTATTTTTTTCCATTTCGCATAAAGGCAATCTAAGTTTTCCTGCATTCATATTCATAACATTCATTGCTGTTTTCACAGGAATAGGATTTGTTTCTATAAATAAAGCTTTAGTAAGAGCTAGACTGTTTAGTTGAAGTTCTAAAGCTTCTTTTGTTTTACCATTTAAATATAGTTCACACATATTATGAACATCTTCAGGAATTATATTTGATAATACGGAAATAACTCCAATTCCACCAACAGATAATATTGAAATTATTTGATCATCATTACCAGAATATATATCTAGTTTGTCTCTACATAAAGCTTTAATTTGAAGTATTTGACTTATATTACCGCTAGCTTCTTTTACAGCAACTATATTTTTATCTTCACACAGTTCTTTTAATGTCTTTGGAAGTATATTAAGACCTGTTCTTCCTGGAACATTATATATTATTATTGGAGTATTAACTTCCTTTGACACAGCTTTAAAGTGTTTAACTAAGCCTTTTTGTGTAGCCTTATTGTAATAAGGAGTTATGACTAAAAGTCCATCAACACCAATGCTTTCGGCCCATTTACTCATATCTATTGCAGCCTTTGTATTATTGCTTCCAGTACCAGCTATAACAGGTATTCTTTTATTTACTTTTTCAACTACGAATTTTATAGTGTCTTTCTTTTCTTTTTCTGTCATTGTAGTTGCTTCACCAGTAGTTCCACAAACTATTATGGCGTCAGTTTTTGATTTTATTTGCCATTCAAGTAATTCTCCAAGCTTGTCAAAATCCACACCATTTTCATTAAAAGGAGTTACGATAGCTACTCCAGCACCTTTAAAAATACTCATAAAAATACCCCCTTAATTATTTGTTAGAGCTAATTATACATTCAGCTATTTGAACTGCATTTGTTGCAGCTCCTTTTCTGATGTTATCTGCAACAACCCATAGGTTTAATCCATTTTCTATACTAAAGTCACGTCTAATTCTTCCAACAAAAACTTCATCTTTTCCTTCACAATCTACTGGCATAGGATAAACTAAGTTATCTACATCATCTTTTAATATTATGCCTTTAGAATTTTTATATAACTCAAATATATCATTTAATTCAAATGGTTTTTCAAGTTCTATATTGATACTTTCACTATGACCATAAAATACGGGAACTCTTGCAGTTGTAGCTGTTATTTTTAAGTTATCATCATGAAGTATTTTTCTTGTTTCATCAATCATTTTCATTTCTTCTTTAGTGTAACCATTGTCTAAAAATACATCTATATGTGGTAAAATATTTCCAGCTATAGGATGAGGGAATTTTTTTGGAGCTTCTCCAGTATAACCTTCCTTAAGATCATTATATCCACCAATACCTGCTCCTGATACTGCCTGATAAGTTGAATATACTATTCTTTTAATACCATATTTATTTTGTAAAGGTTTTAAAGGTACCATAGCTTGAATAGTAGAACAATTAGGATTAGCAATTATACCATTGTTCCATTTTATATCTTCAGGATTTACTTCAGGTACTACTAAAGGAACTTTAGGATCCATTCTCCAAGCACTACTATTATCTATTACAGTAGCTCCGTATTTTACAAATACTTTAGCAAAATTTAAACTAGTAGTTCCACCAGCTGAAAATAAAGCAAAATCTATTTTCTTATTTTTTATATTGTCTTCTTTTAACTCTTCAACTATAACTTCTGAATTGTTAAATTTTAAAACTTTTCCTGCTGATCTTTTAGAAGCAAAGAAATATATTTGTTTTATAGGGAATTCTCTACTTTCAAGTACTTCAATAAATTTTCTTCCTACCATACCAGTAGCACCAACTACCGCTACATTATAATTCATTATTTATACCTCCCAATATTAATCAAATTACAGTTACTAATATTATATAACTGTAGTATTAAAAAATATATACTTATATATGTTTTTTCCTGATATTTTATCATTAATTTACTTATTGTACAAGGAATTCAGGAATTAATTCATTTGCTATGAAATGGTGAATTGAAAATATTATTTATAAAAATATAGTGGGCATATACTTGCAGAATATTTAAAAGGGTTTATAAATAAAAATACAATAATCTTTTTATTCACAATATTTGAATTTTAACATAAAAATGAAATAAAAAAGTTGATTTGTATCAATTATTTAAAAATATAAAAAGTGGATTTTTTTAAAAATATTTATTATAAAAGGTTTTCATAGATTGACGTAAAAAAATGTAAGTGATATTATTGTAAAAAATGTAAAAAATATCTTTTTATCATTCAATTTTCATAAAAGAATTTTTTATAGGAATATATAATTAAAGTTTTGAATAGTGTATAAAAATACAAAAAATAAAGAGGCTTTGATAATTTATTTAATTATGTTTTCAAATTTTATTGAAAGTATTAAAAATTAATTTTTTTAAATATTTATCTTAATAATTGCAATTATTTTGTGAGTAATTCAAATTTAATAGGGGAGGGAAATGTGTTATGAAAGGTAAAAAATTTTTATCTGTAATAGTATCTTGTGTAGTTTTGACATCTACAGTATTAGTAGGGTGTGGAGGAAATAAAAGTGCAATGTCAAATAAAGTTGCAGATAAAAAGCAATATTTGAATTTAACTATGAAAGCAGAACCTAAAAATTTAGATCCATCTAAATCAACTGATTTGTATTCTTCTCAGGTAATTAGTGAAACTTATGAAGGATTAACAAGAGTTGAAGTAGATAAAAAAGGAAAAGAAGTAATAAAACCTGCAGGGGCAGAAAAATGGACTGCTTCAAAAGATGGCTTAAAATGGACTTTTAAATTAAGAGATTATAATTGGTCTGATGGTAAAAAAGTTACTGCTAAAGATTATGAATATGGTATAAAAAGGACATTAGATCCTAAAATTGCATCTCAATACGCTTATTTATTAGATCCGATTAAAAATGCTAGTAAATATAATAAAGGAGAAGAAAAAGTAGAAAATGTAGGTGTAAAAGCAGTAGATGATAAAACCTTAGAAATAACTTTAGAGAAACCTTGCGCTTATTTTTTAAAGACAACATATTTTAAAGTTATGATGCCACAAAGGAAAGATATAGTTGAAAAGTATGGAGAAAAATTTGGAACAGAATCTTCAAATATGGTAGCCTGTGGTCCTTTTACAGTAAAAAATTGGGTTCATGGAAATAAAATAGAGTTAGCTAAAAATAAGAAATATTGGGATGCTAAATCTGTGAAATTAAATGATGTTAACATAAAAATACAACCTAATGAAGGATCTAGAATGCAGGAACTTTTAAATGGTGGTATAGATGTTGCGGCAGTTCAAAAACCAGAATGGAAAGATAAGTTTAAAAAAGCTGGTAAATTTAATCCTCAAAAGGTGGTTACTCCATCTACTAATATTGAATTTTATAATCAAAAGGTTAAATTGTTTAGTAATGCTAAAGTGAGAAAAGCTTTTTCATTAGCTGTTAATAGAGAAGGAGCATCAAAGACTTTATTTAAAAATGATTTTGTACCAGCATATGGTTTTGCACCACCTTCACTACAAATAGGGGAAAAAGAATTTAGAAAAGAAGTTTCAAAAGAGCCAGTAAAAAAATTAAAAGAGGAAAATAAAGATCCTAAGAAACTTTTAGTTGAAGGATTAAAAGAATTAGGAATGAATGAAGATCCATCAAAAATAACAGTAACTTATTTAACTGGTTCCTTAGGAGATCAACAAAAAGAAATTTGTGAATATTTTCAACAAATGTATCAAAAAGCTTTAGGAATTAAAATGAAAATAGAATATGTTCAATGGCCAGTATATATGAAAAGAATAAATAATGCTGAATACGAAATTTCTGGTATGGCTTGGCAAGGAGATTATAATGATCCTATGACAGAATTTGATATGTGGATTACTGGTTCTAAAATAATTCCAACAAATTGGTCTAATAAAAAGTATGATGAACTAATTAAAAAGGCTGGAAATTTACCAAAAGAAAAAAATGATAAAAGAATGAAATTATTTAAAGAAGCTGAAAACATATTATTATATGAAGATGCTGTAATTGCACCAGTAGTTTATAGAACCGATAATTACTACAAGAAAGATTATGTAAAAGGAATGATGTATACACAATTTGGTTGTTCATATGAATTTAAATATGCTTACACATCAGGAAGAAAATAATATTAAATATAATTTATATGCAGCAGAGTTTTTAAATGAATCTGCTGCATATAAATTATAAACTATTTTGGAGGGATATATGTGCTTAAATATATACTTAAAAGAATTATATATATGTTTCTTACTTTATGGATAGTAATAACTATAACTTTTGTGTTAATGCATGCTATCCCAGGAGATCCTTTAGCAGCTAATGCTAAAAGATTACCTCCGCAAATAAGAGCAAATTACTATGCAAAATATGGCTTAGATAAACCACTAATAACTCAATATAAAGTTTACATGAAAAATTTATTAAAAGGTGATTTAGGAGAGTCTTTAGCTTTTCCAGGAAGAAGTGTAAATAAAGTTATAAAAGATGGTTTGCCAGCATCAGCTCAGATAGGTATTCAAGCAGTAGCATTAGGTTTTTTAATAGGAATAATCTTAGGAATTATAGGTGCTTTTAAGAGAAATAGATGGCCAGATCATTTAGTCATGTTTTTAGCATTAATTGGTGTTTCTATAGCGAATTTTGTATTTGCAGCAATATTTCAATACTTATTTACTTCTAAATTTATGATTTTACCTACTACTGGTTGGGGCGGAGTAAAACATACTATATTACCAACTATAGCTTTAAGTTTAAGTCCTCTAGCTATATATGCAAGGTATATGAGAAATGAGTGCTTAGATGTTTTAGGTCAGGATTATATATTGACAGCCAAAGCAAAGGGAGTATCAAAATTTTCTCTAGTTTCTAAACATGTAATAAGAAATGCAATTCTTCCTAGCATAACTATATTACCACCTCAAATAGCAGTTATACTAACAGGATCTTTTGTAATTGAGAGTATATATGGAATACCTGGATTAGGAAGTTCTTTTGTAGGAGCTGTAAATAATATGGATTATTCAATGATTATGGGACTTACCGTATTTATGGCATCTATTTATATATTTTCTTTATTAGTAGTTGATATATTATATGGAATTGTTGATCCAAGAATTAGAATTGCAAATTCAAAATAGCAGAGGAGGAGAAAAATGACTGAGATAAGTAGAAGTAAGTTTGAAATGGTAGGAATAGATAAATCTTTAAATAATGAAATAAGTAGACCTAATATAACTTATTGGAAAGATGCTTGGAGAAGATTAAAAGGAAATAAGGTTGCTATAGTTTCTTTAATTGTACTTTTATTAATAGGTTTAATGACAATAATAGGTCCTCATTTAACATCCTATAAGTATTGGGCTACAGATTCTAGTATTGTTAATATGAGCCCTAATTCTAAGCATTGGTTTGGAACAGATACATTAGGTAGAGATTTGTTTTCTAGAGTTTGGAAAGGTGGAAGGGTTTCTATAATAATAGGAATTTTAGGAACTTTTATAGAAATGACTATCGGAGTTATATATGGAGGAATATCCGGTTATTTTGGTGGAAAAGTTGATGAAGTAATGATGAGAATTGTGGAAATATTATTAAGCGTTCCCTATTTAATAGTTGTTATTATAATTTCTTTAATACTTGGAAAAGGAATTTTATCTTTGGTAATAGCTATGACTATAACTGGTTGGTGTGGTATGGCTAGGATAATTAGAGGACAAATTCTTAAAATAAGAGAGCAAGAGTATGTTTTAGCAGCTAAAGCATTAGGGGCTAGCCCTTTAAGAATAATAAAAAAGCATTTAATACCTAATACCATAGGCATATTAATTGTTAATATTACTTTAGATATACCTTCATTTATATTTGCAGAAGCTTTTTTAAGTTATATAGGTTTAGGAATACAGTCACCAAATACTAGTTGGGGATCACTAGCTTCAGCAGCACAACCTAATTTGATTTTTTATCCTTATCAATTGTTTTTTCCGGCTTTGTTTATAAGTTTAACTATGCTTGCATTTAATTTGTTAGGTGATGGATTAAGGGATGCTCTTGATCCTAAATTGCGTCAATAAGGGAGGCTTTATTATGGAAAAAATATTAGATGTAAAAAATTTAAAAGTTTCCTACCATACTTATGCTGGAGAAGTTCAATCTGTAAGAGATGTAACTTTTCATCTTAATAAAGGAGAAACTCTTGCTATAGTTGGGGAATCAGGATGTGGAAAAACTGTAACAGCTAAATCTATAATGAGATTAATACAAGAACCTCAAGGAGAAATAAAAAAAGGTTCTGAAATAAATTTTAATGGTGAAAATATATTAAATATGAATAACCAAAAGCTAAGAGAGTTAAGAGGTTCAGATATAAGTATGATATTTCAAGATCCTATGACATCTTTAAATCCTACTATGAAAATTGGTAATCAAATAGTTGAAAGTTTAAGAATTCATAGAGATATGAATAAAAGGGAAGCTTTAAAAGAAGCTATTAAAATATTAAAATCTGTAAATATACCTAATGCTGAAAAGAGGGTTAACCAATATCCTCACGAATTTTCAGGAGGTATGAGGCAAAGAGTTATGATAGCTATGGCTTTATGTTGTAATCCTAAAATACTTATAGCAGATGAACCTACAACAGCATTAGATGTTACTATTCAAGCTCAAATAATGGATCTTATAGATGAACTTCAAAGTAAGTTAAATACGGCAGTTATAATGATAACCCATGATTTGGGAGTTGTTGCTGATGTAGCAGATAGAATACAAGTTATGTATGCAGGACAAATAATAGAAAGAGGAACTATTGATGAAATATTTTATAAAGCGAAGCATCCTTATACTTGGGCTTTGCTTCAATCAATACCTAAATTAGATACAAAGCATAAGGGAAAGCTTTACTCATTAGAAGGAACACCTCCAGATTTAATTAAACCACCTAAAGGATGTGCTTTTGCTTCAAGATGTGAGTATTGTATGAAAATATGTAAAGAAAAAACTCCTGAAAGCAAAAGTTTAACTGAAACTCATAAAGTTAGTTGTTGGCTACAAAATTCTTTGGCACCTAAAGTTCATAATTTTTATGTGGATGGAGGTAAGGAATAATGGTTAAAGAAAATTTAATAGAAGTTAGAAATTTAAAAAAATATTTTAAAGTTGGTAAAAATGCTACTTTGAAAGCTGTAGATGGAGTAGATTTTAATATAAAAAAAGGAGAGACTTTAGGATTAGTAGGAGAGTCAGGTTGTGGGAAAACAACTTGTGGTAGAACTATATTAGGTTTATATAAAGCTACAGATGGTGAAGCTAAATTTAAAGGAAAAAATATATATTCTTTTAATAAAAATGAAAAAAAAGAGTTTACTAAAAAAGCACAAATAATTTTTCAAGATCCCTATGCTTCCTTAAATCCAAGAATGACTGTTGCAGATATAATAGGAGAAGGTATAGATATTCACGGTATCTATAAGGGAGAAGAAAGATTAAAAAGAATATATACATTATTAAACCTAGTTGGATTAAATAGAGAGCATGGATCTAGATTCCCACATGAATTTTCAGGTGGTCAAAGACAAAGAATAGGAATAGCTAGAGCTTTAGCTATAGAACCTGAATTTATTGTATGTGATGAACCTATATCTGCATTAGATGTGTCTATACAAGCTCAAGTTGTAAATTTGCTTATAGATCTTCAAAATAAATTAGGATTAACTTATTTATTTATAGCTCATGATCTTTCTATGGTTAGACATATATCTGATAGAGTAGGAGTAATGTATTTAGGTAATATGATGGAGCTTGCAAGTAGTAAAGAATTATATGAAGATCCTCTTCATCCTTATACTAAAGCTTTACTATCTTCAATACCTATTGCAGATCCAAAGTTAAGTAAAAAAAGAAAAAGAATTGTATTAGAAGGAGAAGTTCCAAGTCCTATAAATCCTAAGCCAGGGTGTAAATTCGCTGAAAGATGTAAATATGCAAAAGAAATTTGCAGAAAAGAGAAACCTAAATTTAAAGAGATAAAAGAAGACCATTTTGTTGCTTGTCACTTATGTAATTAAGGTATAGTTTTAATATGCTAAAATAGTAAGGCCTATTTTTTATAAATTTATAATTTAATATATAAATAATTAATATTATTTTGTAATAGTATAAAATCCCCCTGGAAAGTAAATAATAATAACAAGTTATTTGCAAGGAGGGATTTGCTATGGGGAAGACACCTTTAAAAAAAGTTATAAAGGCAAAGATAAAAGCTAATAAAGAGCTTACAGATATGGAAAAAGTAAGAGAAAAGGTAAAGTATGAAATAGCAGAAGATTTAGGATTAAAAGACAAAGTAGATAAATTTGGCTGGGGAGGACTTACCTCAGAGGAAACAGGAAGAATAGGCGGAATAATGACTAAAAAAAAGAAAGAACTAAAAATCCCTAAAAACAAAGAAATATTAGAAATGGATAAGAATAAAAATATATACTCTATTGACTTACCTAATAAAAATATATAATATTTATTAGGTAAGTACTGGTTTTAAATAAAAGGAGAAAAACTAATGGAGTGTTATGAACAATTTGCTTATATATACGATGAACTTATAAATGGAGATATAGATTATAAAAAATGGTCAGAAGTTATTATTGAAATAATAAACAAGTTAGAAATTCCAAAAGGTGAATATCTTGATTTGGCTTGTGGAACAGGTAATTTGACTGTAGAATTATATGAAAAGTTTAAACATACTTGGGCTGTAGATTTATCCTATGATATGCTTACAAAAGCTGAGACTAAGTTTAAAAACTTTAAAAATAAACCTAAATTTGTATGCCAAAACATATGCAATTTAAATTTAAATCATAAGTTTAATGTAATAACTTGTTGTCTAGATTCACTTAATTATATAGTGGACAAGGGTGAATTAATAAATTTTTTCAAAAATGTATATAATCATTTAGATTATAATGGGATTTTTATATTTGATATGAATTCTTATAATAAGCTTACAAATATACTAGGAAATAATTCTTTTAATTATGATGATGAGGATATAACCTATGTTTGGGAAAACTATTTAGAAGATGATATAGTTAATATGTATCTTACTTTTTTTGTTAAGGAAAGTAACAATATATATAGAAGATTTGATGAAGAGCATAGAGAAAGAGCTTATAAAAATGAAGAAATAAAAGAAATAATAAAAAACATAGGATTTAAATTAGTAAAAGAATTTGATAATTATAAAATAGATAAAGACATCGATGAAAACACTGAAAGAATAGTATATGTACTGACAAAGTAGTTACAAATAATTATATGAAATTAAGGTGGTATTTATATGAAAGATAAATTAATAAAAGCTTTAGCAAAAGAAGGACAAATTAGAATAATAGCAGCTATAACTACAGAAACAGTTAATGAAGCTGTGAAAATACATAAATGTGCTCCTACTGCATCAGCAGCTCTTGGAAGAATGGTTACCGCAGGAGTTTTAATGGGTTCAACTTTAAAATCTGAAAAAGATACTTTAACTCTTCAAATTTCAGGGGGAGGAATAGCTAAAAACGTTGTTGTTACATCTTATTCAAATGCTAGTGTAAAAGGTTATATAGGAAACCCTAAGGCAGATCTTGAGCCAAATAGTAAAGGTAAATTAGATGTAGGTGGAATAATAGGTAAACAAGGTAATCTATCTGTTATAAGAGATATGGGACTAAAAGAACCTTATGTAGGTCAAGTTCCTATATATACAGGAGAAATTGGAGATGACATAGCTTATTATTATACTGTATCAGAACAAACACCTTCAGCTGTTGGGTTAGGAGTTTTAGTAGATAAAGATTTATCTGTAAAATGTTCTGGTGGATTTATAATACAAATGCTTCCAGGATCAGATGAAATGTTAGCAGATATAGTAACTTATAGATTACAAGAGATACCATCTATTACTGAGATGATATTAAAAGGAATGTCTATTGAAGAAATTATTGAATACATATTTGAAGATATGGATTTAAAAATATTAGATGATACTTTAACACCAAAATATGAATGTAATTGTTCTAAAGAAAGAGTAGAGAAAGCCCTTATAAGTTTAGGAAAAGAGCAATTAAATGAAATATATAAAGAAGGAAAAGATGAAGAGATAGAATGTCATTTTTGTGATAAAAAATATAAGTTTACCAACCAACAAATAGGAGAACTATTAAAACAAATTTAAAAAAACTGTTGAAATTATTTACAAAATATAATATAATATTATTGTCGTTGGTTAAGTGTGGGCGCATAGCTCAGCTGGGAGAGCATCTGCCTTACAAGCAGGGGGTCACAGGTTCGAGCCCTGTTGTGCCCACCACATTTATGGCCCAGTGGCTCAGTTTGGTTAGAGTGCCGGCCTGTCACGCCGGAGGTCGAGGGTTCGATCCCCTTCTGGGTCGCCAACACGGCTTCATAGCTCAGTCGGTAGAGCAGAGGACTGAAAATCCTCGTGTCACTGGTTCGATTCCAGTTGAAGCCACCAAAATGCGGGAGTGGCTCAGTGGTAGAGCGTCACCTTGCCAAGGTGAACGTCGCGAGTTCGAATCTCGTCTTCCGCTCCAATATGGCGCTATAGCCAAGTGGTAAGGCAGAGGCCTGCAAAGCCTTTATCCCCAGTTCAAATCTGGGTGGCGCCTCCAAAAAAAGCATTCTAAAAATTAGAATGCTTTTTTTATATGAAAAATTATAAATTTATAATTTTAAAATTTATTTTCTAGAAAATTATAGATTATTTTCAATACAGAGAATACTTCCTCTATCTATTAATTTATCATTTCTTAAAAATATAGGCTTAACATTATGCTTATTTAAAAATTGTAATACTTCATTTCCGTATTTATAAAACTTTAAGTTACCATAAAAAGCAATAGTTTTTTCATCTATAAGTCCACAACAACCGCCTATAAACCCATAATCTAGTCCTGGAAGTAAAATATCACCAGGAGGTAATAGAAGTACATCAAATTTATTTTTAGTTAAAATTTTAGCTATTTTTATATCGCTAGTCATTACTGCATTAGGTGAAACTATAGCCGTAGAACATTTTGAATAACCTTGAGATATATTTATTAAGTTTTTGTTTTTTACTAAATCTAGTAAAGTAGGATCTGTAAACTTTAAATTATGCATAAATATTTTTTTTGTATTTACAGCGTTTAAAATTATATCTTTAGGATATTTATTTTTTAATGAATTTTTAGATAGGATAACTTTAAAATTTAATTTTTTTAATTTATTTATAAATTTTGAATCTGTATCTTTATGTAAAAGTAATCTGTTTTTATCTATTATATTTAATAACATATCCGGATGACCACAAACTGCATCATATAAAAGATTAGAAGTAGGACAACAAATTATTTCTAATCCAAATTTTTTTAGATTTTCTTTTTCTATATTAGATATTCTACTATCTACTAGTGCAAATTTCATATGTTAGATCTCCTTTTTATGTGCCTTATACTAATATATTAAATTCTAGATATATAAATTTCAATAATAAAAATTTATGTCGAGATTTGTTTAATAATTAAAAGTATATGAATTATATTTAAACACATACTAGTTTAAGAAAGGAGTGAAGATATGTTACTATTCACTTTAATATATGATGATGATAAACAGATTATAGTTGAAGAAATAAATAATATAAGAGAAAAATTTAAAAGTAAAGATATGGTTGTTGGAGTATCTGAAAGTATAGAAAATAAAACTCACTTCATTAAATTTTATTCTGAAAAAGATGATTTAGAAAAGCATTTTTTTGAAGAGTTTAATAAAAGCATTGCTATGCTTTTATATAAATGTCTTTTAGATGATTTTTTTGATAAATATATAGATAGATTTATAACAGATAGTTATTTCTTTTTGAAAAATCAAGAAAAAACAAAGATTAGAGATAAAAGTTTAATTGTACTTAGAGATGATGAAAGAGCACTAGAAGGATGTTCTATTTATTGTTTTAATAAAAAAAATGATGTGTTATATAAAATAAGAAATATTATAGCTGGAGATACAAAAGAAATAAATATAGATGGATTTATAACATTTAGAATGAAAGAACTAAGTAGAGATTTAGAAAGTATAATAGATAAAGTTGTAGAAAAATATATGGTAGAAAAAGAATATAATGAATTTATAAAACTATTAAAATATTTTGTTGATATGGAAGAAAGCAAAATAGATGAGATAAATATAATGATAGATAAAGAAGGAAAGTATACTTTAAAAGATAAAGAAGGAAATGATTTAACTTATAGTATTTACTTAGATACAGAAGATGTAAAATATATTGAAAGTATAAGTATAGATGATATGCTTTTAAGTTGGCTTATTACAAATGTTCCTGAAAAAATTAGGATTCATAATATAGATAATTGCAATAATAAAGAACTTATAGGTACCATAAAAAATGTGTTTGAAAACAAAGTTGAAATATGTGAAAATATTGAAATAGAAAGTGTTAATAAAGATTTGAATAAAAGTAAATTGTAGTATATACTAAATAATTATAAAAAATATTATATAAATATTGACAATGAAATACAATAATCATATAATATAACATAAAATGAATTATAAATATATTGAAAGCTATGATAAGGAAAAGTAAATAGAAGACTATTCTAAGAGAGAAAAACTCAATGGCTGAAAGGTTTTTCGGATAAGTTCTATTGAATACCACCTTGGAGCTATATACTGAATTTTAGTAAGTATAATCGTAAGCCGCGTTATAGGCAACAAGTGAATAGTATAACTATATTTATATACTATTAATTTGGGTGGAACCGCGATATAACTCGTCCCATTTGTGGGAGGAGTTTTTTTATTTTGTAATAAAAGGATTTTAAATTCAAAAGGAGCCTTTGTTCTATTTGAAATATAAGAAATCTTATCCAAAGACGAACTACTTTTATCTTTTATTTAGCCCTATGAATTTTAAGTAGTAAAGTCGTGGTATAAATTAGTTATTAATAAAGGAGGAGAAAAAATGATAAAAGTAACTTTAAAAGATGGAAAGGTTATGGAATTTGAAGATGGCATAAAGATAGCTGATATAGCTATGAAAATAAGTCCAGCTCTTTACAAAAAAGCATTAGTAGGTAAGGTTGATGGAAAAACAGCAGATTTAATGGAAAAACTTAATAAAGATTGTAAGTTAGAAATATTAACTTTTGATGATGATATGGGAAAATGGTCATTAAGACATACAGGATCTCATATATTAGCACAAGCAGTTAAAAGATTATATCCAGAAGTAAAACTTGCAATAGGACCTGCTATAGATAACGGATTCTATTATGATTTTGATGCTGAGTTTACTTTTACACCAGATATGGTTGAAAAAGTAGAAAAAGAAATGGCTAAAATAGTTAAAGAAAAGGAAGAATTAGAAAGATTTGAACTTCCAAGAAATGAAGCTATAGCTTTGATGAAAGAAAAAGATGAACCATATAAAGTAGAACTTATAGAAGATTTACCAGAAGATGAAGTAATATCATTTTATAAACAAGGTGATTTTGTAGATTTATGTGCAGGACCTCATGTTATGCATACAGGTAAAGTTAAAGCTATAAAATTATTATCTGTAGCTGGAGCTTACTGGAGAGGTAATGAAAATAATAAAATGCTTCAAAGAATTTATGGAACTGCATTCCCTAAAAAGAGTCAGTTAGATGAATATATAAATATGCTTGAAGAAGCTAAAAAAAGAGACCATAGAAAATTAGGAAAAGAACTTGACTTGTTTAGTATGCATGAAGAAGGTCCAGGATTCCCATTTTTCCATCCTAAGGGAATGGTAGTTAGAAATACATTAGAAAATTTCTGGAGAGATGAACATACAAAAGCAGGATATCAAGAAATAAGAACACCATTAATATTAAATGAGAATTTATGGCATCAATCAGGACACTGGGATCATTATAAAGAGAATATGTATTTTACTAAAATAGATAATGAAGATTATGCTATAAAACCTATGAACTGTCCAGGTGGAATATTAGTTTATAAAAATTCTATGCATTCATATAGAGATCTTCCACTTAGACTTTCAGAATTAGGAATAGTTCATAGACATGAACTATCAGGAGCATTACATGGACTTATGAGAGTTAGATGTTTTACTCAAGATGATGCTCATCTTTATATGACTAAAGAACAAATAAAAGATGAAATAGTAGGAGTAATAAAATTAATAGATAAATTCTATAAATTATTTGGATTTGAATATTTTGTAGAACTTTCAACAAGACCAGAAGATTCAATGGGAAAAGATGAAGATTGGGAAGTTGCTACAAATGGATTAGTAGAAGCTTTAAAAGCTGTAGGAAAAGAATATAAATTAAATGAAGGTGATGGAGCATTCTACGGACCTAAAATAGACTTCCATCTTAAAGATTGTATAGGAAGAACTTGGCAGTGTGGAACTATTCAATTAGATTTCCAAATGCCAGAAAGATTTGATTTAAGTTATATAGGAAAAGATGGAGAAAAACACAGACCGGTTATGGTTCATAGAACTATATATGGAAGTGTTGAAAGATTTATAGGAATATTAATAGAACAATATGCAGGGGCGTTCCCAGCTTGGCTTGCACCAGTTCAAGTTAAAATTATGAATATAACTGATTCTCAATTAGATTATTTAAATAAGGTTCAAGAAGAATTAAAAGAGCAAGGTTTAAGAGTAGAAGTTGATACAAGAAATGAAAAAATAGGATATAAAATCAGAGAAGCTCAACTTCAAAAAGTACCTTATATGATAATTTTAGGTGATAAAGAAGTAGAAAATGAAAAAATCTCTGTTAGAAATAGAAAAGATGGAGATCTAGGAACTATGGATATAAAAGAATTTATAGAAAAATTAAAAAAAGAAATAGAAGAAAAAATTAATTAATTTTAAATTTAACTTGACTTACTAAAAAGATAGTTATATAATAAATTTGTTAAGTAGAAACCAGCCGTTTCTCACCTTACAGCATGGCTAGTAGGGTTGAATGAATTCTTTTTAAAGATTATTATAAGGACGGCTTGAGTCGTCCTTTTTTTATTATATTAAAATGCCATAAGCAAATTCATTTGGAGGTGAAAATCATTAACAAAAATTTCCGCACAAATAATCAAATTAGAGAAAAAGAAATAAGATTAATAGGTGATAATGGGGAACAACTAGGCATAGTCGCTTCAAGGGATGCTCAAAAGATGGCCGATGAAAAAGAATTAGATTTAGTTATGGTATCTCCAGGAGCAAAACCACCAGTTTGTAAAATAATGAATTTTGGAAAATTCTTATATGAACAAACTAAAAAGGAAAAAGAAGCTAAGAAAAAACAAAAAGTTATAAACGTCAAAGAGGTAAGATTCAGCCCTAACATAGAAGCTCACGATATTGAAATTAAAGCTAAAAACGCTAGAAAATTCTTGCTTGCAGGTAACAAAGTTAAAGTTACAGTAAGATTTAGAGGTAGAGAAGCGGATTACTCATTTAAAGGAAGAAAAATACTAGATGCATTCTTCGAAAAAGTAGAAGAAGTTAGTATTATAGAAAAAAGGCCGAAATTAGAAGGTAGAAACATGATAATGATATTAGGGCCTAAAAAAGCTTAACAAATGAGAGGAGGAATTTAAAATGCCAAAAATGAAGACTAAAAGAGGCGCAGCAAAAAGATTTAAATTAACAGGAACAGGTAAATTAAAAAGAGCTAAAGCGTTCAAAAGCCATATATTGACAAAGAAAAGCAGAAAAACAAAGAGAAATCTTAGAAAAGCGACTTATGTTTCAGATTCACAAGAAAAAGTAATGAAGAAAATGTTACCATATCTATAATAGTGAGAGTACAAAGGAGGTAGTTTCAAAATGGCAAGAGTAAAAAGAGCGATGAATGCTCGTAAGCGTCATAAAAAGATATTAAAACTTGCAAAGGGATACTATGGTGGAAAAAGCAAGTTATTTAAAACTGCTAATGAAGCTGTTTTAAGATCATTAAGAAATGCATATGTAGGAAGAAAATTAAAGAAAAGAGATTATAGAAAACTTTGGATAGCAAGAATAAATGCTGCTTCAAGAATGAACGGACTTTCTTATTCTAAATTCATGAACGGTATAAAAACTGCAGGAATAACTATTAACAGAAAAATGCTTTCTGAAATAGCTATAAACGATCCAAAAGCATTTGCTGAATTAGTAGATGTAGCTAAGAAGCAATTAAGTGCATAATCTAACATAGGAATACGGCTTTTTAACTAAAGCCGTATTCTTTTATATAATATTAACAATAATATAACTATGGAAAAATATTATCGTTAATATTAAAATGATATGTGATAGGAGGAATATTAATTATGATACATAAGTATAAGAGATCTAAAAGGTTAGCTCCTGTTCAAATTTTAGCATTAGGATTTGTAGTAGCAATAGTTATTGGAGCTATATTACTTAGTTTGCCTATTGCATCTCAAGATGGAAATAGTACACCTTTTTTAGACAGTTTATTTACATCAACTTCTGCTGTGTGTGTAACAGGGTTAGCAGTTGTAGATACTGGTACTCACTGGACATATTTTGGTAAAACAGTTATCATGATTCTTATAGAAATTGGTGGACTAGGTTTCATGTCTTTTGCAACATTGATAGCTTTAATAGTAAAGAAAAAGATAACATTAAAAGAAAGACTAGTAATGCAAGAAGCTCTTAATACTTTTAATATACAAGGGCTAGTAAAATTAGCTAAATACATATTAATATTTACTTTTTCTATTGAAGGAGCAGGAGCTCTTTTACTATCTACACAGTTTATTCCTAAGTTTGGCGTTGCTAAAGGTATATATTATAGTATATTTCATGCAATATCAGCTTTCTGTAATGCTGGTTTTGATTTGTTCGGCAATTTTAGTAGTTTAACTGGTTTTGCAGATAATTCTGTTGTAATACTTGTTATATCAGGACTTGTAATTATAGGGGGATTAGGTTTTTATGTTTGGCAAGAAATATATAACTATAAGGGAATAAAAAAGTTATCTGTTCATACTAAATTAGTATTAACAACTAGTGTGATTTTGCTTGTAGCAGGTAGTATTTTGATGTTCTTATTTGAAAAAAACAATCCTGCAACTATAGGTAATATGTCATTAAAAAATAAATTATTATCATCTTTCTTTGCATCAGTAACTCCAAGAACAGCAGGATTTAATTCTATATCTACTACAGATATGACTGCTGCAGGAAATTTTTTAACTATAATGTATATGTTTATAGGTGGATCTCCAGGATCAACAGCAGGTGGTATAAAGACTACTACTATAGGTTTACTTATAATGACAGTTGTATCTGTTATTAAAGGTAAACAGGATACAGAGATATATAAAAGAAGAATATCAAAACAAACAGTTTATAGAGCTCTATCTGTAGTTATGATAAGTTTCTCTGTTGTTGTAATAGTTACTATTACTTTATCTATAACTCAAGTTAAAGTTCCATTTGAATATTATTTATATGAAGCTACCTCTGCATTTGGAACGGTAGGTTTAACACTAGGGTTAACTGGAAAATTAACAGCAGTTGGAAAAGTAATAATTTTAATTACTATGTATATAGGAAGAGTAGGACCTTTAACTATAGCTATGGCTTTAGCTAGAAAGAGAAGGTTAAATCCTAATTCTGTAAGATATCCTGAAGGGAAAATATTAGTTGGATAGAGGTGGATATTATGAAAAAGAAACAATTTGTAGTAATAGGTTTAGGAAGATTTGGAACATCAGTTGCTCAAACTTTATATTCTTTAGGAAATGACGTTTTAGCAGTAGATTCTAATGAGGATATAGTTCAAAATATATCAGAAAGTGTTACTCATTCTGTTCAAATAGATGCTACAGATGAAAACAGCTTAAGAGCACTTGGAATAAGTAATTTTGATGTAGCTGTAATTACTATAGGATCAGATATACAAGCAAGTACTATGGTAACATTATTGACTCAAGAATTAGGAGTTAAATATATAATAGCTAAAGCTAACAGTGAAATTCATGCTAAAGTTTTAAATAAGATAGGTGCAAATAAAGTAATACTTCCAGAACAAGATATGGGAGTTAGAGTAGCTCATAATTTAGTTTCTACCAATATATTAGATTATATAGAGTTATCACCAGAATACAGTATAGCTGAAATAGTAACTCCTTCAAAATGGCATGGAAAGACGTTAAAAGATATAAGTGTCAGAGCCAATTATGGTATAAATGTAGTTGCTTTAAAAAGAGGAAAAGAAATAAATGTAGCTCCTATAGCAGAGGATATAATTGAACCTGGTGATATAATAGTAGCTATAGGAAGCGAAGATGATCTTAATAAAGTAGAAAGTATGAGTGAAGGAAGCTAGAAGAGGTGCAACTGTGAACACAATTGAAAGTAAAGATAATTCTATGATAAAGCTTTTGCGAAAATTAAAGGAAAAAAAATATAGAGTTAAAGAGAAAAAATTTTTAATTGAAGGTTTCAGATTTGTAGAAGAAGCTTTAAAATCAAAATCTGAAATAGAAAGTATATTTGTTTTAGAAAAATCTTTAGATAAGTTTAAAAATTTATGTACTAGATATAATATAAATAATAATAATTGTTATGTTGTTAGTGAAGGGGCATTTAAGTCTATTTCTGATACTAAAAACCCTCAAGGAATTATAGCAATTGTAAAAAATAAAAAAATTGCTTTAAGTGAAAACAAAGGATTTTATATATTAGCAGATAAAGTTAAAGACCCTGGTAATATGGGAACTATAATAAGAACAGCCCATGCAGCAGGAGCCCTTGGAGTTATTATTACAAAAGGTACTGTAGATGTCTACAATGAAAAAACTTTAAGATCAACTATGGGATCTATATTTTATGTTCCTATTATAGAAGATTATTCTTTAAAAGTATTAGAAGAACTAAGAGAGACCGGATTCAAACTTTTGGTAAGTTCTTTAGATACTAAAAATAATTTTTATGATGTAGACTTAACAGGAAATCTTATTGTATCTGTAGGAAATGAAGGAAATGGAATAAGCGATGATATACTTAGTTTAGGAGATTTTAAAGTTAAAATACCTATGCCAGGTAATGCTGAATCTTTAAATGTAGCAGTGGCTTGTTCTATAATGACTTTTGAAAGAGTTAGACAAATAAATACTTTGAAATTTAATTAAATTGTTATTTAAGGTTGACAACAAAAGATAGTGAATGTAAAATTATGAAAAGAATAAACTTTAATATTTTATTAAACTATGATAAAGAGAGTAGATACTAATATATTTTTAAGAGAAGGTTGATCATAGGCTGTAAATCAACTAAAGTATTTAGTGTTGAAGTTCACTTTGGAGTTCTAAATGTGAAATTAAAAGTAGCATTTAGCGGTTAAGATCCGTTACATACTTTTGAGATGATATAAATTAATTATTTATGTTAATTAGGGTGGTACCGCGAGTTAAAGTTCGTCCCTTTCAGGGATGGGCTTTTTTTATTTGTATAAATTTAAAAATAATTTTATTAATAATAGAAAGGAGAAAAGATATGAAAGAACAATTAAATAATATAAAAGATAGTGCTTTAGAAAAATTAAGTAAAGCATCTACAAAAGATAGTTTAGAAGATATAAGAATAAAGTATCTAGGAAAAAAAGGAGAAGTAACAAAAATTTTAAAATCAATGGGTAGTTTATCTAAGGAAGAAAGACCTGTTGTTGGTAAGATTGCAAATGAAATAAGAGGGGTTATAGAGGGCAAAATAAAAGAAGCCTTAAGTGATATAAATAACAAAGAAAAATCAGAAAGACTTGGAAATGAAAATATAGATATAACTATGCCAGGGAAAAAACCTAAAATGGGTAAAAGACATCCCTTAGATTTAACACTTCAAAGTATGAAAGATATTTTCATATCTATGGGATTTACTATAGAAGAAGGTCCTGAAGTAGAACTTGATTATTATAATTTTGAGGCTTTAAATATTCCTAAAAATCATCCAGCAAGAGGAGAACAAGATACATTTTACATAAATGATAATGTAGTTTTAAGAACTCAGACTTCACCAATACAAATAAGAACTATGGAAAAACAAAAGCCACCTATAAAAATGATATCTCCAGGTAAAGTATATCGTTCAGATGATGTAGATGCTACTCATTCACCTATATTTTATCAAATGGAAGGATTAGTTGTAGATAAGGGTATAACTTTTTCTGATTTAAAAGGTACTTTAGAATTATTTGCAAAGAAGATGTTTGGAACTGAGGTTAAAACTAAATTTAGACCGCATCATTTCCCATTTACTGAACCTTCAGCAGAAATGGATGCTACATGTTTTGTTTGTGAAGGAAAAGGATGTAAAGTATGTAAGGGAAGTGGCTGGATAGAACTTTTAGGTTGTGGAATGGTTCATCCAGATGTTTTAAGAAATTGTGGAATAGATCCAGAAGTATATAGTGGATTTGCTTTTGGTTTTGGTGTAGATAGAATGGTTATGCTTAAGTATGGAATAGATGATATAAGATTGCTTTATGAAAGTGATATGAGATTTTTAAATCAATTTTAATAAATTAGGAGGTAATAAATATGAAAGTTCCAGTAAAATGGTTAGAAGATTATGTTGATATAGATATTTCACCAGAAGAATTAGGAGATAGACTTACTTTATCAGGATCTAAAGTAGAAGAAGTTATAACTACAGGAGATGAAATACAAAATGTAGTTACAGGAAAAATTAATAAAATAGAAAGACATCCTGATGCAGATAAATTAGTTATATGTCAAGTTGATATAGGTAAAGAAGAAGAAATTCAAATAGTAACAGCTGCAACAAATATGAAAGAACAAGATATTGTTCCAGTAGCACTTCATGGGTCTACATTACATGGTGGACTTAAAATTAAAAAAGGTAAATTAAGAGGTGTACTTTCAAATGGTATGTTCTGTTCTGAAGAAGAACTTGGATTAGCTGGAGATAAAGAAGTAATTGGACTTATGATTTTACCTCAAGATACTGTTATAGGAGAAGATATTAAAAAGGTATTAAACATGGAAAGTTCTATTATAGATTTTGAAATTACGTCTAATAGACCAGATTGTTTAAGTGTTGTAGGAATAGCTAGAGAAACAGCTGCTACTTTAAATAAAAAATATACTATGCCTAAAACAAAATTTACTCCATCTTCTAATGAAAAAATAGAAGATATTTTAAAAGTAGAAATAAAAGATGATTTATGTAGAAGATATATGGCAAGAGGAGTTAAAAATGTAAAAATACAAAAATCTCCTTCTTGGATTGAAGATAGATTGTTAGAAGCAGGGGTAAGACCTATAAATAACATAGTTGATATAACTAATTTTGTAATGCTTGAAATGGGTCAACCGATGCATGCTTTCGATGTTAGAGAAATAACTACTGGAAACATAGTAGTGGAAAGAGCTAAAAAAGGAGAAAAATTCACTACTTTAGATGAATCAGAAAGAGAATTAGATGAAAATATTCTTAATATAAAAGATGGTGATAGAACTATTGCTATTGCCGGTATAATGGGCGGATTAAATTCTGAAGTTAAAGAAGATACTGCAGATGTAATATTAGAATGTGCTAATTTTGATGGAACTAATGTGAGAGTATCATCACAAAAACTGTCTTTAAGAACAGAAGCTTCATCTAGATTTGAAAAAGATTTAGATCCTAATTTAGTTCAAGAAGCTATGGACAGAGCCTGCTTTTTAATTGAAGAGCTAGGAGCTGGAGAAGTAATGAGTGGAACTATAGATTTATATAAAAACAAGCTTCAGCCTCATACTTTAAAAGTAAGTTCTTCTTGGGTAAATAAATTCTTAGGAACTGATATATCAAAAGAAGATATGAAAGAGTATTTAGATAGATTAGATCTTTCTACAAGCATAGAAGAAGATACTTTAAATATAAATGTTCCTACTTTTAGATGTGATATGAATATAAAAGAAGATGTGGCAGAAGAAATAGCTAGAATATATGGATATAATAATGTTCCAATTACTAATATGAAAAGTGTTACAGAAAAATCTGCTAAAAGTGAAAAACAAAGATTAGATGATAAACTTGTTGAAGGTTTAATATCTAGTGGACTAAATCAATCTATAAGTTATTCTTTTACAAGTCCAAAAGTATTTGACAAAATTCTTTTAAAAGAAAACAGTTATTTAAGAAATACAGTTAAGATAAAGAACCCTCTAGGAGAAGATTTTAGTGTTATGAGAACAACTACTGTACCTTCTATGATGGAATCTTTAGCAAGAAACTATTCTAGAAATAACAGTGAAGCTTCTTTATTTGAAATTGGAAAAGTTTATATTCCTAAAAATAATGGTGAAGATTTACCAGAAGAAAGAAACATAGTTAATATAGGAATATATGGTGGAGTAGACTATTATAATTTAAAAGGCATTGTTGAAAATTTAATGGAAACATTAGGTATAGAAACTTTTAAACTAAAAAGAGAAACAGAAAATCCATCATTTCACCCAGGAAGAGCTGCTGCTTTATATATAAAGAAAGAGTTAGTTGGAATATTAGGAGAAATACATCCAGATGTTCAAGAAAACTATGGTATAAAAGAAAGATGTTATATGGCAGAATTAAACTTAGATGTTTTATATAAGCATTCTAGTTTAATAAAAATGTATGAACCACTTCCTAAGTTCCCAGCAGTTACTAGAGATTTAGCTGTAATTTTAGATGATGAAATATTAGTTCAAGATATAGAAAACATAATAAAAAATAAAGGTGGAAAAATATTAGAAGAAATCAAACTTTTTGATGTTTATAGAGGAAAGCAAATTCCAGAAGGAAAGAAAAGTGTTGCTTATTCAATAGTTTATAGAGATAACAAAAAAACTTTAAGAGATGAAGAAGTAAACAAAGTTCATAACAAAATTATAAGAACTCTAGAAAATAATTTAGGTGCTCATCTTAGATAATATTATAAATATGTGTTTTATATATACAAGTTTTATGATAGAATTAGTATTAAGATATAGTTATTGTACACTATAATAGGAATATCTAAGAGGGTGTATTGATGAATATTATAACAGTTAAAATAAATGGTGTTGAATACAACTTAAAAGGGGAAGAACAGGAAGACTATCTACATAAGGTTGCTAGGCATGTAGATAGAAAGATACAAAGTATATTAGATAATAACCCCAAATTAAGTACTTCTTCTGCAGCAATATTAACTGCTATGAATGCTGTAGATGAGAGGCTTAAAGAACAAGAAAAAACATTACAGTTAGAAAAACAATTAGAAAAAGCTGAGTTTGAAAAACAAGAGCAGGAAAATAGTATTGCTAGTTTAAAAAACAGTTTAAATAATGAGAAAAAAATTAGAAAAAGCTTAGAAGAAAAAATAGATAATGTTGATTTAGATGATTCGGTTAAAGAAAAAGAAGAGCAGATTAAGAAAATGTCTGTAGAAATGAAATTGATGCAGGATACAGCAAGAAAATATATGGAAGATAATAATTTGCGTAAAGCTGAAATGAAAGATTTAAAATTCCAACTACAATCTGCTAAATATAAAATAATGGATATGGAAAAAAAGCTTTTAGATAGCCAAGTAAATTTAGCAAGAGAAAAGAAACAAAGAAATGCTTTAAAGGTGAATAATTTATAAAAAACATGCAATTTTTGCATGTTTTTTTATTTTTACTATTTAAAATACTATCTAAGTTTAAAAATTGTATAAATCCTCTAACTATCTATATAACTTGCAATAAATTATAAAGGTTATATAACAAATTTTATAAGTATACATATAGTATTAATATAAATTTATGATATTACATTTATTTTAGGCATAAGAATATAATGGATGAGTTAGGAGGGGTGAAATGAAAGTACTATTTTGTATAAGAAGTGATTACTATAGGAATTTTTCAGAAGATTCTATACAAATGCTAAAAATGCTTGAATATTTAAAAAGTAAAGGTGCACAAGTTGATATAAATGATGGTAATATATATGATTATTCTTCTTATGATATAGTTCATTTATTTAATCTCAGTAAGATAGGAGAAACTTATAAATATTATAAATTAGCAAAGAAATATAAGAAGAAGATAGTGCTTTCTCCTTTGTATTGGGATTATAGTAAATACTATAAATATATAGATGATGAGGAAGATTTGAAATTATGGAAAAAGTGTAATTTATATAGACTAGAAGTATTAAGAGGAAGTTCTATTATATATGTTAACAGCAAATGTGAAGGAGAGCTTATTAAAAACAATTTTGAAAAAAATATTGAGTATAAAGTTATATATACTGGTGTTGATTTAGAAAATGAAGGATTACCATTATATAGTTTTAAAGAAAGGCATAATTTGAATAATTTTATTCTTAGCATAGGAAGAATATCAAGAAGTAATAATCAACTTATGCTTGCAAAGGTTTGTAATGATTTAGATTATAATCTTCTTCTTATAGGAAATGTTTATGATACAGAATATTATAATAAGTGTATGAAATATTATAATGTATTAAGGTTAAAAGATGTTGACAATTATGATATATATAATGCTTATAAATTTGCTAAAGTATATGTTCAGCCAAGCTTTTTGCAAACATCTTATATAAGTTGTATGCAGGCAGCTCTTCATGGATGTAATATAATAACATCTAACAGTGGTGTTTCAAAAGAATATTTTAAAGATATGGCAACATATTTTGACCCTTATAATTATGAAAGTATGTATAAAGCTATAAGTTCAGCTTACAAAAAGAGAAAAAATGATAATTTAAGAAATCATGTTCTTAAGAATTATAAATGGGAAACAAGTTTAGAAAAATTATATAAAAGTTATATTGAAATATTAGATAAGAAATGTAAGAAGAATATTATATATTAAATTTAAACATATGGTGTGATTTTCTGTTATCACCATATGTTTTTTTATAATAAATTAAACTAAATAATTAATAAATATGAAAGGAGTATTGAAAAAAATAGATCTTATATTTGGGACAATTATTTATTTTGTGAGGTTAATCTATATTTTTTAAATATTTATGTTATAGTGTATAATGTAGTTTAGGAAAGATAGTAGGAGAGATGAAAATGATTGATATAGAGTTACTGGCTCCAGCTGGAGGAATGGAAAGTTTATGTGCAGCAGTTCAATCTGGAGCAAATGCAGTATACATAGGAGGTAGCAAATTTTCAGCAAGGGCATATGCAAGTAATTTTACTGATGAGGATATAAAAAAAGCAGTAGATTATTGTC
The DNA here is from genome assembly GCF_039521385.1 of Clostridium oceanicum. Classification (NCBI taxonomy): domain Bacteria; kingdom Bacillati; phylum Bacillota; class Clostridia; order Eubacteriales; family Clostridiaceae; genus Clostridium; species Clostridium oceanicum. Next base: position 538,738 of record NZ_BAAACG010000019.1, on the reverse strand, counting down.
ATTTATATAAAGTTAAATTATATGTTACTTTAAACATATTAATAAAGGATAATGAAATAAAAGATGCTTTAGAATATATTAAATTTTTATATATAACAGGGGTAGATGCCCTTATAGTTCAAGATTTAGGGGTAGCCTCTTTAATTAAAAAATATTTTCCGGATTTTGAGCTTCATGCTTCAACACAAATGACTATTCATAATGGAGAGGGAGCACTATTTTTAAAAAATATAGGTTTTCATCGAATAGTTTTATCTAGAGAGCTTTCTCTTAAAGAAATAAAATATATATCTAAAGATTTAAATATTGAAACAGAAACTTTTGTTCATGGTGCATTATGTGTCTGTTATTCTGGACAATGTCTTATGAGTAGTATACTAGGCGGAAGAAGTGGGAATAGAGGTAGATGTGCTCAACCTTGTAGATTACCCTATACCATGATAAATAAAGAAACTAAAGAAGAAAGAAAAGGATTTTTACTAAGTCCTAAAGATATTTGTACTTTAGATAATGTAGAAGATTTAATAAAAACTGGTACTAAGTCTTTTAAAATAGAAGGAAGAATGAAAAGACCGGAATATGTAGCAGGAGTAGTTAGAGCTTATAGAAAAGCTATAGATAAAGTACTTAAAAAAGAAGATAGTTTTAATTTTAATAGATACAACAATGAATTACTCCAATTATTTAATAGAGAAGGATTTTCTAAGGCATATTTATATAAAAATGTAGGCAAAGATATGATATCATCTAAGTTTCCTAAAAATACAGGTGTGTTTTTAGGAAAGGTAGAAAAGGATAGATATATAAAATTAAATGAAGATTTAACTTTAAAAGATGGTATAAGAAATAAAGACAAAGGATTTACTGTGTCAAAAATAATAAAAAATAATAAAGAAGTAGATAAAGCCTTTAAAGGGGATAAAATAAAAATAAAACCTTTAAATTATAAAAGTGGAGATAGACTTTATAAAGCTTCAAGTAAAGAACTTTTAGATTCTTTAAAAGATACATATAAAGATAAATTCGGCAGAAAAATATTTTTAGATGTAAAAGTTAAATTTAAAATAGGAGATCCTATAGAAGTATATTGTATATATGACAACAAAGAATATTTAGTTAAAGGAGATATAGTTCAAGAGGCTAAAAAAGTACCTTTAACAAAAGAGAAGATAAATAAGAGCTTGAAAAAAAGTGGAGAAACTCCATTTAAAATAGAAAAAATTGATTTTCAATGTTTTGAAGAAGGTTTTATGCCAGTATCATCATTGAATAAATTAAGACGAGATTTAGTAGATGAAATAGAAAATCATATATTAAAGAATAAAAATGATAAAAAGTTAAATATAAAAAATCATATGTTAAGTGATTATAGTATAAATAAAAATGAAATGCCAGAAACTATGATTTTAGTTAACAGTAAAGATCAACTTAAGGCAACAATAGAAAATGGCTTCCAAAATATTATTTTAGATATATTTATGAAAAATGATTTAAAGGTAGAAGACATAGAAAAATATTCAAAAGGAAAAACTAATGTATATTTAAAAATACCTAATATAATAAAAGAAGAATTTTCTTATGTAGAAAAAGTTATAAACAATAATATAGATTATATAAAAGGAATAGTAACAGCTAATTTAGGAATTATATCAAAGTTTAATAATAAATTAGATGTAATAGGAGATTATAAATTAAACATATTTAATTCAGATTCAAATAGTTTTTATAACAAATATTTAAATTTATCTTGTTTAAGTGTTGAACTTAATAAAAAAGAGTTAAGTAATATATTAAGAAAAAATGATAAGAATCAAATGCTCATCTATGGTAAGATAGAAAATATGGTTAGTGAGTATTGTCCTATAGGAAGTTTTTTTGGAGGAAAATCTAAGAAACATAACTGTAATAAACCTTGCCTAGATGCTAACTTTTATATGAAAGATAGATTAGGAATTGAATTTCCTATAAAAACTGATGACTTTTGTAGGAGTCATATATATAACAGTTTACCTATAAATTTAATATCTAATTTTGAAGAGTTAGATAATATGGGATGTAGGTATTATAGGCTAGATTTTATAGAGGAAACTTATAGTGAAGTAGAAGATATATTAAAATCATTTAAAAAGAAAAAATGGGATAAAGATTTTAAAAATTACACTAGAGGACATTTTAAAAGAGGAGTTCAATAGTTTGTTAGTTTAACTTAAGGTATATTTAAATAAATAACAGTCAGTTAATTATTTAAATATACGGAAGAAGGGTGGTTCAAAGGTGAACGATAAAGCTATTAAAGTTTTAGAATTTAATAAAATAAAAAATATATTAAAAGATTATACTAATACAACGGCGGGAAAAGATATCATAGATGAATTAGTACCTTATGAAAATATATATGAGGTAAAAGAACATATAGAGGAAACAAAAGAAGCTTTTAAACTTTTAGTTACTAAAGGTGCTCCACCATTTGAAGGTGTATATGACGTAAGAGATGGAATATCAAGAGCAGGAAAGGGATCAGTTTTGATTCCAGGTCAACTTTTAAAGATAGCATCAATGTTAAGAGCTGCTAGAAGATTTAAAGACTATATAAATCATAAAGAGGAAGAAGAATCTTTTAGAGTTTTAGAAAATATATGTGAAGGTATAACTTTACTTAAGAATATAGAAGATCATATTTTTAATGCCATAGTAGGAGAAGAAGAAATATCAGATAAGGCAAGTTCTAAACTATATAATATAAGAAGAAGTTTAAAAGATAAAAATTATTCTGTTAGAGGAAAAATAAATTCTTTAGTTAGATCTTATTCTTCTTATCTTCAAGAGAATATATATACAGTTAGAGGAGATAGATATGTACTTCCAGTAAAAGCAGAACACAAGGGAGCTGTTAAAGGTCTTGTACATGATCAAAGTTCTAGTGGCGCTACTTTATTTATAGAACCTATAAGTCTTGTTAATTTAAATAATGAAATAAAAGAATTAATGCTTAAAGAAAAAGCTGAAATAGAAAGAATATTAGATGAGCTATCTAGAGAAGTTTATCAAAATATTGAAGTGGTAAGGATAAATGCTGATATAATATGGGAACTAGATTTTATTTTTTCAAAAGCTAAGTTTGCAAGTGAATATAACTGCACATATCCAATTATAAATGATAAAGGTATTATTGATATAATAGAAGGAAGACATCCTCTTATAGATAGAAAAGAAGTAGTTCCTATAAGTGCAAATTTAGGTAAGGATTTTACTTCTTTAATAATAACAGGACCGAACACTGGTGGTAAAACAGTTACTTTAAAAACTGTTGGTTTAATACATTTAATGGCAATGAGTGGACTTATGATACCAGCAAGAGAAAATTCAGTAGTAGCTTATTTTGATGAAGTATTTGCAGATATAGGAGATGAGCAAAGCATAGAACAAAGTTTATCTACATTCTCTTCTCATATGAAAAATATAGTAGATATTATAGATAGATCAGATGATAAATCTTTGGTTTTATTTGATGAATTAGGAGCAGGAACAGATCCTACAGAAGGAGCAGCACTTGCTGTTTCTATATTAGAAAATTTAAGAAAAAGAAATACTAAAATTATTGCAACTACTCATTATAGTGAATTAAAAGGATATGCCTTAAAAACTGAAGGAGTTGAAAACGCATCTGTTGAGTTTGATGTTGAAACTTTAAAACCTACTTATAGATTGTTAATAGGTGTACCAGGTAAATCTAATGCTTTTGAAATATCTAAAAGATTAGGGCTTCCTAATTATATAATAGATTATGCAAGAGACAATATATCTAATGATAACTTAAAGTTTGAAGAATTAATTCAAAGTTTGCAAGAAAAAAGTATAAAAGCAGAAACAGATGCAAGATTAGCAGAGAATTTAAAATTAGAAGCTCATAAAGAAAAATCTAAATTAAAAGATAAAATGGAAAAATTACAAAATGTACGTGATAAAGAAATTTTTGGTGCTAGAAGAGAAGCTAAAAATATAATAAGAGAAGCTAAAGAAGAAGCAGATAAAATATTAAAAGATATAAGACAGATTGAAAGAATGGGCTATTCTTCAGAGGCAAGGCAAAAGTTAGAAGAACAAAGAAAAAAATTAAAAGATAAATTAGATGCTGCAGAAGAAAAAGCTATAAAACCTGAAGCTAAAGGTGAGGCTTTAAAAAATGTTGAAGAAGGGCAAGAAGTATTTGTGCCTTCATTAAACCAAAAGGTTATTGTATTGTCTAAAGCAGATAATAAAGGAGAAGTTTTAGTTCAAGCAGGTATAATGAAAGTAAGTGTTAAATTAAAAGATTTAAGAGCTTCAAATACTACTTCAAGTAGTAGTAATAATAAAGGAAATAGAAAGAAATCAAAGAAAAAAATGAAACTTAATATTAAATCCGTAAGCTCTTCTGTAGATCTTAGAGGAATGGACTCACAAGAAGCTGAATATACAGTAGATAAATATTTAGATGAAGCTTATATGGCAGGTCTTGGAGAAGTTACAATAATACATGGTAAAGGTACAGGGGTACTTAGAAAAGCTATAACTGATATGTTAAAAAGACATTATCATGTTAAGAATTATAGATTAGGAGAATATGGAGAAGGTGGAAGTGGAGTTACTGTAGCGGAACTTAAGTAAAGTTTTGTTTCTATATAAATAATAAAAGGATAAATAAGGGGATCTTTATATGATTTTAGTAAGTGCATGTTTATGTGGAGTGGATTGTAAATATAATGGAAAAAATAATTTAAATGAAAAAGTATTAAAACTTTTAAAAGAAGGAAAAGCAATGCCCATTTGTCCAGAACAGCTAGGGGGGCAAGCTACTCCAAGACCAGCTCATGAAATAAATAATGGAACTGGAGCAGATGTTTTAGATGGAAAAGCTAAAATACTAGGACCAGATGGTGATGATGCAACTAAAGAATTTTTAAAAGGTGCATATGAAACTTTAAAAATAGGTAAAGAATGTGATGCTAAAATAGCTGTTTTAAAAGCAAGAAGTCCATCATGTGGATTTAAAAGAATATATGATGGTACTTTTTCAGGAAATAAAAAAGATGGTAATGGTGTTACAGCAGAGCTACTTTTAAGAAATGGAATAAAGATTTATACAGAAGAAAATATAGATGAATTATTAAAAGAGTTTTAGTTAATATATGTAATTAAGTATATTAAGTTTACATACTAACACATATATTATAAAATTATATCAATGTTATATAGTTTATCTAGGAGGGAAAATAATGGATTATAAAGATGTCTTAAAAAGTGCTCGTCAAAATTTAAATGGAAGTTGTAGAGTTTGTGCTGTCTGTAATGGTAAAGCCTGCTCTGGAGAAGTGCCTGGTATGGGAGGCAAGGGAACTGGACAAGCATTTACTAGTAATATAGATGCATTAAATTCTTATAAATTAAATATGAGATTAATACATGATGCAAAACATCCAGATACATCTGTAAATATATTTGGCAAAGATATGGATATACCTGTTTTTGCTGCACCAGTTTCTGGTACTACCTTGAATATGGGTGGTAAAATATCAGAAGAAGATTATATATCTTGGGTTATTGGAGGATGTCTTGATGCAGGAATATATCCTATGGTTGGAGATACTGCAGTAGATTCATTTTTAATAACAAATTTAAAACAATTAGAAAAGTTTAATGGAGAAGGTATTGCAGTAATTAAACCTTGGGAAAATAAGAATGTTATAAATAAAATAAAGTTGGCAGAAAAAGCAGGAGCCTTTGCTATAGGAATGGATATAGATGCAGCAGGTCTTATAACTTTAGCTCTTCATGGAAAACCTGTTGAACCTAAAACCGTAGAAGAAATAAAAGAAATAGTTAAAAGTACAAATTTACCCTTTATATTAAAGGGTGTAATGACAGTAGAAGATGCCAAATTAGCTGTAGAAGCAGGGGTAGATGCTATTGTTGTATCTGATCATGGTGGAAGAGTACTAGATCAAACTCCAGGAGTTGCAGATGTGTTACCTAAAATAGCAGATGAAGTTAAAGGGAAAATAACAATATTTGCAGATGGTGGAGTAAGATCTGGAGTAGATGTATTAAAATTAATAGCATTAGGTGCAGATGCTGTTCTTATAGGAAGACCTTTTGTTACTGCTTCTTTTGGAGGAGAAAGAGAAGGGGTAAAACTTTATGTTGAGAAACTAAAAAGCGAACTTAAATCAGCTATGGTTTTAACTGGATGTAAAGATATTAAAGATATAGATAGAAAAGTAATATATAATTACTAGAAGGTTTTATGTTTATTTTAGTAGTTAAGATACATTTCTAGAATATTTTTAAGAGATGATTTAATAATAAGATTATAATAGATTATTTTAATTGTACTATATATAAGTAACAGCTTATAACAAAGTAACTTTTGTTATAAGCTGTTATTTTTATATTTAAATTTAAAAGATTCAAGGTATATTTTACTAATAAAACTAGAAATTTAACAAAAAAACTCTTGACGGAATAATTAAAGTGGAGTATTATCTTTAATAAGATAATACTTTAAAGTGGTAAAGTGATAAAATAAATAAGGTGGATATGATATATGAATGAATGGAAAAAATGTATTCCAGACGGAACCCGAGATGTGATTTTTGATGAGTGTACAGATAAATCAAATATTGAAAATAAAATAAGAAATATTTATATGAAAAGAGGATATAAAGAGATAAAGTCCCCAACCCTTGAGTTTTATGATGTATTTAATGTTGAAAATCAGCCTATAAAACAAGAAAAAATGTACAAATTATTTGATGCACAAGGAAGAATATTAGTATTAAGACCAGATATGACAATGCCAATAGCTAGAATAGTCTCTTCAAAAATTCAACAAGCTTGTTATCCTATAAAAATATGTTATACAGCTAATGTCTTTAGAATAAATGAAAGCTTATATGGAAAAATGGGAGAAATAACACAATCAGGAATTGAAATTATAGGAACAAAAGATATTAAAGCAGATATAGAATTATTGATAACAGCAATAAATTCTATGGTATCTATAGGTATTAAAAATTTTAAAATAGAAATAGGGCAAAATGATTTTTATAAATCTATTGTAGAAGAATCAGGTATAAATGATGTTGAAATAAAAAAATTAACTAGATTAGTAGAAAATAAAAATTTTGCTGGAGTAAGAAATTTTGTTAATAAAAGAAAAGATAGTATTAATGAAAATTCAGTAGAAGTATTAAAGAAACTGCCAGAATTATTTGGAGGAATTGAAGTATTATATCAAGCTGAAAAATTAACAAATAATAAAAAAGCATTAAAGGCTTTAAAAAATATAAGAGAGATTTATGAAGTTATAGACCAAATAGGATTTAGCAAATATTTATCTATAGATTTAGGAATGGTACAACATATAAATTATTATACTGGAGTTATCTTTAGAGGATATGTAAGTGAAACTGGTGGAGAATTTTTAAGAGGGGGAAGATATGACAAGTTATTAAAAGAATTTGGAGTTGAAATGCCAGCTACAGGGTTTTCTATAAATATTGATAGCATAATGAAGTCTATAAAGAAAGAAAAGAAAAATTTAAATGAATTATATATGAATTGTTATGTTTATTGTGAGGAAAATAATTTATTTAGTGAAGCCTATAATTTAGTAGAAAATATGGAAGAAAGAAATATAAAAGCAGAAATTGGATTGGCTGAAGATGAAAAAAAAGCTGTTGATTATTGTAAGAACTTTAATATTGAGAGTATGTTAAGTGTTATAGATTATTCAAATATTAAGTTATGGAATATTAAAAAAGAAACTTTTAAAAAACTATCATCTTTTGATAAAGAAAAAGTAATTAAAGAGATAAAGGAAATATATTAAACGTAGAAAGAAAGGTGATTTTTTATGAATTGTATAAAAGTAGCTTTAACAAAGGGACGATTAGAAAAGAATGCAATTAATATATTTGAAAAAATAGGGGTTAATTGTGATGAACTTATAAATAAAGGAAGAAAACTTATTTTAAAAAGTAGCAATTCAAATATTGAATTTATTTTAATAAAAGCAGTAGATGTACTTACTTATGTAGAGCGTGGAGTTGTAGATATTGGAATAGTAGGAAAAGATACTTTAATGGAATATAACAGACAATTATACGAAGTAGTAGATTTGAAAGTAGGTAAATGTAAATTTGCCTTGGCATCTATTCCAAATTTTAGTATAAAGGAAGGCTTTAACAGAAAGAAAATAGCTACAAAGTATCCTAATGTTGCTAGAGAGTATTTTAAGGGAAAGGGACAAGATATAGAAATTATAAAAATGGAAGGATCAGTAGAGTTGGCTCCACTAGTAGGGCTTGCAGATGCAATAATTGATATAGTGGAAACTGGTAATACGTTAAAAGAAAATGGATTAATCGTATTTGAAGATATATGTAGTATAAGTGCCAGGATGATTGTTAATAAAAACAGTATAAAAATAAAGAAAAAAGAAATAACAGAAATTATAGAAAAAGTTGAAGGTTGTGTTGAAAACTTTTAAAAATACATTGAATTTTCTAAATATATATAATTTAAAATGTATTTAGAAAAATATTTTAAATTTTATACAAAATTTATAAACTAAACTTTAAGTTAATATAGAAAATTAATAATTAAACTATACTTATCAGTTTATTGGGCAGTTAAATTAACAACAAGATGAGATACATAATTATAGATTATTTTTTATTTTTTATAAAATTAGTGAGTTTCATAAGAAATAATAAGGAGGTAAAGATGATAAAAATAGTTAGAGAAGAAAATAAAAATATTAATTATATAGAAAAATTAAAAGAAAGAGCAGAAGAATTACAAGTAGATGTAAATATGACTGTACAAAAAATATTAGAAGACGTAAGAAAAAATGGAGATGAAGCTGTTTTAAATTATACTAATAAATTTGATAGTTGCAATGTGAAAAGTTTACTTGTTACAGAAAAAGAAATAGAGGATGCATATAAAAGTGTTGAAAAAGAGTTTATAGATGCCATTTTACTTGCTAAAGAAAATATAGAATGTTTTCATAGAAAACAGAAAAATAATTCTTGGATTATGACTAAAGATAAAGGCATTACAATGGGCCAAACAGTTAGAGGATTAGATAGAGTTGGGGTATATGTTCCAGGAGGAAAGGCTTCTTATCCATCTTCAGTACTTATGAATGTTATACCAGCTAAAGTAGCAGAAGTTAATGAAATTATAATGGTAACACCTCCCTCTAAGGATGGTAGTATAAATCCTAATATACTAGTAGCTGCAAAAATAGCTGGAGTAGATAAAATATATAAAGTTGGAGGGGCTCAAGCTATAGGGGCATTAGCCTATGGAACAGAGTCTATTTTTAAAGTAGATAAGATTGTAGGACCAGGTAATATATATGTTGCTTTAGCTAAAAAAGCTGTTTATGGGAATGTAGATATAGACATGATAGCAGGTCCTAGTGAAATATTAATTATTTCAGATGAAAATGGAGAAGCAAAATATATTGCTGCTGATTTAATTTCTCAAGCAGAACATGATAAATTAGCGTCATCTATATTGGTTACTACTTCAGAAAAACTAGCTAATGATGTTTACAAAGAAATTCAAAGACAAGTTGAAACTTTAGAAAGAAAAGAAATAATAAAAGAATCTCTTAAAAATTATGGAGCAATTATTGTTACATCTAGTATTAAAAAAGCTATAGAAATAGCTAATACTATATCACCGGAACATTTAGAGCTTATGGTAAATAATCCGTTTGTATACCTTGGAAATATAAAAAATGCTGGATCAATATTTCTTGGAAAATTTTCACCAGAACCATTAGGAGATTATATGGCAGGGCCAAATCATGTACTACCAACAAGTGGGACTGCAAAATTTTTCTCACCACTTTCAGTAGATGATTTTATTAAAAAATCTAGTTATATATATTATTCAAGAGACGCCTTAGAAGATGTAAAAGATAAGATAATTAAAATAGCTGAAACAGAAAAACTTACAGCTCATGCTAATTCTATAAAAGTGAGGTTTGAAAAGTAATGGAAAAATTATTTAGAGAAGATTTAAAATATTTTAAACCCTATAAGGTAGGCAAAGAGAATTATAAAATAAAATTAGATGCTAATGAAAGTTTCATAAAATATCCTAAAGAAATAGAAAAAGAGATTTTAAATGCTGTACAAAATACAATGTTTAATAGATATCCAGATGAGATGTCAAGAGATTTACGTAAGTTATATGGAGAATATATTGGTGCTGATGAAGATAATATAATAGTTGGAAATGGATCAGATGAACTTATACAAATAATAACTAATACTTTTTTAGATAAAGGTGATAAAGCAGCTATGGTAATGCCAGACTTTTCTATGTATGATATTTACACTGAAATTGCTAGAGGAAGTATGGTTAAAATCCCTCTTGATGACGAATTTAATATAGATATACAAAATCTCATAGATACTGTTAATAAAGAAAAGTGTAAAATATTATTTTTATCTAATCCAAATAACCCTATAGGAAGAATTATAAAAAGGGAAGATATTATTAAAATAATAGAAAATTGTAATAGCATTGTTGTAATAGATGAAGCTTATATGGAGTTTTATGGAGATAGCATAATAGATAAATGTAATTGTTATAAAAATTTAATAGTACTAAGAACATGTTCAAAGGCTTTAGGTGCTGCAGCTATAAGACTTGGTTTTTTAATAGCTAATATTGAATTAGTGGAGGAGATATTAAAAGTTAAACCGCCTTTTAATGTTAATGCATTAACTCAAAATGTAGGTTCTGTACTTTTAAAAGATAAAGATTTTATTATTAAAAATGTAAATAAAATAATAGAAGAAAGAGAGTACTTGTATAAAGAATTAAGAAAAATAAAAGAGTTTAAAGTATATAAGTCTTATGCAAATTTTATACTTATAGAAACTAAAAATTCAGACAAAATAAATGATTTTTTAATTAAGAAAGGAATAAAATTAAGAAGCTTCAAAGAAGGAAGACTTAAAAATTTTTTAAGAATAACTGTGGGAACAAGAGAAGAAAATAATATAGTACTAAGTAAGATAAGGAATTTTTAATTTATAAATCCAAGGGGATGTGAGAAAAGATATGAGAAAATCAGAAATAGAAAGAAACACAAGTGAAACTTCTATAAAAATATCTTTAGATTTAGATGGAACTGGGAAATACGATATAAATACAGGAATAGGGTTTTTTGATCATATGTTAAGTCTTACATGTAAACATGGTTTGTTAGATTTAGATATACAAGCTAAAGGGGATTTGGAGGTGGATTCACACCATACTATAGAAGATATAGGGATTGTTTTAGGTGAATGTATTGAAAAAGCTATAGGAGATAAAAAAGGTATAAAAAGATATGGTACAAGTTTTTTGCCTATGGATGAAACTTTAGCGTTAGCTTCCCTTGATATTAGTGGAAGACCTTTTTTAGTATTTGATGGAGAATTTACTTGTGATAAATTAGGTGATTTCGATGTTGAAATGGTAGAAGAATTTTTTAGAGCAGTTGCGTTTAATGCAGGAATTACGCTGCATTTAAAAATAATGTATGGAAAAAATAATCATCATATGGTTGAAGCGTTATTTAAAGCATTTGGTAGAGCTTTTCGTGAAGCAGTTAGTAAAGATTCAAAAATAAAAGGAGTAATGTCTACAAAGGGAGTTTTATAAATTAGTGGGGTGATTTAATGATAGCTATAGTAGACTATGGCATGGGTAACTTAAAGAGTGTTCAAAATGTATTAGACTTTTTAAAAATACCATCAACAATAACTAATAGAGAAGATGAAATTTTAAATGCTAAAGGAGTAATACTTCCAGGGGTAGGGGCTTTTCCAGATGCTATGAAATATATAAAGAATAAGAAGCTAGATGAAGTTATAAAAAAAGTAGTTAAGGCTAATAAACCAATCCTTGGAATATGTCTTGGAATGCAGCTTTTGTTTGATGAAAGTGATGAAGTTGAAAAAACAAAAGGATTAGGTTTTATAAAGGGAACTATTAAAAAACTTGAAGTAGATTTAAAGATACCACATATGGGATGGAATAATCTGAAAATAAATAAAAATAGTCCTTTGCTTAAAGGTGTAAAAGAAGATAGTTATGTGTACTTTGTTCATTCTTATTGTGCAGTATTAAAAAACAAAGATGTATTAAATTCTTATTGTGAGTATAGTGTAAAAGTACCGGCTATAGTAAGCTCAGATAATATATATGGTATTCAATTTCATCCAGAAAAAAGCGGTGATGTAGGAATGAAAATATTAAAAAATTTTGGAGAGTTGATAAAATGATAATAATTCCGGCTATAGATTTAATTAATAAAAAGTGTGTTAGGTTATACAAAGGAGAATTTTCTTCTTTAGAAGTTGTAGGTAAAAATCCTCTAGAAGTTGCAAAAAAATTTGAAGCTGAAGGAGCAAAGTATATACATATAGTAGATCTAGATGGAGCTCGAGGCTTTAATAATAAAAATATTGATATTATAGAGAAAATAGTTGAAGAAGTTAAAATACCAATAGAACTTGGTGGGGGAATAAGAGATATAGATAGCATAGATCTTTTTATTGAAAAAGGAGTGTCTAGAGTTATTCTTGGAACTGCTGCTTTAAATAATAAAGAACTTCTTTTGAAGGCTGTAGATAAGTATGGAGAAAAAATTGCAGTTGGTATAGATGCTAAAGATGAATATGTAGCAGTAAATGGATGGACAAAGGTTAGTAAAATCCATTATATTGACTTTGCAAAAGAAATAGAAAAAATAGGAATTGAAACTATAATATTTACAGATATAAGTAGAGATGGAACTTTAAAAGGACCTAATTTAAATCAACTTATGAAGCTTAAAGAAAGTGTAAATTGTAACATAATAGCTTCTGGAGGAATTAAAAATATGAAGGATTTAGAGGATTTAAAGGAAATGGATCTTTATGGAGCTATAACTGGAAAGGCTGTATATTCTGGAAATATAGATTTAAAAGAAGCTGTTAAATTGTAGCCTAATAGAATAAAGGTAGAACCCTATTAAAATTGAATTTATATAAAAGTTATATGGAGGTGTTAGAAATGCTAACTAAAAGAATAATACCTTGTTTAGACGTAAAAGCTGGCAGAGTTGTTAAAGGTGTAAATTTTGTAGGCTTAAAAGATGTAGGTGACCCAGTACAAATTGCAGAAATTTATAGTGAAGCTGGTGCAGATGAAATAGTGTTTTTAGATATAACTGCAACTTATGAAGAAAGAAAAACAATGATAGATGTAGTAAGAAAAACAGCAGAAAAAGTATTTATACCACTTACTGTAGGTGGAGGAATAAATACTGTTGAAGATTTTAAAAATATTTTAAGAGCAGGAGCAGATAAGGTTTCTATAAATTCAGCAGCAGTTAAAAATCCTAATCTTATAACAGAGGCTTCTAGAAAATTTGGTAATCAATGTGTAGTAGTAGCTATAGATGGGAAATTAAGAGAAGATAAAACTGGATGGGATGTATTTATAAGTGGAGGAAGAGTTAATACTAAATTAGATGCTATAGAATGGGCAAAAAAAGCTGAAAGTTTAGGGGCTGGAGAAATATTATTAACTAGTATGGATGCAGATGGAACTAAAGGCGGATATGATATTAATTTTTTAAATGCTATTTGTGATTCTGTAAATATCCCAGTTATTGCATCTGGAGGATGTGGAAATATAGAACATTTTTATGATGTGTTTGATAAAACAGATGCAGATGCAGCACTAGCGGCTTCATTATTCCATTATAAAGAGCTTACTATACCAGAAGTTAAAAGATACTTAAAAAATAAGAATGTAGAAATTAGGTTATAGATGATTGAAAATAATTAATATTATAGGCAAAGATAAATATATGATTAGGGTAAAATAATAACAGGATTTATATAAATAGACTAGCTTATAAATAAGTAGGGAGAAGAGTTAAATGAGTTTATTAGATAAAATAGATTTTACAAAAGGGTTGATTCCAGCAATAATACAGGATTATAAAAATAATGAAGTATTAATGTTAGCTTTTATGGATAAAAAGGCTTTAAGTAAAACTTTAGAATCAAAAACTACTTGGTTTTGGAGTAGATCTAGAAAAGAATATTGGAATAAAGGAGCCACTTCAGGAAACTTTCAATATGTAAAAGAAGTTTATATAGATTGTGATGAAGATACTATTTTAATCAAAGTAGAACAAATTGGATCGGCCTGTCATACTAAAAATAGAAGTTGTTTTTATAGAAGAATTTTATAATTAATTTTTATTCTTTTAAGAATTGATTAGAATTATATATTAATCCATAAGAAAATAACTGGGGGTATAATAATGAAAGAAGGCAATGTAATTAAAGAATTATATAAAGTTATTAAAGATAGAAAAAATAATGAAGTTTCGGGTTCATATACAAATTATCTTTTTAAAGAAGGGTTAGATAAAATACTTAAAAAGTTAGGAGAAGAAAACACAGAAGTTATTATAGCAGGAAAAAATGATGATTCAGTTGAGATTATAAATGAAGTTTGTGATTATATATATCATATGCTTGTATTTTTAGCTGAGAAAGATATAAGTATTGAAGATATAGAAGATGTATTAAAGGAAAGACGCAAAAAAATATCTAATAAGAAGCAAGAAAGAAGAGAGATACAAAATTATTAGTTTGATTTATATTAATGAATTTTAAGAATATATGGAAATTATTAAAGTCTTAGTTGGCAATTTATATTGTCAATTTTTTTTATGTTTAAATTTACAAAATATAGAAATAAATTTAATAAAATGGTATACTATAGATTACAACATTTGTAAAATGTTGAAAAGTAATAAGGAGGTACATAGATGATAAAAGATAGTAATATTTATTTAAAAGAAAGAGAAAAAACTTTTACTCCTCTTCTAGCAATAGAGGAAGCTTCAAGATGTTTGCTATGTCATGATGCACCATGTACCAAAGCTTGTCCTGCAGGAACAGATCCTGCAAGATTTATTAGATCTCTTCGTTTTAGAAATATAAAAGGGGCAATTGAAACTATAAGAAGTAATAATAAATTAGGTGGAGTCTGTTCTAGGGTTTGTCCAACAAGTAAATACTGTGAAGAAGGATGTAGCAGAACAGATATAGACAAGCCTATAAAAATTGGAAAACTTCAAAGGTATTTAACAGATTATGAAAAAGCTATATCTATGGAAGTTCTAAAAAAGAGCAAATTAGATAAAGACAAAGTAGCCATTATAGGTTCAGGACCAAGCGGACTTGTTGCTTCAGCAGAATTAGCATTGAAAGGTTATAAAGTAACTGTATTTGAAGAAAAAAATAAACTTGGAGGATGGCTTTCCTATGGTATACCACCAGAAAGACTTCCACAAATAGTAGTAGATAATGAAATACAATATATAAAAAATTTAGGAGTAGAATTTAAAACTAACTGTAAAGTTGGAGAAGATATTAGTATTAAGGATATAAAAAATCAAGGGTTTAAAGTTATACTTTTAGCTATAGGTATGAAAAAAAGTAAGTTGATTAATATAGAAGGAATTAATTTTAAAGGGGTTTTAAAAGGTACAGAATTTTTATCTCAATGCAAAGATAAGAATGGAAAAGTTAAAATAGGTAAGCATGTAATCGTAATCGGTGGAGGAGATGTAGCCGTTGACTGTGCTGTAACTTGTAAACTTTTAGGATGTGAGGATGTAAAAATAGTTTATAGAAGAACAATAGAAAAAATGCCAGCAGATCAAAAGGAGAAGCAGTATTGTCAGTCTTTAAATATACCAATATTTACAGGAATTAAGCCAGAAAAAATTATAGGAAAAGATGGGAAAGTAGCTAGATTTAAAGGAATAGGAATGTTTGATGATTCTTTAATGGATCTTCCAGCAGATCAAATTATATTTGCTATAGGACAAGAAGTAGAAGATATAAAGGACGAAATTCATATAGAAATTAATGAAAATAAACTTATAAAAACTAAAAATTATAAAACTAACTTGGAAGATATTTTTGCCTGTGGCGATGTAGTAGAAGGGGATAAAACTGTAGTTTATGCAGTTAAAGAAGGTAAAGAAGCAGCAGAGGAAATTCATAAGTATTTGTCTTTAGAAAAGGAAAGTGAAATTGCATGTGGTGAAGTAGCATCTGTAAAAGGAGGAGAATGTTAATGAAAAAAGTAGATTTATCTATAGATTTTTGTGGTGTTAAATGTGAGAATCCATTTTTCTTATCATCATCTCCAGTAGGAAATTGTTATGAAATGTGTGCTAAAGCCTTAGAAACTGGTTGGGGAGGAATTGTTTTTAAGACAATTGGATATTTTATTGCAAATGAAGTGTCACCAAGGTTTACTAATTTGAAAAAAGAATCCACTTCCTTTATTGGATTTAAGAATATGGAACAAATAGCAGAGCATCCTTTGGAAGAAAATTTAGAAGCAATGAGAATGTTAAAAAAGAATTACCCAAATAAAGTTTTAGTTGCATCAATTATGGGTCAAAATGAAGATGAATGGACTAAGCTTTCAAAGCTTGTAACAGAAGTAGGCGCTGATATAATTGAATGTAATTTTTCTTGTCCGCAGATGACTAGTCATGAAATGGGATCAGATGTAGGTCAGAATCCAGAGCTTGTAAAAAAATATTGTGAGGCAGTAAGGAAAGGGACAGATTTACCAATACTTGCAAAAATGACTCCTAATATAGGAGACATGTCAATACCTGCTATTGCATCTCTAAAAGGAGGGGCTACAGGTATTGCTACAATAAATACAATAAAAAGTATAACAGGAATAGATCTTGAAAATTTTACAGCTTTACCTATAATCAAAGGAAAATCAGCTGTATCTGGATATTCTGGAAAAGCTGTAAAACCAATTGCATTAAGATTTATATATGAACTTTCAAAGAATGAGGAGCTTAAAAACATTCCTATTAGTGGAATTGGAGGAATTGAAACTTGGGAAGATGCAGCAGAATTTATTATGCTTGGATCAAGTAATTTACAAGTTACAACAGCTATAATGCAATATGGATATAGAATTGTTGAAGATATGATAAGTGGTCTTTCATATTATATGAAGGAGAAAGGATTCAGTAGACTTCAAGATATGGTAGGGATAGCTCTTCATAATATTATACCTACAGAAAACCTAGATAGGAATCATATTGTGTATCCTAAATTTAATGATAAGAAATGTGTTGGATGTGGAAGGTGCTATATATCTTGCTATGATGGGGGACATCAAGCAATAAATTGGAATGAAGAAAAGAGAAAACCAGAACTTATAAAAGATAGATGTGTTGGATGTCATTTATGTGCTAATGTTTGCCCGGTTCAAAGTATATCTGATGGTGATATTGAATTTAAGAAAAGTAATAGAAAAATAATTGTTTAAGGTATATTAAATAAATATCTTAAATTTATCTAATATTAGGATAACTATTTCATTTACAAATACTGATTTGAAAATATTTTTTACTACAAAAAATTTAATGCTTTAGCTATTAACATTGACATTTTAAGTCAAAGGAATAATAATTAATGTAAATAGTGTAACAGTTTTCATAAAGGAGGGGTATAATGGTTAAATCTTTAAATGAACTTCTAAGTTTAGCAAAAGAAAGAGAAAAAAAAGTATTATCAGTAGCTGTGGCACAAGACAAAGAAGTACTACTATCAGTTATTGAAGCCGTAAATCTAGGAATGGTTAAAGCTATCTTAGTTGGAGATGAAAAAGAAATAAGAGACATTGCTAAAAAAGAAAACTTTAATTTAGACAGTATAAAAATAATAGACGAAAAAGATAAGACTAAAGCTGCTAAAATAGCTGTAAGTTTAGTAAGTGAAGGAGAAGCAGATTTCATAATGAAAGGAATGCTTGGAACTGCAGATCTATTAAGAGCTGTTTTAAATAAGGAAGCTGGATTGAGATACAAAAAGGTTTTATCTCATGTGATGATTTATGATGTAGAAGCATACCATAAATTATTATTTTTAACAGATGGAGGAATGGTACCTTATCCAGAAATTACAGAAAAAATAGCTATAGTAGAAAATGCTGTAGAGCTTGCTCATTCTTTAGAAATAGACGAGCCTAAAGTAGCACCAATATGTGCAGTAGAAGTAGTTAATCCAAGTATGCAAGCAACCATAGATGCAGCAGCTTTGACTCAAATGAATAAAAGAGGTCAAATAAAAGGATGTATAATAGATGGACCATTAGCATTAGATAATGCTATATCAAAAGAAGCTGCAAAGCATAAAGGAATAAAAAGTAAAGTTGCAGGAGAAGCAGACATATTATTAGTACCTAATATAGAGTCAGGAAATTTTTTGGGGAAATCAATGACTTACCTTGCAAAAGGAGAAAATGCAGGGATAATATTAGGGGCTAAGTGTCCAATTGTTTTAGTTTCTAGAGCTGATACTTATAAGTCAAAATTGTATTCAATAGCTTTAGGAGCACTTTCTTGCAATAAATAGTATAAATTATACATTAAGTAATATGTTGTTGAATAAGTAATTAAGAGATGAAACATTAGATAGGGGGTATAAATTTAATATGAAAGTTATAATGTCAGGTAATGAAGCTATTGCTAGAGGAGCTTATGAGGCAGGGTGTAATGTAGCATCTGCTTATCCAGGAACTCCAAGTACTGAAATACTAGAGAATTTTTGTAAATATGATGGGGTTTATGCAGAGTGGGCACCTAATGAAAAAGTTGCTTTAGAAACAGCATCAGGAGCTTCAATAGGTGGAGCAAGAACTTTAACAACAATGAAGCATGTAGGACTAAATGTAGCTGCAGATCCATTTTTTACAATGGCATATGAAGGTGTTAATGGAGGATTTGTAGTAGTTACAGCAGATGATCCAGGTATGCATTCATCACAAAATGAACAAGATAATAGATTTTATGCACCACATGCTAAAGTTGCTATGGTGGAACCTTCAGATTCACAAGAGTGTATAGATTTTATGAAATATGCTTATGACATAAGTGAAAAGTTTGATACTTTAGTTTTGTTTAGAAGTACTACTAGAATATCACACTCAAAAAGTGTAGTAAGTTTAAAAGAAAGAAAAGAAGTACCAGTTAAGAAATATGAAAAAAATACAAAAAAATATGTAATGATTCCAGCTAATTCTAAAGTTAAACACTATGAGGTAGAAGAAAGACTAGAAGAACTTAGAAAGTATTCTAACAATTGTCCTTTAAATAGAATAGAAATGGGAAATACAAAAATAGGTATAATAACTAGTGGTATATCTTATGAGTATTCTAAAGAAGTATTTGGCAGTGGAGCATCTTATTTAAAAATAGGATTTAGTTACCCATTACCAGATGAAATGATAAGAGATTTTGCTGCTAAGGTAGATAAGTTATATATTATTGAAGAAAATGATCCTTATATAGAAAATAAAGTTAAATCTATGGGAATTGAATGTATTGGTAAAGAATTAATTCCTATATGTGAAGAGCTTAATCCAGATATAATAAGAAATGGAATAAACGGTGAAAAAGTAGAAGAAAATTATAAGACAGATATAAAAGCACCATCTAGACCACCGGTATTATGTCCAGGCTGTCCTCATAGAGGAATATTTTATGCTGTTTCAAAATATAAAGATGTAATAGCTACAGGTGATATAGGTTGTTATACATTAGGAATGGTTGCTCCACTTAATGTAACAGATACAGTAATATGTATGGGAGCTTCAATAAGTTCCGGTCTTGGTGTAGAAAAAGCTAATCAAATAGCTAAAAGAGATAAGAAAGTATTTGCATTTATAGGAGATTCAACTTTCTTCCATTCTGGTATGACAGGGCTTGCAAGTTCAATTTATAATAATACTCCTATAGTTACATGCATATTAGATAATAGAATTACTGCCATGACAGGCCATCAAGAAAACCCTGGAACAGGCAAGACATTACAAGGAAAAGAAGCACCTATAATAGATATAAAAAATGTAGTTGTTTCTATGGGAATAAAAGAAAGTAATGTTAAAGTAGTTGATCCTTATAATTTAGAAGAAACAGAAGCTGCTGTTAAAATAGCTCATGATAGTACAGATCCATTTGTAATTATAGTTAAAAGAGCCTGTGCTTTAAAGAAAGATGTAGCTAAAAAGAGAGTTAAATTAAAATGTGTTATAAATACAGATAAATGTAAGAAGTGTAAAGCTTGTTTAAAAACAGGATGTCCAGCATTACAATTTAAAGATGGTGTGGTAAGTATAAATTCTGATATGTGTAACGGCTGTGAGTTATGTAAACAAGTATGTAAATTTGATGCTATAGAAAAGGTAGGTGAATAATATGCAAGATGTTAAAAGTGTATTATTTGTAGGAGTTGGAGGACAAGGAACTATCCTTGCTTCAAAAATATTTACTGCAGGACTTTTAAATGCAGGATATGATGTTAAAATGTCAGAAGTCCATGGTATGGCTCAAAGAGGTGGAACTGTAAGTACTCAAGTTAGATTTGGTGATAAAGTATATTCACCTCTTATAGGAAAAGGCAGTGCAGATGTTATTGTTGCCTTTGAAAAAAGTGAAGCTGCTAGATGGTTACCTTATCTAAAAAAAGATGGATATTTAGTTATAAATGATTATGAACTATATCCAGTACCAGTTTTAATAGGACAAGAAAAATATCCTGATAAAGTAATAGAAAAATTAGAAAAAGCAGTAGATAATACTATAGTATTAGATGCATCTAACATAGCTAAAGATCTTGGTAATATGAAAGCACAAAATGTAGTTTTATTAGGTGGACTTATTAAAGCTATAAACTTAGAAGAGATAAATTGGAATGAAGTAATAGAAAAATTAGTTCCTAAAAAAGCTATAGAATTAAATAAAAAAGCTTTATGTAAAGGAATGGGAAAATAAAAAGATAGAATATAAAATTAAAACCCTATATAGACTATATAAAATGGTTAAGACTATTTTATATAGTCTTTTTATTATATATTAAAAAATATAATAATGAATAAGCAATGAAGTATATGCCAATAATAAAAAATATTGGAGGGATGTAAAGTTGAATAAAATAAATATAAAAAATAGAACTTTTAGTAATCCTAAAAAAGAAAGAAAATATTCTAAAATTCCAGGGATACTATATGGGAAAAATATTTCTAATATGATGTTTGAAGTAGGAGAATTAGAATTAAGAAATACCATTTGCAAAAATGGTGAACATGGCATGTTAGAAATAGATTATAATGGGGATGTTCATAAAACTGTTATTAGAGAAATACAAAAAGATCCTATAAAGCATAAAATAATACATATAGATTTAGAGGAGATACCAAAGGATGAAAATACTATAAATACAGAAATACCTATAACTTTTATAGGAGAAGATTTAGTAATGAGAAAAGGCGGTATAATACAAAAAGAAAAAGAAAACATAAAAGTTAAGTGTAGAAAAGATAATATTCCTGAAAATATAGAAGTAGATTTATCAAATATAAAGCATGGTAAAAGTTTTAAAATATGTGATATAGAAATTTCACAGGATATAGTTGTTGAAGAAGATCCAAGTACAGTTGTAGCAGCAATATCTTCTCAAATATAAAAGATGCTAGCTTAAAGGCTAGCATCTTTTGTTTTTTGATAAATTATAAATAGATTTTTAACTATTAGTAATGAGTTTTTAGTTGAAAAATAAAAGGCAATTACATATTAAAATAATTAAGTTATATTTATATTTTATATGAAGAGCATATTGAATTTAATTATTCAAATATAATTAAGAAATAAGAATATTTAGTATTTTATGATTCATAAAATTATTATTAGAAGTAGTTTTATAATAACTAGGGAGGTTTAGTATGAATTACAAAGAAAGATATTCATCTTGGATTAATTCTCCATATATAAATAATAAAAACAAAGAAAAATTAAAAAAACTAAAAGAAGAAGAGATAAAAGATAGATTTTATAAAGAAATAGAGTTTGGAACTGGTGGACTTCGAGGATTGATAGGACTTGGAAGTAATAGAATTAATGTATTTATGGTAGCCAAAGTTACACAAGGATTAAGTGATTTTTTAAATAATAGATATAAAAATAAAATTTCTGTAGCAATTGCTTATGATTCAAGAAATATGTCTTTAGATTTTGCTAGAAAAGCTGCTGAGGTTTTTTGTGGAAACAATATAAAGACCTATATATTTAAAAATATAATGCCTACACCTATGTTATCTTATGCAGTAAGAAATTTGAATTGTAAAGCAGGAATTGTTATAACAGCTTCCCATAATTCTAAAGAATATAATGGGTATAAAGTATACAATAAATATGGTGGACAAATAACAGATAGAGATGCAAAAGATATATATGGTTATATAAAAAGTGTAAAAGATTTTGAAAATATAAATTATGGAGATTTAGGTGAGGCTAAAAAAATAGGTTTATACAATTTAATTAGTGATACTGTGGAAAATAGTTATTATAGTCATGTTAAAGATATATGTATAAGAAAAAATCTTATAAAAAAAAATAGTGAAAGTTTAAAAATAATTTATACTCCTTTGCATGGTACAGGAAATATACCAGTTAGAAGAGTATTAAAGGATCTTGGATACGAAAATGTTTTTGTAGTAAAGCAGCAAGAAAGACCAGATGGAGAATTCTCAACTGTTAAATATCCAAATCCAGAATATAAGGAAGTTTTTGATATAGCAGTTGATATGGCTAAAAATATTAATCCAGATATTATCATAGGGACTGATCCAGATTGTGATAGAATGGGAGTTATGGTTAAAAATAAAAAAAACAAATATATACCTTTAACAGGTAATGAAGTAGGGGCTTTACTTACTAACTATATATTAGAAGCTTTAAAAGAAATTAATAAATTACCTAAAGAATCAGTAATAATAAAAACTATTGTTACTACGGATATGATAAAATTTATAGCTAGAAAATTTAATATAGAAGTTATTGAAGTATTAACTGGATTTAAATATATAGGAGAAAAGATAGAAGAAATTAATAAAGATAAGAAATTTATATTTGGGTTGGAAGAAAGTTATGGATATTTATTTGATACCTTTGTTAGAGATAAGGATGGGGTTATAGCAGCTGTATTAGTAAGTGAGATGACTTTATATTACAAATCAAAGGGAAAATCTTTATATGAAGTTTTGATGGAGTTATATAAAGAATATGGATGTTTTACAGATAGACTTGTTTCTATAGATTTACTTGGGGAAAAAGGAGAAAAAATTATAGAAGAATCAATGAACAAGTTAAGATATAAAAGTATCAATTATATAAATGATACTAAAATTGTAAGAAAGATAGATTATAAGTATGGAACGGATAAATGTTTAAATAAAGACAAAATTAAAAAAATCCAATTGCCTAAGTCTAATGTATTAAAATATTACTTAGAAGATGATTCAAGCTTTGTTATTAGACCTTCTGGAACTGAGCCTAAAATAAAGATGTATTTGTCTTGTAAAGGAAAAGAAATAAAACAAAATAATGCTAAATTAGATAGTTTACAAGATGAAATAATAAATATTATTAACTGAGCATTATAATAAATTTATTTTAAATAAAGACATAGTAATAAATAATTGTATGGTTACTTATATAAATTATATTAAATATAATTTTATTTATATATTTTAAATAATAAAGAATAAACTACATTTAAGTAATTAATGGAGTTTATTTTTTATTGTTTAATTTACTTCCTTGGTATAAAATTAGACGTGAGCGTAAAATATATAAATATTGTAGGTGATAAAATGGATGTAAAAACATATTTCTCAAATAAGTTATCTAAAATGTTATTTTTAGAGATAAAAAGAGAAAAAGTAGAACAAGCATTTAATTTAAAAGTGGATTCTAACATATATTTGCCAATTAAATCTGAAGACATAATCAGTAAGGTAAAAGCTGGAGACAATTTAGATAATATTCCTATGAGTTTTTTTGTGGAGGGAATGTTTTTTGTTTTAGGAGCTGATAATAAATTTAGATTTAATAAGGTTTATGAAAAAATAATAAATAATTTACCTAAAAGTGAAGATTATATAAAGGGAAGGATATTTCAAGAAGTTAAAAAAGAAAACTTTGAAGATTGTTATGCTTTTTTAAAGGGGCTATGTAAAATATCCTCAACAGAAGAAGTATATGATAAATTAATTTTAGTTTTAGAAAAATTAAGAATACAAGATAAGATGTATATGGATGAAGAGCTTAATGTATTAGAAAATGCTAAAAGTATTAATGGATATAATAAACCATATTTATATGAAGCTATTATAAATAGAGAAAAAGGAGAATTTAAAAAAGCATTAGTTTCATTAAATAAATATATAGAGATGGGTGGAAAAGAGACTTCAGAGGTAATAGCAATTAAAAGTTCATTAGAAGATGTAACTGACATAGAAGATGGAAAAGAGTTAATGGTCAGTAATCCTACAGATGCTTTGAAAAAATTACTTCCACTTATAGATAGATTCGCAGATGACCCAATTATATATTATTATATAGGTGTTTCATATAGAAATTTAGAAAATTATGATAAAGCTATATATTATCTTAATAAATCTTTAGAAATAGATAATAGTTTAATGGATGTTGTAAATGAATTGGCTATAAATTATGCTTGTATAGGTAACTATGATGTAGCTATAAAATATTTAAGAAAAATTTTTGAAGCAGAAAAATCAATAGAAGTATGCACTAATCTTATAATGTGTTATGCAAATAAAGGGGATATAGAGCAAGTTAAAAATCATATAGAAATAGCAAAAAAAATAGACCCTAATGATGAAGTTTTAAATGATATAATAACTCAGTTAAATAATTAATTATTTTTGTAATGTTATTTTTAAAGAATAAATATACTTTTATAAAAAATTGAGAGGAGAATATAAATGAGAGTAAAAAAAGCTATTATACCAGCAGCAGGTCTTGGAACAAGATTTTTACCAGCAACTAAGGCACAGCCTAAGGAGATGCTTCCAATAGTAGATAAACCTACTATACAATATATTATAGAAGAAGCAGTTAAATCTGGTATAGAGCAAATTTTAATTATAACAGGAAAAAATAAAAGAGCCATTGAAGATCATTTTGATAAGTCAGTAGAATTAGAGACTGATTTAGAGAAAAAGGGAAAAGAAAAGATGCTTAAAATGGTAAAAGATATATCTAACATGGTAGAAATATATTATATAAGACAAAAAGAACCTAAAGGTTTAGGGCATGCTATAAGCTGTGCTAGAACTTTTGTAGGTAATGAACCATTTGCTGTAATGCTAGGTGATGATGTGGTAGATAGTAAAAAACCATGTTTAAAACAGCTTATAGACTGTTATAATGAATATCAAACTACAATAGTTGGAGTTCAACAAGTTCCTAAAGAAGATGTTTATAAATATGGTATTGTTAAAGGAAAATTTATAGAAGACGGAGTTTATAAAATAAAAGATTTGATTGAAAAACCCAAAATAGAAGAAGCTCCTTCTAATATAGCTATATTAGGAAGATACATAATAAGTCCAACGATATTTGATATTTTAAGTAATACTAAACCAGGTAAAGGTGGAGAAGTTCAACTTACAGATGCATTGAAGACTTTAATAAGTAAAGAAGCTATGTATGCATATGAGTTTGAAGGTAGACGTTATGATGTAGGAGATAAACTAGGGTTTTTACAAGCTACTATGGAATATGCTTTAAAGAGGGATGCTTTAAAAAAAGATTTTGTAAATTATATAGAAAAACTAAGAGATACAGAGATGTATAAGGGGCTTTTAAAGAAATAAAAGCAAATTTCATAATAAAAAGGAGTAAAAAATTACTCCTTTTTATTATGAAATTTATGTGAATAAAATGACAAAAAATAAAAATATATTGAATAATTTAATTTATGATGTAAAATAAATAAAGGGAGATTTATAAAATTACTTTAAGGGTGTGTAAAAATGCAGAAAAATAAAAAGCTAGTCTTATATGATATTATTTTAGTAGTGTTAGGGCTATATTTGTCATTATTATTGAGATTTGATTTTAATATACCTAAAGAATATATATATTTTTTTAAGATATCAATAATACCAGTTATAGTTATAACTTTGTATATAAATAAAATATTTAATTTATATAATAGCATATGGAAATATGCTTCTATAGAAGAACTTATGTCTATAGTTTGTTCTGTAACAGTATCTAATATAATATTTATAATTTATAGTTATTTGATAAATAGAATAGTTCAGTTTAGATATTATAGATTTCCATTTCCTGTTCATATAATATTTTGGATTTTATGTGTGCTAGGATTAGGTGGAGTAAGATTTTCATTTAGGCTAGCAGGTAATAGTGAAAATACAAAGCGATGTAAAGATAAAAAAAATAAAAATCTTTTAATAGTAGGGGCTGGAGATGCAGCGGTACTTATAATAAAAGAAATAAAACGAAATGAAGGATTAAATTATCATATAATAGGACTTATAGATGATGATAATGATAAAAAAGGTAGAAGGATAAATGGAATACAAGTTTTAGGTGGAAGAGAAGAAATACCTAATATTTCCAAAAATAATAAAATAGACGAAATTATATTAGCTATGCCATCGGCTTCTATGAGTACTAAAAGAGAAATAGTATCTATTTGTAAAAAAACAGGTCATAAATTAAAGACTTTACCGGAAATGAATGAGATTATAGATGGAAAAGTTAATATGAGTAAACTTAGAGAAGTTAAAATAGAGGATTTACTAGGAAGAAAAGAAGTAAAACTAAATAATGATGACATAGATAAATACATAAAAGGTAAAACAGTATTAGTAACAGGTGGGGGAGGATCTATAGGATCAGAACTTTGCAGACAAATTGCTAAATTTGGACCAGATAAATTATTAATATTAGATATTTACGAAAATAATGCTTATGATGTTCAAATGGAACTTAATTATAAATATCCTGAACTTAGAAAAGAGGTTATTATAGCTTCAATAAGAGATGAAAAAAGATTGAATGATATATTAGATGAGCATAGTCCCAATGTAGTGTTTCATGCAGCAGCTCATAAACATGTTCCATTAATGGAAGAAAACCCTGCAGAAGCTATAAAAAATAATGTTATAGGAACTCATAATTTAATAAAATGTTGTCATGAGCATAATATAGAAAGATTTGTACAAATAAGTACAGATAAGGCAGTTAATCCCACTAATATAATGGGTGCTACTAAGAGATTTTGTGAAATAATGATTCAAGCTTATGATAGAATAAGTAAAACTGAATTTGTAGCAGTTAGATTTGGGAATGTACTTGGAAGTAATGGTTCAGTTATACCACTATTTAAAAAGCAAATAGCTCATGGAGGACCTGTTACAGTTACTCATCCAGAAATAAATAGATTTTTCATGACAATACCAGAAGCAGCTCAACTAGTAATAGAAGCAGGTGGAATGGCTAAAGGTGGAGAAATTTTTGTTTTAGATATGGGAGAACCAGTTAAAATAGCAGATTTAGCTAAAGATTTAATAACTTTATCTGGATTTAAGCCTGGAGTAGATATAAAAATAGAATATACAGGATTAAGACCAGGGGAAAAATTATATGAGGAGCTATTAATGGATGAATTAGCTTTAACATCTACAGAGCATGAGAAAATATTTGTAGAAAAGCCTATAGAAAATGATGTTAATTTTGTAAAAAAATCAATTGAACAGTTTAAAAATATTGTTTATAAAGAAAATGATAGTATATTTAAGTTAATGGAAGAAAAAGTCCCAACATATATAAGAAAAAATATATAAATTTTTAATTTAAAGAGAAAGATAACAGTATATATTAATTTGATTTAGTTAGATGATAGTATATTATATGTATAATTTGTTAAATTCAAATAATTTTATATTCATGACAAACTAATTATTATGTATTATAATTTAAAAAGTATAAGGGTCTTTATTTAATAGGAGGGAAAACAAAAATGTCACAAATAAAAACTGATTTAATAGAGAAGTTGAAAAATAAAAAAGCTAAATTAGGAGTTGTAGGATTAGGCTATGTAGGACTTCCTTTAGCTGTGGAAAAAGCTAAGGCAGGATATGAAGTAATAGGCTTTGATGTACAAGATGAAAAAGTTAAATCTGTAAATGAAGGACATAACTATATTGGAGATATAGTTGATGAAGAATTAAAAGATTTAACAAAGGAAGGAAAACTAAAAGCTACTACAGACTTTAGCTTTGTTAAAGATGTAGATACAGTATGTATATGTGTACCTACTCCTCTTGATTTATATAAGCAACCAGATATATCTTATGTAGTTGCATCTACTAAAAGTGTAGCAAAATATCTTCATAAGGGAATGCTTATAGTATTAGAAAGTACTACATATCCAGGAACTACAGAAGAAGTTTTAAAACCAATTCTTGAAGAAACTGGATTAAAATGTGGAGAAGACTTTTTCTTAGCTTTTTCACCAGAAAGAGTTGACCCTGGTAATAAAAAATTTAATACAAAGAATACTCCTAAGGTGGTAGGTGGTTGTACAGAGGAATGTACAGAAGTTGCTGCTATGCTTTATAGAAGTGTTTTAGAAGGAGAAATATATTCAGTAACATCTCCAGCAGTAGCAGAGATGGAAAAAATATTAGAAAATACATTTAGAAATATAAACATAGGGTTGGCTAATGAAATGGCAATTTTATGTAAAAGAATGGGTATAGATGTTTGGGAAGTTATAGAAGCTGCTAAAACAAAACCTTATGGATTTATGGCATTTTATCCAGGACCAGGATTAGGAGGACATTGCATACCTTTAGATCCATTTTATTTATCTTGGAAAGCAAGAGAATATGATTATCATACAAAACTTATAGAAACTTCAGGTGAAATAAATGATTATATGCCTGAATTTGTAACAGAAAATGCTATGAAATTATTAAATGAAGATAAAAAAGCTATGAATGGTTCTAAAGTATTATTACTTGGAGCAGCATATAAGAATGATATAGATGACATGAGAGAATCTCCAACATTAAAAGTAATAGATAATTTAGAGAAAAATGGAGCTAATATATTAGTTAATGATCCATACATACCTGAATTTAAGCATAATGGAAAAACATATAAATCAGTAGATTTAGAAAAAAGTTTAGATGAGGCAGATATTGTTATTATAACAACTAATCATAGTTGCTATGATTATGAACATATAGTAGAAAAAGCTAAAATATTATATGATACAAGAAATGCAACAAAAGATGTTAAAAATAATAAAGAAAAAATTCATAAGCTTTAATAATAAGAGGATAAGTCTTTTAGGCTTATCCTATTAATAGAATTGGAGGAGATATTATGAGTAAATTAAAATTTGCAATTATTGGATGTGGAAGAATTTCATATAAACATGTTGAAGCTATATTAAATAATAATGAGGAAGCTGAACTAGTAGCTGTTTGTGATGTATTAGAAGAAAAAGCAATAGAAAAAAAGAATGAATATGTTTCAAAAGCTTCAGAAGATGTTTGTGTAAATGTATATACAGATTATAAAGAAATGTTAGAAAAAGAAAATATAGATGTAGTTACAATAGCCACTGAAAGTGGATATCATCCAGATATAGCTGTGTATTCTATGGAGAAAGGTGCACATGTTATATGTGAAAAACCTATGGCTTTATCAATAGAAGATGCAGATAGAATGATAGAATGTTCTAAAAAGAATAATGTTAAATTATGTGTAAGTCATCAAAATAGATTTAATAAGCCTATTCAAAAATTAAGAAAAGCAATAGATAAAGATAGATTTGGTAGATTAGTTAATGGAACTGCTAGAATACTTTGGAATAGAAACATGGGATACTATAAACAAGCTCCATGGAGAGGAACTTGGAAATTAGATGGCGGAACTTTAATGAATCAATGCATACATAATATTGATTTACTTCAATGGATGATGGGTGGAGAAATAGATACTGTTTATGCACAATGTGATACATTTTTAAGAGATATAGAGGCTGAAGATTTTGGTGCTATTGTTATAAGATTTAAAAATGGAGCAATAGGCATAATAGAAGGAAGTGCTTGTGTATATCCTAAGAACTTAGAAGAAACATTGAGCGTATTTGGTGAAAAAGGAACAGCATGTATAGGTGGCCTTGCAGTCAACAAGATAGAGACTTGGAGATTTGAGGATGGAGAAGAAAAGGAAGAAGAAAATATATTAAAAAGTCAAGAAGGAGATCCAGATACAGTTTACGGATTTGGCCATATACCATTATTTAAAGATATGATAGATGCTATAAACAATGATACTACTCCTTTAATAAGTGGTGAAGAAGGTAAAAAGGGAATGTCTATAATACTTGCAGCATATAAATCTAGACTTACTGGAATGCCTGTTAAATTTCCGATGAAAAGTTTTTCAACTATGGAAATGATGAATGTAGATAAAATAAATAAATAATGCTTTATAATTAATTATTTATTAATAAAAATATAAATGCTTTAAAATTACCATCATAATATGATAATATATTAAGGTGGTAATTTTAAAGTTTATTTATAAGAAAGGAATTTAAATTATGAATTATATATCAGAAAAAAGCAATATAGGTAAAAACGTTACAATAGGTAAATTTACAGTTATAGAAGATGATGTTATTATAGGAGATAATTGCTTAATTGGGAATAATGTGGTTATTCATGAAGGCTCCGTAATAGAAAAAAATGTTAGAATAGATGATAATACTGTTATAGGAAAGCTTCCTATGAGATCTGTTAATAGTATATTTAAAGACGAAGAAAAACTAGAGCCTTGTAAAATAGGAGAAGGATGTTTAATTGGTGCAGGAACTATAATTTATGCAGGATGTAAGATAGGAAGTAAGACTTTAATTGCTGATTTAGCAGTAGTAAGAGAAAATGTTGCTATTGGTAAAAGGAGTATAATAGGAAAAGGTGCAACTATAGAAAATTATTGTACAGTTGGTTCTAATTGTAAGATTCAAACTAATGTTTACCTAACTGCTTATTCAGAGGTTGAAGATAATGTATTTATAGCTCCGTGTGTTGTGACTTCAAATGATAATTATGCCGCTAGATCTAAAGAAAGATTTAATAACTTTAAAGGTGTTACAATTAAAAAAGGTGGAAGAATAGGGGCTGGTGCAGTTATTCTTCCAGGGAAAATTATAAATGAAGATGGATTTGTTGC
This sequence comes from Clostridium oceanicum, assembly GCF_039521385.1. Classification (NCBI taxonomy): domain Bacteria; kingdom Bacillati; phylum Bacillota; class Clostridia; order Eubacteriales; family Clostridiaceae; genus Clostridium; species Clostridium oceanicum. The sequence continues at coordinate 507,480 of NZ_BAAACG010000019.1, read as the reverse complement.
TGCTGGAAGTGTTGTAACTAAAGATGTAGATCGTGAAAGTATAGTTGCTGGTAATCCAGCAAAATATTTTAGAAAAGTACCGGAAGAGCAGCTTTTAAAAAACCAATAGATTGGAAAGGAATTTAGAATATGAATACTAAGGTTTGCCATATATCTACAGCCCATCCTGCCTATGATACTAGAATATATCATAAAGAATGTAGAACTATTGCTCAAAATAAATATAATACTTATTTGCTAGTAGGAAATGATAAGGATGAAGTTTCAGATAATGTAAAAATAGTTCATTTGCCAATGAAGAATAGTAGATTTTATAGATTTTTTAAAAAGAAAAAAATAGCTTTTAATAAAGCTGTAAAAATTGATGCAGATATATACCATTTCCACGATCCAGAATTATTATCTGTAGGTATGAAATTAAAAAGATTAGGTAAAAAAGTTATATATGATGTGCATGAAGATGTTCCTAAACAAATATTAACTAAAGAATGGTTGAAAAGTGATATTATAAGAAAAATAGTATCTAAGGCTTTTGATAGATATGAAAAGAAATTAGCTAAAAAATTTGATAAAATAGTATGTGTATCAGAAGATATTGCTAAAAATTTTAATTCAAATAAAACTGTAATAGTTAGAAATTTTCCTGTTATAGCTGACATAGATTCTATTAAATCCATAGATAAAGAAAAAAAGGTACCTGTTATAATATATGCTGGTGGATTAACTAAGATAAGGGGTATAAAAGAAATAATAGAAGCTATGGAGAGTTTAAAAGGTGAAGTTAAATTGTGGCTTTTAGGAAAATGGGAAAATAAAAAGTATGAAGAAGAGTGTATGGAATTAGAAGGATGGAAATATGTGGAGTACTTTGGGCTTATACCTCAAAAAAATGCATATTCCTATATGAAGAAAGCTGATATAGGAATAGTTAATTTTTGGCCTGTAGATAACCATGTATCAGCTTTGCCTAATAAACCATTTGAATATATGGCATGTAAATTACCTATGATTATGTCAGATTTTAAGTATTGGAAAGATGTATTTAAAGATTGCTTTTTAGGAGTAGATCCACAAAATCCTGAAGATATAGGTAAAACGATACATAAATTATTGCAAAATAAAGAACTAGTGAAAAGTATGGGAGAAAATGGAAGAATACTTGTTTTAAACAAATATTCATGGGAATCAGAACAAGAAGTTCTTTTAAATGCTTATAAAGAGTTAGAAAAAAGTGATATTTAGTAGAAATTTCAATATTTTGGAGGAGATATTTAATGAAAATATTAACTGTAGTTGGTGCACGACCTCAGTTCATAAAGGCAGCAGCAGTATCTAATATTATAAGAAAAGAGCACAATGAAATATTAGTACATACAGGTCAACATTATGATGAAAATATGTCTAAGGTATTTTTTGAAGAATTAAAAATACCTAAACCAGATTATAATTTAGAAATAGGGTCTGGAAGTCATGGTGAGCAAACAGGAAAAATGCTTATAGAATTAGAAAAAATATATTTAAAAGAAAAGCCAGATTTAGTTTTAGTATATGGAGATACTAATTCAACTTTAGCAGGTGCGCTATGTGCAAGTAAATTATTAATACCTGTAGCACATGTAGAAGCAGGACTTAGAAGTTTTAACTCAAATATGCCAGAAGAACAAAATAGAGTACTTACAGACCATATATCAAAATTATTATTTGTTCCTACACAAGCTGCTAAAAAAAATCTTCATAATGAAGGTGTCCAATCAGGAGTTTATAATGTAGGAGATGTTATGTTTGATGCTGTTCTTAATTTTAAAAAATTAGCTGAACAAAAATCAAATATTATAAATTTGTTAAATATGGAAGATAAAGAGTATATTTTGACTACTATACATAGAGCAGAAAATACAAATGATATAAATAGACTGAAAAATATTATAGAAGCTTTGAATGAAAGTAATAAAACAGTTATTTTACCCCTACACCCTAGGACAAAAAAATATGTGGATAGCTATGGATTAAAGTTTAACAACAACATAAAATTGATAGATCCTGTAGGCTATCTTGACATGATTACTTTAGAGATGAATTCTCAAAAGATAGTTACTGATAGTGGTGGAGTTCAAAAAGAGGCTTTTTTTATGAAAAAACCTTGTATAACTATGAGAGATGAAACAGAGTGGGTAGAAACTGTAGAAAATGGATGGAATGTAATAGTTGGAACAGATAAAAATAAAATTTTAGATGCTATTTTGAATTTTAAAACTAGTGAAGATCAACAAAACATTTTTGGTGATGGAAAAGCTTCTTGTAAAATTTTAGATATAATTAACTGTATAGTTAAATAGACATACAGGAGTTGAATGTTATGAATAAAAAGCATAAAAATTTATATTTTATAGCTATTAGTTTTATTTGTGTAATTTTAATAGTAGTATCTATTTTATATAAATTAAATTTATCAAAAGAAAAAAACAACAATCAAGATTATGCCTTTTTAAAAGGGAAGACTATAGTTAGGCTATGGTTGCCTAAAGATAGAGTTTCAAACACTAGAGAGTATCAGGTTAAGAAATTTAATGATTCACATAAAGATCTTTATATTATGCTTAGCTTATATGATAGTAGAGATTATGATAATATGTTACGAACTGCTTTAGCAGCTGAAAAAGGACCAGATATAATGATGTATGGTTTTTTTGAGCTTATTAAAGATAATTACATTAAAAAATTAAACCATATGAATCTAGATAACATAAAATCAGATGCTTTTGTGTATTTTAATGGAAATCCTGTGGGAGTTAGATTAAACGAAGAAAACGTAAAATTAATTTGGAATAAAGATATATTTAAGAAAGCAGGCCTTGATCCTAATAAACCACCATCAAATTGGGATGAATTAATTGAATATAGCAAAAAAATAAAAAAACACTTTCCTAGTATAACACCATATCAATTTCCTATAATGGGGTATGAAGATTTTAGACAATCTATTGGTATGCCAAGTGTTAATTTGGATAACGTATATACTTCATTTTGGAATTATGAAGATGGTAGTTATAGATTTGATGCAGCTAAAAATATTTTAAGTGTATACAATAAAATGTATAAACAAAATTTATTAGATAATAAATTTGATGCAAAAAGTCAAAAAGATTTAAGAATAAATTTTTATGAAGGCAGAGCAGCAATGCACTTGTCTACTTTTGAAGATAAAGGATATTTTTCTAATATAATGCCTTTAGGGTTTGATATAGGCGTAAGTGACATACCTAAATTTAAAGGCTCACTTGGAAATAAACAATACTATTTGTCTAATTCAAATTTTTTGTGTATGAGCAATGCTATATCAGAAAAAACTGAGGAAGAGCAAAAAAAAATAAAAGAAGTTTTTAAATGGGTAGTATCAGAAGAAGTTAATAAAGAAATATTGAATACTAGAATGGCTATATCTCCTGCATTAAAGGAGTCAAAAGTTAAAAACGATATTTATGAACAATATAATCAAGTTAAAAACTTTAAGACTGAAATTTATGATCCATCAATTTTTATATCTAGAGATTCAGCTAAAACAGTAAAGCTTTCTGTAGATGCTATTAAAGGGGATAAAACCATAAATTCAGTTATAAAAGAATTTAATTCTTTATATAAGCAATATTCTGATTTAACTAGAAAAAATAGAAAAATAGAACTAAATACATTTAAAAAATAAAGTTTAACAAGGAGTAATAAGGATGAAATATTACTTACAAAAAATATTACAATATAATAAAAAGGTACTTATTACTAGTTTTTTATTATCTTTTGTAATAACTATTTTAAATATGAATGGAAATAGTAAAAAAGATCTTTTAATGCTATTTAGTGCTACTTTTTTACTATTAAATGAAATATATATACTATTTAAAAGTCAAAAGAAATCAATATTAATGTTTTTGATTTCTTTACCATTCTTTGTTACAGCAAGGAAATTTGTTCAAATAGATTTTTTTATATTTAAAATATCATTTGAAACCATATATATTACCATTGCTTTTGTATATAATATTAAAACAATATATAAAGATATAAAAAATAAGTTGAAAATTAGTAATAGATGCTCGTTAAATTTTTATATATTAATATTTATATTTATATTATTTGTATATAATTCAAATATTTACTCTGTATATTTTTGGAAAAGCATGAGCGATACATATTTAGGTGTTGTTTCACCAATTATGTTTATGTTAATTATAATAAGTTTATTTGAACAAAGTGACATAAAAAAATTAGTCTACGCTATAATTTTTAGTGTTAATTTAAGCTGCCTATATGGATTTGTGCAAATATTTAAAGATGGTATATCCTTACATAGTATAAGTAAAAATAGAGCATTGTTAACGTTTGGTTATCATAATGTCAATATATTTGCTGGAATTTTAGTAACTGTATTTCCATTTGTACTGGAATATATTTTATATAAAAAAACTAGTAAGAATGAGAAAAAGTTCTTGTATGGGTCATTTATTATACAGACTTTATCGTTAGTTATAACATATACTAGAGGTGCTTGGATAAGTGCTGGTATAGTTGTATTTTTAATATTAATAAGTAAAAAATATAAAAAGTTAGTTATAGTTATGATAATATTAGGCACAATACTAATTAAGCCAGCAATGTCATTTATTTTAACTAGAGGTAATAATGTAACAGGTTTTTTGCAAAATGAGTCTTCAGTAGCTAGAATTCAGTCAATATGTACAGATGTAAAAATCATGCAAAATTATCCATTTGGAATAGGGATGAGTAGTTTCCCAGAATACTATAAGGAATTTGCAACTAGAGGATATATGATGATGCCAGAGAGTTTAAGATGGAAAGTTAATGCTGCCCACTATATGCTTGAACATGCACATAATTTAATATTACAAATAGGGGTTGAGTTCGGAATAGTTTCTTTGATAGTATATATATTGATTATATTGAATAGGGCAAAAGTTGTTTTTAAAGATTATACTAATAATAGGGGGATTTTTGTATCATTGATTACATATCTTATATTTTCTACTCTAACTGGAAACGAATTTAACCATAAGGGTGTAATAACAGGTACTATTATAATATTCTTAGTATTAGCAATGATAGAAATTAATAATTGTAAAAGGCTATCTAAAGACTAGAGAGGTGGTGAATTTATGACTATAGAGAATATTGCAACAGTTTCCATTGTAATTCCTTGTAAAAATGAAGACGGGTACATAAAGAAATGTTTAGACTCTTTTGTCAATCAAAGTTATCCTAAAGAGTTATATGAGGTTTTGGTTTGTGATGGTTTGTCCACAGATGGTACACAAGATATAGTTAAAGAGTATGAGAAAAAATATACTAATGTGAAATTAGTATTAAATGAAGGAATAACAGCCCCAAAGGGAATGAATATAGGAATAAAAAGTAGTACGGCAGATATTATTATTATATTTGGAGCACATGCTTATGCAGATAAAGATTTCATTAAAAATAACGTAGAATTTTTGAAAAAGGATTCTAGTATAGGATGTGTTGGAGGACCAATAGAGACCTTAAATAGTTCCATTAAAGGTAAATCCATAGCCCTAGCTATGAGTTCACCTTTTGGAGTAGGAAATGCTTTGTTTAGATATGCTAAAAAAGAAACATTTGTAGATACTGTTGCGTTTGGTGCATACAGAAGAAGTGTTTTAGATAAAATAGGATACTTTGATGAAGAACTTGTTAGAAATCAAGATGATGAAATAAATTATAGAGTTATTAAAAGTGGATACAAAATACTACTATCACCACAAGTTAAATCTTATTATTATAGTAGAGATTCATTGAAAAAATTATGGAGACAGTATTTTCAATATGGATTTTGGAAAGTTAAAGTAATGCAAAAACATGGTAAAACTGCTTCCCTTAGGCATTTAGTACCTATGTTGTTTGTGATAACTAATATATTAGGATTTCTACTTGGAATGATATTTAAACCTATTATGATGTTATGGATTGTAGAAGTTATTACTTATATATTAAGTAATTTAATATTTTCATTCAAGGTTAGTAAAGGGGAAAAAGGTGTATTAAAATATATACCAATAATTTTTTCGATTTTACATATCAGTTATGGTATAGGGTTTTTAGAAGGATTATTTGTTTTCTTTGTTGTGAAATCTAAAAAATCTATAGAGAATAATAAAAAGATATCTAGATAAGTAAAAATAGTAAAATAACTAATAATGTATTAGTTATTTTATATTTTTATTATGTTGTATGTGGCAAAATATAATTTTTTTATTTTATTATGTTAAAGTAAAATAAATACAGTATAAAAGGAGGTTTTACAATGAATATATTAGTTTTATCACATATGTATCCTTCAAATTTTAATAAAATATCAGGTGTTTTTGTACATAAACAAGTGAAGGAACTTATTTCTTTAGGATGCAATGTTAAAGTAATTTCTCCTATACCATGGGCTGGTTTTCCTTTAAATATTATAAATAAAAAATGGAATAAATATTCTAAAGTTCCATATCAAGATGTATTAGATGGAGTTGAGGTTTATTATCCTAGATATATAGAATTTCCTAGAGGATATTTCTTTGATAAATCTGGACAAAGAATGTATAAGGCAATAAAGAATTTAGTGTATGAATTAAATCAGAAGTTTAAATTTGATATTATACATTCTCATGTGGCTTTACCAGATGGATATTGTGGGATGCTTTTAAGTAAGGAATTAAATATACCATATGTTATTACTGTACATGGACAAGATTTTCAAAATACAATATGCAAAAATGATAAGTTAAAGAAAAGTGTATTTAAAGTATTAGATAAAGCAGATAAAGTTATAACAGTTAGTAATAAGCTTAAGAATATAGTGAGTGATACTAATTTTTATCACAAGATAGATGTAATTAATAATGGAATAGATATAGAAGATACTATGGTTCTTAATAATGATAAAGCTTTAGAAAAAATAGATGTTTTAAGTGTATCAAATCTTATAAAAACCAAAGGTATTGATTTAAATATAAGAGCTATTAATGTTTTGGTTAAGAAGCATCCTAACATAAAATATTATATAATTGGTGATGGTCCAGAAAAAGAACATTTACTTGAAATGGTAAAAAAATATAATTTACTTAAAAATATAATATTTTTAGGACAACTTGACCATAAAAAAGTTATGGAATATATGAGCAAATGTAAAGTATTTTCAATGCCTAGCTGGAAAGAAGGTTTTGGAGTAGTATACCTTGAAGCTATGCTTCAAGGAAAACCTGTAATAGGAGTTAAAGGTGAAGGTATAGAAGATGTAATAAATAATAAGGAAAATGGTATATTAGTATCACCTAATAATGTAGAAGAATTAGTTATTTCTATAGAAAAATTACTAGATGACAAAAAATATTCAAACTATGTAGGAAATAATGCTAAATTAACTGTGGTTAATAAATTTACTTGGATACGAACAGCTGAAAAGACTTTACAAATATATAATGAAATTATATAAATTGTGATTTCCGTTGTAAAGAATTATTTTTATATAATTAAGTAAAAGAAAGGAGAAATTTAGTATGATTAAGAGAAGTTTAATTACTAGCTTTTTTTTATATTTATATATACTTATATTACCATTATTACCAAGTAAATATTCATTTAAAGGTATTCCTATAAATGGTGATATTATTTTTCTATTTATACTAGTAACCTATTTTATATCTATTATTTTCATCAAAGAATGTAGAAAAAGATTTAAAAATGGGGTAGTAGATTTTTTTAGTAATTATCTAAGTATCTTTATGATCATTTTCATGATTATTATGTGTATATCTATATTTTATTCAGTAGATAAAAAAATTGCAGTAAGCGAGGCAATACGATTTTCTAGTTATTTTGTGATATTTTTCATAATAAAATATGAACTTAATTCAAGGAAAATAACTAATAATATTATAGCAGTATATTTATTTGTAACCAGTATTATAGCCTTAATAGGGTTATTAGAATATATATTAGGAATAGGATTCGTACAATTTGGTAGAGATAGAATATTTTCAACTTTGGAAAATTCTAATAATTTAGGAATGTATATGGTTATAGCTATATTTCCTATTACAATGATAATGTTAAATGAAAAAAATAAAAAAAAGAAAATCATGTTTATTGGATTGTTTATTATAGTATTAAGTAATATAATATTTTCTTATTCACGAAATGCCTGGTTAGGATTAGTAATAGGATGTATAGTTTTATCACTTATATATAGTAGGAAAATAATGATATATTTAATGGGAGCAGGGTGTATAGGCTTTTTTATACCACAAATACATAGTAGAATTTTAGAAATATTAGATAAAAGTCAAAATTTATCAAGAATAAAATTATGGGATATAGCTTTATTTATGATTAAAGATCACCCAATAAAAGGCGTAGGTATGGGTAATTATAGAGTCCTATATGATAAATATAAGTTAAAGATGACAAAAAAAATAGAATATTATCCTTCAGATAAATTTCATCCACATAATATATTATTAAAAATACAGTCTGAGATTGGAATAATAGGTAGTATTGCTTTCATTGGAATAATTGTTTCTGTAATTTTAAGATTAAGAAAATATATAAGTAGTACTACAAATAATTTTTATAAAGTATTTTATAAAGGCTTTTTTGCTTCTTTAATATCATTTATATTTATGAATTTAATTGATAATTTTTTTTCAGCACCAAAAGTAATAGCATTCTTTTGGATACTAATAGCTGTTTTTGAAGCATCTATGTATAGAGAAAGTGGTGATTTAAATAAGGGTACTACATATTATAACAGGTAATGATAATGGTGGCGGTGCAAATCATGTTTTAAATTTATGTCATTATTCTAAAAAGTATTTCAAAAGTATAATTGGATGTATTGGTGAAGGGCCTTTATATATAAATGCTAAAAAGTTAAATATAAACACTGAATTGTTTAATAGCAAAGATATACTTAATAAATCTATTGAAAAATATGTAATAAAAAATAAAATAGATATAGTAAATTTTCATGGCGCAAAAGCTTTTTTGTTACACAAGTTTTTAAAAAGAAAACTTACAGTCCCTACTGTTGCTACTATACATAGTGATTACAGACGAGATTTTTTAAATAATAAAGTAAAATACTACTTATTTACTCCATTGAGTGTATCTGGAGTAAAAAGCTTTAATAATTATATATGTGTGTCTAATTATATAAAAGATTTATTAATAAAAGATAGATTTAGTGGAAATAAATTTGTTGTTAATAATGGAATTGATATTAATAAAAATAATGAAATTTCTAGGAAAAGAATAGATGATTTAAAAGATGAATTGAAAATAAAATCTAATGATTTTGTTTATATAATGATAGCAAGAATGCATCCAATAAAAAATCATAAATTGTTAATAAAAGCTTTTAACAATTTGGCTAAAGAATATGATAATATAAAATTATTGTTACTTGGAGATGGAGAAGAAAAAGAAAATATAGAAAATCAAGTTAAAACTTTAGGCATAGACAAAAAAGTTATATTTGCAGGATTTAAAACTAATATATTAGATTATTTGAGTTTTTCTAATGTAAGTATTTTAACTTCTTTTAGTGAAGGTGGTTCTCCGCCTTTAGTAATACTAGAAAGTGCATTGAAAAAAATACCAGTTATAGCATCAAAAGTAGGAGATATAGAAGAAATTGTTAATGGTGAAAATGGTTTTTTAATAGATCCAAAATCTTGTGAAGATATATATAATAAAATGAAAAAGTGCTATTTAACTAAAAAGAAATTAGATGTATTAGGAAATAAACTATACTATGATGTATGTAATAAATATTCTATAGATAAATTTTGTAAAGCTTATTATCATTGTTATAATAGTATAGTTAATTTTGGAGGAACGAAATGAAACAAAAAACATTTATAAAAAGTTCTGTTTTTATAATGATATTAATAATTTTAGGAAAAGTGTTTGCTTTATTAAGAGATTCTTTAATAGCTGCAAAATTTGGAGCTACATATGTTACTGACATATATAACTTCGCTTTAGGAATGGTTTATCTTTTAACTACAGTAAGTTATGGATTAACAACAACTTTTATACCTATACATACTGAAAATATACAAAATAATGATAAAAATAAATCTAATAAGTTTGTTAATAATGTTTTAAATATATCTGCAATAGGAACTATTATTATAACTATATTTATGATTATTTTTGCTAAATATATAATGTACATTTTTGGGCATGGATTTGAAAAAGATCCTGTAGTATTTGCTACATCAATAAAAGTTACTAGAATAATGCTTTTATCTTTAGTTTTTGTAAGTATACAAAGTGTTATCACTGGAGTACTTCAATCTCATAAACAATTTTATGAACCAGCAGCAATGGCTATGGTATCTAATATAGTTTATATTATATATTTATTATTTTTAACCAATAAGTATGGAATAATGGGATTTGCAGTAGCTACTGTAGTAGCATTTTTTACTCAGTTTATTATAAATGTTCCTAAATATAAAAAGTTAGGATATAAATATAGTGGATATGTTGATTTTAAAGATAGTAAAATGATAAAAATGTTTAAACTGATGATACCGGTTATAATAAGTACATCAGTTATTCAACTTAATACTTTTGTAAATAGATCATTTGCTACAAACATACAGTTTGGTGCTGTTACGGTTTTAGATTTTGCTAATAAAATAAATACTTTAGCTTATGAGGTGTTTGCTATAGGAATAGCTATGATAGTTTATCCAACATTATCTGAATTAGCACTTAAAAAGAATAAAGAAGAATATAAAGGGGCACTTGGTACATCTATAAATGTAATTCTTATAATTATGATACCAGCAGCATTTGGAATAGCTCTTCTTAGAGAGCCACTTATAAATATATTATTTAAAAGAGGAGCATTTACACAAAATGCAGCTAACTTAACTGCACAAACATTACTTTTATATACTCCATCTATGATAGCATATAGTGTAAGAGATATATTAAATAAAGCTTTTTATTCTATAAAAGATACTAAAACGCCAATGGTTAATAGCTTTCTAGGTATAGGAATTAATATAATAATAAATATATTTATTATAAAATATATGGGAGTTAGTGGACTTGCATTTGCTACTAGTATTTCTTCTGTTGTTATTACTATATTAATGCTTATTGATTTAAATAAAAAGTTAGAAGGTATTAATATAAAAAAAATGTTTGTTTCTTTTATAAAGATTACTATTTCATCAAGTATAATGGGAATAATAGTATTCATTATAAATAATATGTGTTTAAAAACTTTAGGAACAAATGTTAAAGGAAGTGTTATTTCAGTTGTTTTATCTATTTTAGTTGGTGGAGGAGTATACTTTATAAGTACATACTTATTTAAGATAAAAGAAGTTGATTATATTTATAGTCTTATACTAAAAAAAGTGAAAAATAAATGATTATTACATAATTTACATTAATATTATACAATTGTAATAATTAATTAAATAAATAGAGATATGATTTTAGTTAAGGATTTTACAATTTAAGTTTAGTGCAGGAGGAAAAAACTAATGAGTGATACACCTAAAGATTTTATAAAAAGATTTATAGCATTTTCTATGGGACCTATATTTTCGGCAGTTTTAGGATTTATTATAGTGCCAGTAACGACATATTTTGTAGTACCAGAGGAATTAGGTAAATCTTCAATGTATACCATGTTACTTAGCATTAGTACGCTATTTATATATTTAGGATTAGATCAGGCTTTTGTAAGGGAATTTAATATTGAAGAAGATAAGAAAAAATTATTTTTAAATTCATTAATTGTGCCTTTTATTTTTTCAATAGTAGTAGGGATTTTATACATAATATTTTATGAAAAAATATCAATTAGTTTATTTGAAAGTAAGCAAAGATATATTATTGTTATGTTGGCAATAGCATTACCTTTTACAGTAATAGACAGGTTTAATTTATTATTGTTAAGAATGCAAGAAAAAGCTAGAATTTATTCTTTAATGAATATAATGAATAAATTATTAAATATGATTGTTTTAATACCTTATTTACTTTATATAGACAAAAGTTTTAAAGGAATAGTTACTGCTACTTTTATATCATTGATAATGACAGTTCTTATAGAATTTTATTTTACCAAAGAATATTGGTTAAATAAATTTAAGTTAGATTATGCTTTGTTAAATAAAATATTTAGATATGGTTTTCCATTAATCCCAGCAAGTGTAATAGTTTGGTTTTTAAATTCTATGGATAAGATTGCAATGAGACAATGGTCTACTTTTAACGAAATAGGGTTATATTCAGCAGCTTTTAAGATTGTTACAGTTCTTAATATAATACAGCAAGCGTTTTGTACATTTTGGTCTCCAACAGCATTTAGATGGTATGAAGAAGGTGCTGAGAATAGTAGGTACGAAAAAGTAAGTAAAATAGTAATGTGTTTTATGAGTTTTATGTTTATAGGTATAGTTTTATTCAGAAACTTAATTATAAAAATCATGTCTCCAGATTATGTATCAGCATCAGTAATAGTACCTTTTTTATTATTTTTACCTATAATGTATACAGTATCGGAAGCTACTACTTTAGGAATATCTTTTTCAAGAAAAACAGGGTACAATATATTAGTTTCAGTAGTAGCGGCTGTAGTAAATTATATTTTAAATTATTCATTAGTTCCTAAATATGGAGCACTAGGTGCATCAATTGCTACTGGAATTTGTTATGTAGTGTTTTTTTGGATGAGAACATTAATATCTCGAAAGTTATGGTTTAAATTTGAAATTAAATTCTATATACTTAATACTATTTTTATGGTATTATTAGCGAGTGTAGATGTTATGTATAATAATGTTCTTGTTAATTTAATTATATCTTTTGTCATTATATTTATAAATAGAAGACAAATATTTGATATTTTTAATTATGGTAAGATGTTTTTTAAGAGAAAAAATGATAATTTATGTAATTAGTATTTAATTTTTTAAAATAAGTAAATAATAATTAATAGATACGTATAACATTACAGGAGGTTAAATATGGAAGTACATATGCCCTTAATAGATGAAGAAAAAGACTTACAACATAAAAAAATTCAATTTGCATTAAAGAGATTTTTTGATATAATATTGTCCCTAATAGGAATAATAGTTTTATCTCCATTATATTTGATACTTTTGATATCTATAAAAATAGATTCTAAAGGACCAGCGTTATTTAAACAAGTAAGAGTAGGAAAAGATAATAAAGATTTTGTTATCTATAAATTTAGAACTATGGTTGTAAATGCTGATAAAAAAAAGAAATTAGAATTAGATGCTAAAGATATATCGAATTTTGTATTTCAAAGTAGAAGTGATAACAGAGTAACTAAAGTAGGAAAATTTTTAAGAAAAACCAGTTTAGATGAGATACCGCAGTTATTTAATGTTTTAAAAGGTGATATGAGTTTAGTTGGACCGAGACCAGAGATACGAGATGTAGTTGAATTTTATCCTCCTGAATATGCACAAAGATTGTTGGTATTGCCAGGAATAACAGGACTTGCTCAAGTAAGTGGACGTGGAGAAATAGAGCTTGGGAAAACTGTATCTTATGATTTGAAATATATAAAAAAATTCTCTATATGGTTAGATATAAAGATATTATTCAAAACTGTTTTTTCAGTATTTAAAAGTGAAGGTGCTTTTTAATATAATATTAGATGATTGTATGTGCACAGTATATTAATTATAGTTGTTTACAAATATTTTAGTAATTGCTATGATTTAATATATATTGTGCATTTTATTTTATAATAGAGGTGAAGTATGAATACAAAGATATTGGATTATAATATATTTAACGGAACTAAGAAAGAATTTTTTAATTATATAAAGAAATACAATAAAATAAATATAGTATCAGGTAATCCAGAAGTTCTTTATAATGGTCTTTACAATAAGAAACTTTTTGATAATTTTGTAAGCAAATATTCTATAATAATACCTGATGGAGTAGGTGTAGTTTTAGCATCAAAGATAGTCAAAAATCCTGTGAAAGAAAAAATTGCAGGTATTGAAGTAATGGATGATATTTTAAAAATGTGTAATAAAGAGAATAAAAAAGTTTATTTATTAGGGACAACTGAAGATGTATTAGATAAATGTATAGATAATTTAATTAAAAAATTTCCTAAATTAAATATTTCAGGTAAACATAATGGCTTTTTTGATATGGATAATTGTGAAAATATAATAAATGATATAAAAAAATCAGAACCATTTGCATTGTTTGTAGCAATGGGATGTCCAAGGCAAGAAGTTTTTATAAGCAATTACATGGAAGAATTACCTTGTAAAATATTCATGGGTGTAGGAGGAAGTTTTGATGTATTTGCAGATAAGGTTAAAAGAGCTCCTAAATGGATGATTAAAATGAATCTAGAATGGCTTTATAGAGTAGCAAAAGAGCCATATAGGATAAAAAGATTAATAGCTATTCCTAAGTTTTTATTAAAAGTTTTATTACATAAATAAGATTTGAATTTTAAGTAGAGAACCCAAATTTGTAATTTGGAGTGAATCACTTACTCAGATGAAGAATTGAATCTGAGTTTCCTTTAAGTAGAGAACCTAAATTTATAATTTAGTGTGAATCACTTACTCAGATGAAGAATTGAATCTGAGTTTCCTTTAAGTAGAGAACCCAAATTTGTAATTTGGTGTGAATCACTTACTCAGATGAAGAATTGAATCTGAGTTTCCTTTATATAATACTTAAATTAATTTTAAATACAAACTTGAATATTACAAATATAATACACACATAATAATAAAGAAAAGGAGTGTGTATTATGCAATTTTATGATGTTATAAAGGAAAGAAAAAGTATAAGAAAATTTAAAGATAATAGCATTTCAAAAGATAAAATGGCTAGAATTATAGATGCAGCAATGAAATCACCTTCATGGAAAAATAAAAGTTCATACAAATTTATAATAGTAGAAGATAAAAATGAAAGAGAAAGATTAGCAAATACTATTTTAAATAAGACAGAGGAAGCTTCTAATTCAATTAAAGAAGCTCCAATAACTGCAGTAGTTGTAGCAGATCCATCTTTATCAGGAAATGTAGACGAAAGAGAATATTATTTAGTTGATAGTGCAATAGCTATGGAACATTTGATATTAGCTGCAACAGCAGAAGGGTATGGAACATGTTGGATAGGTGCTTTTGACGAAGATGAAATTAGAGACATTTTATCTATACCTAAAAAATATAGAGTAGTTGGTATGACACCTATTGGAGAAATTAATGAGACAAAAGAATCCCATCCTAAGAAAGATGTTAGAGATTATGTATTTTTAAATACTTGGGAAAAGGCATATACCGAGAATATAGATAAAAATATTCATTAAATTAAAGCTCTATGGATAAATTCCATAGAGCTTTAGTTTTTTTTGTTTGTTTTAGAAAAACACCAGCTTAGCTGGTGGATATTTATTTTTCAGGTAATTCATTTAAAGTTTTGAATTCATATTTTTGATTTTTCAAATCTTTTATTACATCATCTAAGATTTCAGTATTAGTTTTAGAAACAGCATGAAGTAATATTATACTTCCATTATGAATTCTACCTAATATTTTTTCCTTACCTTCTTCAATTGATGGTTGTTTATTTCTATCCCAATCATGGTAAGCAAAACTCCAGAATATACTTTTATATCCTAATTCTTTAGTATAAGCTAAGGACATTTCACTATACTTACCCATTGGTGGTCTAAAGAACTTAGGAATATCTTTTCCTGTAGTTTCTTTGTATAAATTTTCTACTACTGTAAATTCTTTTTTGAAATGTTCCTTACCTTTTAATGCTGCAGAAGCCATAGAAGGATGATGATCAGAATGATTACAAACTAAGTGACCTTCTTTTTCCATTCTTTTTATTAAATCTTTATTATCTTTTATATAAGGAGCAGTTACAAAGAAAGCAGCTTTTATGTTATTAGCTTTTAGTGTGTCTAGTATTTTCCCTGTATAGCCATTTTCATATCCTTCATCAAAAGTTAAATATAAGTGTTTTTTAGACGTATTTCCCAAGAAATATCCTGAATATTTATCAATTAAAGTCGACATATCTTCAGGTATTGTAGCAGGTTTATTATCTTTACTTGGTTTAAAAAACCAGTTTTCTTCTTTAGTTGATAAATTACAATCACTTTTATTTATATTAGAACTGTTTGATGGTTTTGAAGTATTCTTTTCAATGGTTTTATTTGTTTTTGAAGATTCATTAATTTTATTTGATGAAGATGTCATTGTATTGCAAGAACAAAATAAACATGACATAGACATTAAAATACATAATAATTTCTTTTTCAAATTTTATCACCTACCAATTTATTATGATATACTTTTTATATAATTAAAATCATGATGCTTAGGAGAATTACAATATGAAAGATTTTATAAAAAGTATTGATGAAATATATAAACTTATAACATCATCTACTGATAGTATTTACAAATATGAAAATATTAATATGTTTAAAGTAAAATTTTCTATTCCCAAAAATGATAATATATATAAATTTTATTATAATAATATAAAGGGAAATAAAGAAAAAGGAGTAATATATACACCTAAAGATATATCTTACTATATTGTGAAAAATACTATTTCTATAGAAGATATTATTAATAATCCTTTCATAAAAATTTTAGATCCAGCTTGTGGTTGTGGAAATATTATATTACCTTGTTTTTTCTATTTAAAAAAGATATTCGAAGATAATTTGAATGATATAAATAAAAAAAATAAAATCAAATTAAAGAAAAAAGATATAAATAAACATATTATATATAATAATTTATATGGATATGATATTGATGAAATTGCAATAAAAGTTCTTGTTATAGATTTGTTTTTAATAAGTGGAGAAGTGAAAACAAAAAATTTTTTAAGAAAAGATTTTTTGACAGAAGATTTATTTGAAAAGTTTGATATATACATAGGAAATCCTCCTTATGTAGGTCATAAATCTGTAAATAAACAATATTTTAAAATTTTAAAAGAAGAATATGGAAATATATATAAGGGTAAAAGTGATATTTCTTATTGTTTTTTTATAAAGGCAATAAATAATTTGAAGGATAAAGGAAAGATAACATTTATAACTTCTAGATATTTTTTAGAAAGTATTAGTGGCAAAGTTTTAAGAAATAGGCTTCATAATGATTCCTATGTATATAAAATAATAGATTTTTATGGCATAAGGCCTTTTAAAGGAGTTGGAATAGATCCTACGATTATATTTTTAAGAGGTAAAGGATTAAAAAAAAGTACTTTGGAGGTAATTAAGCCTAAAGATAATGTAAAAACAAAAAATAAATTGTTTTTTAATTCATATAATAATTGCAATAGGTTTAGTATTAATGAAAAAGAGCTTCAGGACGAAGGTTGGATTCTTATAGATGAGTGTAGCAAAAATATAATAAAAAAAATAAAATCTAAATGTAGTAATACTTTAGAAGATTTATGTATAAGTCACCAAGGAATAATTACAGGTTGTGATAAAGCGTTTATTGTGTCAGATGAAACTATAAAGACAAAAAGTTTAGAAACAGAAATTATAAAACCATGGATAAAAAGTAGCTACATAAAAGGAAAATGCATTCGTAAAAATAATATATTTATAATATATTCAAATTTAATAAAAGATGAAAAAATATATCCTAATATTATTAAACATTTAAGTAAATACAAAAATAAATTATTAAAAAGAAGGGAATGTGTAAGGGGATTAAGGAAATGGTATGAGCTTCAGTGGGGAAGAAACAATATTATATTTGATGAAAATAAAATAGTATTTCCCTATAAAGCTTCCACTAACAAATTTTATATAGATGAGGAAAATTTATATTTTAGTGCAGATATATATTCTATAACTATAAAAGATGAAAGTATAATTTCCTATATTGATTTATCAAAAATACTAAATAGTAAATTATACAATTTTTATTTTAAATGTTTTGGTAAAAAATTAGGAATGGATTTATATGAATATTATCCTAATACTGTAATGAGATTAATGATTCCCTTAGGAGAAAAATTCAATAAAGATAAAGATATATATAATTATTTTGGAATTACCAGTGAAGAAATAAAAATAATAGAACAATGTATTTAAATAGGCATATTAAAATAAATAACAACTAAAAAATTAGATTTGCATTTTTAAAATAAAATTGTTTAGATTTTATTATTAGTGCATTCTAAGTAAAAAGAGTTTGCAAAGAATACCTTTTACTTATTAGTTATTTATTTTAATGTGCCTTATATAAATTTAATATTTATAAATACAAAAATAAAGGATGTTACCACTTGTATTATAATTTCTTTCTTTTATAAATAATGAATAATTAAGTTTTCTAGTGTAAATAATAATAGTAAGAATATTTATAGAAAAATAAAGGGAAATAATACCAATTAATAGAAGTAGTATCTATGAAACTTAGTTTAATATTTACGTGTTTAGGGGGGAGAAAAAAATGTATTTAAATTTTGATAAACAATCTGACAAGCTTATAGCAAAAATATCTGGAGAGTTAGATCATCATACTTCTCAGGAAGTAAGAAATTTAATTGACGATAGGTTAGACAGAGAAAAGATAAATAAATTAATATTGGACTTTTCTAAAGTTACATTTATGGATAGTTCAGGTATAGGTGTAGTTATAGGAAGATATAAGAAATTATCTACTAGAGAAGGAGCTGTTTGTATAACTAATGTTCAACAAGCAGTAAAAAGAGTTTTTGAACTTTCTGGAATGTTTAAAATAATTAAACTTTATGACAGTGTAGACGAAGCAGTTAGTAATTTATAGTGGGGGTATATAGTATGTATGAAAATAAAATGAAAATACAGTTTTTAAGTAAATCACAAAATGAAAGTTTTGCAAGAGTTTCTGTAGCAGCATTTGTATCCCAACTAGATCCTACAATAGAACAGATAACAGATGTTAAAACTGCTGTTTCAGAAGCTGTTACTAATTCTATTATACATGGTTATGATGAAAAAGAGGGACTAGTTACTATAGAGGCTATGATTAAAGATAAAGAAGTTACTATAGTAATATATGATGATGGTAAAGGAATTGAAAATATAGAACTAGCAATGCAACCTTTATATACATCTAGACCAGATTTAGAAAGATCAGGAATGGGATTTACAGTTATGGAGACATTTATGGACAAGGTTGAAGTACAGTCACAAAAAGAAAAGGGCACTAAAATAATAATGAAGAAAGTATTTGAATAGTAAGTTAGGTGAGAAATATGAATAGTGAGAGACCTACAAAAAATAGTAGGAACTTTGAAGAAAATTTAAATCTTATAAAACAAGCTAGAAACGGTGATAAATCAGCCTTAGATAAATTGGTTGAATATAATATGCCATTAGTTTCAGCCATAAGCAAAAAGTTTCTAAATAGAGGATATGAATATGATGATATATTCCAAATAGGATGTATGGGACTTGTAAAGGCTATCAATAATTTCGAATTTAAATATAAAGTAAAATTTTCTACTTATGCTGTTCCAATGATTATGGGAGAAATCAAAAGGTTTATAAGAGATGACGGAATAATAAAAGTAAGTAGGAGTATAAAGACTACAGCAAAAAAACTTCATTATGATAAAGAAAATCTTGCAAAAAAGTTAAGTAGAGAACCTACCATTGAAGAACTATCAGAATTCTCAGGTTTTAGTGTGGATGAAATATTGATGGCTACAGAATCTTCAACATCTCCTCAGTATCTATATGATACTATACATAAAGATGATGGAGCACCAGTATTACTTATAGATAAAATAAGCAAAGATAAAGAAGCGGATAGTAAAATGATAGATAATATTGCATTAAAAGAAGCATTAAAAGACTTGGATGTTAAATCAAGACAGATAATAATACTAAGATATTTTAAAGACAGAACTCAAGTAGAAGTAGCTAAAAAACTTGGTATAAGTCAAGTCCAAGTTTCAAGAATAGAAAAAAAAGTATTAAAAGCTATGAAATCAAGTCTTACAGGTTAGAGCGCTAATTTTGATTAGTGCTCTTTTGTTTTTTTGTAAGCATAGTAAAAATTTAAATCTTAGAATATATTTTAAAATGTATAAAAATATTAGTAATATAATGAATCTAAATATGCTTTTAAATTTATAGAAGTTCATATAAGAAGTATATATCAATTTCTTTATTTAAAGATGATAATCATATATTATAAATAAAAATATTTTATGATATAATTACAAATGGTATTAAATATATATATAGGAAATTAAATATTTTATATATTGATTATAACTAAATAATATAATCAAAGTAATTTTAAGTAATTTAATATATTTTTTTAAATAAAATAGTATTTTTTGTATAATATTAAAGAATAACATCATGTATAGATAAAATTACTTATATTGTTTGATTATATTTATTTTTAGAAAATCATTAAAAATATATGAAAAAATTAAAGACTCATTACATGAAAATATATTTTGTTAATAGATATTAAAAGTGATATTTATGATTTTATACAAAATATATTGTAGCCAATGATAAAAGTTATTTATGCACTATAAGAAAAAAGGAGGTCATAAAATGAAGTTACTTTCTATTGTAGTTCCTTGTTACAATGAAGAGGAAGTCTTAAATTTGTTTTATGAAGAAATCATTAAAATTTTACATAAAATAACAGATATAAATAAGGAAATAATATTTGTAAATGATGGATCTAGAGATAAAACCTTAGAAGTTATAAAAAAATTAGAATTAAAAGATTGTGAAATAAAGCATATTAGTTTTTCAAGAAATTTTGGAAAAGAATCAGCAATACTTGCAGGTTTAGATAATTGTAGAGGAGATTATGTTGTTTTAATGGATGCAGACTTACAACATCCTCCTTCTAAAGTTTTAGAAATGTATAATATTATGATAGATAAAAAATGCGACATGGTAACTACTAGAAGGATTTCCAGAAAAGGTGAATCTAAAATAAGATCGTTTTTTGCTAACTTATTTTATAAATTGATAAACAGTGTAAGTGATGTGAAAATGGTTCCAGGTAGCCAAGATTTCAGAATAATGACTAGACAAGTTGTAAATTCTATATTAAAACTTAGTGAATACAATAGGTTTTCGAAAGGAATTTTTAATTGGATAGGGTATGATACAATTTATGTAGAGTTAGAAAATGTAGAAAGAGCAGCAGGTACAACATCA
Organism: Clostridium oceanicum; assembly: GCF_039521385.1. Lineage (NCBI taxonomy): Bacteria > Bacillati > Bacillota > Clostridia > Eubacteriales > Clostridiaceae > Clostridium > Clostridium oceanicum. The sequence goes on along the minus strand of NZ_BAAACG010000019.1, from coordinate 486,185 downwards.
TGGAGTTTTATGGGGCTTTTTAAATATGCTATAGAAGGAATGGTATCTTTTACAACTGCCCCATTAAAACTTGCTACAGTTTTTGGAAGTATAACATCTTTAGGTGCTTTTGTATATTTAATTTACTTAATAATTAAAACATTATTATATGGTGCAGATATTTCAGGATTTCCTACTATAGTTAGTTTAATTCTTGTATTAGGAGGAATTCAATTATTGGCTATAGGAATAATAGGAGAATATTTATCTAAAACATATTTAGAATGTAAAAATAGACCAAAATATTTTATAAAGGATAAAAAACTATGATAAAAAAATTAATAAATAAAATTGTGAATTTAGAGTTTACTAGATTTGTAATTATAGGAGTTATAAATACAATAACTCACAATATTGTATATATACCTTTAGTAAATATAATTCCATATATATTAGCTAATACTATAGCTTTTATTATAAGTACTTGTATATCTTTTTTCTTAAACTGTCATTTTACATTTAGAACTAAGCCAACACTAAAAAAATTTATAGTATTCCCAATTTCTTGTTTTCCTAATTTTATAATACAAAGTGTAGGGGTATCTGTATTAATAGAGTTTTTTTATATAAAAAAAGAGTATGCAGCTTTTTTAGCCTCTTTAATGGCAATACCAGTAACTTTTTTTCTTATGAGATATATATTAAAAGAAAAGAATAAATAAGTTTCATATTTTTAATCAATTTAATTATCAATTAGATTTTACTTTAATAATGAGTATTAGTGTTAATGTTTGAATAGTTATTTAAAATGATTATAACATTTAGTAATACATTATTTTAATATATAATATGAATTTATAAGGATGGGAGAACAAAATGAAAAATATAGTATCTTTTTTTAGTTATATATGGAATAAATATAAAAAATATAGTATTTTAATGTTTTTTTTAATATTAATGATAGTTATACATAGGTATATATTTATCTATGCTGATGATATTTATTATTGTAGAGATTCGGCATTAGGATTAAAATATTTACCAGAATTTATGATGAAGGAGTTAAATGTAAATGGAAGAGTATGGGTGCATGTTCTTTTAATGATACTTTTGAAAAATAATATATATATCTATAGAATAATAAATCCTATTGTTATTGTGTTGAGTGTAGTAGTAATAGCTAGAATATGTACTAATTCAAAAGATAGTAATAAATTTATTGTAGCTACAATGGTAGGAACTATGTTTTTTATTATATTACCAATACAGATAGCTAATACTACTATATATTATGCAGCATGTTCACTAAATTATTTATATCCAACTGTAGTTTCTATGTTATATGGATATCTCTTATATAAGGAATATCAAAATTGTACAGATAATTATAAAATAAAATGGTGGCTTATATTTATAGCTTTTATAGCAGGATCATCAACTCAACAAGCAGGAATGATTGCTATAGGATTCACTGTGATGATTTACATATATTTTAAAATTATTAAGAACATTAATACTAAAATTAAATTTACAATATACCATATTTTTGTTTTTATAGGGTACATGTTTGTAAGCTATGGTTCTATTAAAAGAATATTTCTTGAAAAAAGTGCAGGAAAAGGAATGGATATAAGTAACGCAATTAATTCAATAATAAAAACGAATATTTTTAATATACCAATATCTAGATATGTTTTGGTAATATGTATATGTAGTATATTTTGGATTTATTATTATTATAAAAATAATAGTATAAATAAGTTTAATAAATGGAATATATGTATATCATCAATAGCTGTTATAGGATATTTATATTGTGTTTTATATAAAAAATATGAGGTGAGTATCTTTTCAATAGAAAGTACTACTAAATTAATTTTGAGTATTAGTTTTATTGCTTTTACATTGATATATTTAATTAATATTATATATGTATCAACATTGATATTAGTAAAAGATAAAGAGCCATTTATTATTTTTTCTGTTATTAATGCTATTGGAGCTCAGTTAATGCTTATTGTAGTTGATTCTAGATTTGCAAGTAGTTATAAAATTATATTTCCATCTATACTACTTTTAATGATATATGTCACCTATACTTTTGTTAAATTTTATAAAAATAAAATTTTTATTTTATTAAATTTAATAGTGTTATCTTTAGCTACCGGCAATTTTTATATAATATTAATATCATTTTGTTTTATAATTGTATATGGAATATTTAAACAATTACTTTCAGTTTTTATAAACAAGTTTATTGTAGTAAGTTCAATTATTATGTTTTTTGTTGTAGGAATAAGCGTATTTAGTTTGAATTATGATGGATATAAACTAGCTTCCTATAATCAAGTGTTTAATATGAATGCTATCTACGAGTATCAACATAAAAAGGATAAAAGCATATTGCTTTTAAAAAGAGTACCTTCAACCATTTATGGATATAATGTTGGAAATTGGAATGATATTCCTTCATTTATGAAACAATGTTATAGAATAGATAAGAATACATTAATCAAATATATTAATTAAATAAAAGTTACTATGTTCCTTAGTTAACATAGTAACTTTTATTTTATATATTATAGTTTGCAATAAATTTATTACAAAGGGTAGTTTAAATGAAAAGCCTATAAAAGGTTTTATCTTTCATAAGCGTTATATATTGTATATTAAAAACTAAATTATTGAAGTTATTAGTAAAAAGACTTTAGGTTATTTATACTTAAATATATTTATAAAATAAATCAACTATTCATAATTTTTCAGATATTAGTTTTATATAGTTTTTTATCAAATATAATATTATATTATTCATTTTATGTTTAAAAAAATATAATTTGTATAAACTAAAATTACTATTATTATTATGAGGATGTGAGAGTATGAGCTTAAATGAGAAAAAACTTAAGAAAAGATTTGAAAAATTATCATCTAAAGTAGAACCTAAACCTAATCTATTAAAACATTGTATAAATGCTTTTATAGTTGGAGGTCTTATATGTGATGTAGGGCAATTTATTAATAATTATTTACTAACATTAGGAGTTTCAAAGGAAGATGTAGCAATTTGGGTTCCAATTATTATGATTTTTATAGGAGCACTTTTAACAGGATTAGGTATATATGATAGAATAGCTAAATTTGCAGGAGCAGGTACTGTAGTGCCAATAACAGGCTTTGCTAATTCTATAGTATCTCCAGCTATGGAATTTAAAAAAGAAGGATATATTTTTGGTGTAGGAGCTAAAATGTTTGTTATAGCAGGTCCGGTTTTAGTATATGGTATAAGTTCTTCAGTAATACTAGGGTTAATATATTTTGTTATGACTAAATTATAAAAGAATAGGAGGAATGCGTTTTGAACAAAAGGATAGGAAAGCAGACTGTAAAAATAGCTAGTAATCCTAGAATAATAGCTACTATGAGTACAGTAGGACCTAAAGAAGGAGAAGGACCTTTAAAAGATTATTTTGATGTTATTATGAAAGATGATATGTTTAATCAAGATAGTTACGAAAAAGCAGAAAGTGCTATGCTTTATACTACTATAACAGAATGTATAAAAAAAGCTAAACTTACAGAAAAAGATATAGATTTTTTATGCTGTGGAGATTTATTAAATCAGACAATTTCTTCAAGTTTTGCAGCTAGAAATATAGATATACCGTACATAGGGTTATATGGAGCATGTTCTACAATGACAGAGTCATTAAGCGTAGGTTCAATGCTTATGGATGGTAATTTTGGTAAATATATAATAGTAGGAACCTCATCACATTTTTCCTCAGCAGAAAGACAATTTAGATTCCCATTAGAATATGGATCACAAAGAGCACCAACAGCCCAATGGACAGTAACTGGATCAGGAGCTATGATATTAGGCAAAGAAGGAAATTTCCCCTATGTAACACATGTTACTATAGGTAAAGTTAAGGATTATGGAATTAAAGATGCAAATAATATGGGAGCTTCTATGGTTCCAGCGGCAGTATCTACTATATACCAACATTTTAAAGATACAGGAAGAAAACCAGAAGATTATGACCTTATAGCTACAGGGGATTTAGGGAAAGTAGGAAGAGAATTAGTTGAAAAACTTTTATTAGAGTATGGATATAATATGAAGGGTATATATGTAGACTGTGGAGAGATAATATATGATAATGAAAAACAAGAAACTGGATCTGGTGGAAGTGGATGTGGATGTTCTGCAGTTGTAGATTGTGGATACATATATAAAAATATGCTCAATGGTACTTTGAAAAGAGTTCTATTGGTATCTACTGGGGCTTTGATGAGTACTACTTCATCTCAGCAAGGAGAAAGTATACCAGGAATTGCTCATGCTGTTTCTATAGAATATTAAATATGATTAGAAGGGAAGATTAGATGGACTATATAAGAGCTTTTTTAGTAGGCGGGAGTATTTGTGTAGTAGGACAAATATTAATGGATAAGACTAAATTGACTCCAGCTAGAATACTTGTAAGTTTTGTAACTTTAGGTGTAATATTAGGAGCCTTAAATATATATGGGTATTTAGTTGATATAGGTGGTGCTGGTGCAACGGTTCCTTTGCCTGGATTTGGATATAGTTTAGCTAAAGCAACTATAAAAGAAGTAAATAGTAAAGGTCTTTTAGGTGCATTTACTGGAGGAGCCAAAGGAAGTGCTGGAGGAGTGACAGCAGCAATTATATTTGGATATATTATGTCACTTATATTTAATTCTAAAACTAAAGATTAATATTTTGAAATAAAAGAAATATTTTTATAAAAACAAACCACCAAATATTTGGTGGTTTGTTTAATTTGTAGACAACTAAGGCAGTCTATAGATTATTTATTTAGTCATCTTGATTTTTACCAGGAGTGTTAAGATTATCATTATTATTAGAATTATTTGGTCCATTTGGTACAGTTGGAACTAAAGTATCATTTTTATCATCAGTCTTATTTTCATCTTTTTTATGAGGATCACTAGGGTTTTTATTATTATCTCCATTTTCTTTAGGTTTAGCCCTAGGTTGAGAATTTGGTTCATTTTTATGAGATTCAGTATTTTCTGGATCATACATTGCAGGTAATACATACTGTGAATCTTCTAAGTTAACTCCAGGATCATAATCTCTTCTTATAAAAACTTTTGAAGTAACAAGGAAAGAAGGAGTAAACTTAGATGCTAAATTACCAGTAAGTTTATTTATCCTAGCTTCAACATGAATGTCATCGTAAGTAGTTGGAACAGTTCCATCTATAAATAATTCTGAGTATACTGTGCTTCCTCTTGGATCTCTAAAAGATAAGGGAGTAGGAAGTTTTCCAGATACAGAATCTACATTAGCTGTAACAATTCCAGAAGGCTTAGAGAGTTTTTTATAAGGAAGTCCAGAATGAAATTGTTTCATAATATCTCCCCACAATCTAGCAGCAGTACTACTGAATACTCCATTTGGTTTTGAATAATTATCATTTCCAATCCAAACAGAAGCAGAGTAATAAGGTGTTAAACCACAAAACCATAAATCTTTTCCATAACTTGAAGTACCTGTTTTACCAGCTATCTCCATAGTTCCAAAATTAGCTGCAGGACCAGTTCCACCTTCACTTACAGTTCCCTTCATCATATCATAGGTTATGTAAGCTGCTTGAGGAGATAGTATTTGTTCTGTTTCAGTTTTATTTTCTAGTACAACTTTACCGGTTCTATCAACAACTTTTCTATAGAGTTTAGCATTGGTATATTTACCGTTGTTACCAAAGGTACCATAAGCTTGAGCCATTATTAAAGGATTAGTTCCTTTATGAAGTTCACCTAATGCTATAGCGGCCATACTAGTTGTATCATGGTTATCTAAAGGAATATTAAATTTTTTAGCATAGTTTATTCCTGTACTTAGACCTATTTTATCTTCTAGTTTCACAGCAACTGTATTTATTGAGTGTTTTAGTCCTTTTCTTATAGTTACATATCCAGAATATTTGTTAGGACTATTTTTAGGATTATATGGTGCTCCATTTGATCCATATTTACTTCCTATAGAAGTTGGTATAGGTGAATCTTCAATAACAGTAGCAGCATTAGCTTTTTTTGAGTCAATTGCTGCAGAATAAACAGTCAAAGGTTTTATACTAGATCCAGCAGCTCTTAAATAGCTTTTAGAGGCTGCTCTATTAAAGGATCCAATAGGTTGATTTCCTCTACCTCCTATTAGAGTTTTTACTTCTCCGTTTCTATAATCCATAACTACAACGCCAGATTGTGGTTGTAATATTCCTTTATTATCATTATAAGAATTTAGATAGCTAGCAGTATTTAATATTTTTTGTGTTTTATCTTGAAGTGTCTTATCCATAGTAGTGTATATTTTTAATCCGCCATTAAGTAGCATATTTTGTATTTGTTTATCGTCATATTTGTATTGTTTTTTCAAATCCTCTTTTACTTGCTGAACAGCAGGTGTTGTAAACCATTCATAATTTAATTTATTAGTAGTAGATGATGGCTTTTTAAATTGAAGTTTATTATTATTTAAATCATTTATGGCATTAGAATATTCAGCTTGGTTAATATATTCGTTATCTAACATTTTAGATAGAACAGTTTTAGTTCTGTTTAAATATGTAGAAGGATTATTTTGAGACGATGATGAAAATGCATAATATATAGAGGGACTTTGAGGGACACCAGCTATATAGGCACATTCTATTAAAGTTAAATCTTTTGCTTTTTTGTTAAAATATTGTTTGGAAGCTGCTTCTACACCAAAAGCACGTCCTCCTAAAAATATAGTATTCATATATGATTCTAGTATTTTATCTTTAGATAATTCTTTTTCTAGTTTTGAAGCTAGATACATTTCTTGAACTTTTCTTTTAATAGATATTTCAGAAGAAAGAACCGTATTTTTAATTAACTGTTGAGTAATAGTAGAAGCTCCTTGAAGTTGAGGTTTCCTTTTAATTTTATTTATAACATTTCTAAAAGCCGCTCCTAAAACTCTTAGAGGATCTACACCTTTATGTTTATAAAAACGTTCATCTTCAATGCTTACAAAAGCATGTTTTAGATTTAGAGGTATATTATCACTTGATACAACAATACGTTGTTCTCTAGTTATTACTTTATCCATCATTTTATCTTTATCATCAAATAAAACAGAGGGTTCATTTAAAGTTAGTATTTGGTTAACATCTAATTTAGGTGCTGATTTTATCATAGTATAAGCCACTGTTCCAGCTGATATAGATCCTATTAAAAAAAGCATCAAGAAGGTATAAAATATTATTTTAAAACTTTTACGCTTGTTTTTTTTCTTTTTCTTTTTGCGTTTATTTGTTGACATTAATTGTCCTCCTCAATTTGGTATATTTAAATACTAATTTAAAATATTATAACATATATTGAATTAGTTATGAATAAGTTAGGTACTAATATAAGATTTATAACCCCATTAAATAGTTTATATTTTTATATTAATTTAAAATGATTACAATGTATATTGAATTAATATTTACTTTATGTAAATAAAAAGGAGAGGGAAATTATAAAAAATATAAAGGTAAAACTAATAATAATATTTATAATTATTTTGACCATATTTAACATATTTATATATACTTTTGATAAGTTAGTAACTCCTACGATGGTAGAAGTAGCTGATTCACAAATGAGAACTAAGATAGTAGAGATAATTAGTAAAACAGTTTTAACAGAATATTCTAAAAGATTTAATTATGATAAAATAATGAATATAGATAAAGATAAACAGGGCAATATAACTTTGCTTAGAGCAGATACTTTAAAAATGAATAGTATAGCTTGTGATGTATCATTGGAAGCTCAAAGAGAACTTAAAAAACTTCAACAAATAGGCATCAAATTTCCTTTAGGATATATGTTTAAAAATAATTTGATAGCATATTATGGCCCAAATGTAAAAGTTAGAATGGAACCTATAGGATATATAGAAACAAAATATTTATCTAATTTTGAGAGTGCAGGAATAAATCAGACAAGGCATACAATATATGTTCAAGTAAAGACTAATGTTAAGGTTATTATACCATTTAAAACAGATGTCATAGAGGTTAAAAATCAAGTTCCAATTTGTGAAACTATAATAGTTGGTAAGACACCAGAAACTGCAATAGATATGAATTTAGATAGTGCTGGATTTAAAATGAAAAGTGCTGGAAAATAAAAATAGTATAATGTAAAGCTAATTAGCTTTACATTATACTATTTACTTTCCCAATTAAATACATAAGGAACATTTCTATAGTAATCACCGTAGTTTAATCCATAACCTACTACGAAAACATCTGGGATTTCAAAGCAAAAATAGTCAGGAGTTAAATCTACTTTTCTTCTTTCAGGTTTATCTAAAAGCACACAGCATTTTACACTATTAGCTCCTAGTGATTTTACATGATTAATAACAAAATCCATAGTTATTCCTGTATCTACTATGTCATCAACAATAAGAACATCTAAACCTTTAATATCATCAGGAATATCGTTTACTATTTTAACTTTACCAGATGATTTTTCAGAGTTTCCATAACTAGAAGTTGTCATAAAGCCTATTTTAGTTGGAACATCTATATGTCTTACTAAGTCAGCAGTATAAATAAAGCTTCCTCTTAAAAGAGATAAAACATATAAGTTTTTATTTTTGTAATCTTTAGAAATTTTAGAACCTATCTCTGCAATTTTTCCTTCAATTTCTTCTTTGCTGATTAATATGTTTCTTTGTTTATCTTCCATCATAATCCTCCACCGTTTATGTTTTATTATGTATATTTACAATAATGGTATTATAGTATAAAATTATATGAAAGTTGTCAAGTATAGCTTATACAAGTATAAAATCACAAGAAAGGTAGATAGATATGATATATGGTAATATAGATGGTATTAAAAATACAATTTTAAAAAAATTAGATGATTTATATGAAATAAATATAGAAAAAACATATATTTTGAATGCTGAAATTGCAGAAATATTATGTAGATTAACAGAAATATTGAATAGAGAAATTAGTGTTGCAGTTTCAAGAAAAGGTAATGTAGTTGCGGTTTCAGTTGGGGATAGTAGTACTGTAGAAATGCCAGAGATTTCTATGAAAGATAATGGCCTTTGTGGAATAAGTATAATTCACACCCATCCAAACGGCAATGCTAAACTATCATCAATAGATTTATCCGCTTTAATTAAATTAAAATTAGACTATATATGTGCAATAGGAGTAGATAGAGGAGAATTTAATGGGGTAACTGTTGGCATATGTTCTATCCATGAAGATAATCTAGTGTCAGAAGAAAGCAAAATTTTAACTTTAAAAGAAGCAGAAGAACTAAAAATAGAACAAAAAATAAAAGATGTAGAAGATATTTTAAAATCTAATGAAGTAATAGAAGATTATGGTGAAAAAGCCATACTTGTAGGTGTTGATAGTGAAGAAAGTTTAGATGAACTTGAAGAACTTGCCAAAGCTTGTGATGTATCTGTAGCTTATAAAATACTTCAAAAAAGAAATAAAATAGATTCAGCATATTATATAGGAAGAGGTAAAGTAGAAGAAATTACACTTTTAAGGCAAGCAATTTATGCTAATGTAATAATATTTGATGATGAACTAGCAGCTTCACAAGTTAGAAACTTAGAAGAATATATTGGAGCTAAAGTTATAGATAGAAATACTTTAATATTAGATATATTCGCAAAGAGAGCTAAAAGTAGAGTAGGGAAAATCCAAGTAGAATTAGCTCAATTAAAATATAGACTGCCAAGACTTACAGGACTTGGAACAGTATTATCAAGAACTGGTGGAGGAATAGGAACAAGAGGACCGGGAGAAAAGAAACTAGAAATAGATAAAAGGCACATAAAAGAGAGAATATATGAACTTACAAGAGAATTAAAAAAAATAAAAAAAGTTAGGCAAGTACAAAGGAGTAATAGACAAAGCATTCCAAACATTTCTTTAGTAGGATATACAAATGCAGGTAAATCAACCCTTAGAAATAAGTTGTGCCATATTGCTTCATTAAATTCTAATAAAAAGGAAGACATCTTTGAAGCAGATATGTTATTTGCAACACTAGATACTACAACTAGAGCTTTAGAACTTCCAGATAACGAAAAAGTAGCATTAACAGATACTGTAGGATTTATTAGAAAATTACCGCATGAGCTTATAGAAGCTTTCAAATCTACTTTAGAGGAGGTTATTTATTCTGATTTGCTTTTACATGTAGTAGATGTTTCATCACCTTTTGTAGAAGAACAGATAAATGCTGTTAATAGTGTTCTACAAGAACTTGGATGCAAAGAAAAAACAATGATTATGGTTTTAAACAAAATAGATAAAGTTTCATATGAAAAATTAGATAAAGTAAAAAAACTTATATATGAAGATAATATTGTGGAAGTATCTGCAAAAACAAATAAGAATTTAGAAAAAGTATTAGAAAGTATATCAGAGCTTCTACCTTATAAATTAAAAAAAGTTTCTTATGTTATACCTTACGATAGTCAGAAGATGGTAGCTTTTTTACACAGAAATAGTAAAGTTATTAAAGAAGAGTATAAAGAGATGGGAACATATATAGAAGCTAAGGTAGATAAAGAAGTATTTAATAAATGTAAGATGTATCTGAAAGAAGAATTATAGTTAAATATGAATAAATATTTTTTCCTATTTATATAATAAAATAAGAGCAATACTTTTGTTAGGATAAGATTTTGGATAAAAAAAATAATAAAGGAAATAAAAAAAATAAAGATAATAATTTAAATAAAGTTGATAGAGAAAATATAATCAATAATAGTAGAGGTAAAAAAAATAATAAAGAAAATAAAAAGAAAATACAAAAAATATCAGATAATATTGATAATATAATTGATGAAGACCTTTTTGATTTAGAGAAATTAGCTATCATACCGGAATTATTAGCTACTAAGGAAAGTTTAATAGCATTAAAATATAATTTAGATGAAAGAATATATTATGATAGAGAGGTTTTTCCGCTATTAAATACCTTACAATCTTTAAGCTTTTCTACAAGCAATTTAGCTAATGCTGCAATAAGAGTTGCTGAAACTAATTTAGGCAGAAAATCTAAGATAAAAGATACATTAGATTTAGTATATGATTTAGTAGATGAATGCGATGATGTTTATCGTTGTTTAATTGTAAAAATAAATTGTTTATTAAAGATAAGTAACTGTAGGAGATAATTTATTTATTTTTTATTTATTGTATTTAATAAAGTATAGTTAAGATGGTGAATTGCTAATAGTTGTATTGCAATTCACCATTTTAGGTATAGGAATATAAAAAATGGCTTAAATAGTCATTGATTACATTTATAATAAATAATCTATGTAATATAGTAAATAATATAAATATAAAATAATAATAGGAGAATTAATTATGGAAAAAATATGTCCTGTTTGTAATGAAATAAATGATATAGAGTATATATGTGATAATTGTGGAGGAAAACTTGTAGATAAAGGGAGGATACAAGAATATATAGATGATTATAGTGCAGATATGCCTATAGATGATTATAAGGATTATTGTTTACATATTTTTGTTTGTAATAAATGTGGAAATAAGAAAAAAGAGTATATTCATAAAGTGATAATATAAATTGAAAGAAAAAATTCATTTTTCACGATTATTTATTGTGTTAAAAGCAATAGATAGTATATAATGTTTATAAGTTTAACTCTTAATATTTGGGTGAAGAGGGTATGTATAGATATGGATAATAGTATAGTAAAATATCAAAAGGCTTATAGCAAGATTATAAATAGACTTAAAAGTAATGAGGACGTATTAGCAACTATGGTATTTGGTAGTATGGTTACAGGGGATTTATGGAAAGAATCAGATATAGATTTATTTGTTATAATTGATGAAATTATGGATTCTATGAAAAATGTTTATACTGAAGATGAAGAAAAAGTGCCGGTTCATGTAAAAGTAATGAGTAAAAAAGAATTAAAAAGAATCTGTGAAGAAGAACTAAGAGGTGGAAAAATGCATAGAATTTTTTCATCATCTAGATTGGTTTTTTCAAAAGATAAGCAAATAACAGCTTGGTATGATGGATGTAGATACTATCCTGATATGGATAAAGAAAGATGGAATTTAGTTTATTTAGGGAATGTATTTAAAAATGCAGGAGTTTGTAAAAAATATTTAAAAAGTAAGACCATATATACAGCATATAGTGCTTGTATAAGTACATTAGAAGAATTTTCTAAGCTTTGCATAAATTATTCAGGATACATGATAAGTAAAGATGTTATAACTATGAGTACAAATTTAGATGACGATTTAAAGAAAATAGTAGATGAACTATTTTTAGAAAAAGAAGATTTATATGGTGCTATAAATAATTTATTAGATTATATAGGAAGATATATAAATAAGAATATAAGTAATATATGTAATGTTTTAATTAGTTATTTAAAAGAAAAAGATAAATTATTAAGTTCAGAAGAGATATTAGAAGATGACTTTTTTTCTAGTTATAACATAAACATGGAAGAAATATTAAAGTGTTTATCAGAAAAAAATATAATAAAAAGAGATAGTAGAAAATTGAATACAGATAATGGAAAATGGATATTTAAAGAAAATGTTTATTTTGTATAGTATATAATGTGAAATCCCTATTATTAGGGATTTTTCTTTAAGGCATATGAAAATAAATAATAAGTTAAAGATGTTAAAGAGATTTTGTTAAATTAAATGATTTAGATTTTTATGAAAGTTTTTTATTAGTATATTCTAAAGAAGAAGTTTACAAAATTATCAATCATGTTATTTATTTGAATGTGCTTAAAAATATATTTATATAGATTATAAGGAATAGGTGAAATGAATTGTTAGAAAAATATATTATAAATTTAAATAAAGAAGATAAATTTAAATATATTCAGATTTATAATAATATAAGAAGATTAATAGAAGAAAATAAAATAAAAGATAATGAAAAATTACCATCAATAAGAAAGCTATCTAAATTATTGGATGTAAATACAATAACAATTATAAATGCATATAAAAAATTGCAGACATCTGGATATGCTATGCAAAAAGTTGGAAGTGGAACTTATGCTAAAAGAAAAGATTCAGTTAGAAATCTAAGAAAAGAATATTCTATGGCTTTAAAAAGGATTTCTAAAGAAAATATGAAAAAATATATAGATTTTATAGGAGAAACTGCTTGTGGAGATATGTTCCCAGTAAAGTCTTTTAAAAATATATTAAATGAAGTTTTAGATAGAGATGGACAAGAAGCCTTAGTGTATCAAGAAGCACTAGGATATGAAGGGCTAAGAAAGCATATAGATGACGTGTTTTGGAAAAGTAAAATAGGAAAAGATAATATATTAATTGTATCAGGGGCTCAACAAGGGATAGATATAATTTCTAAAGCTCTTGTAAATATAAATGATAATGTTATGGTAGAAAATCCTACATATAGTGGAGCTTTGTCAGTATTTAAATCTAGGAGAGCTAACATATTTGAAATACCTATGGAAAAAGATGGGGTGGATATAAAAGCCTTAGAAAAGATAGTTAAAAAAAATAATATAAAATGTTTTTATACTATGAGCTATTTTCAGAATCCTACAGGTATAAGCTATAGTCTAAAAAAGAAAAAAGAATTATTAAATTTAGCTAATATATATGATTTTTATATAATAGAGGATGATTATTTATCAGAATTGATTTATGACAAAGATATAGAATATGTAACCTTTAAAAGTTTAGATAGAAATGATAAAGTAATATATATAAAGAGTTTTTCAAAAGTATTTTTGCCAGGAATAAGAATAGGGTATGTAATATCTCCTGGTGAACTTAAAGAAACTATAAAAAACTATAAAATTAATACGGATATATCTACTTCTAGTTTAATGCAAAGAGCACTAGATTTGTATTTAAGTAAAGGACTATGGGTAGAGTATATAAATTATTTGAATTCAATATATTTACCTAGATATAAGTATGCTAAAGAGTGTATTAAAAATTTCTTAAAAGATACTGTAGAATTTAATGATCCTGGAGGAGGATTGCATTTCTATCTAAAAATTAAAAATAATAACATAGATTCTATGAAATTATTTCATTTATGTAAAGACAATAAAATACTTATTACTCCAGGAGTTCTTTTTTATAAAAATCAGGTGGAAGGTTTAAATTATTTTAGAATAGGTTTTTCCGAAACTGATGAAAAAGATATATTTAGAGGTATAACTGCAATAAGCGATATCTTAAATATGAAATAAAAGAGAGATGGTTTGATGTTAAAAAATTTGATAGATCCAAAATGGAACAATATAGATGAGTACTCACAAGAGGAGATAACTTATTTTTTATATATAGAAGGTAAAGGTATAGATGCTTTATGTAAAATTAGAAATTTAGATAAAATTACAGTTAAAAGACAGATACTAGAGGGAAAAATCAAGTATGGAATTCTTGCTAAAAGTTCTAATGTTAGTGAACTGTTTAAAGCTTTAAGTTCTTCTGGTAAGCAAGATAGAAGTGAGACTTTAAATTATATTAAAGATGATTTAAAAAAAGATCTTATAAAATTTATAAAAGAAAATTATGCTGAAATGTATCCTAATGATAAGCAGTTTGCAGTATGGATCTTAGGGGAAATAGGTGATAAAGAAGGATTGAAGGTTCTTACAAAGGCTTCAGTACATAAATTTGTAAATATAAGGAGAATGGCAGTTTCTGCAATAGGGAAAATAGGAGATTTGTCAGGAGAAAATGCACTTATTAGAGCGTTAGAAGATGAAAATTCTCAAGTAGTTTCCTATGCTATAAAAGCTTTAAAGAGAATAAAAAGCTTAAAAGGGCAAAATAAAATATTAAAAATAAAAAATACTACTAAAAAAGATTATTTGAAAAGAATAGCAGGAGAGTATTTAGATTCTATAGAAAAAAATTAAAAGAAGACTAAATATATAAAGAAAAGCTTGCTATTATTAAAAGAGGTGACAGTATGGGTTATTTTACTATAAATGGCTATGGAGAAGATAAATTTGAAGAAAAAAAATCAGTCTTTATAGGTAGATCTAAAAGAGTACATAATGAAGAAGAAGCTAAGAAATTTATAGAAGAAGTAAAGTCTATGGAAAAAGAAGCAAGACATAATGTGTATGCTTATATAATAGGTGAAAATATGGGGATACAACGATATAGTGATGATGGTGAACCTCAAGGAACAGGGGGAGTACCAGTATTAGATGTTATAAAGAAAAATGAAGTTAAAGATATAGCAGTTGTAGTGACAAGGTATTTTGGAGGAGTATTACTTGGTAAAGGTGGACTTGTTAGAGCATATTCTAAAGGTGCATCTATATCCATTAAATCTGCAGGAATAGTTGAAAAAGTTAAAGGTAGTCCTGTTGAATTTACTATAGATTATGATACTTTAGGAAAAATACAATATTCTTTTGAACAAAATATGTGGCATATAGAGAATATAGAGTATACAGACAAAGTTAAATTTAAGATTCTTTGTGAACTTAATATAATAGAAAAAGTTGAAAATGGAGTAAAAGAAGTAACAAATGGAAAATATGAAATTTTTGTAGGAGATGAAGATTTTTATTTTAAAAAGGAAAATAGATTATATGAAGATACAGGTAATTAAGTTTTAAATTATTGCTAAATTTGAATTTATAACTTTTAATATGCTATAATATGAAGTGTTTTGTTATTATTTATTAATGAAGTATTTAATTTGAAATAATTAATATAAAAATTATTACAATATAACGAGTTGGGAGGAAGAATTATGTCCGGACATTCAAAATGGCATAATATACAAGCTAAAAAAAGTAAAACAGATGCAAAAAGAGGAAAGATCTTTACTAAAATAGGAAAAGAAATAATGGTAGCAGTAAAACAAGGTGGAGCTAATGCTGAAACTAATTCTAGATTAAGAGATGTAATAGCTAAAGCTAAATCTAATAATATGCCTAATGATACAATAAGTAGATCAATAAAAAAAGCATCAGGAGCAATGGATGGTGTTAATTACGAAAAAATAGTTTATGAAGGATATGGACCAAATGGTGTAGCTGTAATAGTTGAAGCTTTAACTGATAACAAAAATAGAACAGCAGGAAATGTACGTCATACTTTTGATAAACATGGTGGTAATTTAGGTGCTAGTGGTTGTGTTGGATGGATGTTCCAAACAAAGGGCCAAATTATTATTGAAAGAAAAGAAAATATGGATGAAGAAGAAGTTATGATGGAAGTTTTAGAAGCTGGAGCTGAAGATTTTAATTCAGAAGATGAAGTATTTGAAGTTATAACTTCAGTTGAGGATTTTGGAACAGTTAGGGAAAACTTAGAATCTTCAGGATATGAATTTGCATCTGCTGAAATAACTATGATTCCAGATAATAATGTAGAAGTAGACTTAAATGATGCTAAAAAAGTGGAAAAGCTTATAGATACATTAGAAGATGATGATGATGTTCAAAATATTTATCATAATGCAGAATTCCCAGAAGAATTTGAAGGATAATATAAAAGAAATAAAACCTACACTAATTTTAAAATTAGTGTAGGTTTTTTGAATAATTAATATTTACTGTGTCCATAATATTAGCTAGGAGGGATATTATGGATATAAAAAAAAGAAATGTAATCATTATACTTATTTCATTTGTAGTATTATTTGTATCAATATATTACATAGCTTTAGTTAGAACTAAAAGTTCTAAAGCTGATAGTAGTAAAAGACAGGTGAATTCTTTAGAAGATGGAAATGGTAGCGTAACTGTTGGAAGTAACAAAGATGGAGTTCTTTCCAAAGAGGGAAAACTTGTATTTAAATTGCAGTATACAAAAGGTGGAGACTTTGTTAAGGTTAGAGAAGAAAATGTTAAAGATTCTTTAGAATTAGAAGGAAAAGATAGAAAACAAATAGAAAATATGTATAAAGAAGAAGGATATGAAGTAGAAAAATTTACTTCTGCACAAGTTACTTTACTAAAAAAAATAGATAAGTACATGCCAAATAAATATGTTTTAGGTATAAAAGGAGATAAAATAGCTATATATAGAACAGATGAAAATGGCAATATGTATATTGAAGATGAGCAAAAGGATATAACAGATATAAAAATAAATAGATTAAAAGAGCAAGATATTGAAATGTTAACTAAAGGGAATAAATATTTTCAATGTGATACTAGAGAAGAAGTAGAATCACGTTTAGGAGATTATGAATAATCTCCTTTTTTTTATGCAAATGTATAAGTTAAAATATATTGATATCTATAAATAGTTGAATAAAAAATACTAAAATGGTAAAGTAATATGTGTCTATTAATCATGTTATGGGGGTTTTTTGTTTGTACGAATATATAAAAGGTAAGTATGTAGACATGAATAAAGATTATATAGTTATAGAAAATAATTGTATAGGTTATAAAATTTATACTTCAGGAAGTACTATAGCTAATATGCCAATGATGGAGGAAAATGTACTTTTATATACCCATCAAATAGTAAGAGAAGATTTTATAGGATTATATGGTTTTTTGACAAGAGAAGAACTTGCAATGTTTAATATGTTACTATCTATAAATGGTGTAGGAGCTAAAGCTGCTTTATCATTATTGTCTATAAGCAATGTTATAAATCTTAAATATGCTATAAAAATAGGTGATGTTAAAACTATAACTAGAGCTCCAGGAATAGGTAAGAAAACAGCAGAAAGAATAATTTTAGAATTAAAAGATAAATTAGATATAGAAGAAGTTTCAGGAAAAGATCAGAAAATAGATATACATATAGAAGAAAAAATATCTGAAGCTATAGATGGACTAGTTTCTTTAGGGTATTCTCAAAAAGAAGCGACTAAAGCTGTTAAAGAGTGTGATTCTAATAATAAATTAGAACAGATAATAAAAGATTCTCTAAAATATTTAATGAAATAGTGAAGGAGGGCTAAAATGGATGAGAGAGTAGTTACTCCAATAGATATTAATGAAGACAGAGATCAATATAGTTTAAGACCTACTAAATTAAGTGAATATATAGGTCAAACAAAAGTAAAAGCAAATATGAATATATTTATAAAAGCTGCAAAAAAAAGAAAAGAAGCCTTAGATCATGTTCTTTTCTATGGACCTCCAGGACTTGGAAAAACAACATTAGCCAATATTATAGCTAATGAAATGGATGGAAATTTAAAAGTAACTTCAGGACCTGCTATAGATAAAGCAGGAGATTTAGCAGCTATATTAACTAGTCTTAGTGATAATGATGTTTTATTTATAGATGAGATACATAGATTAAATAGATCTGTTGAAGAAATACTATATCCAGCTATGGAAGATTATGCTCTAGACATAGTTATAGGAAAAGGTGCAGCAGCTAAATCTATAAGATTAGATCTTCCAAGATTTACACTTATAGGAGCAACTACAAGGATAGGACTTTTAACTTCTCCTTTAAGAGATAGATTTGGAATGCTATGTGCTATGGAATTTTATACAGAAGAAGAATTAGCGGAAATAGTATCAAGATCTGCAGACATTTTAGATCTTTCAATTGATGTAAATTCAGCTTATGAAATAGGTAAAAGATCTAGGGGTACTCCAAGAATTGCAAATAGACTTTTAAAAAGAGTAAGGGACTATTGTGAAGTGAAAAATGATGGAATTATAACTGTAAAATTAGTAGAGGATGCTTTGAACTTATTGCAAGTAGATAAAGAAGGTTTAGATAAGATAGACAATAAAATATTAAAAGCTATAGTTTGTAATTTTAATGGTGGACCTGTAGGTCTTGAGACTTTAGCCTATTTTATAGGGGAAGAACTTGATACTATACAAGATGTATATGAACCATATCTTATACAAAAAGGATTTATTATAAGAACTCCTAGAGGAAGAGTTGCTTCTGAAAAGTCTTATAAGCATTTTAATATAAAAAAGGATAACAAACAATCAAAAGGGTTTACACAAATGTCATCATTTAAGGACATAGAAGAATAATTTTAGGATTAGATTAACATTGAGAGGAGAACAATATGAAAGTAAAGGATTTTGATTTTTATTTACCAGAAGAATTAATAGCGCAACATCCTATGGAAGAAAGAGATGAAGCTAGATTACTAATATTAGATAAAAAAACAGGAGAGCTAAAGCATAAAGTTTTTAAAGATATTATAGAATATATAAATCCTGGCGATTGTTTAGTTTTAAATAATACCAGAGTTTTGCCAGCAAGACTTATTGGTGAAAAAGAAGCTACCGGTGGCAAAATGGAATTTTTACTTCTTAAAAGAAAAGAAAAAGATACATGGGAAACATTAGTCAAACCTGGCAAAAGAGCTAAAATAGGAAGTAAATTTATATTTGGAGAGGGACTTTTAAAAGCTGAAGTATTAGATATATTAGAAGGTGGAAGTAGATTAGTTAAATTTACTTACAAAGGAATTTTTGAAGAAGTGTTAGATAAACTAGGACAAATGCCATTACCACCATACATAAAAGCTAAATTAGAAAATAAAGAAATGTATCAAACTGTTTATTCTAAAGAAAATGGTTCTGCTGCAGCGCCTACTGCAGGACTGCATTTTACTGAAGAGTTACTAAAAAAAATAAAAGATAAAGGTATAAACTTAGCTTTTTTAACATTACATGTAGGTCTTGGAACTTTTAGACCAGTAAAAGCTGAAAATATAGAAGATCATACTATGCATTCAGAGTATTATAATATAGATCAAAAAACAGCGGACATTATAAATTCTACTAAAGAAAAAGGCGGTAGAGTTATAGCAGTTGGAACCACATCTACTAGAACTTTGGAAACCGTTTCTGATGAAAGTGGAAGAATTAGTGAAAAATCAGGTTGGACAGATATATTTATATATCCAGGATATAAATACAAAATAGTAGATTCTTTAATTACTAATTTTCATCTTCCTCAGTCTACTCTTTTAATGCTAGTTTCAGCTTTGTCAACTAGAGAAAATATAATGAATGCTTATAAAACAGCAGTAGAAGAAAAATATAGATTTTTCTCTTTTGGAGATGCAATGTTTATAAAGTAAAAAGAGGTGTGTTTAATGTATAAATTACTTAAAAAAAGTGGAAAAATAAGAAGAGGTGAGTTTACTACTCCTCATGGAGTTATACAAACTCCAGTGTTTATGAATGTAGGTACTTTGGCAGCAATAAAAGGTGCTGTATCTAGTATGGATTTAAAAGATATAGAGTGTCAAGTAGAACTCTCAAATACATATCATTTGCACCTAAGACCAGGTGATGATGTGGTAAAAAAAATGGGCGGATTACATAAATTTATGAATTGGGATAGACCTATTCTTACAGATTCCGGTGGATTTCAAGTGTTTTCTTTATCAAAGATAAGAAAGATAAAAGAAGAAGGGGTATACTTTAGATCTCATATTGATGGAAGAAAAATATTTATGGGACCAGAAGAAAGTATGCAAATACAAAGTAACTTAGGATCTACTATTGCTATGGCATTTGATGAATGTGTTGAAAATCCAGCCCCAAGAAATTATGTAGAGCAATCTGTAGAAAGAACTACAAGGTGGCTTCATAGATGTAAAAATGAAATGGATAGATTAAATTCTTTAGAAGACACTGTTAATAATAAGCAAATGTTATTTGGTATTAATCAAGGTGGAACTTATGAAGATATAAGAATAGAACATGCTAAAACTATTTCAAAATTAGATTTAGATGGTTATGCAATAGGAGGACTTGCAGTAGGGGAAAGTCATGAAGATATGTATAGAATAATAGATTCAGTAGTTCCTCATCTTCCACAGGATAAACCTATATATCTTATGGGGGTTGGACTTCCAAGTAATATATTAGAAGCGGTAGAAAGAGGAGTAGATTTCTTTGACTGTGTACTTCCAGCTAGAAATGGAAGACATGCTCATGTGTTTACTAAAAATGGAAAAATAAATCTCTTAAATAAGAAATTTGAATTAGATTCAAAGCCAATAGATGAAGGATGTCAGTGTCCAGCATGTAGAAATTATTCTAGAGCATATATAAGACATTTATTTAAAGCAAAAGAAATGCTAGCTATGCGTTTATGTGTTCTTCATAACTTGTATTTTTACAATAAGCTTATGGAAGAAATAAGAGATGCAATTGATGGAGACTATTTTAAAGAATATAAAGAAACTAAATTGAGAGAATGGAATGGAAGAGCTTAATACTAATTATTAAGTTAATAGTTGTTATATTCTTTTAATTTAGTGTATAATTTATTTTTAGGAGGAGGTGTTAATCTATGAACAATCCATTTATGACTCAGATTTTATTTGTAGTTGTAATGTTAGGTTTATTTTATTTAATGATATTTGTGCCAGAGAAAAAAAGAAAGAAAAAATATAATGCCATGATAGATTCATTATCTTTAAATGATGAAATAATGACAAGAGGTGGCATAATAGGAAAGATAGTTAACCTTCAAGATGATTCTGTAGTTGTTCAAACAGGACCAGACAGAGTAAGAATAAAATTAAGTAAATCATCTGTATTGAATGTTACTAACAAAAAAGAAATAAAAGAAAAAGAAAGCAGTAAATAAATTAAATTTAGTAATAAAACCCCCTTACATAACATAAATAGTTTATATAAGGGGGGTTTTGTATGCAAAAAAAGTATTGTAATTATATAGTATATGGAATATTAAGAGCTGTTATATTTACTGTAATTATGCTTTTGATGTTTGCGGTTATAATGACTTTTAAAAATGTAGGAGAAAAAATCTCTTCTATGATATATCTTTTAACAACTCTTTTAAGTATAGTTTATGGAACTGTATACTCATCTAGAAAAATAAATAAAAAGGGATGGGCTATAGGAATTATAATAGCTTTATTATACACAGTAATAATATATATAATATCTCTAGTATCTGGAAATACTTTAACCTTTGGAGTAGACAGATTATTAAGAATAGTACTAGCTATAGTTGTAGGAATGCTATCTGGAATGCTTGGAGTTAACTTAAAAGAATAAGGGATATCTTTATTTTATTCCAGAATTATGTTATAATCAAACGGAAAAAAGTATGGTAAAGTGGAGGTAGAACAATGAAACATATAAGAACTATAAATAAATCAAACATAAAAGATAGTTTAAAAAAACCAGGTTGTAAAGAATGTGCTAATTCTTGTCAATCAGCATGTAAAACTTCATGTACAGTAGCTAATTTAGCGTGTGAAAATTAATAAAGTTTGAGCAGTAACTTTAAGTTACTGCTTTATATTTATAAAATAAAAATGTATAATATATGATATGTTATGTTATTTTATATAAGTTTTTTCAATATTATACAAGGAGGAAGTTTAATTGGCAAATATTCATAAATTTACTAAGCTAGGAAACAAATACGTTATAGATGTTAACTCAGGATCAGTACATATAGTTGATGATATCGTCTATGATTTGTTAGATGATGAAAAATTAAGGGGTAAAGAAGAACTTATAGACAGCTATAAAGATAAGTATTCTTTAGAACAAATAGAAGAATCTTATGGAGAAATTCAAGAACTAATAAAAGAGGACATACTATATTCAAAAGATAAATATGAAAATATAGCAAGAGATCATGAAAAAAGTCCTAACTTTATAAAAGCATTATGTTTAAATATTGCTCATGATTGTAACTTAAGATGTAAATATTGTTTTGCAGATGAAGGTGAATATAAAGGGAAAAGAGAGCTTATGACTCCTGCTATCGGTAAAAAAGCAATTGATTTTGTTATAGAAAAATGTGGTCCTAGAAAGAATATAGAAATAGATTTATTTGGTGGAGAGCCACTTCTTGCATTTGATACTATAAAAGAAGTTGTAGAGTATGCTAAAGAGCAAGAAAAAATCCATAACAAAAACATAAGATTTACAATGACTACTAATGCTACATTGCTAAATGATGATATTATGGAATATTTAGACAAAAATATGGGAAATATAGTATTAAGTATAGACGGAAGAAAGAAAGTTAATGACAATGTTAGAGTAAGAGCTGATGGAAGTGGATCTTATGATAGTATACTTCCTAAAATAAAAAAAATGGTTGAGATTAGAGATAAATCTAAACAATATTATGCCAGAGGTACTTTTACTAGACAAAACTTAGATTTCTTTGAAGATGTATTACATATGGCTAATGAGGGATTTGATGAAATTTCTATAGAACCTGTAGTTCTTCCAGATGAGCATCCCCTATCTTTAAGAGAGGAAGATTTAGATACTATATTTAATCAATATCACAAATTATTAGAAGAAATGATTAGACGTCACAAAGAAGGAAATGAGTTTAAGTTTTATCATTTCAATATAGATCTTCAAGGAGGACCTTGTGTTTATAAGAGAATATCCGGATGTGGTGCAGGACATGAATATGTTGCTATAGCTCCTAGTGGAGATATATATCCATGTCATCAATTCGTTGGAAATAAAGAATTTTTAATGGGAAATTTACTTAAAGGATTTGACACAAAAGATAGCATTTCTAATGAATTTAAAAAAGCTCATATATATAATAAACCAGAATGTAGAAAATGTTGGGCTAGATTTTATTGCAGTGGAGGATGTCAAGCAAATAATTATAATTTTAACAATGATATGAATATTCCTTATAAATTAGGATGTAAAATGCAAAAAGAAAGAATTGAATGTGCCATAGCACTTAAAGCTAATATGATGGAAAATTAAATTACACATAATAAAATCCTTTATTTATATATGGAAAGGAGAAAATGATGAGTTATAGAAGGCGTAAAAATAGTAAAGGAAAAAGTACTGTAGCTTTTATATTGATTGTTTTGATTATAGGTATTATGGCTTATGCTGGATCTTATGGAATAACCTTAGGAGGATATAGATTTAAGCCATTTACGGAAACTATAAATAGGGGTCTTGATCTTCAAGGAGGCGTTTCTTTACTAGAAGAAATTAAAAGTGACAATGTAGATCAAAAAACTATTGATAGAACTATAGAACTTATATCAATGAGGGTTAATAAACTTGGTGTTAGTGAAACTACAGTTACAAGAGAAGGTAAAAAAAGAATAAGAATAGAAATTCCAGGAAAATTCGATGCTAAAGAAGTAATAGATAGTGTAGGAAAAACTGGAGAACTTAAATTTGTAGGTCCAGATAAAAAAGTTATCCTTACAGGAAAAGATGTTAAAGATGCTACTTCTTATATAGGGGAACAAGATAATAAGCCAACTATAGGATTAGAATTAAACACATCAGGAGCTAAAAAGTTTGCAGATGCAACTAAAAAGTTTATAGGACAGCCAATTGCTATATATATGGATGATGAAATGCTTACAAATCCAACAGTAAATACGCAAATAACAGATGGAAAAGCAGTTATTACTGGAAGTAAAAGCTTAGAAGAAGCTAAAAGACAAGCAAGCATAATTAAATCAGGAGCTCTTCCAGTAGCAGTTAAAGCGGTGGAAGCTAAAACAGTAGGAGCAACACTTGGAGCAAATGCATTACCATTAAGCATAAAAGCAGGAGCAATAGGTGTAGGTTTAATATTTTTGTTTATGATTTTATATTATAGAGTTCCAGGATTTCTTGCAGATATAGCTCTTGTATTATATATAATATTAGTGCTTGGAACATTTTCAACTATAAATGCTACCCTTACATTATCAGGTATAGCAGGACTTCTTTTAACAATAGGTATGGCAGTAGATGCTAATGTACTTATATTTGAAAGAATTAGAGAAGAACTTAAAACTGGTAAATCTATAAAGTCATCTTTAGAATCTGGATATCACAGAGCACTTTCTTCAATTCTTGATTCTAATACAACAACTATAATAGCTGCTATAGTTTTATATAATTTAGGATCTGGAGCAGTTAAAGGCTTTGCATTAACTCTTATGATTGGTATAGTTCTTAGTATGTTTACAGCAGTTATTATTACTAGAACTTTATTAAGAGTAGGATATAATATGGGAATACTTAGTAAACTCTCATGCTTTAGAGTTAAGAGGAGGGAAGAATAGTATGCTAAAGATAATACAAAAAACTAAGATTTGGTTTTCAATATCATTAATAATAATAATAATAGGACTAGGGTTCTTTGCTAAAAATGGATTAAACTATGGTATAGATTTTAAAGGTGGAACAGTTGTTAAAATAAATATCGGTAAAGATTTTAAAAAGCAAGAATTAGATTCTATAGTTAAAAAGTATACTTCTGATTATGTTACTAATAAAGTAGAAAAAACTCAGCTTGAAATTAAAAGTAATTCTTTAACAGATGATGGAATATCAAATTTGTTTAAAGATGTTAAAAATAAATATAAATTAAAAGATAAAGACTTACTTTCACAAGAAAGAATAGGTCCTTCAATAGGAAATGAGTTAAAAAGAAAAGCTTTAGTAGCTATGGCAGTGGCCATAATAGCTATGCTTATATACGTTGGAATAAGATTTGAATTTAAATTTGGAGTGTCAGCTATAGTTGCATTAGCCCATGATGTTCTTATAACATTAGCTGTGTATGTTATCTTTAAAATACCAGTTAGCTCTAATTTTATAGCGGCTATACTTACTATAGTAGGATATTCTATAAATGATACTATAGTAATATTTGATAGAATAAGAGAAAATCAAAAGAAAATGAGAAGAGAAGATATAACTAAAATAGCTAATGTTTCAATAACTGAAACTATTTCAAGATCAATAAATACAGTTTTAACAACATTATTTACTATAGTAGCAGTTTACTATTTTGTACCATCAGTTAGAGATTTTACTATTCCACTTATGATAGGAGTTCTTTCAGGATGTTATTCTTCTATATTTATAGCTAGTCCATTCTGGGTAATTCTTAAAAAGAAAAAAAATAAAAAAGCTACTGCTTAATATTAATAAATTATATAAAAAAAACAGAGTTTATTTTAAACTCTGTTTTTTTTATATAATTTATTATGAATAATATGCTAAAGTATTTGTCAAAAATGATAATATCAATTATAATTATATGTGTTTTCTATAAAAGTGGAGGATGCGTAAATGGAAAAATTATCGATAAATATAAAAGGTGATGAAATGTTATGTAGAAATAATCCTTTTTTGCTTAAAGGTATGAATGAAGCTGTAAATAGAATTGTTAAAGCTGTGAATTCAAGAGAGAAAATCGTTATATATGGATACTATGATTTTGATGGTATAGCTGCTATATCATTACTTTTATTGGTTTTAAAATTCTTAAATGCAGACGTAGAGTACCTTATACCAGATTATATTGATGAAAATAAAGGGATAGATTCATATTACATAGAAAATCATATTAATTTGTTAGGTACAGGTTTAATTGTCACAGTAGGATGTGGCTGTAATTCTGTATCCCAAGTGGAACTGTGCAAAAAATTAGGTATAGACATAATAATTACTGATTATCATAAATATAATAAAAAGATAACTAATTCTACTGTTATTAATACAAATCAAAAAAATCGAGTATATTCTTTTGATAATCTATCAGCATCAGGCATTGCATATAAACTTGTGGAAGCTATATCTACATATTACAAAATGAATTGTATAAGTAAATATTTAGATTTAGTAATGCTAGGTACTATAAGTAGTGATTTTTTGTTAACTGGAGAAAATTCATATATAATTAAAAAAGGATTTAAACAGTTAAGTAATACAAATAATCATGGATTAAAAGCATTATTAAAAGCTAATAATATAGATATTGAAAATATAAATCTAAAGGTTTTAAAAGAATTAACACATAATATTTCACAAATAACGTTACCTATAAACAAAATAAATAATGCACGAATTGTAGTAGAATTGTTTACTACCTCCAAAGAAGATAGAGCGAATCAAATTGCAAAATATTTAAAAAATGAAATTTATTTCAATATGTATAATAAATGATATAAAGTTACTTGAATGTTATTATTTATATAATATATAATGTTTTGTGTGAACTTTAATTATTTATTGAAAATGTTGGAGTTTTTGTATTATTATTTAGGGGGAATAAAGGTGGACTTAAAAGAAAATATAAGAGTAATAGAAGGATTTCCGAAAGCTGGTATAAGCTTTAAAGATGTAACTACTTTGCTTCAAGACAAAAAAGCTTTTAAATATACAATAGATAAAATAGCAGAATGTTTAAAAGATAAGAAGATTGATAAAATAGTTGGACCAGAAGCAAGAGGTTTTTTATTTGGAGCTCCTTTAGCTTATGCTTTAGGTGTAGGATTTGTACCAGTTAGAAAAAAAGGAAAACTTCCTTATGAAACTGTTAGTGAAAAATATGATTTAGAATATGGAAATGATGAATTAGAAATGCATAAGGATTCAATTAAACCTGGTGAAAGAGTTGCTATTGTAGACGATTTATTAGCAACAGGTGGAACTACTTGTTCTGTAGTTAATCTTATAGAAAAATTAGGCGGAGAAGTTGTAAGTTTAAATTTTGTTGTAGAACTTACAGATTTAAAAGGTAGAGATAAGTTAGAAGGTTATGATATTAGTTCTATAGTAGAATATAATATTTAAGATTAAATTTGACTTATTAGTTTCAAAAATTTGAAAATTTAACTTGAATATAATATAATAGAAATAAAAAATAATGGCTGGTTTTATAAACCAGCCATTGATTTTCGGGAGTAACATAATATGCTAAAAGATTTAATGATAAAGATAGGTAATCATTTTAATGATGAAGAAAAAAAAATGCTTGAAAAAGCGTATGACTTTGCATGTTTGGCTCACAAGAAGCAAAAGAGAATATCAGGTGAACCATATATAATTCACCCAGAAGAAGTGTCTATTATATTATTTGATATGGGTATGGATTCTAATACTTTAATAGCTGGTCTTTTGCATGATGTCATAGAAGATACTAAGTATACATATGAAGATGTGTCAAAAGAGTTTGGAAAAGAAGTAGCTGATTTAGTAAATGGTGTAACTAAATTAAGTAAAATAGAGTATAAAACTAAAGAAGAGCAGCAAGCTGATAATGTAAGAAAAATGCTTCTCGCTATGACAAAAGATATTAGAGTTATACTTATAAAATTGGCTGATAGACTACATAATATGAGAACATTAAAATATATGCGAGTAGAGAAACAAAAAGAGAAAGCAAGAGAAACATTAGACATATATGCTCCACTTGCACATAGATTAGGTATTTCTAAAATTAAATGGGAACTAGAAGATTTAGCTTTTAGGTATATAAATCCTAATGAGTACTATTTTCTAGTTAAAAAGATTTCTGAAAAAAGGATAGAAAGAGAAAATCATATAAAAGAAATTATAGACCATTTAAAATATAACCTTCAAAAATCAGGTATAAATACTGAAATAGATGGTAGACCTAAACATTTTTATAGTATTTATAGAAAAATGGTAAACAAAAATAAAACAATAGATCAAATATTTGACCTTACAGCAGTAAGAATATTAGTAGATACTGTTAAAGATTGTTATGCAACTTTAGGTATTACTCATACTATATATAAACCTATACCAGGAAGATTTAAAGATTATATAGCTATGCCTAAGCCTAATATGTATCAATCACTACATTCTACGGTAATAGGCCCACAAGGAAAACCCTTTGAAATACAAATAAGAACTTATGAAATGCATAAGACAGCAGAATATGGAATAGCAGCCCATTGGAAATATAAAGAAGGTATGACTAATCCTAATGGAAATGATGGAAGAGATAATTCTAATAATATGGAATTAAAGCTTACATGGCTTAGAGAAATTTTAGATTGGCAAAAAGAAGCGGCAGATCCTAGAGAATTTATGCAAGGATTTAAGATTGATTTGTTTTCAGATGAAGTTTTTGTTTTTACACCTAAAGGAAAGGTTATAAGTTTACCTAATAAAGCAACACCTATTGATTTTGCATATAAAATTCATACAGATATAGGTCACAGGTGTGTAGGAGCTAGAGTGAATGGTAAAATGGTAGCTTTAGATTATAAATTAAAAACAGGACAGATAGTTGAAGTTTTAACCTCTAGTTTAGCTAAAGGGCCTAGTATTGATTGGCTAAATGTTGTTAAAAGTAATCAAGCTAAAAGTAAGATAAGAGCATGGTTTAAGAGAGAAAAAAGAGAAGAAAACATAAATAAAGGTAAAGAAATATTAGAAAAAGAGACTAAAAAGCAAGGAAATAATTTTGGTGAATTTGCTAAAGGTGATATATTAGATAGTGTATTAAAAAGATACAATATGAACACCATAGAAGAATTATTTTCAGCAGTTGGTGTAGGTGCTCTTGTGCCTTCAACAGTTATATTAAAATTAAGAGAACAGTATTTAAAGAAACACAAACCGGAACTTGATTGGAGCCAAGTTAGAGAACAACTAACTAAAACAAATAAACCACGTTCAAGAAAAACTAAATCACCAGGAGTTATAGTAAAAGGTGAAGAAAACCTATTAGTTAGATTTTCAAAATGTTGTAACCCAGTGCCAGGAGATGACATAATAGGATATATAACTAAAGGAAGAGGCGTATCAGTTCATAGAAAAGATTGTAAGAATATACAGCAATTGATACAAGAAGATCCAAGTAAAATTATAGAAGTAAGCTGGGGGAAAAGACCTAAAGGCAAAAATGGAGAATATATTTCTGAATTAGAAGTTATAGCAGAAAATGCAAATGGTCTTTTATCAGATATAATGCAAAATATAAATGACAGTAAAACTAATCTTTATGCTATAAATGCAAAGCCTTCAAAAAACGATATAGTTATTATAAATATAAAACTAAAAATTAGTAACATAGAAGATTTAAAATTTGTGATGAAACGTATCAAAAAACTAAGACCAGTAAGAGAAGTGTATAGAACAAAGAAATAAAGGTGGGAAATGTATGCGAGCTGTAGTTCAAAGAGTAAAGTCTTCAAAAGTTGAAGTTGATGGAGAAGTAATAGGAAGTATAGGAAAAGGCTTAAATGTACTTTTAGGAATATCTAAAGAGGATAGTTTTGAGGACATAAAATATTTAAAAGATAAGATTGTTAACTTGAGAATATTTGAAGATGAAAATGAAAAACTTAATAAATCTTTATTAGATATAGATGGAGATATTATAATAGTATCTCAATTCACACTATATGGAGATTGTAGAAAAGGAAGAAGACCTAACTTTATGGGGGCTCTAGGTGGAAATGAAGCAGAAAAGTTATATGAAAGCTTTGTTTCTGAGGTGAAAAAAGAAGTTAAAAATGTTGCTACAGGAAAATTTGGAGCAGATATGATGGTTAGTATAGAAAATGATGGGCCAGTAACTATTCTAGTAGATAGTAAAAAAACATTTTAGTATAAGAGGTGTTAATATAATGGATATTAGAGTTTTACCAGTAGGAATTTATGGTGCCAATTGTTACATAGTTATGGATAGTAAAACTAAAAAATCTGGAATAATTGATCCCGGCGGAGATGGGGATGAAATATTACATGAAATAAAAAAAATGAAAACTAAACCACAATGTATACTTTTAACTCATGGGCATATGGACCACACTGGAGCTGCAGATGAGCTTAGAAAAAAATTTAATATACCTATATACATAAGTGCTGCAGATGAAAAGTTAATACAAAAGAATGAAGAAATATTTGGGAAATTAGGCAAATCTAATAAAGCAGATATTTATTTGAATGATAAAGATATAATAAAAATAGGTGATTTAGATGTAAAATGCATTAACACACCAGGACATACACCTGGTGGAGTTAGTTTTTACACAAGAGGTATTTTATTTACAGGGGATACTTTATTTAAAGGATCTATAGGAAGAACAGATCTTGCTGGAGGAAATTTTGAATCTATCATTGAAAGTATAAAAAATAAAATAATGGTATTAGCTGATAGTATAAAAGTGCTTCCAGGACATGGCCCTGCAACAACTATAGAGTACGAAAGAAATAATAATCCTTTTATTTAATCCTTATAAAAATAGTTTTAAGGCTTATTGGGAGTGCTACTTATGGACATAAAAATAAAATTGAATAATATGAAATATAGATATGATGTTTACCAGATATTTAATATTTATTATAATCTTTATGAAATAAAATTTGTAGATGATAATTGGAATGTAAAAGTGGATATATATGATAATGAAATGTCTATAGATGATGGTTTGAATGTTAAAACTTATTGTATTACTAATATAGAATATAAAAGATGGATTAAGAAGAATCTTTTTTCCTATTTAAAGTATAAGACTAAAAAAGAACTGCCATGGGGGTCTTTGATAGGAATAAGACCTAGTAAAATAGCATTGAGTTTGATTGAAAAAGGAAAAAATAGAGAAGAAATAATAAAATATTTTCATGAAAATTATTTAGCTGCAGAAAATAAGGCTAAGCTTTGCATTAATATAGCTAATATGGAAAAATCAATAGTAAACAAAGAAAAGAATAAGATAAGCATATATATAGGAATGCCCTTTTGTCCTACTAGATGTTTATATTGTTCATTTGCTTCTAATCCTATAGGTAAATGTAGTAAACTAGTTGAGCCCTATCTAAAGGCTCTTTATTATGAAATGAAAAGTTTATCTAAGTATATAAAAGAGAAAAACTTAAAGGTTCAATCTGTATATTTTGGAGGAGGAACTCCTACGTCTATAGATAATAATCAATTTGAAGAGACTTTAAAAAATATTTATTTAAATTTTTTAAAAGATTATAACATAGAAGAATTTACAGTTGAAGCTGGTAGACCGGATAGTATAACTTTTGAAAAACTTTTATCTATGAAAAAGTATAATGTTAATAGAATAAGTATAAATCCTCAAACAATGAATGATATTACTTTGAAAAATATAGGAAGAACTCATACTGTAGAAGATACCAAGAGCATATTTAATTTGGCAAGAAAATTAGGATTTGATGATATAAATATGGATATAATAGTGGGACTTCCAGGAGAAGGGCTAAAAGAAGTAAAAAATACTTGCAAAGAGATATTAAACTTAAAACCAGATAATCTTACTGTACATGGTATGTCAATAAAAAGAGGATCTATATTACATGAAAAATTATTAAATAATATAGAATTTAAAGTTCCAGAACAAAATGAACTTAATCTTATGTATAATGAAACATTGGAGTTATCTAAAAAAATGAATATGAATCCATATTATATGTATAGACAGAAAAATATGATAGGTAACATGGAGAATATAGGATATTGCAAAGGTGAAAATTTAGGATTATATAATATTCAAATGATAGAAGAAAAACAAACTATAATAGCAATAGGTGCAGATGCAGTATCTAAAATTATATTTTTAGATGAGAACAGAATAGAAAGAGTTCCTAATGTTAAAGATGTAAGAGAATATATAAAAAGAGTAGAAGAAATGGTAAATAGAAAAATTAGTATGCTTAATACTTTATATGTATAATATAGATTGGGAGGGAAGATGAATGTTATTACAAGCACCTAAAGGAACTAAAGATATGCTTCCTAAAGATGCATATAGATGGAATTACTTAAAAGAAAAATTAAAAAATATAGCAGCTGTTTATGGATGCAGAGAAATAAGAACTCCTGTGTTTGAATATACAGAATTATTTCAAAGAGGAGTAGGAGAAACTACAGATGTAGTTCAAAAAGAAATGTATACATTTAATGATAAAGCAGGAAGAAGTATTACTTTGAAGCCAGAAGGTACATCCCCTGCAGTTAGAGCTTTTATTGAAGGAAGATTATTCAATGAAGCCCAGCCTACAAAAATGTATTATTTTACACCAGTTTTGAGATATGAAAATGTACAAAAAGGAAGATTAAGACAGCATCATCAATTTGGAGTTGAAGTATTTGGAGCAAAGGATGCTTCATTAGATGCAGAAATTGTTAGTATTCCTTATACTGTATTTAAAGAACTTGGAATTAAAGATGTAGAACTTAATATAAATAGTATAGGATGTCCTAAGTGTAGAAAAATATATAATGAGGCATTAAAGAAGTATTTAAAAAGTAGATATGATGAATTATGTTCTACTTGTAAAACTAGATTTGAGAAAAATCCACTTAGAATATTAGATTGTAAAGAAAAAAAATGTAAAGAAATAGTAAAAAGTGCCCCTGTTATAATAGATTATTTGTGTGATGAATGTAAAGATCACTTTGAAGATTTAAAGAGATACTTAAAAGCTATGGATATAGATTTTAAAGTAGATCCATTAATAGTTAGAGGATTAGATTACTATAGTAAAACAGTTTTTGAATTTATAAATAATGGAATAACAATTTGTGGTGGAGGAAGATATGATTATCTTATAGAAGAAATAGGAGGACCTTCAATGCCAGCAGTTGGTTTTGGTATGGGGCTTGAAAGATTACTTCTTACACTAGAAGAAAATAACATTGAAATACCAGAAGAACCTTATATAGACTTATATTTAGGATATATAGGAGAAGAAGCTAAGATTAAATCTATGAAACTAGCTAAAGCATTAAGAAATAAAGAAATTAAATGTGAACTAAATCACATGAATAGAAATATAAAACCACAGATGAAATATGCTAATAAAATTAATGTGAAACATGTAATTATATTAGGGGAAAATGAACTTCAATCTGGGAAAGCTAACATAAAAAAAATGGAAGATGGAACTCAGATAGAAGTAGATATAAATGACTTAGAAGGCATTATTAAAATTTTAAAATAATGAGATGAAATTGCATTTGGAGGAATAGATATGGGAGAAGCGTTAAAAGGATTGAAAAGAACCATAATGTGTGGTCTTCTTAGAGAAGAACATGAAGGTAAGACTGTTACAGTTATGGGATGGGTTCAAAGAAAAAGAAATTTAGGTGGTTTAGTTTTTGTAGATTTAAGAGATAGAACTGGTATTTTACAAGTTGTATTTGGAGATGAAATTAACAAAGAAGCCTTTGAAAAATCAGATAATTTAAAACCAGAATACTGTATAGCAGTAACAGGCGAAATTGTAAAGAGAGAATCTCCAAATAAAGATATACCTACAGGTCTTGTAGAACTTAAAGGGGAAAGCATAAAAATATTTTCAGAATCAGAAACTCCACCTATATACATAAAAGAAGGATTAGATGCTCAAGAAAATATTAGGCTTAAATATAGATATTTAGATTTAAGAAGACCGGATATGCAAAAAATATTTAAAATAAGGCATAAGGCAGCGAAGATAGTTAGAGATTTTCTAGATGAAAATGAATTTTTAGAAATGGAAACTCCTATGCTTACAAAGAGTACACCAGAAGGAGCTCGTGACTACCTAGTTCCAAGTAGAAACTATAAAGG
Source organism: Clostridium oceanicum (assembly GCF_039521385.1). NCBI lineage: Bacteria > Bacillati > Bacillota > Clostridia > Eubacteriales > Clostridiaceae > Clostridium > Clostridium oceanicum. The sequence goes on along the minus strand of NZ_BAAACG010000019.1, from coordinate 451,814 downwards.
AAAATTTTATGCATTACCACAATCACCACAAATATTTAAACAATTATTAATGGTTTCAGGTTATGATAGATATTTCCAAATAACAAAATGTTTTAGAGATGAAGATTTAAGAGCAAATAGACAACCAGAATTTACACAAATAGATATGGAACTTTCTTTTATAGAACAAGATGATGTAATGGAATTAAATGAAAAATTATTAAAGAAAGTATTTAAAGAAGTTAAAGGAATAGATATAGAGCTACCTATAGAAAGAATGCCTTATGAAATAGCTATGAATAAGTACGGATCAGATAAACCAGATTTAAGATTTGGAATGGAAATAACTGATTTAAGTGAAGAAGTTAAAAATGCAGAATTTAAAGTATTTAAAAATGCTATAGATGAAGGCGGTAGCGTTAGAGCTATAAAAGCTTCAGAGTGTGCTACTATGGGAAGAAAGAAAATAGATAAATTACAAGATTTTGTTAAAACTTATAAAGCTAAAGGATTAGCTTGGATAGCTTATAGAGAAGAAGAAATAAAATCTCCTATAGCTAAATTTTTAAGTGAAGAAGAAATGAAAAATATACTAGATAAATGTAATGCTAAAAAAGGAGATTTAATTTTAATAGTTGCAGATCCTAAAAATAATGTAGTTTTAGAAAGCTTAGGTGCCTTAAGATTACATTTAGCAAAACAATTAGAATTAATAAATAAAGATGACCATAAATTTGTGTGGATAACAGAATTCCCACTTTTATCTTATAACGAAGAAGAAGAAAGATATCAAGCAGAACACCATCCATTTACTGCACCTATGGATGAAGATATAAAATATTTAGATGAAGATCCATCAAAAGTTAGAGCTAAAGCATATGATATAGTTTTAAATGGAGAAGAACTAGGTGGAGGTAGTATAAGAATACATGAAAGTAAACTTCAAGAAAAGATGTTTGAAGTTTTAGGATTTACTCAAGAAAAAGCTTGGGAAAGATTTGGATTTTTACTTCAAGCATTCAAATTTGGTCCACCACCTCATGGCGGATTAGCTTATGGATTTGATAGAATGGTTATGTTCTTAGCAGGTACAGATAACATAAAGGATGTAATAACATTCCCTAAAAATCAAAATGCTTTTTGTCCTATGACAGAGGCTCCAAATATTGTAGATGAATATCAATTAGAAGAATTAGGTATGGAAATAAAAAAATAAAGAAGAAGAATAGAAATTTTTTCAATATATTAGTGATATGATATGTAAAATTATTTGTTTTATAGTATAATATATATATAACCTGCTGTGTCCGTGTAAGAAAGTTATGTTGAGCCAACACATTTTAATAGGAAATTTACCTCTTTTTGTAGAATTGAGACTCAGTTTTAAAGTTGAAATTGAGGACAGGAAGCAAAAAGGCGATTTCCACCTGATTTATCAGGTTCAAGAATAACTTTTGGGGCGGCATAGTGGGTTTTAAATTTTAAAAATAAAAGCTGAAAGTACATATGTACTTTCAGCTTTTTTATTTAACTATTCTAACCATTTCAATATTATAATTTTGATTTTTGTTTAATTTTTTATCTATGTGACCTAAGATATAATAAGAAATTCCTAAGAAAACAAGGCCTACTATTATGCTATATGTTTCAAAATGTTTTATTCCTAAGTTTTTAAAAATAAAAAGAGAACCGACTAATCCAAATACTAACATTATTAAAGGAAATACGTAGATCCAAAAGGTAGCTGTGAAAAAAGATTTTGATTTGATTTTAATTTCAACCATATCTCCAGATTGTACGCCTAAATTGTCTTTAGTTTTCATAACTATAGAAGAAGAACTGCAGCTTGATTTACAATCAGCACAACTATCTCCTCAACCAGATTTTTCTTTAAATATAACAGAAGCATACCCATCAGCTACTGATTTTATATATCCTACTTCTTTCATAATATCAACTCCCATATAAATTATATAATTTATTTTAAAATTAAAATTGAATCATTATTAGATATATACAATTATAATATATATATTTATTAAAAAAAAGTATAGAAGAAATAATAAGAATTTATAGAATTTTATGTGGAATAAAATATATTATATTGAGTTAATATATTAAGAGAAAGGAATGATTATATATGAACGAAAAATGGAATAGAACACATAATGATAAAAAGGAAGATGGGAATTTTAAAAAGAAAAATATTAAACATAATCCACAAGCTGAAAGTGCTAGAGCTAAATTTGGAATGAATAATGAAAAATAATAAAAAAGAGCCTATAATAAGGTTCTTTTTTATTATTTTAAAATTTATAAATGTAATGGCTTAATTAGTATTTATATAAAATAAAATTTAAAAATAATTGTTTTCATAGGGTTTATATTATTTTAAATTATTATAGGAATAAAAATTATATATATTCAAAATATAATTAAAGAAAGGAAGTGAAAACATGTATCCAGATCCTTATAAAGGCGAAAAACACAAGAGTTCAAAAAAATTAGATGGACATAGACCCGAATATGACGCTGATAACAGAGAACCTGAAGTTAAAAGTAAATATAAAAATTTTAAAGGAGATCCTATAGATTAGTTATTAACTTTAATTTTATAATTTATATATAAATTACACTAAATTCAACAATATATTCATTAATATGGTATTAAATATAAAAATTAGAGTGTTTTCTTTTAATTTACTAGGTTAATAATTCGAAAAAAGCACAAACTTATATTACAAACTTAAATAAACAAAGTTTGTAAATAAAAAATTTTACTAAGGAGGAATTTGAAATGGCAACAAGAAGTTCAAATAAGTTAGTTGTACCAGAAGCAAAACAAGGATTAAATAAATTAAAAATGGAAGTAGCAAATGGCATGGGAATGTCTGACTACGAAAGCGTAGACAAAGGAAACTTAACAGCAAGAGAAAATGGTAACGTAGGTGGAGAAATGACAAAAAGAATGGTAGAAGCTTATGAAAACAGCTTAAAATAATTTAAGCTAAAAAAAAGCGAGATTGTTTAATCTCGCTTTTTTTATTTAACTAATTGATAATTTTCATTAATACATTAAGGCACATTCAAATTAATAACTTCTATACAAGGTTAAAAAATATATAATGCAGATTATATAACATAGGTAAAAATTTGGTTGACTGATATGGAATATTATGATATTATATTTTTGTTGATTAATTAGATATATGCCGAAGTGGTGGAATTGGCAGACGCAACGGATTCAAAATCCGTCGGTAGCAATACCATGCGGGTTCGACTCCCGCCTCCGGCACCAAAAAACCATACATGTTATGTATGGTTTTTTATTGTATAGGAAATTATATTATTTTATAAAATAATACATTATTAAATGGTATAATGAGATAATAAGATTACACAAAGAAAATGGAGGTACATAATGACGAAAAAAAGATTATTAATATTAGATTGTAATAGTTTGTTAAATAGAGCCTTCTATGCACTGCCAGATCTTACAACTCCAGAAGGAATACATACTAATGCTATATATGGATTTATGAATATGCTTTTAAAAATGAAAGAAGAGATAAAACCAGATTATATAGCTGCAACTTTTGATAAAAAAGCTCCAACTTTTAGACATAATGAGTATAAAGATTATAAAGCTGGAAGGAAAAAAATGCCTTCAGAACTTAGTGAGCAATTTCCAATAGTAAAAGAACTTTTAGGATATTTAGCTATAAATATATTTGAAATAGATGGATTTGAAGCAGATGACCTTATAGGAACCTTATCTGTTTTTGCAGAAAAGGAAGGGATAGAATCTTATATAGTAACAGGAGATAAAGATGCTCTTCAATTGGCTACTGATAATGTTAAAGTTGTTATAACTAAAAAAGGTATAACAGAAAAAGATATATATGACAAAGAAAGTTTTATAAAAGAGTTTGAAGTTACTCCTAAAGAATTTATTGATGTTAAAGGTCTTATGGGAGATTCATCGGACAATATTCCAGGAGTTCCGGGAATAGGTAAGAAAACTGCTTTTAAGCTTATAAGAGAATATAAAAGTATAGAGAAGGTATTAGAAAACATAGATAATTTAAGAGGAAAGAAGTTAAAAGAAAATTTAATTGAGTATAGGGAGCAAGCTATATTTAGTAAAAAATTAGCTACTATAATGTGTAATGTTCCTATAGAAATAGATATAGAAGATATAAAGTCTAAAGAAGATTATGATTTAGATAAAGTTAGAGAATTGTTTATGAAACTTCAGTTTAAATCTTTAATTAATAAAATAGATAAATCTAATGGAAATAAAGATGGAAAAGAGTTAAAAGAGAAAATTAATAATATTAAGATAGATTCTTTAGATGAATTGAAAAAATTAAAAGATAAAATAACTGATGAGTCTAATAAGAATAATTTATTTATATATTTTCAAATTTCAAACCAAAATATTTTTTCTAAAAAAACAATTGAAAATATGTATTTTAATTATGAAAGTAAAATATACGAGGTGCCATATTCTAAATTTTTACAAGAAGACAAAGTTAAATTTATAGAAATTCTAAAAAGTATTTTTGAGAATAAACATGTTAGTAAGATTTCATATGATACAAAAAATCTTTATACTATACTTAATAAAGCAGGCATTGGATTTAAAAATTTGTTATTTGATATAAAGTTAGGTGCTTATTTAATTAATCCTGTTAGAAAAGAATATGAAATTTATAGCTTATGTCAAGAATATTTATTTAAAAATATTGATAAAGATGATGAAAATATAAATATAGAAGAGTGCTATATGTTACCGAAGTTATATGAAATATTTGATAAAAAAATAAAAGAATATGATATGGAATATTTGCTTCATAAGGTAGAAGAACCCTTAGCTAATATACTTGCCATGATGGAAACCGAAGGATTTAAAGTTCATAGGGATAAACTTTTACAATTAGAAGAAAAGTTTAAAAAAGAAATAGAGAGTACTAAAAAGTATATATATAGTTTATCTGAAGAAGAATTTAATATAAATTCTCCTAAGCAATTAGGAAAAATATTATTTGAAAAACTTGATTTACCTGTGATAAAGAGAACTAAAACAGGATATTCAACTAATGCAGAAGTATTAGATAAATTAAAAGATAAACATCCTATAATAAACAAAATAACTTATTATAGACAGTTAACTAAAATATATTCTACCTATATAGAAGGAATTAAAGCTGTAATTGATGAGGATGGTAAAATACATTCTAATTTCAATCAAACAGTTACTGCCACAGGAAGGCTTTCAAGTACAGAACCTAATTTGCAAAACATACCTATTAAATATGAATTAGGTAGAGAGATAAGAAAGATATTTATACCTAATGAGAAAGACAGTGTAATATTATCAGCAGATTATTCTCAAATAGAGCTTAGGGTATTAGCTCATATAGGTGATGACAAAAATTTAATAGATGCTTTTAATGAACATGACGATATACACACTAAAACTGCTTCCGAAGTATTTAAAGTTCCATTAGGTGAAGTTACTTCTCTTATGAGAAGTAATGCAAAGGCAGTTAACTTTGGTATTGTATATGGAATAGGAGATTTTAGTTTATCACAAGATCTTAATATATCTAGAAAAGAGGCAAAGCAATATATTGACGCTTATTTTGATAGATATCCAAATGTAAAACAATATATAGATGATATAATAAATAAAGCAAAAGAAGACGGCTATGTAGAAACAATATTTAAAAGAAGAAGATATTTACCAGAAGTTAAAGCATCTAATAAAATAGTAAGAGCTGCAGGAGAAAGACTTGCAATGAACACTCCAATTCAAGGAAGTGCTGCAGATATTATAAAATTAGCTATGATAAAAGTTTATAATAAATTAAAAGAAGAGAAATTAAAGAGCACTATAATACTTCAAGTGCATGATGAATTAATTTTAAATGTGTATAAAAATGAATTAGAAAAAGTAGAGAATATAGTTAAAAATGAAATGGAAAAAGTTTTAGATTTAAAAGTACTACTTGAAATTGATATGCATGTAGGTGAAAATTGGTATGAAACTAAATAATAAAACTATAAATATAGGTCTTACAGGAGGAATTGGAAGTGGGAAAAGTACCGTATCTTCTATTTTAAAAGAAAAAGGAATTCCAATTGTAGATGCAGATATAATATCTAGAAAAGTATTAGATATATATCCAGAAATTTTAGTTAAGGTTAAAAAAAGTTTTGGAGAGAAGTTTATAGATTCTAGTGGTAATTTAAAAAGAAGGATATTTGGAAATTATATATTCATAAATAAAGAAAAAAGAGTGGAATATGAAAAAATAATAATTCCTTATATAATAAAACAAATATTTATAGAGATGGACAGTTATCATAAAGAAGGAAAAGCAATATGCGTTTTGGATGCACCTACATTAATGGAACATAAATTACATGAAAAAATGGATTTTAATATATTAGTGTGGGTTCAAAGAGACGTTCAAATAAAAAGAGTTATGAAAAGAGACAATCTAACTAAAGATGAAGTAATAAGTAGAATAAAATCTCAAATGGATATAGATGATAAAATTAATTTAGCAGATTTTGTTATTGATAATTCTAAAGATATTAATTATACTAAAAAACAAGTTAATAGTATAATACTAGAAATAACAGATAACAATTTTAAATAATAAAGAAGACAAGAAAGGGGGAGGCTCTTATAGTAGGGGCTAAAACTACAAGGTGAAATTAAAATCTATTAAAAAACTAATACTGATATTAATTTTAATTATTTTTGCTATGAATATAACCAATATAATAAAGTTTGTTTTTCCTATAAAACATAAAGATTATGTAATGGAGTATTCTAAAAAATATAAACTAGATGTATATTGGGTACTGGCAGTTATAAAGGCAGAGAGTAACTTTAGACATGATGCTGTTTCAAATAAGGATGCTCAAGGATTAATGCAATTAACTCCTGAGACGGCTAAATGGGTTGCAGAAAGAATGGGAATGAAAGATTTTAATATTGATATGTTAAAAGATCCAAAGATAAATATAGAAATGGGCTGTTGGTATTTAAATGACTTGAAAACTGAATTTAAAAATAATATAGACCTAGTTTTAGCAGCATATAATGGAGGAAGAGGAAATGTTCAGAAATGGCTTAAAAACCAAGAACATTCTAAGGATGGAAAAAATTTGAACAATATTCCTTTTAAAGAAACAGATAAATATGTAAAAAAAGTTAAATTAAATTATAAGATATATAAGTTCCTGTATGGAAAGTAGGATATTATTATTTAATATATATTATAAGTAGTATGTTTAAAGTAAATAATTAGCTAATATTCTAGTTGCCAATTATTTTTTTGATGTATTAGTAGGACAACTATTAATTTTAAGTAATTGTATATGATAAAATATATTTAGGATATTTAGCTGTTATTTATTTTTATATGACTAATTGACAATTATAAAAAAACAAAGTACAATGTAATAAATGAAATGCAGAAGTGGCGGAATTGGCAGACGTGCACGCTTGAGGGGCGTGTGGTGAAAATCGTACGGGTTCAAGTCCCGTCTTCTGCACCAGAATCTGAAATACTCGACAGGCTCTTATTTTGAACCTACAGTATTTATAAGGGAGTTCGATATTTAAATACGAAATTGACTTATAAGACCTTTTGGCAAGGACAAAGAAGTATTTGTGAGAACACCCACCTATCGAAAGATAGGTGTCAAAATTAGAGCTACGATATTTTGGATCTTTTATTGAATTTAATAATTTTATTTAAAACATGTTGAATATTCATATTTGACATGTTTTTTAATTTTCTATAATGTGGGAAATTCTTAGCTATGTAATTTTATGTTTAATATGCTATAATATAATGGATTATAGAAAACAGGAGGGTTTTATATGTCTAATAAATATTTAGTTATAGATACCAAAATACTTCCTGAGGCTTTTGAAAAGGTTGTAAAAGTCAAAGAGCTATTGGCTATGGGAAAAGTTAAGGATATAACAGAAGGAGTAAAAAAAGTAGGGATTAGTAGAAGTACTTACTATAAGTATAAAGACTTTGTGTTTACTCTAACAGAAGGGGTTGAATGTCAAAGAGCTACTATTGGACTTCTTTTAGGACATGAAAGAGGAACTTTATCTACAATTTTAGATATTATAGCTGAATCCAAAGGTAATATACTTACTATAAATCAAGATATACCTATAAATCATACAGCAAATGTTACTATAACTTTTGATATATCCAAAATGATTAAAGAATTAAAAGAGGTAATAGAGACTATAAGAGCTATTAATAATGTAATAAAAGTAAAGCTTATAGCAATGGAGTAAAATTATCTAGTAAGATGCACATTATATTAAGTGCATCTTATTTTATTTATAAGAAAATGAAGGATATTAAGTTTAGCATGTAGAATAAAAACAAGAATATAGGGGGGGATATTATGCTAGATGTTAAACTTAAATTTGATAATATTAAGATCCTTAATATTGAAAAAGAAGATATAGAAACTTTATATAAGTGTATTAAATCTAATGAATTTATAAGAAATATAAAGTATGATCCCCTAATAAATTCAAAAGAGTTAAATAATATTTTTTATGAATATTATTTAAACGAATGTGAATTTTTTTTGAAGATACTATATAAAGATAAGATTATAGGAGTGTTAAAAGGAAGAGCAGAGTTTAAAAATCCTAATGAAATTTGGGTTATGTATTTTTTAAAATATAAAGAATATGAAAATACAATTATATGGGATAAAATATTAGACAAATTAGAAATATATTTTTTTCAGCAGTATGCTATAGATAATTTTTATATTGTTATTGATGGAAAAAATAATAGATTCTATAGTGTTTTAAAAAATAAAGGATTTATTCCAACAAGATCATGTAATATTTTAATTAATGATAGAACTGAGGATTTAAATATTATACTAAAGAAAAATATAAAATTTAATAGAATATACAGATAAGCTGTTTAAATATAGGTAGCATATATTACGATTTTAAGATGATTTTAATTATTTTTGTATTATATGCTACTTATCCCTTTTATGTATAAAATGATTTGATTTTTAATATATATTTAAGAGTAAAAATAAAATAGGAGGACAGAAAGAAAATGAAGTATACAAGGTATGATTTTAAAAAGAGAAATAAAGGTAATTTTGTATTTGTCCTTATAATTGTTTTGGTATTAGTTTTAGCTTTTGTTTTAGGAACAGTGATATTTAAAGTTTTTCAAAACAAAGATAGTGTTAAAATTACTAATAGTACAAATAAAAATAAAAACACTAAATCTTGTGATGTAAAGTATAGCTCAAATAATAATACTAGATTTATACTTATACAAAAAGGAATATATGCTGATAAAAATAATGCTATGACTACTTTAAATAGTATAAAAAGTTATCCTAAATCTTTTCCAATAGAAGAAGGTGGGAAAACAAGAGTTTGTTTTGGTTTTTATTATGAAAAAGATGCGGAAAAATTAATAAAAGATTTAAAAGAGAAAAAAATTGAAAATTCTTCTATAAAATTTGATTTAAGCAAGAAAGATTTGTGCGATATAGAAATAGTTGAAATACTAAATGCCCATATACAAATAGTAGACAAGTTATCAGAAAATGGAGTTAAATCAGTAAAGACAGATGAGTTTAAAAAATGGGTAGCTTCCCTCCAACAAGTTAAGGGTAAAAATAAAAATTTAGAAACTTTAAATAAGATGAAATCATATATAAGTAAGATGCCTAAAGAACTTAATAAAGATAAGAAAAATGAAAATTATTCATATATATATAATATATTGAAAGCTGTTAAAACCAATAGTTAACCATTTGTTTTCAAGTCATAATTTTTTAGTCAAAAAATGACTTATATACTTGTTTATGTTTTTATAAAATGATAAACTATATTAGATATAATTTTGAGGTGGGTTTAAAATGAAGGGTATAGAAAAAAGTAAAAGTTTATTTGGCGTTTTTATACTTTTAGGAGCTATCTTAGGGAGTATATCAGGAGAGATAATAGGAAACAATTTTAGTGTACTATCATTTCTAAAAAGTTCATATACAATAGGAACTACTTCACCTATGGCTTTAAACCTAAAAGTTTTTAATTTAACTTTAGGTTTGAGTATTAATATTAATATCATGACTATAATAGGGATAATAGTGTCAATACTATTATATAGAAAATAAAAAAGGAGAGATACGATTGAGGATTGTATTGGCTTCTGCTTCTGAAAGAAGAAAAGACCTTTTGCAAATAATTTGTAACAATTTTGATATAATAGTGAGTAATTTTGATGAAAGCTGTATAATGTATAATGGGGATGTTAAATCTTACGTTATGGATTTATCAAAAGGTAAAGCTATGAATGTATGTAACAGTTTAAAAAATTCAGCTATAGTTATAGGTTGTGATACTTTAGTATTTTTTGAAAACAGCATATTAGGCAAACCTAAAACAAAAGAAGAAGCATACCATATGTTAAAAAAATTGAGTGGAAATATTCATAAAGTATATTCTGGTATTACTGTTATAGATAGTAATACTGGACATAGTATTAGTGATTATGTCTGTACTAAAGTTCAATTTTCTCATTTAACAGATGACCAAATTGAAAAATACATAGACTCAGGAGATCCTATGGATAAGGCAGGTTCATATGGAATTCAAGGTCAAGCAGGGGTTTTTGTTGAAAAAATAGATGGATGCTATTATAATGTTGTAGGTTTACCTTTAAATAAGTTATATTATATGTTAAAAAGGATAGGTGTGAATTTATAAAAAGGAACTTTATTTAAAATGAATAATATCCTTAAAATTAAAGATTCCTCAGGAATTGAAAGGCCTTAAGAAAAATTTGTTAAATATGGCGCACAAGGACTTTCAAATTTATAATTTTTAGCAATAATATTAAACAGGAACAAAAAAATGAAAATATTATGATGCTTAACTAATAGACTAATAAAGAAAAACGATGATTTTAATCTTTTTTAGACAGTTTATAGAAAATTTACAAAATCAAAAGTATAGCAATTGTGGAAGCATCCAAATAGTAGCTTTATCAGAAATATTTAAAAGAATTAAGGGTTTTAAATCAAAAATAGACTTTAAAATTAATAATTCTAAAGCTGTAGTAGATTTAATTATGAATTAAATGAAAGATTCTAAGGAAGAAACATTGAAAGTTTTAATGTTAAATACCAAAAATGTAGTTATCTGTATTAAAGATGTATTTATAAGAACTTTGAATTTTTTATAATACATCCTAGAGAAATATTTTGTGAAGCAATAAAGAAAAATAGTTCATCGTTGTAATATGTAATAATCATCCATTAGGTGATTTATCGTCTAGTAATAACGATTTAAAAACTTTATTAAGATTAAAAATGTAGTGAACTAATAGACATAGATTTATTGCATTACACAATAATTGGAAGCAATAGCTATATGAGTTTAAACCAAAAGGGTATAATATAAATAGAGATAGAGAGGAGAACAACAAATATGAGATTTTTTGGTATAACTAAAGATATGGGAATAGATTTAGGAACTGCTAATACTTTAGTATATGTAAAAGGAAAAGGAGTAGTACTTGCTGAGCCTTCAGTTGTTGCTATAAATAAGGATATAAATAAGGTTTTAGCTGTGGGGGAAGAAGCTAAACAAATGATAGGAAGAACACCTGGTAACATAGTTGCAATAAGACCATTAAAAGATGGAGTTATTGCAGATTTTGATGTAACACAAACTATGCTTAAAAAATTCATTGAAAAAATAAGTCCTAAGAGTGGGTTTACAAATCCAAGAATAGTTATATGTTTTCCATCAGGAGTTACAGAAGTGGAAAAAAGAGCTATAGATGAAGCTACAAAACAAGCAGGAGCTAGAGAAGTGGTATTAATGGAAGAACCAATGGCAGCAGCAATAGGAGCAGGTCTTCCAGTAAATGAACCTACAGGAAGCATGATAGTAGATATCGGAGGCGGTACTACTGAAGTTGCTATAATATCTCTTGGAGGAATAGTAACAAGTAAATCTTTAAGAGTTGCTGGAGACGAATTAGATCAATCAATTATAAGCTACATAAAGAAAGAATATAACTTAATGATAGGTGAAAGAACAGCAGAAAATATAAAAGTTGAACTAGGTTCTGCATATGATATAGGGGAAAATAAGGAAATGGATATAAGAGGAAGAGATTTAATATCAGGTCTTCCAAAAGTTGTTACAATTACAGAAAAAGAAGTTAGAGAAGCTTTAAAAGAACCTGTATTTGCAATAATAGATGCTATAAAAACAACACTAGAAAAGACTCCACCAGAACTTGCTTCAGATATAATGGATAAAGGAATAATGTTAGCCGGAGGGGGAGCACTTCTTAAAGGTTTAGACGAGCTTATAAACAAAGAAACACATATGCCGGTTCATATAGCTGAATCTCCCCTTAACTGTGTAGCAATTGGTGCAGGAAAAGCATTAGAAACTATAGATAAATTAGTATCAGCAGGGAAAAAGTAATAAATTATGAAGATTTTCAAAAATAAACTGGCAGTAACAATAATTTTACTGTCAGTTACCTTTTTAATATTAATTACACAGAGCGTAGGGAGAAGTAAGTTATCTTTTGTTGAAAGTGGAGTAGGCAGTGTTTTAAATCCTATTCAAGGAGTCTTTTATAAAACTAATCAGAAAATTAAAAACTACATAGGATTTGTATTAAATATACCGGATGTTAAAAAAGAAAATAATGATTTAAAAAAGAAAAATAGTGAACTTGAAAAAAAATTAATTGAAAATAAACTAGCTGTAAAAGAAAATGAAAGATTAAGAAAAGCATTGAATTTCAAAAATCAGCATTCTCAGTATGATTATATTGGATGCGATATAATTAGTAAAAGTGGAAGCGGATATATAGATGAATTTACTATAAATAGAGGTACCAAAGATGGTGTTGGTAAGGATATGATAGCTATAACATCAGAAGGGTTATTTGGTAAAGTCATTCAAGCAGGATCAAATTGGTCAAAGGTACAATCTATTTCTAATGAAAATTTAGCAGTAAGTGCTATGGTAGAAAGCACTGGTGAAAATAATGGTATTGTTAAAGGATATAAAGATGGTTCTAATAATCTATTAGCTAGATTAGAATTTTTACCTATGGATTCTAAAGTGAAAAAAGGAGACGATATTTTAACTTCAGGTACTGGAGGGTTTTATCCTAAAGGCTTAAGGATTGGTAAAGTAATTTTAGTACAAGAAGACAAAGGTAAAATAATGAAAACAGCTGTTATAAAACCTAGTGCAAATTTAGAAAAAGTACAAGAAATATTTATTGTAGTACCTAAAAATAAAGTAAAAGTTGAGTATTAAGGTGGTATATTATGAAAAAATCAGCTATATTAGGAGCGGTTATTCTTCTATTATCTATACTTGATAACTCATTAATTCCATTTATATCAATAAAAGGGGTATATCCAAGTTTAATATTTGTATTTGTTTTAAGTTATTCTATTATAAATAATAAATGGGAAGCCTTATGGATAGGAATGTTTTCAGGGGTTATTCAAGATATATATTTTACTAATGTATTTGGGGTGAATGCATTATTTAATATGTTAATATGTGTTTTAGCTAGTGAGATTGGTTCCAATATAATAAAAAGGAAAGTATTTATACCTTTTATTTCATGTATAATCTTAAGCATTTTAAAGGGCATAGGTGTATTTATTACATTTTATGCTATGGGTGTATATATGGATTATAAATTGATATTTTTTACCAGTATATATAATGCAGTATTAATACTTATAATATACAATATTGTATATAGAATTTGCACTACAAAAAGTATTAAACGAAAGTGGAAGTTTTAAAGGATTGGTGATTTAATTAATGAAAGTAAATAAAGATAAAAAATTTACCAGGTTCACTGCATTTGTAATAATTATATTTTTTGTTTTTATTGGAATTGTCTCAAGGTTAGTTTATCTCCAGGTTTTAAATTCTCAACAGTTTAAAGAAAAAGCTAATAATAGATCTATAAGAGAAATACCAGAGGCAGCTCCCAGAGGTGAAATTTTAGATAGAAATAACAATGTACTTGCTACTAATAAACAAAATTATATGCTTGTGTATAATGAAACTTCTGAAAGTAAAAAAGATTTTTTTAAAACTATGAATAAAGTTTTTGATATTTTAGATGAAAGAAAGCAAGAACAAACAGATGATTTTGAACTTAAAATAAATCCATATAGATTTGAATTTAAATCTGATGATCTTAAAGTAAAAAAAGCTTTAGAACTCAGATTTAAAAAGGATAGAGGACTTGATGAGGAAGTAAGAAAAAAATTCTTTAAAGGTAAACATAAAGAAGAACTTACAGATAAAGATAAAGAGAAAATAGATGAAGAGTTAGCTAAAATAACACCAAAAGAAGTTTTTGATTTTTTAGTTAAACAATATAAAATAGATGGAAAAGGATATTCTCTTAAAGATAAAAGACGTTATATGATAGTAAAAGATACAGCTAAAATGCAACGTTTTTCAGGATATAAACCAGTAACCATAGCTGATGATATAAGTAAAGAAACAGCTACTATTTTTCTTCAAAAGCTTAATGATCTTCCCGGAATAGATGTTACAACTCAGCCAGTAAGATACTATCCTAATAAAGAAATAGGTTCTGCTGCATTAGGATATATTTCTAAGATAAGTGGAGATAGAGACAAATATAAAGAAAAAGGATATGATGTAAGCTCTGATTATATAGGTATAAATGGAATAGAAGGAGTTTATGAAGACAGACTTAAAGGATCTAAAGGTGGAAAAATAGTAAAACTAAATAAAAATGGTAGAATTGTTGAAGAACTTGGAAGGAGAGAGCCTTATCCTGGACAAACATTACAACTTACTATAGATAAGGATATACAGGCAGCTGCTGAAAAATCCTTAGATGATACAATGAAAAGCTTAAGGAATAGAGGAGAATCAGCAAATGCTACAAGGGGAGCAGCGGTAGCAGTAGATGTAAATACTGGAGAAATATTAGCTTTAGCAAGTAGACCAGGTTTTGATCCTAATATATTTTCCACACCAGGTAAGCTAACTCCAGAAAAGTATAAAGAATTTTTTAATCCTGATTTAGCTGAATTTGGGAGAAATTATATAAATAGCAGAGGTTTATCTGGAGGAGATACAGAGGGGAAATTAAATGAATTATTTCCATTAGATAAACGTATAAAAAATAATAAAACAATCAGAGAAGATATACATGATATATATCCAAAACCATTATATAACTATGCTACTATGCCATTAATACCACCAGGATCTACGTTTAAACCTATGACTGCAATAGCAGGATTAGAAAGTGGAGCTATAGGACAATACTTTTCTATAACAGATAATGGAGTATTTGATGATGGTAATGGTTTTAATAAAAAATTTAAGTATACTTATGGTTCTGTTGATTTAGCTAAGGGATTAGCTGTATCAAGTAACCCATATTTTATGTCAGTAGGTCAGAAGATAAGAGAAACTGGAGGAGATGATCTATTAGCTAAATATGCTTGGAAATTTGGATTAGGGGTACCACCTAATTCTGATGTGAAACCTGCAACAGGTATAGAAATACCAGAACATTTTGGTCAAGTATTTAATAAGTATTCTATGACTAAGTTATATGCTCAGCAATATTTATGGAAAACTATGTCTACATTAAAAGAAGGTAAAGATTCTAGAGAAAATAGATTTCCATCTATAGATCTATATGATAGAGATTCAGATACTGAAAAAGTAAAGGAAATAAAAACTTCTATAAAAGATTTAATAAAACAATCTATAGAAGAAGGAAGTAAAAAATTTAATTCTGAAGAATATAAAAAGTTATTTAAAGAATTGATATCAGAAGATTCAGCACAGAAAAATAAAAGTATAGCAGATAAACAAATTAGTAAAATAATAGATGTAGTTAGGTATATAACAGTTTCAGATGCTAATTCTCAATTAAGACTTGGAGCAAATATGTATAATGCATCTATAGGACAAGGAATGAATACTTTTACTCCACTTCAATTAGCAAATTATGTAGCTACTATTGCAAATGGAGGAGATAGATATAATCTTCATTTAGTAAAGAAAATATTAGATTCTGATAAAAATGTTATTCAAGATATAAAACCAGAAATAGCAGAAAAAACAAATGTAAGTAAAGAAAATATTGATGCAGTAATGAGAGGTATGAAAGAAGTTACTGGAGGAGAAGGCGGTACTGCTGCTAATGCATTTAAAGATCTTCTTCCAATTCAGGTAGCAGCCAAAACAGGGTCAGCAGATATCAGGGATGATCAAGGTGAATTTGGAAGGACATCTTATGCTACACTTATAGCATGTGCTCCTGCAGATAATCCGAAAATTGCAGTTTCAGTTGTTGTATTTGATGGACAGCATGGTACGTATGTAGCACCTGTTGCAAAGGCAATATTTGAACAATATTTTAATAAAGATAAAAAAGCAGATACTAAAAGTAAATAATAGAGTAGTTATATAAAATGTGTATATTTAGTATGACTGTATGATAAAGATAAAAGAATGTAAATAGTGAATAATATAAGGTATAATAAACATGACTGTGAAAGTTCAGTCATGTTTATTTTATAAAAATATTAAAAAGTTTAAAGTATACATTATATATATTATAAACTAATATTTGTAGTGCAGTAATATTAGTTGTAATAAGTGAAAGTATGAGTTCTGAAGGATTGGTGATTTAATTAATGAGAGTAGATAAAAATAAAAAATTTACCAGGTTCACTGCATTTGTAATAATTATATTTTTGGTCTTTATTGGAATTATTTCAAGGTTAGTTTACCTTCAGGTTTTAAATTCTCAACAATTTAAAGAAAAAGCTAATAATAGATCTATAAGAGAAATACCAGAGGCAGCTCCTAGAGGCGAAATTTTAGATAGAAATAACAATGTACTTGCGACTAATAAACAAAATTATATGCTTGTGTATAATGAAACCTCTGAAAGTAAAAAAGATTTTTTTAAAACTATGAATAAAGTTTTTGATATTTTAGATGAAAGAAAGCAAGAACAAACAGATGATTTTGAACTTAAAATAAATCCATATAGATTTGAATTTAAATCTGATGATCCTAAAGTAAAAAAAGTTTTAGAACTTAGATTTAAAAAGGATAGAGGACTTGATGAGGAAGTAAGAAAAAAATTCTTTAAAGGTAAACATAAAGAAGAACTTACAGATAAAGATAAAGAGAAAATTGATGAAGAGTTAGCTAAAATAACACCAAAAGAAGTTTTTGATTTTTTAGTTAAACAGTATGAAATAGATGGAAAAGGATATTCTCTTAAAGATAAAAGACGTTATATGATAGTAAAAGATACAGCTAAAATGCAACGTTTTTCAGGATATAAACCAGTAACTATAGCTAATGATATAAGTAAAGAAACAGCTACTATTTTTCTTCAAAAACTTAATGATCTTCCTGGAATAGATGTTACAACTCAGCCAGTAAGATATTATCCTAATAAAGAAGTAGGAGCAGCTGCACTAGGATATATTTCTAAGATAAGTGGAGATAGAGATAAGTATAAAGAAAAAGGATATGATGTAAGCTCTGACTACATAGGTATAAATGGAATAGAAGGAATTTATGAAGACAGACTTAAAGGCTCTAAAGGTGGAAAAATAGTAAAATTAAATAAAAATGGTAGAATTGTTGAAGAACTTGGAAGGAGAGAGCCTTATCCCGGTCAAACATTACAGCTTACTATAGATAAGGATATACAAGCAGCTGCTGAAAAGGCTTTAGATGATAATATGAAATATATAAGAGCAACTTATCCTAAAGCAGGAAATGCTACTAGGGGAGCGGCAGTGGCAGTAGATGTAAATACTGGAGAAATATTAGCTTTAGCAAGTAGACCTGGTTTTGATCCTAATATATTTTCAACACCAGGTAAGTTAACTCCAGAAAAGTACAAAGAATTTTTTAATCCGAATTTAGCTGAGTTTGGAAGAAATTATATAAATAGCAAAGGCTTATCTGGCGGAGATACAGAGGGAAAATTAAATGAATTATTTCCATTAGATAAACGTATAAAAAATAATAAAACAATCAGAGAAGATATACACGATGTATACCCAAAACCACTATATAATTATGCCACTATGTCAGTAGTTCCACCAGGATCTACTTTTAAACCTATGACTGCAATAGCGGGATTAGAAAGTGGTGCCATAGGACAAGGCTTTTCAATGGATGATAACGGAGTATTTGATGATGGTAAAAATTTTATTAGAAAATTTGATGTAGGAGCATATGGCCCTGTAGATTTAACAAAGGCTCTAGAGGTATCAAGTAACCCATATTTTATGACAGTAGGTAAGAAACTAAGAGAAACTGGTGGAGATGATATATTAGCTAAGTATGCTTGGAAATTTGGATTAGGAGTACCACCTAATTCTGATGTAAAACCTGCAACAGGTATAGAAATACCTGAAAATTTTGGCCAAGTATTTAATAAGTATTCTATGACTAAGATATATGCTAGGCAGTATTTATGGCAAACTATGTCTACATTAAAAGAAGGTAAAGATTCTAGAGGAAATAGATTTCCATCTATAGATTTATATGATAGAGATTCAGATACTGAAAAAGTAAAGGAAATAAAAACTTCTATAAAAGATTTAGTGAAACAATCCATAGAAGAGGGAAGTAAGAAATTTAATTCTGAAGAATATAAAAAATTATTTAAACAATTAATAACAGAAGATTCAGCCCAGAAAAATAAAAATATATCTGATAAGGAAATTAGTACAATAATAAATGTTGTTAGATATATTACGGTTTCAGATGCTAACTCTCAGTTAAGGCTTGGAGCTAATATGTATAATGCATCTATAGGTCAAGGTATAAGTAGTTTTACTCCACTTCAATTAGCAAATTATGTAGCTACTATTGCAAATGGAGGAGATAGATATAATCTTCATTTAGTAAAAAAAATATTAGATTCTGATAAAAATGTTATTCAAGATATAAAACCAGAAATAGCAGAAAAAACAAATGTAAGTAAGGAAAATCTTGCGGCAGTGAGAAGCGGTATGACTGAAGTTGCTAGAGGTGCAGCAGGTACTGCAACTAATACCTTTAAAAGTTTTAATGTTAAGGTAGCAGCTAAAACAGGATCTGCAGATATTAGTGAAAATCAAGGGGAATTTGGAAGGACATCTTATGCTACACTTATAGCATTTGCTCCTATAGATAATCCTAAAATTGCAGTTTCAGTTGTTGTATTTGATGGACAGCATGGTGGATATGTAGCACCTGTTGCAAAGGCAATATTTGAGCAATATTTTAACAAAGGTAAAAAAGCTGATACTAAAAGTAAATAATATGGTGATTCTATAAAATATGAAAATTTAGAGAACTGTTATAATAAAGATAATAAATAAATGTAAATAGTAAATGATATAAAATATAGTAAACATGACTGTGAAATTTCAGTCATGTTTATTTTGTAAAAAAGATTAAAAATTTTAAAGTATAGTTTTAAAAAACCGAAAAATAAAAAGATATGAGAAGTAGTTTGGTAAAATATTATTAAATTTCTTTGCAATTAGAAGGATTTAATAAAAATATGTTGAAATATACATAAAGTAGTAGCTTTAAAGGGTTGTTTTGGAGGTTGGATATGCTTGGTGACGGTATAGTAATCAAAGGAAACAGAGAAGGACTAAATGCTATAATTAATATGAATAAATTCAGAGATTTTGACCAAATGCTACGTGCACTTATGGATAGATTATCAAAAGGCAAAAATTTTTATAAGGGAGCTAGCATTAATGTAATTATAGACCTGAAATGTTTAAATGAAAAAAATTTAAAAAAATTAGAGACAGTTTTGTTTGATGAATTTTCTATAAAAGATTGTGTATTTGAAGATAGAAAAGAAAAAAAGAAAAAGTTTTTCGATGGCATATATGAAGGGAAGACTAAGTTTATTAGAAAAACTATAAGAAGTGGACAAGTAATTAGTTATAGTGGTAATTTAGTTATTATAGGAAATGTAAATTCAGGAGCAGAAGTATATGCTGATGGCAATGTAATAGTACTAGGAATTCTTAAAGGGTATGTACATGCTGGTTTTAGAGGTAATTCAAAAGCTATTGTAGCAGCTCTTTGTCTTCAACCATCTATTCTCAGAATATCTAATATAATGACAAGATCACCGGAAGATAATGTAAAACCTAGATACCCAGAAGTTGCAAAAATAAGGGAAAAAACAATAATAGTTGAGCCGTATATACCTAATAAATATATGTATTAAGGAGGGTAAAAAATGGGAGAAAGTATAGTGGTTACGTCTGGTAAAGGCGGAGTTGGAAAAACTACCACATCTGCTAACATAGGAACAGCACTTGCTTCTATGGGAAACAAAGTAGTAATAGTAGATGGTGATACAGGATTAAGAAATTTGGATGTCCTAATGGGACTTGAAAATAGAATAGTATTTACACTTCTTGATGTTATAGAAAAAAGGTGTAGATTAAAACAAGCTTTAATAAAAGACAAAAGGTTAAGTAATTTGTATTTGTTACCTACAGCTCAAACTAGAGATAAAGAAGATGTAAAAGTAGAGCATATGTTAAACATAATTAATGATCTTAAAGAAGATTTTGATTATGTAATAATAGATTGTCCTGCTGGAATTGAGAGGGGATTTGAAAGTTCTATAGTAGGAGCTGATAGGGCTTTAGTAGTTGTAAATCCTGAAGTAACTTCAGTAAGAGATTCAGATAGGGTTATAGGAAAATTAGATTCAAAAGGTATAGAAGATCATCAATTAGTAGTAAATAGGTTGAACTATGAAATGACTAAAAAAGGTGAAATGTTAGGAATTGACGATATAATAGATAGTTTAGCTATAAAACTTATAGGTGTTGTTCCAGATGATAGGAGTATAACTGTATCAACTAATAAAGGAGAACCTATTGTGCTAGATGATAAAGCTGCATCAGGAAAAGCATTTAGAAACATAGCGAAGAGGATAACAGGAGAAAAAGTTCCCATAATGGATTTTAGTAATAATAATAATCATGGGTTTTTAAAATCATTTAAAAGGTTACTAGGGTTAAATTAGGAGTGATATAATGGATTTATTTAAATTATTTTCTTCAAAACCTTCTTCAAAAGATGTAGCTAAGGAAAGGCTAAAATTAATATTGATACAAGATAGGAACTCTATATCTCCTAAAGTTTTAGAATCTATAAGAGAAGATATGCTTGAGGTAATATCTAAATATCTGGAAATTGATGATCATGAAGTTGACATTAAAATGACAAGTACAGAAGAGGTAGAAGGATGTGCGCCGGCATTAATAGCAAGCATTCCAATAAAGAAAGTTAAAAAGAATATTAAATAAATATTTAAAAGTTATGTATAAATTTATACATAGCTTTTTAAACTTTATGTGGTATAATCATATTTGTATTAAGGGGGTAGAATATGTTAGAAAAATTTATTATAAATAGAAAAATGTTAAAACAACTAGATTTTTCAATAATATTAATTCAAATAGTAATTATGGCATTTAGTGCTGTTAATGTATATAGTGCCACTCGTTTAAGTTCTGGTAATATTTATTTTATAAAACAATTAGTATGGCTTGGAGCTGGATTAGGTCTTACTTATTTAATACTAATTTTTGATTATATAATTATTGAAAATTATGCGGCTATACTTTATTGGTTTAGTGTGTTTTTATTAATATTAAATGATACTATATTTAAACAAGTTGTTAATGGTGCTGGTTCTTGGATGAAAATAGGACCTTTACAAATTCAGCCATCAGAGTTTGCTAAAGTAGCTCTCATTATAATGCTTGCAAAAAAACTTGATGATATGGAAGGTGACATAAATAATTTTAAAAATTTCTTTATTTTAGTTTTTTATGCAGTAATTCCTATGGTTCTTATACTAATACAACCAGATATGGGGATGACTATGGTTTGTTTTTTTTCAGTATTAGGAATAGTTTTTATAGCAGGATTAAATTGGAAAGCTATATTAGGAGGATTAAGTGGATTAGTAGGGCTTGTAGCTATAATATGGAATACACCACTTATGAAACCATATTGGAAAATTAGACTTACTTCATTTCTTAATCCAGAGGCAGATGAATTAAATGCAGGTATGCAATTAGTTCAATCTAAAATAGGAATAGGATCTGGTGGGGTGTTTGGAAAGGGATTTTTGAAAGGAACTCAAATTTCTGGAGGATTTATACCAGAATCTCAAACAGATTTTATTTTTGCTGTAGTAGGAGAAGAGTGGGGATTAGTTGGAGCAATTGTTCTATTACTTTTATATGTTATACTTATATATAAATTTATTAAAATTGCTAAAAGGTCTAAGGATGTATTTGGAAAAATGGTCGCAGCAGGCGTAGCTTCTTTATTTTTATTTTCTATACTACAAAATATAGGAATGGCAATAGGAATAATGCCTATAACAGGTATAACACTTCCTTTTATGAGCTATGGTGGAACATCTGTTTTAACTAATTTTATGGCAGTAGCATTAGTTTTAAATATAGGTATGAGAAGAAAAAAAATAAACTTTTAATATTATTTTTACATATTTTAAGTATTGAAATAATAAAAAATAAAAAGTATATATAATAAAGAACCATGTTTTTCATGGTTCTTTATTTTTATGGGATTAATTACTATAATATCTTCTTCTATATTCAGTCATAAATTAGTAGTAGAAAGTAATATAAATATATAGAAATAAATAATTATGGAGGTTTAATTTTGTATAAATCACAATATGAAGATTATTATAGTTCTTTAAAAAAGAGAAGATTTTCTAATGATGTATACAAGAGATATGATAAAAATAATAAAAAGAAAAGTTCTAATTTTTTTGTAAAAAAAATAATGATAGATTTAGTAGGAGTATTAGTTTTAGCTATATTAGTTATAGGGGTTAAAGCTATTTCTACTCCTAAAACAAAAATGGCATATAATTATTCTAAGGAGATTGTAAATCAAAATTATAATTATAAGCCTTTGCTTTCAAAAATAAAAAATTTAAAATATGAGGATATAAAAGAGGACGGATTAAAGGTTATTGAAAATCTTAAATCAAAAATAACTGGTGAGAATACAGTATATACACATATAAGTAAAGACTTTGTTATTCCTGTAAGTGGGAAAATTACTTCAAAATATGGAGAAAGAAAAGATCCTATTACTGGAAAGGAAAAGAAACATAATGGCATAGATATTAGTGTAAAAGAAAATACAAAAATATTATCTTGTTTTAAAGGGAAAGTAAAAGATTGTGGAGAAAATAAAGATTTTGGGAAATATATAATTGTAGATCATGGAAAAGGAATAGAAACTAAATATGCTCATTTAAATGATATTTCAGTAAAAAAAGGGCAATCAGTAAAAAAAGGACAACTTATAGGGAAAAGTGGAAATACAGGGAAATCTACAGGTCCACATTTGCATTTTGAGCTTATATATATGGGGGAAAGCAAAAATCCTCAATATTATTTTGATGAATTTTAAAATATTTAGAATAAATTTTACATAATTGAATATTTTAGATTGTGTAAGTAATTTATAGAGGTATAATGTGATAAAGATAAATAAGTATTTTATTCCATACCTTATATTTTTATTTTTTATAGGTTATAGAGGAAACCTTTTCTTAGCATTCTTTGTAGTATTTTTTCATGAATGTGTTCATTATTTAGTTGCAGGTTCAATGGGGTTTAATGGATTTGATATAGAATTTCTACCTCTTGGACTTGTTTTAAATCTAGATGATTTAGAAGATGCAACTAATAGACAAGATTTAATAATATCTCTATCAGGCCCTGTTTTTAATATAATTGCAACTTTAATTTTTTACTTTATATATACAAAGTATAATAATATATATATATACATGTTAATTCAAAGTAATTTAATAATAGGGATATTTAATCTTATACCAGCATTTCCATTAGACGGAGGAAGAATTTTAAGAGATATATTATCTTTTAAAATGTTAGAAAGAAGAGCAAATAAAATAACTATAAATGTAAGCATAGTAATAAGTATTTTTTTTATGTTTATATATATATTCTTATTTATGAAAGGAAAAAATAATTTTACTCTAGGAATTGTTTCTATATTTATAATAATATCGTCTTTAAAAGAAAAAGAAAGGGTAGCTTATGTTATTATGTCTCATATAGTAAAGAAAAAATCTAAATTTTTTAAAAAAGGATACATGGAAAATAGAAGTATTTCAGTATACTATAATATGAATTTGTTGGATGTTATTTCCTTAGTTGATAAAAATAAATACAGTGTATTTTCAATATTAGATGACAATATGGAGATTGTAGATACAGTGTATGAAAGTGAAGTAGTAAAAGGTCTTAAAATTTATGGTAATATAACCGTAAAGCAGTTTGTTTTAAAGAAAAAAAATATTTAATATCTTAAATAAGCACGGGTAAAACAATTAATTGTTTTTATCCGTGCTTATATGTTAAAATGTAATAATGTGATAAACCAATAGGAGGAGTTTTAATGAACAAAATATCTGATGATATATTATATAGAGTAGAGAAACCAGCTAGATATATAGGCGGAGAATTGAATGAATACCAAAAATCACCAGAAGATATAGACATAAGATTTGCTTTTTGTTTTCCAGATGTATATGAAGTAGGAATGTCTCATCTAGGAATGAAAATATTATATTATATATTAAATGAAAGAAAAGATACATATTGTGAAAGGGTATTTGCACCATGGCCTGATATGGAAAAACTTATGAGAGAAGAAAATATACCTTTATATGGATTAGAAAGCAAAGATGCTATAAAAGATTTTGACTTTATTGGTTTTACTCTTCAATATGAAATGAGTTACACTAATATATTAAATATGTTAGATTTAGGAGGAGTAACTGTAAGAGCTTCAGAAAGATCTGAAGATGAACCTATAGTTATGTGTGGAGGTCCTTGTGCTTATAATCCAGAACCACTTTATGATATAGCAGACTTTTTTTCCTTAGGAGCAGGAGAAGAATCAATGCATGAAATAATGGATCTTTATAAGAAATATAAGGGTAAGAAAAAAGAATTTTTAAGAGCTGTAAGTCATTTAGAAGGAATTTATGTTCCATCTCTTTATGAGGTTACTTATAAAGAAGATAACACAATAAAAGAATTTAAACCAATTTATGATGATGTTCCTAAAAAAGTAAAGAAAAGAATAATAACTGATTTTAATAATGTGGATTATCCAGATAATTTAATAGTACCTTATACAGATATAGTACATGATAGAATTGTTTTAGAAACTTTTAGAGGATGTACTAGAGGGTGTAGATTTTGTCAAGCAGGTATGATTTATAGACCAGTAAGAGAGAAGAAAACAGATAAGCTTATGGAGCTTTCTGAAAAACTAGTAAAAAATACAGGATATGATGAAATTACTTTATCGTCATTAAGTATATGTGATTATTCAGATATACAAAATTTAGTTTTTTCTATGATAGAGAAATATAAAAATGAAAAAGTTGGGGTAACTCTTCCATCATTAAGAATTGATTCTTTTTCTGTTGATTTAATAAAAGAAATTCAAAAGGTTAGGAAAACTGGATTAACTTTTGCACCAGAAGCAGGAACGCAGAGAATGAGAGATGTTATAAATAAAGGTGTAACTGAAAAAAATCTTATGGATTCTGTAAAAAGTGCATTTGAAGAAGGTTGGTCTACTATAAAATTATATTTTATGCTTGGACTTCCTTATGAAACTATAGATGATGTTAAAGGAATTGCTGATTTAGCTCAAAAGGTAGTAGATAAATATTATGAAGTTCCAAAAGAGATAAGAAAAAGAGGATTAAAGGTAACTGTTAGTACCTCTATATTTGTACCAAAACCATTTACTCCATTTCAATGGGCACCACAAGATAAAATGGATAGTGTAAAAGAAAAAATAAATACCCTTAGAGACACTATAAAAAGTAGACAGATTACATATAATTGGCATGAATCTTTAGTAAGTTATATGGAAGCTATTTTTGCAAGAGGAGATAGAAGGGTTTGTGATGTTTTAATTAAAGCCTTTGAAAAAGGAGCTAGGTTTGATGGATGGTCTCAATACTTTGATTTTGATATATGGCAAGAGGCTTTAAAAGAATGCAATGTAGATGGAGAGTTTTATGCATATAGACAAAGAGAATATGATGAAATTATGCCATGGGATTTTATAGATATAGGAGTAAATAAGAATTTCTTAATAGAAGAAGATAAAAGAGCTAAAAAAGCTGAATTGACACCGGATTGTAGGCAAGGATGCAAAAATTGTGGAGTTAATGTGAACTTGGAAGGGAAGTGTTTTGAAGGTGCGATATTTAATTAAATTTTCAAAAGAAAGTAATATAAAATTTGTATCTCATTTAGATATTCAAAGAACTATTCAAAGAAATTTTAAAAGAAGTGGTTTAAATGTTGAATATTCTAAAGGCTTCAATCCTCATATATTAATGTCTGTAGCACAACCTTTAGCAGTAGGCATGTATTCTAAGGGAGAATATATGGATGTAAGATTTAATGAGGAAACAGATGAAAAAGAAATAATAGATAAATTAAATGATACTGCACCATCTGGAATAAAGTATTTTAAAGCACTTAAAATTAAAGATGATGTTAACAAAAAAGTATTTAAATCTATGGCTGCTATTACAAATGCAAAGTATGTTATTAAGATAAAATATACTGATTCTTCTAAGCTAGAAAAGGAAATAAAAAATATATTGAGTTTAAAAGAGTGGTTTACTATTAAGAAAAGTAAGAAGAGTGAAAAGACTGTAGATATAAAACCTATGGTTAAAAATCTAAAATATAGCATTAAAAATGAAGAGCTATTATTTGGAGTTATACTTTCTTGTGGAAGTAGAGAAAACTTATCAGCAGAGGTTTTTGCAAAATTTATAAAAGAAAATACTAGTAGTGTTAAAGAAAATTCCTTTGTAGATATACAAAGATTAGAGATGTTTGGAACCTATAATAAAAAAGCAGTTTCTCTTTATGATTATGCAAAATTGGTATAAGAAAAGTTTGATTTTAGTTTTCAAATAGAAGGGGTGTGCCTTTAAATGAAGCAAATATTTATAGAAAGGCAAAGAGATCTTTTAAGAATAGCAGTAAGACATGATAAAGATATGAAAGAGCTTTACATAGAAGAAAATGATATTACCCCTAGTGTAGGGGAAATATATATAGGAAAAGTTAAAAATATAGTTCCAGGTATAAAAAGTGCTTTTATAGATATAGGAACTGATAAAAACGCCTATTTATATATGGATAAAAAATTTAATAATTTATCTATAAAAAAAGGAGAATATATATTAGTACAAATCCTAAAAGAAGGTATAAATAAAAAAGGGCCTAAAGTTACTAATGCTATAAGTATTCCAGGGAAATATACAGTTATTGAAACTTTAAATAAAAATATAAAATTTTCTAAGAAAATAAAAGATGATAAATTCAAAGCTATTATAGAAGAAAAGATTAAAAAACCAAAAGATGTAGGATTAATGATTAGAACTAATTCTACTGAGACGAAGCTTGAGGATATAAATTTAGAAATTGATAATTTGTATAACATATATAATGATATTTGTAAAAAAGGTAATTGCAAATTGAACCCAGGAATGGTTTTTGATAATGGAGGAACTGTTGGAAAATTACTTAGAGATAAGCTTTTTAATAAAGAATATAAAATATATGTTGATAATAAAAAAGATTATGAATTTATAAAAGGTTTTTCAAAAGATTATTTTTTAACTAATTCACTTACTTACTATAAAGAAAAAAGAAATTTATTTGATTATTATGGAATAGAAAATGAGATACTTTCTCTTACCAAATATAAAGTATTTTTAAAATGTGGTGGTTATATAACTATAGATAGAACAGAAGCTATGTATGTTATAGATGTTAATACTGGTAAAAATACAAAGTTTAAATCTATGAAAAAAACAGTATTTACAACTAATATGGAAGCCTCAGAAGAGATAACAAAACAAATTCTTCTTAGAAATTTAAGTGGTATAATACTTATTGATTTTATAGATATGGAAGATGAAGATGAGAAAATTAAGATATTGGATAAATTAAATGAAGGTTTAAAAAGAGATAAAAGTAAAACAGTTATATATCCTTTTACTGAATTGAATTTATTACAAATAGCAAGAAGAAGACAAGGAAAAAGTATTTATGAACA
The DNA here is from genome assembly GCF_039521385.1 of Clostridium oceanicum. Taxonomy (NCBI): domain Bacteria; kingdom Bacillati; phylum Bacillota; class Clostridia; order Eubacteriales; family Clostridiaceae; genus Clostridium; species Clostridium oceanicum. The sequence goes on along the minus strand of NZ_BAAACG010000019.1, from coordinate 423,475 downwards.
TATAGAAGAACCTTGTATTTGTTGTAATGGAAATGCATATATGCTTAAATTTTCTTATGTTAAATTACTTATAAGAAATTTAATTATGAAAATAGAAGATAAAAGAAATACTGATAAATTATACATAGAAATAGATTCTAGGTATAAAAAACATATAGAAAATGAAAAGAAAAAATTTATAGAAGATATAAATGCATATGATAAAAAGGTATATTTAAAATTTGTAGAGAAGAAGAATTTTTACGACGTACAATCTATTATATTTGAAGATGATTCAAAAAGTGTTGAAAAATTTAAGTTTTACGGATAATTTTCTTTACAAAGAAGTATTGTTATGTTAAAATGTCCTTTGTAGACCGCTCTGAAGGGGTTATTAAATCATGTTTTGCATGTGCCCTTAACGGCGAGACTGGAATGAGGAGGTGTTTTGTAATGTACGCAGTTATAGGAACTGGTGGAAAACAATATAAAGTTTCAGAAGGAGACGTATTATATATTGAAAAATTACCAGTTGAAGCAGATTCAACAGTAGAATTTGACAACGTTCTTTTAGTAGGAAAAGACAATGGTGAAGTTGTTGTTGGAAAATCAGTAGTAGAAGGTGCTAAGGTTACTGCAAAAGTATTAGCTCAAGGAAAAGCTAAAAAAGTTGTAGTATTCAAATATAAACCTAAAAAACACTACAGAAAGAAACAAGGACACAGACAACCATATACAAAAGTTCAAATAGAAAAAATTGAAGCATAATTATGGTTTTAGTAAGATTTATTAAAAAAAATGATAATTTGGTATCAGTTCAGCTATCAGGTCATGCAAATTCAGTTGACCAAGGATATGATATGGTGTGCACCGCTGTATCGGCTATATCACTTACTGTAGCTAATGGTATCACAGAAGTTTTAAAAGTTAATCCTTACATAAAAGAAAATGATGGCTTTTTAAGCATAGATTTAACGTCTTGCTCAAAAGAAGATATAAATAGATGTAAAGTCCTTATGGACACTATGTTATTAGGATTAAGAAGCGTTGAATATAATTACGGTAAATATATAAAAGTAAAAGTAGAGGAGGTGTAATGTAATGTTAATTATGAACCTTCAATTATTTGCTCATAAAAAAGGAGTAGGTAGTTCTAAAAACGGTAGAGATAGTGAATCTAAAAGACTTGGAGTTAAATGCTCAGACGGACAATTCGTTTTAGCAGGTAACATACTTGTAAGACAAAGAGGAACTAAAATTCATCCAGGACTAAATGTAGGTAAAGGTGGAGATGACACACTATTTGCTAAAATAGACGGAGTAGTTAAATACGAAAGACTAGGAAAAAGCAAGAAAAAAGCAAGCATTTATCCTGTAGAAGTAGAAAAAGTTTTAGCTGAATAATAAAGAAGGCACCCTATATTAGGGTGCTTTTTTAAAATCATTAAATTATCATGAATTACTATTAAAAGGTGTAAAGTTTGGATATAATTAAAATGTAACTAGATTACATACGAGGAGTGAAACAACTTGTTTATAGATGCAGTTGAAATTTTTGTTAAGTCAGGTAAAGGTGGAGACGGAGGAATACATTTTAGAAGAGAAAAATACGTTGCCATGGGTGGACCTGATGGAGGAGACGGTGGAGATGGAGGAAATGTTGTATTAGTAGCAGATTCTAATATGACTACTCTTTTAGATTTCACTTATAAGAGAAAATATGTATCAGAACCTGGAGAAAATGGAATGGGTTCTAAAAGATATGGTAAAAATGCTCAGAATTTATATATAAAAGTACCTGTTGGAACTGTTGTAAAAGATTCTGAAACAGGTAAAATAATGACGGATTTATCACATAAAGAGGATACTTATATTGTTGCTAAAGGCGGAAAAGGCGGAAAAGGAAACTACAAATATGCTACAGCAACAAGGCAAGCTCCTAACTTTGCAGAGCCTGGTATGCCAGGAGAAGAGAGAAGAATAAAGTTAGAGCTTAAACTTTTAGCAGATGTTGGACTTATAGGGTTTCCTAATGTAGGTAAATCAACTTTATTATCTGTAGTTTCAAAAGCTAGACCTAAAGTTGCAAACTATCATTTTACTACATTAAAACCTAATTTAGGTGTAGTAAATCTTGAAGGTATCAGTAATTTTGTAATAGCAGATATACCAGGAATAATTGAAGGAGCATCAGAAGGTGTTGGTTTAGGATTAGAATTTTTAAGACATATAGAAAGAACAAGAATATTAATTCATATAGTTGATATATCAGGCCTTGAAGGCAGAGATCCTTATGAAGATTTCTTAAAAATAAACGAAGAACTTAAAAACTATAGTGTGAAATTAAATGATAGACCACAAATAGTTGTTGCAAATAAAGTAGATATGCTTTATGATGAATCAAAATTTGAAGAATTTAAAAATAAATTAAAGAAATTAGGATATGATAAAGTATTTAAAATGTCTGCAGCTACAAAAAAAGGTATACAAGACGTTATGAAAGAAGCAGCAAGACTTTTAAGTACTATACCTATAACAGATTTAGAAATAAGCGATGATGAAAGATTTATTCCAGAAGAAAAAAGATTTACTTATGATATAACAAAAGAAGGAAATACCTATATTATAAAAGGATCTTTTGTTGATAGATTACTTTCAGCAGTTAACGTAAATGATTCAGATCATTTAAGATATTTCCATAAAGTTTTAAAAAATAAGGGTATTTTAGATGAACTAAAAGAGATGGGAATAGAAGATGGAGATATGGTTAGATTAAATGATTTTGAATTTGAATTCTTACTATAAATAAAACTAATTAGGCTTACTAGGAGGAAAATAATGTTAAAAAATAAACAGAGAAGTTATTTAAGAAGTTTAAGCAATAAAATGGATCCTATATTTAGAGTTGGAAAAGAAGGAATAACTGATAATTTTTTAAAACAAGTAGATGAAGCTTTAGAAGCAAGAGAACTTATAAAGCTGGCTATACTTAAGAATAGCTTTTATACAGCTAGAGAAGCTTCTGATGCTATATGTAAAGAATTAAAATGCGATGGCGTTCAGTGTATTGGAAGTAAATTTGTTTTATATAGAGAATCTAAGAAAAAGCCTAGAATAGAACTACCACAAGTTTAATAATACATTGTTTAGAAACGAGGAATTTTCATGGTTAGGAAGGCTATTTTTGGGGGGACTTTTGATCCTATTCATAAGGGACATATAAATGTTGCATATGATGCTTTAAATATATTTAATTTAGATAAAGTTATATTTGTTCCTGCAGGAAATCCTCCTCATAAACTAGGTATAGATAAAACTGATAGTAATATAAGATATAAGATGGTTAATATGGCAATTAGTAAAGAAAAAGATTTTGAAGTAAGTGATTATGAGATAAAAAATAAGGACATTAGTTACACATATAAAACTTTAAGATATTTTAATGAACTAGAGCCTTTAACTGAATGGTATTTTATAACTGGAGAGGACTGTTTTTCTTATTTAGAAAAATGGAAAAACATAGAAGAAATATTTAATAGGTGTAAATTTGTAGTGTTTCGCAGGCAGGAATTTGAAAATAAATCGGAAATAATACATAAGAGGGAAAATATAATAAAAAAATATACTGATAAAATACTGTTTATAGATAAGCCTATTTTGAATATATCTTCTACTAAAATAAGAAAATGTGTAAGAGAAAATAAAGAAATTTATGATTATGTACCTATGGAAGTTTATGATTTCATAGCTCAAAATAATTTATATAAAAAATAAAGATTAAGCTTATTTAATACCGATTAATTATAAATTTAAAATGTATTTCGTTGGGGGAGTATAACGTGTGGACTGAAGATAGAATAAAGGATTATATAAAAAAGAAACTAGATAAAAAAAGATATGACCATGTTATAAATGTAAAAGATATGGCTATAAAATTAGCAGAAAAATATAATGTAGATAAGAAAAAAGCTGAAATAGCAGCTTTATGTCATGATTGTGCTAAAAATATGTCTGAGAAAGAATTGCTTAATATAATAAAAGACCATAATTTAAATTTAGATTGGATATCATTAAAAAACATTCAAATAACTCATGGGCTTATTGGTTCTATAATAATGAAAGAAGAAATGGAAATAAAAGATAGAGATATATTAAATTCTGTGAAATACCATACTACCGGTAGAGCTAATATGAGTATGCTTGAAAAAATAATTTATCTTTCAGATGTTATTGAAATTTCTAGAGATTTTAAAGAGGTTCATGATATTAGAAAGCTGGCATTTGAAAATATAGATGAAGCATTAATAAAATCTTTAGAATGTACTATAAAATATGTTTTAGATAAAGGAGAATTGTTACATACTAACACTGTAATTGCTAGAAATTGTTTAATAAACGATAAAATGTAGGTGATAGGAAAAATGGGGAATAAAAAAAGAAGATCAAAATCTAATAAAGGCTTAAGTAGGTTAACTAAAGTTATTATAGTTTTGATAGCTCTTATAATACTTGGAGGAACTTTAGGTTATCTTTATCTTTTAGGATTTGGACCATCAAAAGCAGGAGAAGGTAATATAAACACAAAAGAAACTGTAAGTGGAGAGCCTGTAAATATACTTGTAATGGGAGTAGATATAGGAGATCCTAAGTCTCAGTCTAAAAATGATCCAAAAAGAACTGACACTATTATGCTTGCAAACTATAACCCTAAGACAAAGAAAGTTAATATAGTATCCATACCAAGAGATACACGTATTATGTTAAATGGAAAACATATGAAAATTAATGCAGCACATGCTGTAGATGGAGTAAATGGGAGTATATCTGCAGTAGAAAATTTATTAGGAGTATCAATAAATTATTATGCTAAAATTAATTATGAAGGTTTTAGAAAAGTTATAGATGCCTTAGGTGGAATAGATATGACTATAACTAGAAATATGCACTATGATGATCCTTCTCAAGATCTTCATATACATTTTGATAAAGGCACAGAAGAACATTTAGATGGCAAAAAGGCAGAAGAATTTTTTAGATGGAGAAAAAACAATAATGGAACTGGATTTAAAGATGGGGATTTAGGAAGAATAGAAAATCAACATCAGTTTATAAACAAAGTTATAGCTAAATTTAAAAGTCCTAGTATAGTGACTAAAATTCCAAAAATAATGTCAACAGTCCCTGATTATGTAACTACCGATATGTCTCCAGAAGATATACTTAAGTATGGATATATCTTTTCAAAACTAGATAGTGATAAGTTAAATATGACTACATTAAAAGGAGAAGCAAAATATATAGGTGGAGTATCATATTTTGTGTATGATAGAGAAAAAAATAGAGATTTAATGTATTCAATAAAAAACGGTGATAATGGGAGTGGAAGCGAAAGTAAATCTTTCAATAAAGAAAATTTCAAAATTAAGATACTAAATGGTACAAATGTTAGCGGACTTGCAGCAACTTATTCTAAAAAGCTACAGGAATTAGGTTATTCTAATATAGTAGTAGGGAATGGACCTAAAAGAGAAACTACTAAAATGATAGTTAAGCAAGGAAGTAATATTTCTGCATCAGAAGTTCAAAGTAAACTTAATATTAATAATGTTCAATTTTATGACCAAACTTCTGGTAATTTTGATATAATAGTATACGTAGGAAAAGATTATATAAAATAATTACTAGAAATGGGGAGGATTTACTTATGGAAAAAACAATAGTAAGTACAAAAAAAGCACCAGCAGCATTAGGTCCATATTCTCAAGCTGTAAAAGTAGGAGATTTGTTATTTACATCAGGACAAATTCCTTTAGATCCAGCTACTGGAGAACTTGTTGTTGATGATATAAAAAAAGCAACTGAAAGATCAATGGAAAATTTAAGGGCAGTATTAGATGAAGCAGGAACTTCTTTTGATAAAGTAGTAAAAGCTGTTATTTTCCTAAAAGATATGAATGATTTCGCATCAGTTAATGAAGTATATGGAAAATATTTTACTTCAAATCCACCAGCTAGATCATGCGTTCAAGTTGCAAAATTACCTAAAGATGTACCAATAGAAATAGAATTAGTTGTAGCACTATAAACATATATACATAAAGAGCTTATTATAAGCTCTTTATTTTTGCATAAAAATAGTATTATAGTTATAATACTATAAGTATTTAATTTTATATATTTGAAATGAAATTTACATAGATTAGAAAGGAAATAAGTTATAATGGATAATAAACTAATATTTAAAGTATGTAGTAAAGAAAAGATGTTAGTAAAAGATTACTTAAAACAAAACGAAGATTTGTCTAGTAGATTTGTAAGAAAATCCTTAAGAGAAGGAAGAATATTTGTAAATAGTAAAAAAACTAATAAAAAAACTAAAGTAGTTAAAGATGATATTGTAGAAGTTTATATGCCTTTAGAAGAACATCAAAATATAGAGCCACAAAAAATGGATATAGATGTTGTATATGAAGATGTAGATATTGTAGTTGTAAATAAAAGGCCAGGCATAGTAGTCCACCCTACTAAAAGTTATCCTTATAATACATTATCTAATGGTGTTTTATATCATTTCAAAGAAAATGGAGAAAAATGTATAGTAAGGTTAGTTAGTAGATTAGATATGGATACTTCAGGATTAATATTGATAGCTAAAAATCAATTTTCTCATATGGCATTAGCAAGAGATATGGATAAAGAAATATTTAAGAAAAAGTATATTGCAATTGTACATGGGAACATAGAAAAAGATGAAGACGTTATAGATGCTCCTATATATAGAAAAGAAGATGATTCTATAAAAAGAGTAGTAGATTCTAGAGGGCAAAGAAGTATAACTAGATATAAAGTTATAGAACGACTTGGAGAGGGAACAGTGGTAGAACTTACTTTAGAAACTGGGAGAACTCATCAAATAAGAGTTCATATGGAAAGTTTAGGCAATGCTTTATATGGAGATAGTTTATATGGAAAAGGAGAAGAGGATAGCCATCTTATAAAAAGACAAGCACTCCACGCCTATAAACTTCAAATTCCACATCCTAGAACAGGAGAAATTATAAGTTTAGAAAGTGATATACCAAAAGATATGAAAGAACTTAAAAATTATATAAAAGAAAAAAAAACTGAATAATGTATCAGTTTTTTTTCTTTTTTATTATTAATACTATTAAAAGTAATGTTATCGCTGATATAGCAGAGGCTATTGGTATTACGTATTTTTTAGTTAAATAACGTTTATTTATGTATAAATTAAAAACTTTTATTAGTTCATGGTCTTTACCACTTATTAAATTTAAAGTTCCTATATTTTTATTGTTGTAAACAATTGAAGCAGTTAAAATATTGTCACCTTTTTTAAAACTTACATTTTTCAAATCTTTATTATTTATAGTGTAGTTAGGTTTAGAGTTTGAGCTTTTATCTTTTAAATAATAAAAATCTTTTTCTGCATAAAGAGGAACCTCTAATTTATCAGAGTTATATGTAGTTATGTAATCTCCTTTTTTATATAAAGGTTTAAGTTCATAATTTTTATATCCATAATCTAATAATTTTATTGCATCAGGAAAAAATGTTTTTTTCTTGTCATGAAGAAGAACAGTAATAAGTGTTTGATTATCTCTATTAGCAGCGGCTACATAAGAATGTTTAGATTCAGTAGTGTATCCTGTTTTTCCGCCTATTATATCCTTGTAGTAATATTTAGAGTATTTTTGCATTAGTCTATTTTCATTCCATAAGGGTCTAGCCTCTTTAGATTTATTTGTTTTAGGTATTTTATAAGATAAAGTTTTTGCTATTTTTTGAAATTCTGGATGTTTTATAAGTTCTTTTAATATTAAGGATAAATCTCTTGCAGTAGTTCTATGATTATTCCCATATAAACCACTAGGATTTTCAAAATTAGTATTTTTAGCTCCTAGTTCTTTAGCTCTTTTATTCATTTCTTTAGCAAAATTTTCTTTAGAACCACTTACGTGTTCAGCCAAAGCTTCAGCAGAGTCATTAGCTGATGCTAACAAAAGAGAATATAATAGATCTTTAACTTTGATTTTTTCATCTTTAAATAAATAGATTTTACTTCCATCTGCATTAGGTGGATTTTTACCTATAGTTACAATATCATCTAAATTTGTTTTTTCTAAAGTTAAAAGAGCAGTCATTATTTTAGTTGTAGAAGCTGGAGGATAAGGTTTGTCTGGATTTTTTGAGTATATGATTTCACCAGTTTTACCATCCATTAATATTACTCCGTCAGCGGAAACCTTCGGAGGAGATTCTTTCGCATTAACTGAGTTAAAGGAAGAAAATGCGAAAATTAAGCATATAAGTATAAAAGTTATTTTTTTTACCACTAAGTTACCCTCCCATTATATAAGTAATAAATTTGACATATCAGATTTAATTATATCAAAAAAAATTATAGTTTACGAATTGTATTCTATAATGTGTCAATAATTTAAATGAAGAATTTATTAGTTTAAGGAGAGTATTTATGAAGGAAAATAAGAAAATAATAGGATCTATAGTTATAATAATAATTTTGGGTGTATTTTCTTTAATAGGATATGAAATTTCAAAACCAGCTAAGGTATCTAAAGATGATGATATATTTATAGAAAAATGTGATAAAAATGATAAAAAGAAAAATTCAACTAATATTGAAGTGTATATTAATGGAGAAGTAAATAAACCAGGAGTATATAAATTAAGGGATGATAGTAGATTACAAGAATTAATAAATAAAGCTGGTGGGTATACTAAAAATGCTAATGTATTAAAACTTAATTTGGCTAAAAAACTAAAAGACGAAGATTATATTTTTGTTGAGAATAAAGATGATAAGAAAAAAAATAATAACAGTAACAACAATATTAGTAATTCATCACAAAATTTAAAAGAAAAGATAGATGTTAATAGTGGCAGTAAAGAAGAGTTAAAATCAATTCCTGGTATAGGAGAGGTAACAGCACAAAAGATAATAGATTATAGAGAGGAAAAAGGAAATTTTTCTAAAATAGAAGATTTAAAGAAAATAGATAGAATAGGAGAAAAGACTTTAGAAAAAATAAAAGATAAGGCAGAGGTTAGATAGAGACTATTATAATTATTTAAAATTTTTACAAAATAATATATAATATGTAGTGTATATTATATATTGTGATAAAATTAGATTATATTAGATATAAGAAATGAGGTGCTAAATTTGACAGTTAATATAAATGGTGTAAAAGAAGGAGATTCATGTAGTATAGAAAAGAAACCTGTAAAACTTACAGAACTATCAAGAACTTCAGGATGAGCGGCTAAGATAGGACCGGGGGTTCTTTCAAAGATATTATCAAAACTTCCTAAAATGGAAGATGAAAATTTAATAGTTGGATTAGAAACTTCAGATGATGCGGCAGTATATAAAATAAACGAAGATACTGCAATAATACAAACATTAGATTTTTTTACTCCTATAGTAAATGATCCATATATGTTTGGACAGATAGCAGCAGCTAATTCATTAAGCGATGTTTATGCTATGGGTGGAAAACCGAAGGTAGCACTAAATATAGTTTGTTTTCCATCTTGTTTAGATATAGATGTATTAGGGGAGATATTAAAAGGTGGAGCAGATAAAGTTTTAGAAGCTGGGGCAGTTGTAATCGGTGGTCATACTGTAGATGATAACGAACCTAAATATGGTTTATCTGTTACTGGAACGGTTCATCCAGATAAAGTTTTAAGAAACTATGGCTGTAAAGAAGGAGATGCTTTAATAATAACTAAACCTTTAGGCATAGGTATTGTAAATACAGCAATAAAGGGAGAGATAGCATCAAAAGAAGCTAAATTAGAAGCTGTGAATATAATGAGTACTTTAAATAAATATGCAGGTGAAATTGTTGCTAAATATCCAGTAACAGCTTGTACAGATATAACAGGATTTGGATTTATGGGACATTGCTATGAAATGGCATCTGCCTCGGAAGTATCCTTTAAAATAGATTATAAAAACATACCCTATGTACAGGAAGCAAAAGATTATGCTGAGATGGGATTAGTACCTGCAGGAGCATATTCAAATAAAGATTATATAGAAGGAAATTTTGAGTTTAAAGATGTACCAACTTATATGCAAGATATATTATTTGATCCACAAACATCAGGTGGTTTAGTGGTTTCTTGTCCTAAAGAGGTTGCAGGAGACATGATGGAAGAATTAGACAAGCTAGAGCTTAAATCTTCAATAATAGGAGAAGTAATTAAGAAACAAGATAAATATATAATAGTAGAATAAATTTATATAGAATGGAGATTTAATTATGGATAAAAAGGATTTGCTAAGGAAGCTTCCTAAGATTGATGAATTTTTAAAAGAGAGTGTTGTAGTTGAAGATTTAAAAAATACTTCTAGAACTTTAATAACAAATAGTATAAGAACTTCTATAGATTATTATAGAAAGAATATTTTAAATGACAGTATAAAAGATTTTAATAAGGAAGATATATTAAATTTGTATAAATCTATATTAATAAATAGTAAAGGAACTAATTTTAAAAAGGTTATAAATGGAACGGGAGTAGTAATACATACAAACCTAGGTAGATCTATACTTTCTAATGAGGCTATAGAAAACGTTACTAAAGTTAGTGAAAATTATAGTAACTTAGAATATGATTTAAAATTAGGAAAAAGAGGATCAAGATATAGTCATATAGAGGAATTGATAACAAAAATAACAGGTGGGGAAGCTGCAATGGTAGTAAATAATAACGCAGCTGCAGTAATGCTTGCATTAAATACCTTGTGTGAAGATAAAGAAGCTATTGTATCTAGAGGTCAATTAGTTGAAATAGGAGGTTCTTTTAGAGTTCCCGATGTAATGAAGTTTAGTAGAGCAAGTCTTATAGAAGTTGGAACTACTAATAGAACTCATCTATATGATTATGAAAATAATATAAATGAAAATACAGGTGTACTTTTAAAAGTTCACACTTCTAATTTTAAAATTATGGGATTTACAGAAGATGTTCAATTAGAGGAATTAGTAGAACTTGGTGAAAAGCATAAGATACCTGTAATGGAAGATATAGGTAGCGGTACTTTAGTAGACTTTTCAAAATATGGTTTTACTTATGAACCAACAGTTCAATCTAGTTTAAGAAAAGGTACAGATGTTGTTACTTTTAGTGGTGATAAGATGCTTGGAGGGCCTCAAGCTGGAATAATAGTAGGTAAGAAATCTTATGTAGATAAAATGAAAAAAAATCAGCTTACAAGAGCTTTAAGAATAGATAAAATGACACTAGCTGCTTTAGAGGGAACGTTAAAAAGTTATATAGAAGAAGAAGAAGCTATAAAAAAGATACCTACTTTAAATATGATATTAACTGATAAAGAAATCCATAAAAAAAGAGCTCAAAGATTAAAAAGAAGACTTAAAAATCACGTAGATGATTTTACATTTAAAGTTGAAGGGGATTACTCAATGGTAGGTGGAGGATCTATGCCTACAGAAAGAATAGAAACTTATGTTGTAAAAGCTTTTAGTGATAAAATCTCTCCAGAAAAAATAGAAAAAAAATTAAGGTTATCTGAAAATCCTATAGTAGTTAGAGTTAGCAATAATGAAGTTATTCTAGATTTAAGAACTTTATTTGATAAAGATTTTGATATAATAGTAAAAGAATTTGAAAAGTTATTAAAATAAATGAAAATGGTGATATGAATGAAAAATATTATAATAGGAACAGCAGGACATATTGATCATGGAAAAACTACATTAATTAAAGCTTTAACTGGAAGAGAAACAGATACTTTAGAAGAAGAAAAAAATAGGGGGATATCTATTAATTTAGGATTTACTTTTTTTGATTTACCATCAGGAAAAAGAGCTGGAATTGTAGATGTTCCAGGTCATGAGAAATTTGTTAAAAATATGCTTGCAGGAGTAAGTGGGATAGATGTAGTTCTTATGGTTATAGCTGCAGATGAAGGTATAATGCCACAGACTAAGGAGCATTTAGAAATACTTCAACTTTTAAATGTTAAAAAAGGTATCATAGTTATTACAAAGACAGATATGGTAGAAAAAGAATGGTCTGAGATGGTAGAGGAAGATATAAAAGAAGAACTAAAAGATACTTTTTTACAGAATGCTCCAGTATATAGAGTTTCTTCTAAAACAAAAGAAGGAGTAAAAGAATTAATAGAGGGTATAGACGAATTAACAGAGGAAATACATTCAAAAGATGTACATGGACATTTTAGATTACCAGTAGATAGAGTGTTTTCAGTTACTGGATTTGGTACTGTAGTAACAGGAACTATAATAAGTGGAAATGTTAAAGAAGGAGATATAGCTGAGATATATCCTTCAAAAAAGATGACTAAAATAAGAGGAATACAAGTTCATGACAATTCTGTTAAAGTAGGAGAAGCAGGACAAAGGTGTGCTTTGAATTTATCTAATATAAAGAAAACTGAGGTAAAAAGAGGAGATATAATATCAGTAGAAAATCTTATGGAACCTTCTATGATGATAGATTGTAAGCTATATTATTTAAAAAGTGCATCAAGACCTTTAGAAAATAGACAAAGAGTAAGATTATATAGTGGAACTAATGAAATAATATGTAGAGCGGTAATACTAGATAAAGAAATAGTTAATCCAGGAGAAGAAGCATATATACAATTCAGGTTAGAAAAACCAATAACAGTACAAAGAAATGATAGATATGTTATAAGAACTTATTCTCCAATGATAACTATTGGAGGAGGTTCTGTAATAGAACCTGTAGCTACTAAAGCTAAAAGATTTAATCAAAGTTATGTAGAAGATTTAAAATTAAAAGAAAGTGGAGATACATCTAATATTTTAGAAAAAACTATTGAAAAGTTAAGTAATACATTTCCTAATGAAAAAGATATTTTAAAAGCATTAGGTAAAAATGAGATAGAGTTAAAAGATAAGATTAAAGAGCTTGTAGATGAAAACAAAATAATATCATTAGATGGAGTATATTTTCATGTTAATTATATAAATGAAAAGATAGATAAAACAAGTAATTTACTTAGTGAATTTCATAGCAAAAATCCTTTAAAAGTAGGTATTTCTAAAGAAGAGATGAGAATAAAAGTATTTGGTAAAACTTTGAAACAAAAGACATATGATGAGATATTAAAAGTATTTGAAAACAAAAAAATAATTAAGATTCATGGTAAATATATATCAGAATATGATTTCCTTGTAGTTTATAATGATAATCAAGAAAAAATATCTAAATATATTAGAGATGAATATAAAAAAGGAAGATATACTCCGCCTAAATACAATGATTTATTAGATAATTGTAAGGATAAAGAAGAATTTAAAAGAGTTTATGAATCTTTGCTTGAAAGAAAAATTTTATATAAAGTTAATGAAGAATGTGTATTATTATCATCAGATTATGAAGAATGTAAAAATAAAGTTGAAGATTTTATAAAGAAAAATGGAAGTATAACAGTTGCACAGTTTAGAGATATAATGGATACTAGTAGAAAATATTCTTTTGCTATATTAGAATATTTTGATGGTATAAAATTTACAAAAAGAATCGAAGATGAAAGAGTATTATTTTAAAAATTAATTCCTTTAAATATAAGAATTAAATTATTTTAATTCTTATATTTTTTGGGAATACAAAATAAATTTATTATATTTTGTAGAATAATTCATTGACTTATGACTGATTTTAGGATATAATGTCATATGTAAACGAAATAACAGCCCAAATAATATGGGAGTAGATAGGTGCTGGTGTGCCTACCGGTCTTCAAAACCGAGTTGTCGTGCTAAGACCATGATGGGTGGGTTCGATTCCCACATATTCCCGCCAGTTAAATGTTTTGAAATAATATAGTATTTATTTCAAAACATTTTTATTTTATAAAAATAATTATATTTTATAGAAGAATAAGTTTATTAGTTTAAACATAAATAGAGTATTATTTAAATGAAAAAATGCTTAATTAAAAATATAAAGTTCACTTCTTATTTGTAATAAATATAATTAATCTTATCTAACAAAAAAATTCCATTTTTAAAATTAAACTAGTATAATTGATTTTTAAATTTATAGGGAGTGTATATAGAATAAGTATATATTTCCTAAAAGTGTTAAATTAAAGAGTAGGTAAATATATACGATTATAAAAAAGTAATCCAATAAAACATATTTTATATTTGGAGGTAAAATGCTTTGGTTAATTGGTATAACTTAACGTGGACAGAAGTTGTTAAAAAATTAAGTAGTGATGACCTTTCAGGATTAATAAAAGAGCAAATTGATATACATAGAGAAAAATATGGAAGCAATATAATTAATATAAATAAACCTAAAGCTTTTATTAGGTTAGTTCTAGGTCAAATTAGTCATATTTGGGTTATGATTTTAATTTTAAGTTCTTTATTATTTTGGTTTAATGGAGATAAAATATATTCTTTAATAATTTTGTTTTTGAATATATGTAATATTTCTATAGCTTCATATATGGACAATAAGGAACAAAAGAATATAAAAATACTTGAAAATCTTAGTGAGACTAAGTGTGTAGTTTTAAGATCTGGAACAATACATAATATAAGTTCTGATGATTTAGTAGTTGGTGATATTATAAAGTTAAAACCAGGAGATATAATACCTGCAGACATAAGACTTATAGAAAGTGAAAGACTTAGAGTTAATGAATCAGTAGTTACAGGAGAAGAACTAACTGTAGATAAATATTCTACTAAGATTGAAGACAAAGATATATCACCTTCTGAAATGAAAAATATAGTTTTCAAATCATCTACGGTGATTTCTGGGTATGGTATGGGAATTGTTGTTGCTACAGGTTCTAAAACAGAAGTTTATAATATAATAAATAAATTTTCAGAAGACAAATCTAAAAAGAATGAATTTAAGAAAAAATTAGAGAAAATGTATAATTTTCTAATTATATTTTGTACAAGTATTACTATAGTTTTATCTTATATTATGTATTTAGAATATAATAATATAAGTCTTGTTTTAGATAAAATAAGTAGAATTTTATTAGCTTATATACCTATAAGTTTAATGATTTTAATTTTTTCAATTTTAAGTATATTTACTAAATTAGTTAGTAAAAAGGGCATACTATTTAAAGACATTTCTTCTATATATAAATTTTGTAAAACATCAATATGTATAGTGGATAAAATAGGAATTATATCACAACCTAAAATGATAGTTAATAAGATATATACTAATGGTAAATTTATACCTTTAAACGAAGAAACTTTAAAAATAGATAGAGAATTTAGAAGTGATTTAAATGTTATAAGACTTACAGAAGTAGGTACTTTATGTAATGATAGTGATTTTAAAATAGATAAAATTACAAATGTAAAAAATGATTTTATGGAAATAGGATTAGCTAGATTTGCATTAAGAAATAATATTAATAAAAATCAACTTGAAGATACATATAGTAGATTGTTTAAAATACCCTATGATGATGATAAGAGGATAATGACTACAATAAATAGAATTGATAATAATTATAGAGCTAATGTAAAAGGCGATTTAGAATCTATAATAAGTAGATGTACTCATATTATGAAAAATGGTATAGAAGTAGAAATTACAGAAGAAGATAGGGATAAATTAAAAACTGCTCATATTGAAATGTCAAAAAAAAGCTTGTGTGTTACAGCTTTAGCTTATAGAAGTTTTAAATATGAACCTAGCACTCAGGAAAATATAGAAAGTAATCTGGTTTTTATAGGAATTGTAGGTTTTCTTAATCCTTTGATGGATGATTTAGATGATGGTATAAGTATGTCAAGATATTTATGTGTTTCTCCAATAATGATTACTGAAGATGATAAACTTACAGCTTATTATGTAGGAAAAAAAATAGGTATACTTCAAAGGATGAATCAAGTTATATCCGGTGTAGAAATAGACAATACAAAAGAAGAAGAATTAGAAAAAATTGTAGATAGAATAAAAGTCTTTTCAAGGATAAACTATAAACATAAAGTTAAAATAGCAGAGCTTTATAAGAAAAAAGGATATACTATTGCTATGGAAGGTTCTAAAGTAACAGATTTACCATCTTTAGAAGTTTCAGACATAGGAATTACAAATGAAAATTGCGGTATTTTAAAGAAATTTTCAAGTGTTATTTTAAAAAATAGTAGCTTAAAAAAACTCTTTGTAAGTTTAATACATTCTAAAAAAATATTGAAATCAATGATAAATATTATTCTTTATGGATTAATATCTGTATCTTCAATATTTATGTTTACAGCTATGACACAAGTATTTAATACAGGTACAGTTACTTATGATGAGTTGTTTTTTATAAAAATTGTTACTGTAGTTTTAGCCTCTATTGCTATGATTTTAGATTATGAAGTTCAAGATTATAATATAGTAAATAATTATAGTTTAATTAAGTTAATTTCTAATAATAAAATAAAAATAATTTTAACAACATTATTTATTAGTGGAATTTCATATTATCTAACTTTAGCTTATTCTAATGAAAATATAGCTACAGTATCTTCAATATTTATTTTTAATTTCTTTATTACTACTTTACCTTTAGGCTTTAATAGAACATTATTTTTTAAAAACAAAATTTCAAATATATTGATTTGTTTAAATATTATAATCTCAACTATATTTATTTATATATATAATAGTAATGTGCTATTAAGTATTTTTAGTATTAAATATTTTAAGATTATAGGAGTGATATCCACTATATGGATTTTAATTCTTATTTTTTATAATAATGAAGATAAATCATATTCTTTATAGTAATTGTAATGTTGCTATAAAAATATATTTAATCCACAAATGTCATTGATTAAACCTTTCCTACAGTGGGTAAAATATTGATATGGAGGTGGAAGCTTTATGGTTAATAATGTATTTGGAACTATTATTAAAGGAAGTAATATTGTTTTTTTAGATATTCCTTATGAAGATTATTTTTCTAAATACCATGAATTAGATAAAGATAGTGCTAGTAATTTGACTACTGATTATTTTACTAATAAAGGTAAAGATATTATACCAGACATAGTTGATATAGAATATGATGATTATGAGAATAAAGTAAAAATTACAGCTAAAATTAATAAATCCTTTGAAAATGAAGGTAGTAATATTAATTACCCTCATATTTTAAACAGGTGATTTTATGAATAAACCTTTAGTTTATTATTGTATTTCTCTTTGTTTAGGATGTGTTTCCGCCTTAATTATTATGAATAATAGATTGCTAGGTGCAGCATTTACTGCATCTTTTTTCATATTCTTTTTTATAACTATGGATAGAAAATTTATGATTTTTACCTTGATTTTTTTTGTCTTTGGAATCTTTGGATATTTTAATTATTTCAATGTAAGAGTCTCTAATAAATGTGAAGTAAGAATAACAGAGAAAGACAAGTATTACTATAAAGGAGAATGGGAAGGTAGAAATATAAACATTACAGGCAAATTAAAGGGAGTAAAAGAAGGAGATAGAATATATACCCATTGTGAGTTTAAAAAACGCCCAGTGTACGGTATGGGGATAATAGGAGATCTTAAGGTAGATACATATAAATTAAAAAATAAAGATTTAATAAGTAGATTTACAGAAATAAAAGAAAAAGTATATAAAAAATTTAAATCAGAACTAGGAGAAGAAAAGTCAGCTATAGTTATGGCACTATGTTTTGGAGAAACAAAATATATAAATAATAACCAAAAGGATATGATGAAAAAATTCGGCATAATACATGTTTTTAGTGTGTCTGGATTACATGTAGGGATAGTCTATGGTATATTACAAAAGATATTAGGAAGCTTTTTAGCATTACCTATGTGTTTTATTTATATAATGTTCACTGGTATAAAACCATCCTGTTTAAGAGCCTTTGTTATGATTATAGTATTAAAATTATCTAAGATATGTTTTAAAGAATATGACAGTGTATCTGCTTTAAGTTTAGCTGCCATTATAATACTTTTAATTAAACCATACTATATATTAAATGCAGGATTTATACTATCTTTTTTATCAACTTTAGGTATAATTTTGTATTATAAGAAAATACAAAGAGTTTTTTATAAAATACCTAAAATTTTAAATGAATCATTAAGTTTAACCTTAAGTTCTCAAGTTTATTCTTTTCCATATATATGTTTTAGTATTAAAAAATTTGGATTAGGATTTATTTTAGGAAATTTAATTTTAGTACCTATATATGGAATTATAGTTCTTATTGGAAACTTATCTCTAGTTTTAATTAAAATATCTTTTGTTTTTAGTATTTTATCAAAGTTTATATATTTTATTTTAACAATAGTAGAAGGAATAAATCTTATATTAGATAATATACTTCCAGAAATAATAGAAGTATCCTATTTTGAAGGTATATCTTTTATTTTGGTATATATAAGTTATAAATTATATAAAGGAGGGTATAAAAAGATAAAGTATTTTCCCATGTATGTGTTTATCATATTTTTTGTGATTAATTATAATGTTTTTCCTAAAATAAATTTGTATAAAGATAAAGGGGTAAGCTGTATATCTGTAAAATACAAAGGTAAGTGTACAATGATATGTAATTATGATTTAGAGTTAGGGAAAGAAGTTCTAAAATTAAAGGAGATAAATAAACCAACAAAAGTAATAACTAATCCTTCTTTTGAAAAAACTATAAATTTAAATAAAGATTTTAAAATAAAAGTATTTAATAAAAATAAATATAATGTTAATAGTGTTTTATATTATAAAAATTATAGAATTCCTATAAGCTATGAAAAATATTTTAAGAGACCTTTGAAATCAAAAAAGACTAGTAATATAGATGATAAAACATATTTTCAATCTAAATATGTTCTTATTTTAGGTAAATTTTATAATTCTAATTTTTAAATAGAAAGTTTATTATAAGTTATATATTGTGATATTATAGTATATATCTTATAATGTTTTAGGTTTTATAAAAGAGGTGGAAAACTTGATAGATATACTAGATTTTAAAAGTAGTATAAAGAAAAAAGAGATTAATAATTCATATATATTTGTAGGGCAAGATGAGTATACTATGAAAGAAAATATTAAAATTATTATGAACAAATGTTTAGATAAAGAATTTAAAGATTTAAATTACATTAAGTTTGATGGTGGAGATTTAGAAGAATTTGATCCAGTTTACAATGCTTGTGAAACAATGCCTTTTATGAGTGAAAAGAAAATAGTTTTAGTTTATAGAGCTAATTTTTTAAGTGATAATAAATCAGACAGTAAAACAACAAAATTATATAACTCTATAAATAAATATATAGATAAATTACCAAGTCATTGTGTTTTTATAATGTATTTAGTTATGAATAATAAAAGAGATAAAATTGGAAGCAAAATAAAAAAATTGGATAAAAAATGTACAGTAGTTAAAGTAGATAATATAAAAGGTGCAAAACTAGAACAGAAAATTCAAAAGATGTTTAGTAGTAGAGGGAGAAATATAGAAAGAGTACCTTTAAAAAGTTTTGTACATAATATGAAAGATAATAATTTAAATATTATAGAAAATGAAGTAGAAAAAATTTGTTCATATACATTAGAAAAAGATATAGAAAAAAAGCATATAAATATAATGTATGATAATTCTGTGAATGATGATGATATATTTGATCTTATAAATCTTATATCTGAAAAAAAAGCTAAAGATGCTGTAGGTCTTTTAAATCAACTAACATTTAAAGGTCAAAAGATTACACATATACTTGCTATGATGGAAAAACAATTTAGAAATTTGTATTTAGTTAAGGTAGGAGTGGAAAGCAGGAAAACTAAAGAGCAATTAGCTCATGAATTAAGGATACACCCCTATGGTTGTAGTATATTAATTAGACAGAGTAAAAAGTTTACATTAAGACAAATAGAAAGAGCCATGAATTTATGCCTAGAGGCAGATAGAAAAATAAAAACCACTACTGCAAATCCAAATACAGAAGTGGAGATTTTAATAATTAATTCTACATATTCATAAAATAAATAAACCCGTCTAAACGGGTTATTTATTTTAAGCATTTAATGCATTTAATTTTGCAGCTAATCTAGATTTTGTTCTAGCAGCTTTGTTTTTGTGAAGAAGTCCTTTTGAAACAGACATATCTAAAGCTCTAGCAGCTGTTTTAAAAGAAGCTTTAGCGTCTTCTAAATTTTTACTGTTAACATCTGCTAAATAATTTTTAATAGTAGTCTTTAATGCTGATTTAAGCATTTTGTTTCTAAGAGTTTTCTTTTCTATAACTTTTATTCTTTTCTTAGCTGATTTAATGTTTGCCATGTTTTCACCCCCTTGCAATTTTATAGGGTTAAGCAGCTTTGGGGAAACCTGCATATGTATTACATATTTTTCAACAAATGATATTATAACATTAATCCAGGGCTACTTCAAGTCTATTTTTTATTTCAATATAAAGAATAATCAAAAGAAATAGGGAAAAACTAAATTAAAAGAAAGAAAGGGTGAAGTAGATGTTTAATATAAGAACAGATTTAGCAATAGAGGCAAAAGAAATTTATGAGAATAAAAGTAAAAATACTATACCTGGAGTAGAAGTTTATAAATATAAAGAAAATGATGTTAAAGTAACTGAAGTAAAAATAGTTAATTGTGATGGAGAAGAGGCTATGAAAAAGCCTAAAGGAACATATTTAACTTTAGATATACCAGAATTTACCCCTTATGATTTAAATACTATGGATGAAGTAAGCGAAGTTTTAGGTAAAACTATAAGTTCAGTAATAAATTTAGATAAAAGTATGACAGCTTTAATAGTAGGACTTGGGAATTGGAATGTTACTCCAGATGCACTAGGACCAAAAGTTGTATCAAAAGTTATGGTAACAAGACATTTAAAAGAGTTAGTTCCAGATCAAATAGATGAAAATATTAGGCCTGTAGGAGCAGTATCACCAGGAGTGCTTGGAATTACAGGAATAGAAACTGGAGAAATAATTAAAGGTATTGTAGAAAAAGTAAAACCTAATTTAGTTATATGCGTAGATGCTTTATCATCAAGAAAAACAGATAGAGTAAATAAAACTATACAAATAGGAACTTCAGGGATATCACCAGGGTCTGGTATAGGAAATAAAAGAATGGAACTTAGTGAAAAGACTCTAGGAATACCGGTAATAGCTGTTGGAGTACCAACTGTTGTAGACGCAGCTACTTTGGCTAACGATACTATAGATATGGTTATAGATGATATGATAGATAAATCTCAAAAAGGCGGAAAATTTTATACTATGTTAAAATCTTTAGATGATGAAGATAAATTAAAGATGATACAGGAAGTTATTGACCCAAGACTTGGGAATATAATAGTTACTCCTAAAGAAGTAGATATGGTTATAGATTCTATATCTAAAGTTATTGCTAATGGAATAAACTTAGCACTTCAACCAGCTTTAAAACTTAATGAAATAGAAAGATACTTAAATTAATAATATTTATTTTACATTTTAAAATTAGTAATAAATTATAACTCCCTCTCATATAATGTGATATGTACTACGTAAGGGGGGAGTTAAAATGGATTACAGAAAGATAAAAAAATCTAATAACTTTAATAAGTTTTATAAAATTCTTATACTAACAATAATAGTTTTTTTTGTAGCTATTTTACCTTGTATTGTAAGAGCTAAAGGTAAAATTGATTTTGGAAAGAGAAATATGTTTTATGTACAAGTTCTAAACTATGCTATGCCTAGTGTTAAATCAGTATCTTTTAATGAGGAAGATATGGCAGAGAATAAATTTAGTTTAAAAGATGTAGTATTTCAAACCTTTGGTATAAGTACAAATAAACCTATGAGTTTTGTAAAAAAAGAAATACCATTTTTAAGTTTAGGTTCTGATGAAAAGCAAGAAAGTAAAATGGCATTTACCCCTTTTAAACTAAAAGATAATGAAGTATCTAAATTTAGTAAAGATGAAAAAAAACAAAGTAAAGATGATTTGAATTTACAAAATAAAGTTGTTAATCTCCATGATCCAAAATTAAAGAAAAAATTAGGTAAAACTCCAGAGGTTTTTATATATCATACCCATACTACAGAAAGTTATAAACCAGGAGAGCCAAGTAATTTTGATACATCTAAAAATGTTTGTGCAGTAGGTGATACTTTAGCTAGTGAACTTATAAATAATTATGGAATAAATACACTTCATGATAAGACAGTTCATGATGCTCAAGCATATACTCAAAGTTATGCAAGATCTTCTGTTACTGTAGATAAATACATGAAAAAATATAAAGAATTTAAATTAGTAATAGACTTACATAGAGATTCAGTATCAAATAAAAAAGCAGTAACAGCTAAATTAAATGGAGAAAATGCAGCAAAATTTATGCTGGTTATGGCTAGAAAAAATCCTCATTTTAATACTAATATGAAAATAGCTAATGGAATTGTAAATACATCTAACAGACTTTTCCCAGGATTATGTAAGGGGATATACTATTATAATTATGGAACAAGATATTTTAATCAAAATAAGAGTAATAACGCAGTTTTAGTAGAAGTAGGGGCAGATTGTAATACTACTGAAGAAGCTAAAAATACTGCTAAGTATTTAGCAAGAATAATTGGAGAATGTTTAAATAAATAGATACACTGAATAAAATTTTAAAAAAGAGTACATCCTTATAATAAGATTTCAAAAGGGGGTGTACTTTTTTTATGGAAGTAATAAATAAAAAGAAAAAACATAAATTAAAATGGAATAAATATAAAACCGTAATATTAATATGTTTTATAATATTCATTTTTGGATTTGTTACTGTAAGTAATAGTTTACCTAAATTTGTTAAAGATAAGGCTAATTTTTCTATATATTTTTCTAGAAAACCTTTTGATTTTAAAATTAAAGGTAAAAACTATACTTTTTATATAAATTATAAAGTTTTAAATAATATAAAAAGTTTTAATATGAATATAGGAAAAAAAATTAATAGTTTTTTTAGTCATGGTAAAGATTTTTTTATTACAATATCTAAAAAAGCTAGTGAAGAGATTATAAATATTAAAGAATATTTTTCTGGTATCTTTGATATGAGCTATAGTAAAATAAATTATCATACTTATTAGTTTATTTATTGAAATGTACATTAACAATGTGAAATCATATAATATGTGTCTTTAAGTTGACACTAAGCTATTGTTTTATGATATAATTTACATTGATTATTTTACCTAAGTATATTTTAGTTATATAAGTTATTTTACATTTTGGGGGTAAAGATTAATGCAAACTGAAAGACAAAAACATATAAGAAATTTTTCTATAGTAGCACATATAGATCATGGTAAATCTACCTTAGCAGATAGATTAATAGAAAAAACAGGAACATTAACTAAAAGAGAAATGGAATCTCAAGTTTTAGATAATATGGAGCTTGAAAAAGAAAGAGGAATTACAATAAAATCTCAAGCAGTTAGACTTGTTTATAAAAGTAAAAGTGGTGAAGAGTACATATTTAACTTAATTGATACTCCAGGTCATGTAGACTTTAACTACGAGGTATCAAGAAGTTTGGCAGCTTGTGAAGCGGCTATTCTTGTTGTAGATGCAACTCAAGGAATACAAGCACAAACTCTTGCTAACTGTTATTTAGCATTAGATAACGATTTAGAGATAATTCCTGTTATAAATAAAATAGATTTACCTAGTGCAAGACCTGATGAAGTAAAAGCAGAAATAGAAGATGTAATAGGAATAGAAGCAGAAGACGCACCACTCGTTTCAGCAAAAACAGGACTAAATATAGAAGATGTTTTAGAAGCAATTGTTGAAAAAGTACCGTCACCAGAAGATGATGAAAAAGCTCCTTTAAGAGCTCTAATTTTTGACTCTTATTATGATAGTTATAAAGGTGTTGTTTGTCATGTAAGAGTAAAAGAAGGTACTGTTAAAGTTGGTACACAAATACAGCTTATGAATTCAAAAAAAGTTTATGAAGTAACAGAAGTAGGAGCTTTTGTCCCAAATTATTTACCTGTAAAAGAATTAAGTGCAGGAGATGTAGGATATATAACAGCTTCAATAAAAAATGTAAGAGATGCAAGAGTTGGTGATACTATAACTGAATCTAAAAGACCAGCTGAAATTCCTTTAGAAGGGTATAGACCGGCAGTTCCTATGGTGTTTAGTGGAATATATCCTGTAGATGGAGCAAAATACCAGGAATTAAAAGATGCATTAGAAAAATTACAAGTTAATGATGCTGCACTATCTTTTGAACCAGAAACATCTATAGCCTTAGGTTTTGGGTTTAGATGCGGATTTTTAGGATTATTACATATGGATATTATACAGGAAAGATTAGAAAGAGAATTTAATCTTGAAATTATAACTACAGCTCCATCTGTTATATATAAAATAACAAAAACTGATGGAGAATTAATAGAACTTACTAATCCTACTAATATGCCTAGTCCATCTGAAATAAAATACATGGAAGAGCCTATAGTTAAAGCTTCTATAATAGCTCCTTCAGATTATGTAGGAGCAGTAATGGAACTTGCTCAAAGCAGAAGAGGTGTATTTAAAGATATGCAGTATTTAGATACTACTAGAGTATCTTTAAACTATGAGATACCTTTAAATGAAATAATATATGATTTCTTTGATGCGTTAAAATCAAGAACAAGAGGATATGCATCTTTTGATTATGAATTACACGGATACAAAGAAGCGGATTTAGTAAAATTAGATATATTATTAAATGGAGAAATGGTAGATGCTTTATCTATGATAGTTCCTAGGGAAAGAGCAGCAGGCCGTGGTAGAAGTATGGCTCAAAAATTAAAAGAGTTAATTCCAAGACAGCTATTTGAAATACCAATTCAAGCAGCTATAGGTTCAAAAGTAATAGCTAGAGAAACTGTAAAAGCTATGAGAAAAGATGTCCTTGCAAAATGCTACGGTGGAGATATATCTAGAAAAAGAAAACTTCTAGAAAAACAAAAAGAAGGTAAAAAGAGAATGAGACAGGTAGGATCTGTTGAAGTTCCACAAGAAGCATTTATGGCAGTTTTAAAAACTGATGAATAATAGAATTTCGAAATTTTAGGAGGGGAAATTTTGATTGAAACAAAAATAAATGGTAATAGCATATCTTTATATATACATATACCATTTTGTAAACAAAAGTGTTTGTATTGCGATTTTATATCTTACTCTAATAAAGAAAGTCTTAAAAAAGAGTATATAAAAGCCCTTTCTAAAGAAATATCTATAGTTACTAAAAATAGAATAATTAATACTATATTTATAGGTGGGGGTACACCCACCTATTTATCTTTAGAAGAGCTTAAGATACTAAAAAGATCTATAGATGAAATACATAAAGATATAAATTTAGAATTTACAGTAGAAGGTAATCCTGGTACATTTACCTTAGAAAAACTAAAACTTTTAAAATCTATGGGAGTAAATAGATTAAGTATAGGACTACAAAGTTTTGATGATGCATTATTAAAAAAATTAGGAAGAATACATAATGCTAAAGAATTTATAGATAGCTTTAAAAAAGCTAGATTAGTAGGTTTTAATAATATAAATATAGATTTAATGTTTGGACTTCCAGGTCAAAGTTTTGAAGTTTGGAAAGATACCTTAAATAAAGTTCTTACATTAAAACCAGAACATCTATCTTGCTATAGTCTTATAGTAGAAGAAAATACACCTTTTTATAATATGTATAATGATGGAGTTTTGAATTTACCTGGGGAAGATAGAGAAAGAGAAATGTATGAATATTGTATAAATTTTTTAGCGAAAAATGGATATAATCAGTATGAAATTTCAAATTTTGCCAAGTATAATAAAGAGTGTAGACATAATTTAGTATATTGGAATATGAAAGAATATTTAGGATGTGGAGTAGGAGCACATTCATATATAAAAGGTTATAGATATAAGAATACTTCCTTAGTAGAAGAGTACATAAATTATATGAAAGATAACAGCTTAATAAAAATAAGAGAAGAATCACACAAAAATACTTTAGAAGAAGAAATAGAAGAATTTATTTTTATGGGACTTAGAAAAATAAAAGGAATTTCTATAAAAGAATTTACAAAAAGGTTTAAAATAGATATTTTTAATCTATATGGGAATATTATAAATAAGTATGTAAAACTAGGATTTTTAATATTAAAAAAGGATACATTGAAGCTATCTAAAGAAGGGATAAATGTATCTAATACTATACTTAGTGATTTTGTTTTAAAATAAGAGAAAATAAAAGGAAAACTTAGAAAAAATAAGATTTTTACTATATAATATAGAAATTTATAATATATGCAGTATTTAATATAAATAATATAAAATTATTAAGTTGACAAATGATTTGTACAATGGTAGATTTTAATTATAGTAATTAGCACTCATTAAAAGCGAGTGCTAATAAAAGAGGTGGCATTATGATATGGATGAAAGAAAAATCAGAATACTTCAAGCTATAATAAATGATTATATAAATAGCGGAGAGCCTATAGGCTCTAGAACTATTGCTAAAAAATATGATTTAGGAGTTAGCTCTGCTACTATAAGAAATGAAATGGCAGATCTTGAAGATATGGGGTATTTAGAACAAATACACAGTTCATCTGGTAGAATACCATCTGATAAAGGTTATAGATTATATGTAGATAAACTTATGAGGTTATCTGATCTGCCTTTAGAAGAACAAATATTAATAAAAGAAAACTTATTAGACTCTGCTTTATATGAAGTTGATAAGATTATAAGACAGTCTACAGCTTTAGTATCTAAGCTTACTGATTTAGCCTGTTTAGTAAAATTACCTTCAATAATAAAGAGTAGTTTAAAATCTCTACAAGTTATAAAGATTGATGGCAATAATTTGTTGTTAGTTGTTATTACTGATAATGGAATAATAAAAAATAGCATAGTTAGAGTGAAAAATAATTTAGATTCAAAGTCTATAGTTAAATTAAATAACATGTTAAATGATAAGTTAAAAGGATTTAATTTAGAAAAGTTAGATTTTAAATATATAGATGAACTTCAAGATGAATTAACAGAATTTCAAGACATATTTGTCCCTGTTATTTATAAACTATATGAGATGCTTACAGATATTAATGGGTCTGAAATATATATGGAAGGAGCTTCTAATATATTTAAATACCCTGAATATAATGATATTCATAAGGCTAAAGAGTTTTTATCAATGCTTAATGATAAACACAAAGTAGAAGATCTTTTAGAATCTAGTTCTAGAATTTCCATAAGAATAGGAAATGAGAATTTTATAGATGATGCTAAAACTTGCAGTGTTATTTCAGCAGTTTATAGCATGGGAGATAAGCCTATAGGTACTATAGGAGTTATAGGACCAACTAGGATACCTTATAGTAAAATAATATCCGTTATAAATACTATAGTTAAAGAAATGAATGATATTTTAATAAAATAAGCTTGTAATGGAGGGATATAATTGTCAAATAAGTGTACTGACGAAAAAAAGAGCGTAAAAGAAAATAAAGAAAATTTAGTAGAAGAAGTTGAAAATGAAGATATTGAAACTTGTGATTGTAAGGATAAGTCTTGTGACTTAAAAGATGAATCTGAAGTGGAAACTAAGGATGAAATTAAAAATAACAGTGAAGAAGAATGTGAAAGCGATAAAGAAAATAGAGAAAAGGAATTTGAAGATATGTTAAGTATGTCTAAGAAGAAAAATGAAAAGCTAGAAAAAGAATTAGGGGATGTAAAAGAAAAACTTCTAAGAACTTTAGCTGAATATGATAATTATAGAAAAAGAACTGCTAAAGAAAAAGAAGATATCTATACAAATGCATGTGAAGATGTATTAAAAGAAATGCTTCCAGTGTTAGATAATTTAGAAAGAGCTTATAAAGTTGAAGGAAGCATTGAAGATATAAAAAAAGGTATTGAAATGACAGTAAAACAATTTAATACTTCTTTAGAAAAATTAGGAGTAGAAGAAATAAAATCAGATGAGAAATTTGATCCTAATTATCATAATGCTGTTATGCATATAGATGATGAAAACTATGGTGAAAAAGAAATTGCTGAAGTTTTCCAAAAGGGATATAAAAAAGGAGAAAAGGTTATAAGATATAGTATGGTTAAAGTTGCAAATTAATTTTGGAATTCAATTATAAAAAGATTTTAATTAATTTAGGAGGTAATAGGAAATGGCAAAAATAATTGGAATTGATTTAGGAACAACAAACTCTTGTGTATCTGTAATGGAAGGTGGAGAACCAACAGTTATACCAAATGCTGAAGGATCAAGAACAACTCCATCAGTAGTATCTTTCCAAGGAAACGATGAAAGATTAGTAGGTCAAGTTGCAAAAAGACAGGCAATAACTAACCCAGAAAAGACTATAATTTCTATAAAAAGATATATGGGAACAGATCATAAAGTTAACATAGATTCAAAAGAATATACTCCACAAGAGATATCAGCTATGGTACTTCAAAAATTAAAGGCTGATGCAGAATCTTATTTAGGAGAAAAAGTTAATCAAGCAGTAATAACTGTTCCAGCTTATTTTAATGATAGTCAAAGACAGGCAACTAAAGATGCTGGTAAAATAGCAGGACTTGAAGTTTTAAGAATAATCAATGAACCAACTGCTGCAGCTCTTGCTTATGGAATGGATAAAATGGATACAAACCAAAAAATATTTGTATATGATTTAGGTGGCGGTACTTTTGATGTATCTATACTTGAACTTGGAGATGGAGTTTTTGAAGTAAAAGCTACTAATGGTGATACAAAATTAGGTGGAGACGATTTTGATCAAAAGATAATAGATCATATAGCAGAAACTTTTAAAGCAGAAAATGGAATGGACTTAAGAAATGATAAAATGGCAGTACAAAGATTAAAAGAAGCTGCAGAAAAAGCTAAAATTGAGTTATCTTCATCAACTCAAACTAATATAAATCTACCATTTATAACTGCAGATGCAACAGGTCCAAAACACATAGATATGAATTTAACTAGAGCTAAATTTAATGAATTAACTCATGATTTAGTACAACGTACTTTAGAGCCAATGAAAAAATCTTTAGATGATGCAGGTCTTACACTTTCAGATATAGATAAAGTTATAATGGTTGGTGGATCTACAAGAATACCAGCTGTTCAAGAAGCTGTTAAACAATATACAGGAAAAGATTTAACAAAAGGCGTTAATCCAGATGAAGTTGTTGCAATGGGTGCTTCAATACAAGCAGGAGTATTAACTGGTGATGTTAAAGATGTATTACTATTAGATGTTACTCCATTAACTCTTGGAATAGAAACATTAGGGGGAGTAGCTACTCCATTAATAGAAAGAAATACTACAATACCAACTAAGAAAAGCCAAGTATTCTCAACAGCTGCTGACGGTCAAACTTCAGTTGAAATACATGTAGTTCAAGGTGAAAGACAAATGGCAGCAGATAATAAGAGCCTTGGAAGATTTACTTTATCTGGAATACCTTCAGCACCAAGAGGAGTTCCACAAATAGAAGTTACTTTTGATATAGATGCTAACGGAATAGTTAATGTATCAGCTAAGGATAAAGGAACAGGAAAAGAAGCTAATATAACTATAACAGCAACTACAAATTTAACAGATGATGAAATAGATAAAGCTGTTAATGAAGCTAAGAAATTTGAAGGCGAAGATAAAAAGAGAAAAGAAAAAATAGAAATTAAAAATAATGCAGATCAAGTAGTTTATCAAACAGAAAAAGCTTTAAATGATTTAGGTGATAAAGTTTCTGCAGAAGATAAGAAAACTGTAGAAGAAAAATTAAAAGCTGTTAAAGATATAAAAGATGGAGAAGACTTAGAAGCAATTAAAAAAGCAACAGAAGATTTAACTCAAACTTTCTATGGAATTTCTTCAAAAATTTATCAAGCACAAGGAGCTCAAGGGGGACAACAAGGTGCAGGATTTAACCCAGGAGCAGGTGCTGGAGCTGGTGCAGGAGCACAACAAGGCGCTGAAAACAATGAAAAGAAAAATGATGATAATGTAGTAGATGCAGATTATAAGGTTGAAGACGATAAATAAAAAAAGTAATGACATATTTCATAAAGTATGTATAATATATATATGGGAAGTTAAGGGACGGAGTTTAACTCCTCCCTTAATTTAAGTATGGAATTATTTTATTAATAAGATAATAGTTAACTATCATTAAATAGGTGGTGAAAAAAGGATGGCAGGAAAAGATTATTATAAGGTTCTTGGTTTAGATAAAGGTGCAAGTCCAGAAGAAATAAAAAAAGCATTTAGAAAACTAGCCATAAAATACCATCCAGATAAGAATAAGGGCAATAAAGCCGCAGAGGATAAATTTAAAGAAATAAATGAAGCTTATCAAGTATTATCAGATCCTCAGAAAAAAGCTCAATATGACCAATTTGGTACTACAGACTTTGGTGCAGGTGGAGCAGGCGGTTTTAATGGTTCAGGATTTGGTGGCTTTGATTTTTCAGATTTAGGTGGATTTGGAGATATATTTGATTCATTCTTTGGTGGAGGAGGAGGTTTTTCTTCTGGTGGAAGAAGACGAAATGCTGCACAAAGAGGAGCAGATATAGAATATTCTATAAACCTAGATTTTAAAGAAGCGGTATTTGGAGTAGAAAAAGAAATTTCTATAAAGAAAAAAGATAAATGTGATGTTTGTAGTGGAACAGGGGCAAAACCTGGTACTACTGCTAAAACTTGTAGCAAATGTGGTGGAACAGGTCAGATAAAGGTTCAAAAGAATACTATACTAGGAAGTATGATGACTGTAACTACATGTGATAAATGTAATGGAAGCGGAAAGACAATAGAAAGTCCTTGTCATAAATGTAATGGTACTGGAACAGTAAGAAAAACAAAGACAATAAAAATTAATGTGCCAGCAGGTGTTGATACTGGAAATGTTATACCAATAAGAGGAGAAGGTGAACCAGGAGTAAATGGTGGTCCTTCAGGGGATTTATATATAAATATACGTGTAGCACCAGATCACACATTTAAAAGAAGAGGCTTTGATATTTATATAGATACACACATAAGTTTTCCAAAAGCAGTTTTAGGAACAGAAATAAAAGTTCCTACAGTTGATGGCAATGTTAAATATGAAGTTCCTACTGGAACACAATCAGGAACAACATTTAGATTGAGAAACAAAGGAGTTCCTAAAGTAGGTGGAAGAGGAAGAGGAGACCAATATGTTACTGTAATTGTAGATGTCCCTAAATCCTTAAGTAATAAACAAAAAGAAGCATTACTTATGTATATGGAAGCTAGTGGTGAATCTACTAAGCATATTGCTAAAGATTCTTTTATAGATAAATTAAAAAAGAATTTTAAATAGTATACTAAAGTTGCATAAATTTTATATTTTGCAAGCTGCCATAGGATAAGGCAGCTTGTTTTTCGTTAATATAAGATATATAGTTAAATGTAACATTGTAAATCAAATATATTTGTAGTTTATTTTAAATCTATTTATTAGGTTTATTAAAAGAACTTAAAGATTGATATAACAATGTAATAATTATTTATATAATAATTTGGAGGTTAATTTATGAATAAAGATTGGTTAGAAGTTACTATATACACAAGTAGTGAAGCAGTAGAGGCAGTGTCTGGAATACTTTATAATACAGAAATAGAAGGAGTTTCTATTGAAGATCCTCAAGATATAGAGTTTAAAAAGAAAAATCCAGGAGATTGGGATTATTTTGATGAGACTTTACTTAAAGTTAAAGATTCAGCTATAATAAAAGGATATTATAAAGAAAATGATGATTTTGAAAAAACTATAAAATATATAAAAGAATCTGTTGAAAATTTAGGTGAATTTGGAATAGATAAAGGAGAAGGAATAGTTACAGTAGCAGAAGTTAACGAAGAAGATTGGGCTAATAACTGGAAAAAATATTATAAACCTACTAAAGTATCTGATAAAATAGTTATAAAGCCTATATGGGAAAACTATTTAAAAAAACAAGAAGAACTAGTTGTTGATTTAGATCCTGGAATGGCTTTTGGAACAGGTACTCATGAAACTACTAGAATGTGTATAAAATCATTAGAAAAGTATATAAATAAAGACTTTGAAGTTTTTGATATTGGTTGTGGATCAGGAATACTTTCTATAGTTTCAAGTAAATTAGGAGCACAAAAGGTAATAGGAGTAGATTTAGATCCTGTAGCTGTAAAATCATCAAAAGAAAACTTAACTTATAATGATTGTTCTAATGTTCACATATTAGAAGGAAATCTTATGGAAGTAGTTCATGAAAAAGCAGACATAGTAGTTGCAAATATAATAGCTGATGTAATAATGTTTTTATCAGAAGGAGTTAAGAATTTTATAAAAGAAAAGGGATATTTTATAGCTTCAGGAATATTAAATACAAGAAAAGAAGAAGTAATAGAAAAATTAGAAAAAGAGAATTTTAAAATAGAAGAGATAATAGAAGATGGGGAATGGGTATGTGTTGTAAGTAGAGTTTAGATTATTATTATTTTAAAGTAGGTGATTTGTTTGCATAAGTTTTTTGTGCCAGCTACAAATATAAATGACAATATAGCTTCTATAGAAGGAGAAGACGTAAAACATATACATAAAGTTTTAAGATTGAAACCAGGAGAAAAAGTAAGTATAAATAATTGTAATGGAAAAGAGTATTTAGGAATTATTGATACTATAGATAAAAAATTAGTTTTAGTAAATATAATAGAAAAACTAGATAAAAATAATGAATCTCAATTAAATATATATTTGTATCAAGGTTTTCCTAAATCTACAAAGATGGATTACATAGTTCAAAAATCAACAGAATTAGGGGTTAAACATATAATACCTTTAATAACTAATAGAGTAGTTGTTAAAAATCAAAATAAAGAATCAAAAAAAATTGATAGATGGAATAGAATAGCTTTAGAAGCTTGTAAACAATGTAAAAGGTCTATTATACCTAAGGTTTACGATCCCATAAAATTTGAAGAAGCTATAGATCAGATGAAATCTATGGATTTAGTACTAGTTCCTTATGAAAATAAATATAACTATGGAATAAAATCTCTTATGAAAGACATATCAGAAATAAAAGATAATATAAAAAATATAGCTATAGTTATAGGGCCAGAAGGCGGATTTGAAGAAAGTGAAATAAAAAAATTACAAGACGAAAAAGCTAACATAATTACTTTAGGACCTAGAATATTTAGAACTGAAACTGCTGGAATAGTTTGTTCGTCAATAATTTTATATGAATTAGGAGATTTAGGAGGCATTTTGTAATGAAAGTTGCTTTTTCTACTTTAGGATGTAGAGTTAATCAATATGAAACAGAGGCTATGTCAGAAAAATTTATAAAGCAAGGCTATGATATAGTACAGTTTAATGAATTGGCAGATGTTTATGTAATAAACACTTGTACAGTAA
Organism: Clostridium oceanicum; assembly: GCF_039521385.1. Taxonomy (NCBI): domain Bacteria; kingdom Bacillati; phylum Bacillota; class Clostridia; order Eubacteriales; family Clostridiaceae; genus Clostridium; species Clostridium oceanicum. Next base: position 389,942 of record NZ_BAAACG010000019.1, on the reverse strand, counting down.
CTAATATGGGAGATAGAAAATCAAGACAAATGATAAGTAGAGCTAGAAGAGAAAATGAAAATGCCATAATAGCAGTTGTAGGTTGTTATTCTCAAATAGCTCCAGAAGAAGTTTCTAGTATAGAAGGTGTAGATGTAGTACTTGGTACTAGAAACAAAGGTGATGTGGTATATTGGGTACACAGAGCTATGGAAGAAAAAGAAAAGATAATAGAAGTAAAGGATGTTTTGAAAAATAAAACATTTGAAGAACTTAATATAGAAGAATATCAAGATAGAACAAGAGCTTTTTTAAAGGTGCAAGATGGATGTAACAGATTTTGTTCCTATTGTCTAATTCCTTTTGCAAGAGGAGCTGTTTGTAGTAAAGATCCAAGTAAAGTTATAGAAGAAGTGCGCAAATTAGCTAATCACGGATTTAAGGAAATAATACTATCAGGAATAGATATAGCTTCTTATGGTGTAGATTTAAATGAAAACTGGGATTTGCTTTTACTATTAAAAGAATTAGATAAAATAGAAGGGGTTACTAGAATAAGAATAGGTTCTATAGATCCTACATTTTTTAAAGATAATATAATTGAAGGTATTGGTAAACTTAAAAAATTATGTCCTCATTTTCACCTGTCACTTCAAAGTGGGTGTAATGAAACTTTAAAAAGAATGAATAGAAAATATACAGTAGAGCAGTATAAATACATAGTTTCTAGTCTTAGAGAAAGAATAAAAGGTGTATCTATAACTACTGATATAATAGTAGGATTTCCAGGAGAAACAGAAGAAGAATTTGAAAAAACTTATAATTTTTTATCAGATATAAAACTTTCAAAAATGCATGTTTTTAAATTTAGTCCTAGAAAAGGTACTAGAGCAGCTAAAATGGATAATCAAATTGATGGGAAAATTAAAGAAAAGAGAAGTAGCAAACTTATAAAACTGGATAAAATTCAAGAAAAGGAATTTATAAATAAATTTATAGGACAAAGTATGAGTGTGTTATATGAAAAATTAAGTAAACAAGATGGATACTATGAAGGCTATACTCCTAATTACATAAAAGTTTTATCTAATTGTGAAAATGATATTTCAGGAAATATAGTTGAAACTTGTATTGAAAAATCAGATCAAGAATTTGCCTATGGTAAAATTTAATATATAGAAGGAATCTATAAAAACCTATTGAATAAAACTATAAGGAGGTGATAAAATGACAGATTGCATTTTCTGTAAGATAATAGAAGGAGATATACCTAGTGAGAAAGTATATGAAGATGAACTAGTATATGCATTTAATGATATAGAACCAGCAGCACCTCATCATGTTTTAATAATACCAAAAAAACATATATCTAGTTTAAATGATTTAAATGAGGAAAATAGTAAAGTTATTTCTCATATATTTATAATAGCTAGTAAAATAGCAAAAAAACTAGGTGTAGATAAAGATGGATATAGAGTTGTTTCAAATTGTGGAGAAGCTGGAGGTCAAACAGTGCCTCATGTCCATTTTCACTTGATTGCAGGTAGAAACTTACAGTGGCCACCAGGCTAGATATAGCTTGATATGATTTATTTAAAGCTACTTATATTAAATCATTGACAGCTGTATAAAATATGTTGTATAATACCTAGTGTGTTATTTTGGTCCGCATTAACTGCTTTTTTATTTTACTAAACTGAACTAGCGGAGGGAGGGAGAAAATATGTCAGAAATAAAAGTTGGAGAAAATGAATCACTAGAAAATGCACTAAGAAGATTTAAGAAAAAATGTGCAAGAGCAGGTGTTTTATCAGAAGTTAGAAAAAGAGAACACTATGAAAAACCAAGTGTAAAGAAAAAGAAAAAATCTGAAGCTGCAAGAAAGAGAAAATTTAGATAGTTTTAAATAAATGATTTCTTTGAAAGAGGGTATTAGATTTAATGTCTCTTAAAGAAACTTTACAAGAGGACTGGAAGAAGGCCTTAAAATCTAAACAGAAAAAAAGGGCTAACATAATAAGTATGCTTAAATCATCTATTCTTTTGGTAGAAAAAGATAAAAGAAGAGATCTTAATGATTCTGAAATTATTGATGTTTTATCAAAAGAAGTAAAGCAGCGCAAAGAAGCTTTGGAAGATTTTAAAAAGGGAAACAGACAAGACTTAATAGATGAAACTAATTTCGAATTAGAAGTTTTGTTAAGTTACCTTCCTCAGCAGTTGACTGAAAATGAGATTATGGAAATTATTAATCAAGCGGTTAATGTTACAAAGGCTAATAGTATAAAAAACATGAAAGATGTTATGAATATTGTTATCCCTAAGATTAAAGGCAGAGCTGATAGTAAACTTGTAAGTCAAAAAGTTAAAAATATTTTAAGTAAACAATAAAAGCTGAGTTTTACTCAGCTTTTTTTATTTTTTGTTTTAAAGTACATTTGATAAATATTTTATAAAACAATAATATTTATTAGTCATTTATAAAACATTTATTTCATAAATTAGTATGAAAGCAGTTTTAGAGGTGATAAATTGGGCAAAAAATTTTATAAAACAAGGCAAACAATAGCTGAAAAACTTGAATTGCCTAAAGATATTGTGTTGAACTTACCTAAAATAGTTGTTACAGGAGATAGAGAAATTACTATAGAAAATCATAGAGGGGTAATCAGTTTTGATGATGATGAAGTGAAAGTTAATTCTGGGTCAGGGTTGATATGCATATATGGGAAGAATTTTGAAATATTATTTATGGGAGGGACCACAATAACTATAGGCGGAAGTTTTAAATCTGTGGTTTATGAAAAAGATGAGTAATATGAATTTTAGAAAATTTAAAAAGGCAGTTATTACTATTGAAATTCAATCCTTGATACCTGAAAAATTTGTTAATTTACTTTGGAAAAATAGTGTAGAAATAAAAAACATAAGAAAAATAAGTATGACTATAATGGTAATGGAAGTGAATTTGAAAGACTATAAGACAATCAAGTGTATAGCTAAAAGAACAAGAACTAAAGTTAAGATAGTAGATAGAAAGGGAATTTCTTTTTTTATATTAATGTTAAGAAAGCGAATAGCATTTATAGTTGGTACTATTTTATTTATAAGTATGTTATTTATTATGTCCACATTTATATGGAAGATAGATATACACTGTGAAGGAGGCGTAAATGTTACTCCCTATGAAATAAGGCAAAAGTTAAAAGGATATGGTGTAACTTTAGGAATAAATAAATCTCAAGTGGATATTTTTAATATAGAAGAAAATTTAATAAAAGATATAGATAATATAATGTGGGTAAAAGCTAGACTTGAAGGATCTAAGCTTATAATAAAAGCTCAGGAAAGACAATCACCACCAGAAATTATTAAAGATGATGAACCTTGTGATTTAGTAGCCAAAAAAGATGGAGAAATACAGAGGGTATATACAATAAACGGAACACCTGTAGTTAAAAAAGGTGATATAGTTAAAAAAGGTGATGTTTTAGTTAAAGGAGAACAAGGAAATGAAGAAGAAACTGAAAAATATTTTGTACATTCTAAGGGAAAAGTAATAGCAAAGACATTTTTTGAATTAACTAAAGAAGTGGATATATATAAAACAAATAAAATTAGAACAGGGAAAAAATCAAAAAGATTTTATATGAATTTTAGAGGAAAGAAAATATATTTTACAAAGGGTGCAAATAAATTTGATAAATATGATAAAATAGAAAGTAATAAATTTATTTTTGGTAAAGAAGAGTTTTATGAAGTTAAAGAGAAAAAAGAAAAAGTAAATGTAGATAAAGTTGTTAATGCTGAAAGTTTAAAAATGTATAATAAGATTGTAAATCAGTTTGACAAATCTATTAAAGCTGTTGATAAAAAAATTAATCATAGTATAAGTGGAGATAAGTGTAAAATAAGAGTGCTTGTAATAGCAGAAGAGGATATATCAAAACCAATTAAAATTGATGATACCATAGATGAGGATAAGGAGAATGAAGACGGTAGCGAAAAAGACAGCAATCAAGAACATAATAATCAAAATGATGACAATCATTAAGATTCCATGGATGAGATATACAAAAGGTGGTATAGTTTATGAGGAAAATATCTATGAATAAGATAATGAAAGATTATAGATTTAAAAAATATCTTATATTTTTTATTACATTTATATGTACTTATGTTATTTTAATAACAGGATTAGTAACTAAAAAGTACGATTTAAAAGAAGGAGATATACCAAAGACAAATATTAAAGCTCCAATGGAAATAAAAGATGAATCTTCTACAAAAGCTAGACTAAATCAAGCATTAGAAGCTGTTACTCCAGAATACACAAAAAAAGCAGAAGTAAAAACAGAGGTTTTAAATAATATAAAAAGTTTTTTTCTGCAAGTTGAATCAGTGTCTTCAAAATATAGTGATAAAAATCAAGCTACTAGTGAATTAGCTAAAATATCTAAAATTAACTTGTCAAAGGATCAATATGAATCAATACTTAGTTTAGATAAAGAAGGAGTTAAGAAGTTACAAGAGTTTTTAATAAATCTTATGTCAGATTTATATGAAAACTATAATATAATAGATGAAACTGATACTAAAGGTGTAGTGGGGAAAACTATAAAAAAAGCACAAGACAGTATATATATAAAAGTTAGATCTTCAGATTTATCTAGTAATCTTAGTAGATTAGCTGAAACAATAGGGATTCATGAGATAAAACCTAATTATTTTTATGATAAGGAAAAGACAGAAGAAGCAAAAAAAGAAGTTATAAAAAATACACCTCCTGTTATGATAAAGAAAGGACAGATAATAGCTAAAGAAGGGGAGCCAATAGGCAAGGTCGAATTAGAAATTTTAAAAGAATTAGGACTTTTAAATACTAGTTCTAATTTCCAATGGTATACATTTATTAGTTTAGCTGCCCTTGTATTATTGGTACAATTTATCCAATGGATGTATTTATATAAATATCATAGTAGTTGTTTTGAAAATTCTAACAATCTAATATTAATAAGTTTAGTAAATTGTGTATTTTTACTTTTAGCTAGAAGTTTAACTATAATATCTCCTTTTTTAATACCTTTAGCTTGCGTTCCTATGATGCTTACCCTTCTTTTAAATCATAGGATATCATTAGTAGTAAGTTTGCTTAATTGCATACTAATAGCTGTAGCTGTAAATTTTAATGTAGAGATATTATTAATATCAATAGTAAGTGGTGTTTTAGGAGCTACCTTTTTAAGAAAGATGCAGCAGAGAAATGATATAATATATATTTCTTTGTATATAGCAGTTATAAATGTGATACTTTCTTTTTCCGCAGGGTTTATATTAAGTAACAGTGTTATTGATGTAGGCAAAAAAGCTCTTTTTAGCTTTATTGGAAGTATAATATCTGCAGTTCTTACTATAGGATTTTTACCTTTGCTTGAGAGTACATTTGATATAGTAACTACAATGAAATTATTAGAACTTTCAAACCCTAATCATCCTTTATTAAAAACACTTTTAATAAAAGCTCCAGGTACATATCATCATAGTGTTTTAGTAGGAAATTTAGCAGAAGTTGCAGCAGAAATCGTAGGAGGAGATCCTATTTTAGCAAGAGTAGCAGCTTACTATCATGATATAGGTAAAACTAAAAGACCTTATTTCTTTAAAGAAAATCAAGTTGGAAGAGAAAATCCCCATGATAAAATATCAGCTAATCTGAGTGCTTTAATTATTATTTCCCATGTAAAGGACGGATTAGAAATTAGTAGAGAACATAAGATACCTAAAATTATACAAGATATAATACAGCAGCACCATGGTAATTCTTTAGTCAAATATTTTTATATAACAGCTAAAAATAATTGTGAAAGACCAGATCAGATAGATGAAAATCACTTTAGATATGATGGACCTGTTCCAGAAACTAAGGAAGCTGCTATAATAATGCTTGCAGATGGAGTAGAAGCTGCAGTAAGATCTATAAATGATCCTACAAATGAGAAAATTAAAGCAATGGTAGAGAAGATAATAAAAGATAGACTAGATGAAGGACAATTAGATAATTGTGAATTAACATTAAAAAATATTAAAAATATTAAAGAATCTTTTTTGAAAGTTTTAACAGGTATATATCATCAAAGAATAGAGTATCCAGAAGATAAATGGATAAAGAAATAGGAGGACGGAAATGATATACTTAGACAATAGACAAAATAAAATACAAGTAGATGAGAATTTAGAAAGTACTTTAAAAAAAATTATTGATTATGCTTTAAAAGAAGAAAAGGTATCTGTTGATTATGAAGTAAGTGTTATATTTATAGATAATGAAGAAATAAAAAATATAAATAAAGAATGCAGAAATATAGATAAAGTTACAGATGTGCTTTCTTTTCCAATGCTTCCTTATAAAGAAGGTAAAGTTTATAAAGATTGTTATTTAAACTATGAATTTGATGATAGCGATTTAGATGAAGGAAGATTAGTATTAGGAGATATAGCACTTTCACTTGAAAGGGCAAAAGAACAAAGTATAGAGTATAAACATAGTTTTTTAAGGGAAGCCTGCTATTTAACTATCCATTCCATTTTACACCTTTTAGGATATGATCATATGGAAGAGGAAGAAAAGAATATAATGAGAAAAAGAGAAGAAGCAATTCTTGAAAAGTTTGATATATTGAGATAAATATAAAAAGTAAGCTATAAATTCAATAGTATTAGGTGGTGTTTGGTTATTGAAGGTTAATAAGCTTTTAGATAGCTTTAATTATGCCATAGATGGAATTATATATGCAGTTAGAACCCAAAGAAACATGAGAATACATATGATTGTAGCTCTTTTGGTTTTAACTGCTTGTTTTTTCTATGATCTAACTAAAATAGAATTAGTAGCTATATGTATAGTAATAACATTAGTTATCTTTGCAGAACTTATAAATACCGCAATAGAATTTGCTATAGATGCTACTACAAACTACTATCATCCTTTAGCTAAAATATCTAAAAACGTAGCAGCAGGAGCTGTATTAGTTACTGCTATAAATGCTGTTGTAGTTGGATATTTAATATTTTGGGATAAATTAAAATATATAAATTTTGTTCTTATAAACAAAGTAAAAGATACTAACCCTTATACTATATTTATAATTTTGGTTATTGTTTGTATATTAACTATTGTAGCTAAAGCTCTGTATGGAGAAGGAACACCATTAAAGGGTGGAATGCCAAGTGGTCATAGTACTCTAGGCTTTTCTATAGCAACTTTAATAGCTTTTATAACTGAAGAATTTCCTATTATTGTTTTAAGCTATTTTTTAGCATTTGTAGTAGCTCAAAGTAGGGTAGATTCAAAAGTTCATTCTATATTAGAAGTTGTTGTTGGAGCTATATTTGGAACCCTTATTACTACCATTTTATTCAAGATATTTGGATAATGGTTGAAATAACAAAAAATAATGTTATAATTTATTTACAATATAAATGACAATAAAATTTAAGTTCATAGGAGGATATTATATGAAATATGATAACCTTATAGTGAAAGCTATAGAAGCTAGAGAAAAAGCTTATGTTCCATATTCACATTTTAAAGTTGGAGCAGCACTTATTACAGAAGATGATAGTATTTACACAGGTTGTAATATAGAAAACTGTTCTTATGGAGCTACAAATTGTGCAGAAAGAACAGCTATATTTAAGGCGGTTTCAGAAGGATATAGGAAAATAAAAGCTATTGCTATAGTAGGAGATGAAAAAAACTACACTGCTCCTTGTGGAATATGTAGGCAGGTAATAAGTGAATTTGCAGATAAGGATATAGATATTATAATTGTTAAAGATAAAGATAACTATAAAATTAAAAAGATGAATGAAATTTTACCAGATTCTTTTACTAAAGATAATTTACTATAAGCCATATAAAAATAAATAAAATATTTGAGTGTGGTTAATTTAAGGAGATAAGATATGTTTAAATCAGGATTTATAACTATTGTAGGAAGACCTAATGTAGGAAAATCTACTTTATTAAATGCAATAATGAAAGAAAAGTTATCTATTGTTTCTTGTAGACCACAAACTACAAGAAACAATATACAAACTATACTTACAGAAGAGGACTATCAACTTGTTTTTGTTGATACACCAGGAATACATAAGCCTAAACATAAGCTTGGAGAGTATATGGTTAAAGTAGCATCAGATTCTATGAAAGACGTGGATATTGTACTATTTTTAGTTAATGTAGATTCTAAACCAGGAAAAGGAGATTTATTTATAGCTGATCAATTAAAAGATATAAACAAACCAGTATTTTTAGTTGTAAATAAAATTGATGAAAATCCAAGAGAAAAGGTAGCAGAAACATTACAAGCTTATTCTAAACTTATGGATTTTGAAGAAATAATACCAATATCTGCGCTTAAAAATAAAAATGTGGATTTATTAAAAGAACTTATGGTTAAAAATTTAAAAGAAGGTCCTAAGTTTTATCCAGAAGATATGATAATAGATCAAAATGAAAGATTTATAGTATCAGAAATAATAAGAGAAAAAGCATTAAGACTTTTATCAGAAGAAGTTCCTCATGGAATAGCTATTGAAATAATTAAAATGAGAAAAGATAAAAAAGGGATATACAATATAGATGCTAATATGCTTTGTGAAAAGAAATCTCATAAACCTATAATAATAGGTAAAGATGGAAAAATGTTAAAGAAGATATCTCAATATGCAAGACAAGATATAGAAACTTTTTTAAATAATAAAGTTTACCTTAAATTATGGGTTAAAGTAAAAGAAGAGTGGAGAGATAGTAATTTATTATTAAAGGAATTAGGATATAAAAGGCAAAAGTAATATAGTAGTATATTAACAGATTTAAAAGCAAAATCTATAAATAGCATATAATATATTATTATATTAAATACAAATAAGAGGTGATTAGTGTCTGTCTGTATTTAAAACAAGAGGGGTTGTAATAAAAACTCAAGATTATAAAGAATTTGATAAGTTAGTGTGGTTATACACAGAAAAATTAGGAAAAATAACTTGTATAGCTAAAGGTGCTAAAAAAAATAGAAGTAAGTATTTTTCTAATACTATGCAGTTTTGTTATGGAAACTATGTTATTTACAAAGGTAGAAATTTATTTAATATATCTGAAGCTGAAATTATAGATTCCTTTCAAGATTTTCTAAAAGACTTAGATACTTTGACATATTGTTCTTATTTGTGTGAGCTAATAGATATCTGTGTACAGGAAAAAGAAAGCAACAGATATTTATTTAAAGAACTAATGGTGAGTTTTTACTTAATAAAAACTAATGCCATAGATATAGAAGTATTAACAAGAGCATTTGAAGTTAAATTATTAAGAGCAACAGGATATGAATTGAACTTAGATAGATGTAGTTTTTGTGGTAAAAAGATAAATAAGTCTAATTATATAAATTTTCAGTACTTATCAGGTATATGCGATGAATGTGAAAAGATTAATGGCGTGTATATAAATTTAGAAACTTACAATGTTCTTAAATATTTACTTAAGATGCCTTTAGAAAAATTACATAGATTATCTATTTCTAAAAATACTAAAAAAGAATTATTTAAAATTTTATCTATGATAATATCTCAAAATTATATGAAGAAGCCTAAAAGTCTTCAAATGTTAAATTTTATGAAGGAGGATTAAAAATGAGCGAAGTAACTTTGGAAAAGATTGACATAATAAGAGAGAGGAGCGGTGTTACCTATACTAAGGCAAAAGAAGCATTAGAAGCCTGTGATGGTAATGTAGTTGATGCTCTAGTGTATATAGAAAATGAAGAGGAATGTGATGAAAGTTCAAATTATACAACAAAAGAAGAATTTGTAGATTGGATAAAGAGTTTAGTAAGTAAAGGGAATGTAAATAGGATAAAAGTTAGAAAAGGTGAAAAGGTTATTGTAGATATACCAGTTAATGCAGGTGTAGCAGCTACATTAGCAGCATTAGTTTGGCCACCACTACTTGGAATAGGAGTAGCTGCAGCTATATTTACAAAAGTTACTATAGAAATAACAAAAGATGATGGAACTGTTGAAGTAGTAAATAAAATAATAAAAAATACTGCTAAAGATATAAAAGAAAAAATGCAAGATACAACTTCTAATATAAAAGATAAATTTAATAAAGAAGATGAAGAAGACGAAAGTGGTTTTTATCAATATACTGTTAATTTCGAAGATGATGATAATAAAAATGATTCAGAGGAAAATAAATAAGTTAATTTGTATATAAGAATCAGTAGTATATGTGCTGCTGATTTTTATATTTTTAATAAATAGTATATAATATATAATAAATGTATTATTATAATTCATAACAAAATGTCTCCTTATTATTTACAAATCCAATAAGTATATTAATTCTAGATTATATTAGGATAAAATATAGCGCAATGAAAAGAAATTCACAATAAGTATAACATAATTTGAAATAATCTAGCATAAATAATGAAAAGTGATATACTAATGTTTCGAATTTAGTGATATAATAATCATAAAAGATATTATATTACTAAAAAATATGGAAGAGGGTGAAGGCTATTAAACTATCTGAAAGACAAGAACGTATAGTAGAATTAGTAAAGGAACATGAACCTATAACCAGTGAAAATTTAGCTGGCCACTTAGGCGTTACTAGAGCAGCATTAAGACCGGATTTGGCTATATTAACAATGATGGAAGTATTAGAGGCAAAACCAAAAGTAGGATATATTTATTCCCATAAGCCTTCATATAGTTTTTTATATGACTATATAAATAACATAGAAGTAAAGAGTATAATGTCTAGCCCTATTATGGTAGAAGAAAATACTACAGTTTATGATGCCATTTTACATCTATTTTTAAATGATGTAGGAACTATATTTGTTCATAATGAGCATATATTAGTAGGGGCAGTTTCAAGAAAAGATTTTTTAAAATTTGCTATGGGCGGAACAGATATGCATAAGGTTCCAGTAGGAATCATAATGACTAGAATGCCTAATATTGTATATGTTAAGAAGGAAGATCCAGCATATTTAGCTGCAAAGAAAATAATAGAACATGAAGTAGATAGTCTTCCTGTAGTTGAAAAGACTTCTGAAAATGGAAAAGAAGAATTAAAAATTATAGGTAAAGTATCTAAAACTAATATAACTAGATTATTTGTAAAAATGGGAGAGAATAAATAACACTTAATAGTGTGAATTAGAATATAACATAAAGTATAAAGGGGATGTTTTGTTATGGTTAAACACAAATATGTATATCTTTTTAGTGAAGGTAATTCTAAAATGAGAGAACTTTTAGGTGGTAAAGGAGCAAATCTTGCAGAAATGACTAATATGGGAATTCCAGTTCCAGCAGGATTTACAGTAACAACTGAAGCTTGTACAAAGTACTATGATGATGGAAAAAAGGTAGATGAAAATATAGTAGATGAAATAATACAAGCATTGAAAGATATTGAAAATAAAACAAACAAAAAATTTGGAAGTGAAGAAAATCCACTTTTAGTTTCAGTAAGATCAGGTGCTAGAGTTTCTATGCCAGGAATGATGGATACTATTTTAAATTTAGGATTAAACGATAACACTGTAAAAGTATTAGCTAAGCTTACTAAAAATGAAAGATTTGCTTATGATTCTTACAGAAGATTTATACAAATGTTTTCAGATGTAGTTATGGGATTAGATAAAAGAGATTTTGAAGACGTTTTAGATGAAATAAAAGAGAAAAAAGATGTTAAATATGACACTGATTTAGATTGCACTGATTTAATATACGTTGTGAAAAGGTTTAAAGACATATATAAAAAGGCAATAAAAGAAGATTTTCCTCAAGATCCTAAAAAACAATTACTATTAGCTATAACAGCAGTATTTAGTTCATGGAATAATCCAAGAGCTATAGTTTATAGAAGACTAAATGATATACCAGGAGACTGGGGAACAGCAGTAAATGTTCAAGCTATGGTTTTTGGTAACATGGGAGATACTTCAGGAACAGGAGTTGCATTTACAAGAAATCCTTCTACTGGAGAAAATCAAATATTTGGGGAATATTTGATAAATGCTCAGGGGGAAGATGTTGTAGCAGGTATAAGAACACCACAGCCAATAACTAAGTTACAAAAAGAATTGCCAGAATGTTATGAACAATTCATAGATATAGCTAACAAATTAGAAATTCATTATAAAGATATGCAAGATATGGAGTTTACCATAGAGCAAGGTAAATTATATTTTCTTCAAACTAGAAATGGAAAAAGAACTGCAGCTGCAGCTTTAAAGATTGCAGTAGATTTAGTTGAAGAAGAGATAATAACAAAAGAGGAAGCTCTTCTTAAAGTGGATCCTAGTAAATTAGATACACTTCTTCATCCTAAATTTGACGAAGATGATTTAGAAAGTGCTACAAGTGTAGCAAGGGGCCTTCCTGCATCACCAGGAGCTGCTTCAGGTAAAATATATTTTACAGCAGAAGATGCTAAAGCTCATCATGATATAGGAGAAAAAGTAATATTAGTTAGATTAGAAACTTCACCGGAAGATATAGAAGGTATGGTATCTTCAGAAGGTATCCTTACAGTAAGAGGTGGAATGACATCACATGCAGCTGTTGTTGCTAGAGGCATGGGAACATGTTGTGTTGCTGGCTGTGGAGATATATCAATAAATGAAAAAGAAAGATATTTTATAGTAAAAGGAAAAACTTATAAAGAAGGAGATTATATTTCACTTGATGGAAATACTGGAAGTGTATATGGAAGACTTATAAAAACAGTTGCTCCTGAAATAAGTGGATATTTTGCAAAATTCATGGCCTGGGCAGATAAGATAAGAGTAATGAAAGTAAGAACAAATGCAGATACTCCTAGAGATGCAGCTCAAGCAGTTAGTTTTGGTGCAGAAGGAATAGGACTTTGTAGAACAGAGCATATGTTCTTCCAAGAAGAAAGAATAACAGCAGTAAGAGAAATGATTCTTTCAAAAACAGAAGATAAAAGAAGAAAGGCATTGTCTAAAATACTTCCAATGCAAAAAGAAGATTTTATTGGAATATATGAAGCTATGGGAGAAAGACCGGTTACTATAAGACTTTTAGATCCGCCACTACATGAATTTTTACCTAAAAAAGATGAAGATATAGAAATTTTGGCAAAAGAAATGAATATATCTTTTGAAGAATTAAAAGATACAGTATCTTCTTTACATGAATTTAATCCTATGATGGGTCACAGGGGCTGTCGTTTAGCAGTTTCTTATCCAGAAATAGCAGAAATGCAAACAACAGCAATAATAGAAGCTGCTATAGAAGTTTCTAAAAATAATAATGTGAAAATTAAACCAGAAATAATGGTTCCATTGATTGGTGAATTAAAAGAAATGAAATATGTTAAAGATATAGTAGTTAATACGGTAAATAAAGTTTTTAAAGATAAAGATATAGAATTAGAATATCAAGTAGGTACAATGATAGAAATTCCAAGAGCGGCTATAACAGCGGATGAAGTTGCTAAAGAAGCAGAATTTTTCTCATTTGGCACAAATGATTTAACACAAATGACTTTTGGATTTTCAAGAGATGATGCAGGTAAATTCTTAACTTGCTATTACGATAAGAAGATTTATGATTTTGATCCATTCCAAAGAATAGATCAAAATGGTGTTGGTAGATTAGTAGAGATGGCAGCAGAATTAGGAAGAAAAACTAGACCAAATATAAAACTAGGCATTTGTGGTGAGCATGGTGGAGAACCTTCATCAATAGATTTTTGTCATAAGGTAGGATTAGATTATGTATCTTGTTCTCCATATAGAGTACCAGGAGCGAGACTTGCAGCAGCTCAATCACAAATAAACAATCCAAGAAAATAAAAATTATATTAAAAGGCATCTTATATTTATATAGGATGTCTTTTAGCATAGAAAAATAAATAAAAAGTGAAGGGTTTTACAGCTGTTTATGAGATGTAATACCTTAGGGACTCCTAATAAATAGTTTATTAGGAGTATTTAAGGTAGAATAAGATTTTTAATATTTATTTACTTTAATATAATTATAATTAATTATATTAAAGTGATAAGTTTAGTACTAATAGATAACTATAGTCATATTTTTATTATTTATAAATAAGTTGTAAGTTTTATTTATGTTTAGTTTTAACTATCTTAGTTATAATCTATTAGAGATTTATTAAATTTATTTTCTATGTGTTTACTAAATTTATATACAAAATTCATTTGATTATTGATGTTTTCTGTGGATTTATTTAATATTTTCTGGAAAGAATGTTTGTTGCATTTTTTTATATTGTTATAATAGTCTTTAGATATTTTCCAAAACTTTTGAGGAAAGCATAGATAGCTTAATATATATTTGTATTCATCAAAAGTTAAAGGATCTTTTTCATCATAACTATTAAGAACATCAATAGTCAAATCAACATCCCAATTAGTAGAGGATCTTCTAAGTAATCTTCTTAAAAAATATGAAATATCATGAACTCTGTATTCTATAGCGCATTTATCAAAATCTATTGTCCATATGTTATTTTTATAATCAACTATTATGTTTTTATTTACATAATCTAAATGACAAAGGCATCTTTTAAGATTGAAATTTTGTATAGTTGAAGATATTTGAACAGAAATATTAGCTAAAAATAAATTTTTATCAAAACTTTCTAAGAATATATCAGAAAATTTATCTTTACATTTAAATGCATAATTAGAGCATTTAATCAATTGATAAAAATGTTTTTTATAAGACTTAAAAAGTATATCTTTTTTCTCTTTTCTATATCCTCCTTTTATAGGGGTGAAATTTTTACAATAATAGTGCATATTACTTAGATTTTCTATAGATTTAATAACATGCTTTTTATCGTCATAATCACATTTATCTCCTAAAACCCAAGGAGTTAGTATAAAAAGCATATTATTATAGTTTACGAACCTATTTCTATCTTTAGTAGGAAGAATTCTAGGAACATTTATGCCATATCGATATAACCATTCAATTGCTGAGTATACAAATAATAATTCAGATTTATCAAAGTATACTTTTTTTAAACAATAGGTTTCATTTTCATCAACTACTTTGTATATAGCCCTTTGTTTATCAGTATTCTTAAATTTTATTTGGTAAACTTCTGTATTTTGTAAATTATATTTAGGAAGAACGTATTTTTTTACATTTTCTTCAGATAATAAGTTTATATCAAATGACTTAGATTTGTAAGTCATAGTAACACTCCTTATAAAATGCTTCTCTTATATTAATATTAGTATAAAGAGAATATTATACATTATAATAAAAAAAAGGACTTATAAATTTCATATAGAAGTACATATTGAGTTTAGATGTTATAACTTAATAATCAATTATTATATAAAAGGAGGTGGTTTTATGAATATAAGATCAAATATAGAAAAAAAAGAAAAGCTTATATTAAATGATAACGCATCTTTTTCTTTTACTTCTAAAGGTAGAAATATAGAAGAAAAAAAGGATACTCTTAGAACTTGTTATATGATAGATAGAGATAGAATAATTCATAGTAAATCTTTTAGAAGATTAAAACATAAAACACAAGTATACATAAAAACTACAGGGGATCATTATAGAACTAGACTTACTCATACTTTAGAAGTTTGTCAGGTAGCTAAAACTATAGGAAGAGGAATTGGGCTTAATGAGGACTTAATAGAAGCTATAGCTTTAGGCCATGATATAGGACATGTTGCATTTGCTCATAATGGAGAAGCTGTTTTAAATGATCTTTTGCCTAATGGATTTAGACATAATAAGAATAGTGTTAGAGTTTTAACTAAAATAGAAAAAGAAGGATTAGGTCTAAATTTGACAAAAGAAGTTTTGGATGGCATATTATATCATAGTGGTTTTAGTGAAAAGGATGAAAAACCTTATACTTTAGAAGGCCAAGTAGTAAGATATAGTGATAAGATAGCTTATGTAAATCATGATATAGATGATTCTATAAGAGCTGGATTATTAAATGAAAGAGATATACCAATAAATTTATTAAATAAATTAGGATTAACTCATGGAGAAAGAATAAACACTTTAGTTGAGGATTGCATATATACTACTTTAAAAAATTTAAATAATAATGAAGTAGAAGTAGCTTTAAGTAAAGATATTTATAAAGCTTTAAAAAATCTTAGAAAATTTATGTTTGATAAAATTTATAATGGATCTATTTTAAAAGAAGAAAGAAAAAAAGCAAAATTTGTGTTAAAACAAGTTTATGATTATTTTGTAAAAAATCCTTCTAAAATGCCTAAATTATATCTTGATATAGCTAATGATGAGGGTATATATATTGGAGTAGCAGATTATATAGCTGGTATGAGTGATGATTATTGTTTGTTATTATTTAATGAAATATATGTTCCTAAAGTAGTTATATATTAATTTTAAAATAGTTCGATATATATAGTATAAATTGTTAATTATTACAGAAAATAATAAGGCGTAAATTTAAATAATTTATATGATTTTAAAGGAAATACAATAATTATAAAGAATATATAATAGTAACTTCATAATGTCAATTAAAACTTATTGATTTTTTAGCAGGAAAAAAAGAGTTTTTGTCGAATATATTAACTTTGCACGAATAAATACATATCTTATTAAATTTATATAAAAAAAAGTAAGGTGGGAGTAATATTTGATATCGGAAGATGTCATTCAAAGAGTAAAACAAGAAAATGACATAGTAGAAATTATATCAGAAGATGTAAAGCTTAAAAAATCAGGAACAAATTATTTTGGATTGTGTCCTTTTCACAATGAAAAGACACCATCTTTTAGCGTGTCTTCTACTAAACAAATATATAAGTGCTTTGGATGTGGTGAAGCAGGAAATGTTATAAGTTATGTTATGAAAAAAAGTAATGTTACTTTTCCAGAAGCCGTAAAAATATTAGCAGAAAGAGCCAATATAAATGTAGACATAAATAAAGATAACAATTCTAAAAACAATACCAAAGATAAAATTTATCAAATAAATTTAGAAGCTGCTAGGTATTTTTTTAATAACTTGACCAAAAATAAAAAAGCGGTAAATTACTTTATAAATAGAGGTATAACCATAAAAACTATAAAAAAATTTGGATTAGGTTATGGGAAAGATAGCTGGGATGGTCTTTTAAAATATTTAAAGAGTAAGAAGTATAAAGAAAATGACATGCTTGGTGCAGGCGTTATTATAAAAGGTAAAAATAACTCTTTTTATGATAGATTTAGAAATAGAGTGATTTTTCCTGTTTTTAATTATAGAGGGAAGGTTATAGGTTTTGGAGGTAGAGTTCTTGATAGTTCTAAACCTAAATACTTAAACTCACCTGAAACTGAAATATTTAAAAAAGGTATTAACTTATATGGGCTAAACTATGCAATAAAAGGAAATAATAATGACACTTTTATTATAGTAGAAGGTTATATGGATTGTATAGCCTTACATCAGTTTGGAATAACTAATGTAGTTGCATCATTAGGTACAGCATTAACTAAAAACCAGGCAAAGCTTTTAAAAAGGTATGGAAATAGAGTTGTCATTTCATACGATTCTGATGCAGCAGGACAGATGGCTACTATGAGAGGACTTGAAATATTAAAAGATGCTGGATTAGAAGTAAAAATTTTAACGGTTCCAGATGGTAAAGATCCAGATGAATTTGTAAGAAAACATGGTAAAGAAGCATATATGGATCTTGTTAATAATGCCCTTCCCCTTATAGACTATAAAATAGAAATGCAAAAAAAAGGGTTAAATTTAAAAAAGTCTGATGAAATAATAAAATATGTAGAAAAAGTTATTAATATAATAAAAGATTTAGATCCAATAGAGATAGATATGTATATAAAAAGGTTGTCTCAGGAATTAAATGTAGATAATCAAACCCTTTATGACGAATTAAATAAGATAATAAGAAAAAGTGGCAAAAATCATAATAAAATGAATACCTTACAGGGTTTTGGACAAAAATTATATGTAGAGCCTACCTATGTAAAAGCTGAGCGATTAATACTTAAAATTTTATTTTCTAATAAAGAATATTTTGGTTATATACAAGATAACATAAAAAAAGAAGATTTATTATTAGAAAATCACAAAATTATATATCAGTATATAATTGAAAGTTTTCTAGGTAAGGATGATATAGAAAAAAGGAAAATTAACATAGAATCAAAATGTGATGAAATATATATATTAGAAGAATGGGTAAAAGTATTGGATGTTAACTATATATACAATCTAGATTCAATTAAGGATATTATAGATGATTCTATTAAAAATATAAAGAGATATAAGTTTAATAAGAAAAAAGAAGAACTTTTGAATAAAATTAAGAAATGTGAATCAGAAGGGAAGTATGAAGAATCTATATATATGAGTCAGGAACTTGTAAAAATACAAAAAATTCTAGGTGATATGTAGTAAGAATGAAAGGAGGCAATAATAGTGAAACAAAAAGGTAAAAGAAAGATAAAAGATAAAAATGAAAAGATGAAATTAGTTAGAGGTCTTATGGAAAAAGGAAAAAAAACAGGATCCTTAACTTATAAGCAGATAATGGATGAATTAGAAGAAGTAGAATTAACTCCGGAACAAATAGAAAAGATATATGAAGCTCTAGAATCTATGGGTGTAGAAGTAACTGGAGATATGAATGATATAGATGTAAAAGAGGAAGATATAGATTTATCAGTTCCAGAAGGTGTTGCAATAGATGACCCAGTAAGAATGTATCTAAAAGAAATAGGAAAAGTATCATTATTAACGCCAGAAGAAGAAATTGATTTAGCTAAGAGAATAGAAGCTGGAAGTATGAGGGCTAAAAAGAAATTAGCAGAAGCTAACTTAAGATTAGTTGTAAGTATAGCTAAAAGATATGTAGGAAGAGGAATGTTATTTTTAGATCTTATACAAGAAGGTAATTTGGGACTTATAAAAGCAGTTGAAAAATTTGATTATAGAAAAGGATATAAATTTAGTACTTATGCAACTTGGTGGATAAGACAGGCGATTACAAGAGCTATAGCTGACCAAGCAAGAACTATAAGAATACCTGTTCATATGGTAGAAACTATAAATAAACTTATAAGAGTATCAAGACAACTTTTACAAGAGTTAGGTAGAGAACCACAACCAGAAGAAATAGCAAAAATTATGGAAATGCCTGTTGATAAGGTTAGAGAAATAATGAAGATAGCTCAAGAACCAGTATCTTTAGAAACTCCAATAGGTGAAGAGGAAGACAGTCATTTAGGGGACTTTATACCAGATGATGAAGCGCCAGCACCAGCAGAAGCAGCTGCGTTTACAATGCTTAAAGAACAATTAATAAATGTTTTAGATACATTAACACCAAGAGAAGAAAAGGTATTAAGATTAAGATTTGGATTAGACGATGGAAGAGCTAGAACACTAGAAGAAGTTGGAAAAGAATTCAATGTAACTAGAGAGAGAATAAGACAAATAGAAGCTAAAGCATTAAGAAAACTAAGACATCCAAGTAGAAGTAAAAAACTTAAGGATTATTTAGATTAACGCACCATAACAAGGTGCTCTTTTTTTTAGAGTAAAATAAAGATTTAGATGAATATAATTAAGTGTTTCTCTATTTATATAAAATTAAAGGCAACTGCTTCTATATTTTTTAGTAATATGGAACTTTAATCTTAGATAGATGTATAAATATATGATATAATATTGAAAAGGTAGGTGATATAATGGAGGAATTTAAATTAGCAAAAGGAAGTGGCTTAGTATCTATTGTTCTCAATGCTTTTCTTTGCAATATATTTGTAATATTTATAACTTATTTTATTAATTCATATGAAGTTGCGGAATTGCTTAAAATTTCCATAATAGGCCTGAATTTATATTTAATTTATTACATATTTATTTATACAACTACTAAATACTATGTAGATAAAGATAATTTTTATATAACTAGTATATTTGGTATTAAAAAAAATATTATACCTATAAAATCTATAGAGTGCTATAAAACATATTCAGGAACTATAAAAAGCATAAGAATATCAGGACTTAGTGGTAAGTATTATGCTATAGGAAGAAACATGATGAACAAAATAGGAAATACATATATGTATGTTACATCTAGTAGGAATATAATTTATTTAAAAACTGATAAAATTAATTATGGTATATCACCAAAAGATTATAATAAATTTAAACAGATTTTAGATAATAGAAATATAAAAGAACATGACTTTGAAATAAAGATAAATAAAGACAGTCATATTTTAAAGGATAAAAGATATTATATTCCTTTTGGTTTAGTTGCCATTATAACTGTAATAATGGTTTTAATTCCAATGGTATTATACCTTCAGCATAAGTTACCATCAAAAATGCCTTTAATATTTGATGCTAAATTTAAGCCTATGAGTTTTGGGACAGGCAAACAATTTGCATTTAAACAGGCTATATATGGGGCTTTAAATATGGTTATATTAATATGTATGTATTATGTATCATATTTTTATTACAAGTATGATAAGGATTATGCTTATAAATTTATATATGTACCATTGATAATAGTAGTAACTTTCTTCATCATGCAGATAAAGATATTAACTACATTCTTATAAAATTATAAATAGGAGTTTAGAGTTAGATATGGAAATAAGCAATAGATTGAAAACTGTAGCTTTAATGGTTGATAAATGTGAAAAAATAGTAGATGTAGGTACAGATCATGCCTATATACCTATATATTTACTAAATAAAGGTCTATGCAAATATGCTATTGCATCAGATATAAATAAAGGACCTATAGATAAAGCTAAGATTAATATAGTTAGGGAAAATTTAGATAAAAATATAGAGTGTAGATTAGGTCCTGGATTAACTACAGTAAGTCCAAAGGAAGTGCAAGGAGCAATAATTGCAGGTATGGGTGGACATATGATAAAGGATATACTAGAAGAGTCAAAAGATGTATTTAAATCTTTAGATTTTTTAGTGTTACAACCGGTGCAAAACCCAGATGCTTTGAGATGCTATTTGTATAAAAATGGATATGAAATAATTGAAGAACAATTAGCAGTTGACGAAAATAGATTTTATGAGATAATTAAAATAAAGTATGATAAAATTAGAGTACCTATTGAAGATGATATATATTATGAAATAGGTAAAGACCTTATAGATAAGAAACATCCCCTTCTTAAGAGATTTTTAAATCATAAAATAGATGTTAATTTAAAAATCTTAAATAATATAACCCAAGATACAGAAGGAGCTATGTTAAGAAAAAGAGAACTTAAAGTAAAAATACAAAAACTTAGGGAGTTGTTATAATGGCTTTGTTAGTTAAGCAAGTTGAGGATTTTATGAGTAAATATGCTCCGTTATTTTTAAAAGAAAGCTATGATAACGTAGGGCTAATGGTAGGAGATTCTGATAGTGAAGTAACTTCTATATTAGTAGCTTTAGATTGTACTTTAGAAGTAATAGAAGAAGCTAAAAATAAAAATTGTAATTTAATAATAACTCATCATCCTATGCTGTTTAGAAAGCCAAAAACTATAACTACTAATTCTCTTATAGGTAAAAAAATAATAAAGGTTATTAAAAATGATATAAATGTATATTCTAGCCATACTAACTTAGATTCTGTAAAAAATGGATTTAATGATATTATGGCTTCTTTGCTTAAGCTTAATGAGATAGAAATAATAGATAAAAATCCATTAGATAAAGAAGCTGGTATAGGGAGAATAGGTTATTTAAAGGATGCTATAACCTTAGAGCAGTTATCTCAAAGAGTAAAAGAGTTATTTAATGCAAAAGCTATAAGATATTGTGGAGATGACTTAAAGAAAATAAAGAAAGTAGCTATAGTAAATGGTAGTGGTCAAGATTATTTTAATAAGGCTAAAATACTAGGGGCAGATTGCATAATAACAGGGGATACTACATATCATTATGTAAGTGATATTATAGAAGAAAATGTAGCTGTTATTGATGGAGAGCACTTTTATACAGAATGGCCAGCATTAGTATGTGTTTATAAATGGATTAAAGGTAGATTAGAAGAACTAGGATACGAAAATAGTGTATATATATCAAAATGTAATAAATCACCGTACAAATATAAATAGGAATGAGGATAGGGGTTCTCGTTTCTATTTTTTTATATTTTTATAACATATAGTTAATTTAGTATATGTATAATTATAATAGATAACCTAAAACTAGATTAAAAGGAGAATGGTTAGATGAGAATTTTAGATTTATTAATGGAGTTACAAAGAAATTATAGTATTTTGGCTAGTAATAAAAAGATTTTAAAAGATGGAAGTTATATATACTTTTTAAAGAAATTAAAAACTGAGTTTGAAAGTAAAAAATTAAAGTATAAGGAAAATGGAGAAAAATTAAAAGACATAAAGAAAAAATATAAAAATATTAGCGAAAAAATGAAAGAAGAAAATGAAAATCTTAAAAATAATGAATATATTTTATATAATAAATCAGGAAGTAATATGAAGCTTATAAATACTTTAGAAAAGGATATAGAAAAAATAAAGGGAAGTATAAAAGAGTTACATACCTTAGAAGTGGAACTATTAGAAGAAGATGAAAAAATAACAGAAAAAAATGATATATTAAGAGAAAAATTAAAGGAATTAAAATTTAATTTTGATGAATACAAAAAAAGCAGTAGTGATAAAATAAATAAATCAAAATTAGATATAGAAAAATGTAAAGAAAATATAGAAAAAATAAGAAAAAAAATACCAGAAAAAACTCTAAAACAGTTTGACTATTTAAGAGAACATAAAAGTATAGCAATTGTGCCTATAGAAAAAGATGTTTGTATAGGATGTAAAATGAAAGTTTCTTTTATTACTAAAGATAAGATAAGAAAAGAAGAAGAAATAGTTCACTGTGATAACTGTGGAAGAATACTATATTATAAATCTAAATAAAAATTAAAATGGTAAATTAAAGATATAAGAAAATTAATTTGATTTTTAATAAGAAACGTGTTAATATAATACATGCGAGTAAGCCAGACAATCGCTGCCACATTTTGTGGGAGAGGAAAGTCCGAGCTCCGCAGGGCAGGGTGCTGGGTAACTCCCAGTGGAGGCGACTTTAAGGAAAGTGCAACAGAAATATACCGCCGATTTTCGGTAAGGTTGGAAAGGTGAGGTAAGAGCTCACCAGCATATAGGTGACTATATGGCTATGTAAACCCCATCTGGAGCAAGATCGAATAGGGAAGCAGAAAAGGTAGTTCTTTTCAGGGGCGGCCCGTCCCGCTTCCGGGTAGTATCGCTTGAGCTTATTGGAGACAATAGGCCTAGATAGATGATTGTCTAATACAGAACTCGGCTTATAGACTTATCTCGTACATGATGAACACTAGGTTAACGCCTGGTGTTTTTTCATTTCTTCCACCAATCTTCCACCATTTATAATGCTTTTATAAAATTAATAATTTTTATTTGGATTTGTGTCTATTAAATTATTTATATAATTTAATTTATTAGAAAATAAATTTTAAAGTTTTAAATAAAATTTATACATGCTAAAAAAGACTAACAAGATTAATCTTGTTAGTCTTTTTTTAAAAATGCAAAAATATTAATTTTTTAACTTGCTCGTTTTTCTTTGTATTCATAATTATAGTTATTTAAAATGTCTTGTTCATAAGCTAATTCTTTTGCTACTTTAGGTGCTAGCCATACAGTAGGTAAAATAATTATAGATACTGGGATAGCTGTTACTATAATAAAAGATTGTAGTGAATTAACACTTCCTTCTCCAAGGGATATAAGCACTGCAGCTACAAATCCCATTATAAGAGCCCAGAAAACTCTAAGAGACTTTGAAGGGCTGTCAGAACCTGTTATAGCCATAGATATAGTATAAGCCATAGAATCTACAGTAGTGGCTACAAATGATACTGTAACAAACAAGAATGCGGATGCCATTAAAGTAGACATAGGTAATTGATTGGTAATCGCAATCATTGCCGCTGGCATACCAGAATTATTTAAAGCATTAGAAATACAGCCAGGGTTATTAAGTTCAAAAGATATACCAGATCCCCCTATTACTGTAAACCAAAAGTTTGTTACTAAAGGAGCTATAACTGAAACTGCAATAAATAGCTCTCTAATTGTTCTACCTCTAGAAATACGGCTTATAAATATAGCCATCATAGGAGCGTATCCTATGAACCATCCCCAGAAAAATACAGTCCAATGAGATAACCATTTAGGATCACCTCTATATAGGCTCATTTTTAAAAAGTTTTCAATATATACAGAAATAGAACCTAAGAAAGAATCAAATATAAATCTAGCTGGTCCTATAAATATCATTAATATAACTAGAATGAAAGTAAGTATAATATTAAATCTACTTAAGATTTGAATACCTTTATCAATGCCAGATGCTGCTGATATAGCAGCTATTGAAACTAAAAACAATATAATTAATGCTTGAGTTGTATAAGTGTTTGGTATACCAAACAAACATTCAAGGCCATAAGCTGCTTGTAGACCAAGGAAACCTATAGGTCCTATAGTACCGGCAGCTACTGCTATTATTGAAAATACATCTACAGATGTACCTAATATACTTTTTTTTGTTATTTTTTCTCCGAATATAGGATAAAGTAAAGTTCGTGGTTTTAATGGCATTCCTTTATGATAATGTCCATACATCAATACTACAGAACTTAAAGTTCCAAGTATTGCCCAAGCTAAAAATCCCCAATGCATAAAAGATTGTGATAAAGCTGGGATTATTGCTTCTTTAGTACTTGCAGTAATTCCTTTGTTTACAGGGGGAACAGATATAAAGTGATATATTGGTTCTGCAGCTGCCCAAAAAACTCCTCCGCCTGCAAGTAATGTGCACATTATAATAGCTATCCATCTAAAGCTAGACATCTCTGGAGTATTTAATTTACCTAAACGAACATTTCCTAATTTGGAAAATGTCATTCCTAAGGTAACAAGAAAAGTAACTAGCATTAAAACTTGCCAAAATGACCCGAAATAATTTGTTGCAAAATTAAAAGAACTGTTCACCAAATTGCTAACAAGGTTAGCATTGATTAGAGAACCTAGTACAAAGATGATAAGTATACCTCCACTTATCGTCAGCACAGGTTTGTCGATTTTTGTTTTTGAATTCACACTTAGCCTCCTAAGAAAGTATTTTATATAAAAGTGCTTTTATATAAGCACACAAGTATATACTATAACATAAAAACCAGCAATATCCAAAAGTCTATAAAGCTTATTTATAAATTTAAGAAAAGGTTAATTTAATTAAACATTTACATAAGCATATAATTATATGGTAAAATAATGAAAAAATATATGTGTAAGTTTTATTAAGTTCGAAAAACAATTAAAAATCAAAATATAAAACAAAAAATAAAAAAAAAGAACAAAAGTGCAAAAATATATATTGACATCGATATCATACAGATGATAAAATAACATTAAAGTACAAAACAAAACATAACCAAACAAAAACGATATATAAAATGAAATTTATAAACAATATATAGACTATGGAGGTGGCAGTATAATATGAAAAAGGTAGTTATATGTGCTGATAAGAAGGCAGCTAAATTGCAAGAAGTATTAGAAAGTTATGTAAAAGAATTAGGCGATGAAGTAGAAACAATTTTAGAAGGAAAAGATTCAAAAGAGTATCTTGATAAAATTGTACAAGTATCTAAAAAAGCTGTTAAAGGTGATGTAGATAGAGTTATATTTTTAGATGAAGTAGGAGCAAAATCATTTATGATTTCTTCTAAAGTTAAAGGAATGGTAACAGCATGTGTTACAGATGAACATTCAGCTAAAATGACTAGAGATCACAATGGAGCTTTAGGCTTAGCTATAGGATATGAATTAGTAGGAGAAGTTTTAGCTAAAAGATTAGTTAAAATATTTATAGACAAAGATTTTTCAGCAGGAAGACATATGGTTAGAATTGATATGTTAAATAAAATGGCTTAAGAAGGGTGTGAATATAATGAAGAGGATTGCAATAGGTTGCGACCATATAGTTACAGATATAAAGAATTCAATAAGAGAATGGTTAATGGAAAAAGGATACGATGTAGTTGATTTTGGAACTTATGATAAAACAAGAACTCACTTTCCTATATACGGTAAAAGAGTTGGAGAAGCTGTAGCAAGTGGAAAGTTTGATTTAGGTATAGTTATGTGTGGTACAGGAGTTGGAATAACAAATTCTGCAAGCAAAGTAAAAGGAGCTAGATGTGTATTAGCAAGAGATGTTGAAACAGCTAAAGTTGCTAGAGAAAAATTTGATGCTAATATAATTGGAGTTGGTGGAAGAATAACAGGAATAGGTTTAATCGAAAATATTATAGAAGAATTTTTAAATACTAAATTCGATGATAGCAAAGAAAATGTTGAAGTTCGTGATTATATAGATGGATTAATAAGTGAAAAAGCTAATAAAGGTGAGTACTTTGAAGAAGAAAGAAAAAAATGGAATGAGGGGTATTACCATGATTAATGAAATCTCTCAGTTATTTAAAGAAGATTTAGTCTTTATAGAAAAAGGTAAAGATAGTTCAGAGATTTTTAATAAGGTAGGCAAAAAATTAATAGAACGTGGATTAGTAAGGGATAACTTTATAGAAGAAGTTATAAAAAGAGAAGAAGGATATCCTACAGGAATAGATTTAGAAGTTGTATATAATGATGAGGCTGCTATACCTAATGTTGCTATACCACATACAGAAACAGAATATTGTAATTGTAAGAATGTTGTTGTTGTTAAACTTGAAAAGGATGTAGAATTCAAAAATATGATTTCTCCTGAAAAAAGTTTAAATGTAAGATTTCTATTTATGATATTGAATAACGAAAAAGATGCACAAACTAACATATTATCTAACTTAATGGGGTTTGTTACACAATTAGAAAATATGAAGAGTTTATGTAAATCTAATAGCACAAAAGAAATATATGATTGTATTGTTAAACAATAATTTTAAATATTAAAATTAAGTTGTACTAATGTATACTTACTACTTTACTGATTTAGATTCATATAAATGCTTTAATTATATTTTTACAATGAAGTGTTTTATTTTCCTCTAACTTGAATTACTATGTGATACTTTTATATTTCATTAAAGTAGTAAGTAATATTATAAATTATTAATTAAATGGAGGGGTTAATTATGATAAAAATTTTAGCAGCATGTGGAGCAGGAATAAACTCAAGTCATCAAATAAAAACAGCAATAGAGGAAGAAATGGGCAATAGAGGATACAAAGTATCAGCAGATGCAGTTGTAATAAAAGATATTACAGAAGAAATGCTAAATAAATATGATGTATTTACACCTATTTCAAAACCAGACTTTGGATTCGATATAACAATACCTATGGTAGAAGCAGGACCAATACTTTATAGAATACCTGCAATGTCTCAGCCGGTTTTCGATGAATTAGAAGAAATAATAAAAAAATTAGATAAATAATGCTTTAAGAAGATGACAAAAGATAATTTATAAGTAAATGAGGAGGATTTTTAAATGGGAGGAATAATAGAAGTAGCTAATAAGGTTTTTAAACCTTTGATAGATTTAGGTGCACCGCCTATGATGTTAGTTGTTTTAACTATTATAGCATTATTTATGAGAGTAAAGCTTTCTAAAGCTTTAGAAGGTGGTATAAAGCTTGCAATAGCTTTAACAGCTATGGGAGCAATTATTGGTATTTTGACAAATGCTTTTGCGCCAGCACTACAAGCTTTTGTTAAATCTACAGGTATTCAGTTATCTATAACAGACGTTGGTTGGGCTCCTCTTGCAACAATAACTTGGGGTTCAGTGTATACGTTATACTTTTTACTCATATTAATCATAATAAATATAATTATGCTTGTAACTAATAAAACTGATACTTTAGATGTTGATATATTTAATGTATGGCATCCAGCTATTGTAGGTTTAATAACTATGTATTATTCAAATAATAACTTAGTATTAGCAACAGCATTAGTTGCATTAATAGGAGTAATGAAATTTATAAATGCAGATTTAATGAAGCCAACATTTAATGATTTATTAAATATGCCAAGTTCAAATCCCACTACAACAACACATTTAAATTTTATGTTAAATCCTATAATAATGGTTTTTGATAAGATTTTTGATAAGGTTTTCCCTTTTATAGATAAATATGATTTTGATGCAGCTACTTTAAATAAGAAGATAGGATTTTGGGGAAGTAAATTTGCTATAGGAGTTTATCTTGGGGTATTTGTAGGACTATTAGGTAGACAACCAGCCAAAGAAATATTTACACTAGCTTTTACAGGAGGTATGTGTTTAGAACTATTCTCATCAGTAGGTAGCTGGTTTATAGCAGCAGTTGAACCATTATCTCAAGGAATAACAAACTTTATGAGTAAAAAATTAAAAGGAAGAACATTTAATATAGGTATTGATTGGCCTTTCATAGCTGCAAGAGCAGAAATGTGGGCAGCGGCAAATATATTAGCACCTATAATGCTTGTGATGGCATTAGTATTACCAGGAAATAAAATTTTACCTCTTGGAGGAATAATAGCAATAGGACTAACTCCAGCATTATTAGTAGTAACTCGTGGTAAAATTATTAGAATGATAATAGTAGGAACATTAATGTTACCAGTATTTTTATGGTCAGGTACAGCTATAGCACCTTTTGTTACAAATACTGCAAAAGCAGTAGGAGCTTTTCCAAAAGGATTAGCAAGTTCTACTATGATTACTCATTCAACTTTAGAAGGACCAGTAGAAAAATTCATTGCTATAATAGTAGGTAGAGCAGGTGCTGGTGCAATGAGAGACATATTGATGGCTTTAGGAGTAATAGTAGTATATATATTATTATTTGTATGGTATAGAGCTCAAATGAAAAAACGTAATGAGGAATATGCATCTAACAATTAGTCTATAATAAAATTAAGGGGTATAGTCTTTTTAGACTGTATCCTTGTTTTGTGAGATGGGATGTTAGAAATGCTTTAAAAAGATTTAATATTTTTTAATTATAAGCTGTTGACTAATAAGAATAAAAATGTTAGAATGACAACAAAATCAAACAAAAACGAACATAAACTTTTGATGTGAATTTATTGGAGGTAGTATAGGAAGTGCTTAGAGATGAAAGATTTCAAAAAATATTAGATCTTATAGAAAAAGAAAATATAATAAAGATTTCTGATGTTACAAAAATTTTAGGTGTAACAGAAATGACAGTAAGAAGAGATTTGAAGTTTTTAGAAGAAAAAGATTTATTGATTAGAATTCATGGTGGTGCTAAAAAGAAAAAAGAAGTTCTTTTTAAAGAGTTATCACATAATGAAAAAAGAAAGATACATACAGAAGAAAAAAAATATATAGCTAAGTTAGCAAGTGAATTAGTACATGAAAATGATATTATCTATATAGGACCAGGAACTACTAATGAATATATATGTGATTATATTGACGTGTCCTATGCAAAAATAATAACTAATTCAATGTCTATATTTACTAAATTAAAAAATGATAGTCGTTTTGAACTTATTCTTACCGGTGGAAGATTTCGTTCAAGAACAGATGTGTTTGTAGGGAATTTCACTAATGAAATTTTACAAAAGATAAGAGTTAAAATGGCTTTCGTAGGAGTTAATGGTATATATGGTAATAACGTAACTACATCTAATGAAGAAGAAGGGGTATGCCAAAGAATAATATTAGATAATGCTTTAGAAAAATACATTATATGTGATAGTAGTAAAATTGATAAAGAAGATTTTTATAGTTTTTATAATTTAAAAGATACTACAGCTATAATAACGGACAATAAAATAGATGAAGAAGTAAAAAAATCATATGAAAATATAACTAAAGTTATAAATTAGTTATTATGTAGAATATATAAAAAGTTATGTGCTATTAAATAAATAAACTTTAAGAGGTGGGATTTAAATGTGTAAATTAGTAACAACAAAAGAAATATTAAAAAAAGCTCAAGAAGGAAAGTATGCAGTACCAGCTTTTAATATTCATAACTTAGAAACAATAAGAGTAGTAGTAGAGACAGCTGCAGAAATGAAATCACCAGTAATAATAGCAGGAACACCAGGAACAATTAAATATGCTGGAGGAGAATATTTAGTAGCAATACTTGAAGCTGCATCTAAAAAACACAATATTCCAATAGCGCTACATTTAGATCACTTTGAAGATGTAGAAGAAATAAAAAAATATATAGATGAAGGATTTACGTCTGCAATGATAGATGCATCTAAAAAATCCTATGAAGAAAATATAAAAACAGTTAAAGAAGTTGTTGACTATGCTCATGAAAGAGGAGTAGTAGTTGAAGCAGAGCTTGGTAAATTAGGTGGACAAGAAGATGACTTAGTAGTAGATGAAAAAGATGCAATGTATACAAACCCAGATCAAGCAAAAGAGTTTGTAGAAAAGACAGGAATAGATTCTTTAGCAGTAGCAATAGGAACAGCTCATGGACTATATAAAGGTGAACCTAAATTAGATTATGATAGATTAAAAGAAATAAGAAAAGAAGTAGAAGTTCCTTTAGTACTTCACGGAGCATCTGATGTACCAGAAGAATCAGTTAAAAATACAATAGAACTTGGAATATGTAAAGTAAATATAGCAACAGATTTAAAAATACCATTTGCAAAGGCAGTAAAAGAATATTTTAAAGAAAATCCAGATGCAAATGATCCAAGAAAATATATGACACCAGGAAAAGAAGCGATGAAAGAAATAGTAGTAGCTAAAATAAAAATGTGTGGAAGTGAGAATAGAGCATGATAACTGTATTAAACTTAAACGCATCAATAGACAAAAGATATGAAATAAAAGATATAGAAAAAGGAAAAGTTATAAGAGCAAGATCTGTAGAAAATACTGCAGGAGGCAAGGGAATACACGTAGCTAATGTAGCCACTATACTTGGAGAAGATGTACTTGCTACAGGATTCTTAGGTGGAAAAACTGGAGAATTTATAGAAGACAAGCTTAAAGATATGGGGATAAAAGGTGATTTTAGTAAGGTAGAAGGTTCTACAAGAGAATGCCTAGCTTTTATAACAGATGATTTAGAGCAAACAGAAGTATTAGAGTCTGGTCCTTGTATAAAAGAAGAAGAGTTAAAAGAATTTTTGATAAAATACGATGACCTTCTTAAAAAAAGCAGTATAATTTCAGCTTCAGGAAGTGTACCTAAAAAAGTACCAAAAGATATATATAAAACATTAATAGAAAAAGCAAGAAAAGAAGGGAAAAAGTTTTTATTAGATACAAGTGGAGAGCTTTTATTAAAAGGTATAGAAGCAAAGCCCTTTTTTATAAAGCCTAACCAAGATGAAATAGAAATGATAACAGGAAATAAAGTTTCAAATGAAAAAGAAATAATAAAAGAAATAAAGAAATTAAGAGAAATGGGAATAGAGTGCGTTACAGTATCTTTAGGAAAAGATGGATCTTTAGTTGGATATAAAGATAAAATATATAAAGTAGAAGTTCCAAAGATAAAAGCAATAAATCCAGTAGGATCAGGAGATTCATTTGTAGGAGGATTTGCTGTAGGACTTGAAAGAGGATATAACATAAAAGATACAATAGCACTAGCTGCAGCTTGTGGTACAGCTAATGCAATAGAGGAAGAAACAGGATTTGTTAGAAAAGAAGTAGTAGATGAAATAGTAAAAGATATTAAAATAAGTGTAATTTAATTTTTAAATTATAAGAGTTATTTTGTAAATATTATCTTTAGAACATATATTTTCAATTTCAATGGTTAAATTTATAGTAGAGAAGGTATAATATAACATATCTTCTTTATTATATTTGTATAAAATAGTGATAATATATTGAAAATATGGTAATCTAAAATTATAATAGAAGTATAACTGGTAATAACAACATTATAAGATAATGAGGAAGAATTTTAGTATAATTTTATTAAAGGAAAGGAGAAAAAAATGAGAACTATTGATAAAACCAGTAGAGTACCACTATATTTACAGCTAATGGACATAATAATATATAAAATTGAAAATACCATGGAAAAAGGAGATAAATTACTTTCAGAAAGAGAAATATGTGATAAATACGATGTTAGTAGATCCACTGTAAGGCAGGCTATAAGTGAATTGGAAAGAGATGGATATATATATAAGATGCATGGTAAAGGGACTTTTGTAGCTGATAAGGAAGTACATCAAGATTTAGTTCAATTTTATAGTTTTACTGATGAAATGAAAAAATTAGGGAAAACACCAACTTCTAAAATATTAGATTTTCACATTATTAAAGCTACTAGTAGCTTGAGTAAAAAAATGGAGATTATGGAAGGAGAACCTCTTTATCAATTAAAGAGATTAAGACTGGCAGATAAAGTACCAATGATGCTTGAAACTACCTATATACCCTATAATAGATTTAAGGGAGTTAGTGAAGAAAAGTTAGAGAGAAAACCATTGTATGAAATTTTAAGAGAAGAATATGATTTAAAAATAGATATGGCTGAAGAATTTTTCAGACCTATTTTGACTAATTATGATGAATCTGAAATCTTAAGAATAAAAGAAGGTAGTCCTAGTTTAAAAATAGCAAGATACACTTATGAAAAAAATAAAATAATAGAATATACTATAAGTATTGCAAGAGGAGATAAATTTAAGTACAGAGTTAAACTGGATAATACCAATTAGTGTAACGTATTCATGAACATAAATATATTTTTTATATATTTAGAAGTGTTTAAATATAAGGAGAAATGTTAAAAAATTTTTCCTTGACTTTAGATTTTTTTCTGTTACAATAAATTTTAAATAGTTTTAAAATTGAAATATTCAAATAGATAAAAAGCAATATTATAATTTATAGTTATGATATGTAATATAGGTTATATTAATAAAAAATTATATTTTGGAGGAGAATTATGGAATTGATCGCTAGAAAAGTTAATGTAGGACAATTACAATTTAAAAATTATTATTTTAGCTGGGGCTTTTATTTTAGCGCTAGAACTTTGTCTTACAAAAAAATATTTAAATACTTTTCTAATGAGAAAATTACAAATTCAAAAACCTACAGTTTGGTAGGTTAATACTAAAATAAATTTTAGTAAGTAAAAGAGTCTCATTAAGAGGCTCTTTTTTTTTATAAAAATTATTAACCCAAAAAAGGAGATGTAAAAATGGTAGTAGTATTACAAAACAATTTATCAGAAAAAGAATTAGAAAACATTAAGAAAAAGATTAGAAAATTAGGGAATATAGAAATTAGAGAGGTTAAAGGTGATAAATACCGCATATTAGGTCTTATAGGGGATACTAGTAGTTTAGATCAAAAAGAAATTACTTGTATGAGTGGAGTTGAAAAAGTTATGCATGTACAAGAACCTTTCAAAAAAGCTAATAGAATTTTAAATCCACAAAACTCAGTTATAGATATACTAGGAAATAAGATAGGTGGAAAAAAATTAAGTATTATAGCAGGTCCCTGCTCTGTAGAAAGTGAAGAACAAATTGTAGAAATTGCTAAGAATGTAAAATCTGGTGGAGCATCTTTCTTAAGAGGTGGAGCTTATAAACCAAGAACATCTCCTTATAGTTTCCAAGGGTTAAAAAGTGAAGGATTAGAATTATTAAAGATTGCAAGAAAAGAAACTAAATTACCTATAGTTACAGAGATTATGTCTCCTAAATTAGTAGAAAAATTTCAAGAAGATGTAGATGTAATTCAAGTTGGGGCAAGAAACATGCAGAATTTTGATTTGCTTAAAGAGCTTGGTAAGACCAACAAACCAATACTTTTAAAAAGAGGATTAAGTGCTACTATAGAAGAACTTTTAATGTCAGCTGAATATATAATGTCAGAAGGTAATGAAAATGTAATACTTTGTGAAAGAGGAATTCGTACATTTGAAAAATATACTAGAAATACATTAGATTTAAGTGCTATTCCAGCTAT
Source organism: Clostridium oceanicum (assembly GCF_039521385.1). Taxonomy (NCBI): domain Bacteria; kingdom Bacillati; phylum Bacillota; class Clostridia; order Eubacteriales; family Clostridiaceae; genus Clostridium; species Clostridium oceanicum. The sequence goes on along the minus strand of NZ_BAAACG010000019.1, from coordinate 355,857 downwards.
AAAAAAATTAAGTCATTTACCTGTAATTGTAGATCCAAGCCATGCTGCAGGATTATGGTGGATGGTAGAACCATTAACTAAAGCAGCTATTGCTGTTGGAGCAGATGGAATTATAGTAGAAGTTCATAATGATCCGGAAAATGCTAAATGTGACGGAGCACAATCTATAACACCAAAGAGATTTAATAAATTAATGAATGATTTAAAAGATATTGCAACTGCAGTTGGGAGAGAAATATAAAATGGATTTTTCAGATTTTAATATATCTATTGTAGGCTTAGGACTTATAGGAGGGTCCTTTGCCAAATCTTTAAGAAAATGTGGGTTTAAAAATTTATGGGCTATAGATATAAACCAAGAGAACTTAAGAAAAGCTGAAGAGCTAAATATAATAGATAAAGGGTTTACAAATCCAAGTATTCCTTTAAGTAAATCTGATATTACAATAATATGCTTATATCCTGAATTAGTGGTAAAATTTATACAGGACAATTTAAAAAATTTTAAAGAAAATTCTATAATAACAGATGCTACAGGAGTTAAATCTAATATTGTTGAAGTAATTCAAAATTTAATCCGTGATGATATAGACTTTATAGGGGGCCATCCTATGGCAGGAAAAGAAAGCAAAGGATTTGATATTTCATCAGCAAAGATATTTGAAAATGCAGATTATATTTTAACTCCTACTATGAGAAATAAGCCAGAGAATATTAAATTATTAAAAGAAATAATTAAAGAAATGAAATTTGAAAAGATAGTAGAAACAAGTGTAAAAGACCATGATGAAATGATAGCATATGTAAGTCAACTTCCTCATATAATAGCTACTTCTATTATGAACAATAGTATGGCCGATAAAGAAAATATATGTTCAGGTGGAAGTTTTAAAGATATTACAAGAGTTTCAAATGTTAATTCTGATTTATGGGTAGAACTTTTAATTGAAAACAAAGATAATGTTGTAAAACAAATAAAGGATTTTATAACTCAATTAGAAGTAATAGAAAATTTAATAGATTTAAAAGATTACCATAAATTAAAAGAGATATTTGATAAAGGTCGGGAAAATAAAGAGAGGATATGATATAGGTGAAAAGTCTAAGTATAAATTTGCCAGATGAAAATTATAATATTTTTATTGAAAAAGGTTTGTTAGATAAAGTTGGATATAAGATAAAAGAAATATATAAAGGTGAAAAAATAGCAATAGTTACAGATGATAATGTATATAGAATATATGGAGATAAAATAAAAAATATATTAGAAAAAATTAATTTTAAAATAAAGTTTGTTGTTATAGAAAATGGAGAAAAGAGCAAATCAATTACTGTACTTCAAGATATATATAACGGATTTTTAGATTTTAATCTTACAAGAAGTGATCTTATAATAACTTTTGGTGGTGGAGTTGTAGGTGATATAGGCGGATTTGCTGCAGCTACATTTTTAAGAGGGGTACCATTTATACAGATTCCGACTACCCTTCTTTCTCAAATTGACAGTAGTGTAGGTGGTAAAGTTGCAGTTAATTTAAAAAGAGGAAAAAATTTAATAGGAAACTTTTATCATCCTAAAGCTGTATTTATAGATCCTAAAGTTTTGAAAACTTTAGATAAAAGAGTATTTAATGACGGATTAGGTGAATGTATAAAGTATGGATGTATAAAAGATGAAAAGCTTTTTTCAAAGCTTGAAGGCTATAAGTCTTATGAAGAGTTATATAATGATATAGAGTATATAATACATAGATGTTGTAGTATAAAAAAAGAATTTGTAGAAGATGATGAAAAAGATACCGGAAAAAGAATGATACTTAATTTTGGACATACAATAGGTCATGCCATAGAAAGATACTTTAATTATAGTTTATATACTCATGGAGAAGCAGTTGCTATTGGAATGTACATGATGACAAATAGTTCAGAAAAAATAGGAGAAACAAACACAGGTACAGCAGAAAAAATAAAAAAATTATTAATAAAATACAACTTGCCTTATGCTTCTAAAAAAGTTGATATAGACAAAATTGTAGAAACAGTTAGCTTAGATAAAAAAAGAAAAGGAAACAATATAAATCTAATTTTAATTAAAAGTATAGGGGAAAGCTTTATAAAAAAAATAAAAAAAGAAGAAGCTTCAAAATATGTAATTAAAGATTAATAATTATTTTAAAGTATTTATATATGTTTAAATAAAACTATTATATTGTAGTAATTTCAAAGTTCTAGTGAGGTTTGTTGTGTTTTTACAGTAGACTTTATATATATTTTAACCCTAAAAAGTAAGAAATTTTAAAATTTATAAAATAAGTAGGTGAAGTTTTGTGAAAAATTTAAAAATAGAGCCCTGTAATTTAAATGGTAAGATAGAAATACCTCCTTCTAAAAGTATGAGTCATAGAGCTGTAATTTGTGCTAGTTTAAGTGAAGATAAAACTAAAATTCAAAATGTTATTTTTTCTAAAGATATAATAGCAACTTGTGAAGCTATGAAATCTTTAGGAGCCAATATAGATTGTATAAAAGAAAAAAAAGAAATTTATATAAAAGGTAGAAATAAACTTCAGTTAATAAATAATGTAATTGATTGTAATGAGTCTGGTTCTACAATAAGATTCTTAATTCCAATAGCTCTAACACAAAATAATAAAGTAACATTTAAAGGTAAAGGAAAACTAGTAGAAAGACCACTAGATGTATATTATAAAATATTTGAGGAAAAAGGAATTGAGTATAAAAATTCAAAGGGTAAACTTCCCTTAGAAGTAAAGGGACCTTTAACAGCTGGAACTTTTAAAGTAAGAGGAGATGTTAGTTCACAATTTATAACTGGATTACTATTTTCATTACCACTTTTAGATAAAGATTCAAAAATAATAATTACAACTACTCTTGAATCTAAAGGATATGTAGATTTAACTTTTGAAATGCTTAATAGGTTTAATATAAAAATAGAAAATAAAGATTATAAAGAATTCTATATAAAAGGTAATCAGAAATATTCTAGTAAAGATTATAAGGTTGAAGGAGATTTTTCACAAGCAGCATTTTTTTTAGTAGCAGGACTCTTTGGAGGTGATTTAACATGTTCTAATATACATAAAGATTCACTTCAAGGGGATAAAGCTATTTTAAAAATAATAAAAGATATGGGTGGAGACATAGATATAGAAAAAGATAAAGTTAAAGTTTTTAAATCAGAGACAAAGGGAACTGAAATTGATGTATCACAATGCCCAGATTTAGTTCCAGTTCTTTCAGTACTAGGAGCATTAAGTAAAGGAAAAACTAAAATAGTAAATGCTAAAAGATTAAGAATAAAAGAATGTGATAGACTAAAAGCTATGGCAACAGAGCTTAAAAAAATTGGTGCAGATATTGAAGAATTAGAAGATGGTCTTATAATTAAAGGAAAAGAAATATTAGAAGGTGGCAAAGAAGTAGATAGCTGGAATGACCATAGAATAGCTATGGCACTTGCTATAGCATCAATAAAATGTGAAAAAAGTATTTTCATAAAGAATTCAGATGCAGTTAAAAAATCTTATCCTAGTTTTTGGGATGATTTTAAAATGCTTGGAGGTAAAGTTTATGAGTGCAGTATGGGGAAAGAACGTTAAAATATCTATTTTTGGTGAATCTCATGGAGAAGCTATTGGAATAGTTATAGATGGATTACCTAGTGGATTAGATTTAGATTTAGATTATATAAAATATGAAATGAAAAGAAGAGCTCCAGGTAGTAATCCTATTTCAACAGCTAGAAAAGAAAAAGATGAATTTAATATATTAAGTGGATACTTTGGAGGAAAAACTACAGGAACACCTTTATGTGCTATGATAAAAAATAGTGATAAAAAATCAAAAGATTATTCTAAAATAAAAGATGTAATGAGGCCAGGTCATGCAGATTTTACAGGTAATGCTAGATATAAAGGATTCAATGATTATAGAGGTGGAGGACATTTTTCAGGAAGAATAACAGCTCCTATAGTTTTTGCAGGAGCAGTAGCAAAACAATTATTAGAAAAAAAAGGTGTAATTATAGGAAGTCATATAAAATCAATTAAAGATATTGAAGATGATAGTTTTGATTTTTGTAGTATAAAAGAAGAAAAACTAAAAAGATTAAAGGAAGAAAAAATTCCTACTATAAATAAAGATAAAAAAGATGAAATGGAAAAAATAATTTTAAAATCAAAAGAAAAAGGAAATTCTGTAGGAGGAGTAATAGAATGTGCTGCTATTAATTTAGATGTAGGATTAGGAAATCCCTTTTTTGATTCTATAGAGAGCGTAATGTCACATTTATTATTTTCAGTCCCAGCAGTTAAAGGAGTAGAATTTGGAGCAGGATTTGACATAACTGAAATGTTTGGATCAGAATCTAATGATGAATTTTATTATGATGGTGATGGTGTTAAAACCTATAGTAATAATAATGGAGGAATATTAGGAGGAATAACAAATGGGATGCCACTGATTTTTAGATGTGCTATAAAACCAACACCTTCTATAGCAAAAAGTCAAAGAACTATAGATATAAGTAAAAAAGAAAACGTAACTTTAAATGTTAATGGTAGGCATGACCCTTGTATAGTCCAAAGAGCTATTCCAGTAATAGAATCAGTAGCGGCTATTTCATTATTAGATTTTTATTTAAGTAAGGCACATTAAAAAAATAAATAAGTCAGTAAGCTAGTCTATTTTGCAAACTACTTTTTCCTTAGAACCTACTAATAAAGAAACTATTAGTAGAACCTAAGTCATTGTATTTTACAAGATATTCGTGGCATCTTTGACTTACTATTTATTTTAATATGCCTAAAAATTAAAAGTAGGTGTTTTTGTGGGTAAAAATAAATTAAATGAGCTAAGAAACAAAATAGATGATATAGATAAAAAATTAATAGATCTCTTTGAAGAAAGAATGAATATTGCAAAGGATATAGGAGCATATAAAAAAGAAAATAATATTGCTATATTTAATGGGGAAAGAGAAAAAGAGGTTTTACAAAAAAACGTAAATAGATTGAAAGATAAAAATCTAAAACTATATGCTGAGGAATTTTTCCAAAATACAATGAGTATAAGTAGAAAATATCAGGGAGATAAAATACTAAATAAAAATTTAGCTAAAGAAAAAGAAGATAAAATTTATAAAAATAAAAAAGATAGATTAATATTTAATGAAAAAAATAAAATAGGGTTCCAAGGAGTAAGAGGTTCTTTTAGTGAACAGGCATTACTTGATTATTTTGGAGAAGAGGTAGACACTTTTAATTTTGAAACTTTTGAAGATGTTTTTGTGAATTTGGAAAATAAAATTATAGATTATGCAATACTTCCTTTAGAAAATTCTTCTACTGGAGCTATATCTGATGTGTATGATTTATTAAGAAAGTATGGTTTTTATATAGTAGGGGAAAAGTGTATAAAAGTAGAACATAATATTCTTGGAATAAAAGGAAGTAAAATTAAAAATATAGAGGAAATATATTCTCATCCTCAAGCATTTCAACAAAGTAATAAATTTTTAAAGGATTATAAAGAGGTTAAATTAATACCATATTATAATACGGCTATAAGTGCAGAATATATAAAAAATCAAAAGGATTTAAGTAAAGGATGTATAGCTAGTAAAAGAGCTTCAGAAATATATGGATTAGAAATTTTAGAAAAAAATATAAATAATAATAAAAATAATCATACTAGATTCATTATAATAGGAAGAGATTTAATTAATGATGTTAATAATAATAAAATAAGTGTAGTGTTTTCTTTAGAACATAAAGTGGGAACCTTATATAATGCATTAAAATATTTTTCAGAAAATCATATTAATATGCTTAAAATAGAATCTAGACCTACAGGGGATAAAAATTGGACTTATTTCTTCTATATAGATTTTGAAGGTAATAGTCAAAATAAAGAAGTTTCAAAGGCAATAGAGTTAATAAAGCAAAATAGCCAGTATTTTAAAATATTAGGAGAATATATTAAAGATCAAGTTTGTGAATAGAAGTTTGGAGGGATAATTTTGAATATATATGGTTTATTAGGAAAAAAGCTTGGACATAGTTTATCCCCAGAAATACATAAACTAATATTTGAAAAATTAAATGTTAATGGAATTTATAATTTATATGAAGTAAGTGAAAATAATATTAAAGATGTAGTAGATAAAGTTAAAGATTTCAATATAAAAGGCTTAAATGTTACTATACCTTATAAGATTAAAGTTATGGACTATATGGATGAAGTGTCTAAAGAAGCAAAAAAAATAGGTGCTATAAATACTATAGTTTTAAAAAATAACAAAATGATAGGATATAATACAGATTATTATGGCTTTGGCATGATGCTTAAAAAATTTAAAGTAGAAGTTAAAGATAAAATTGTAGTAGTTTTAGGAAGTGGGGGAGCTTCTAAAGCTGTAGTTCAGTATTTAAAAGATAAAGGTTCAAAAAAGATTATAATTGTAACTAGGAATATAAAAGAAGCTCAGTGTAAATTTAAAAATTGTGAGTTTATCACTTATAATGATTTAAAAAATGTAACCAATTCAGAAATTATAGTAAACTGTACACCAATAGGAATGTATCCTAATGTAGATAACTCAATTGTAGAGGAAAATATTCTAAAAAATTTTAAAGTTAGTGTAGATTTAATATATAATCCTTTAGAAACGTTGTTTTTGAAAAAATCTAAAAAAGTAGGAAATACCTCTGTTAATGGATTGTATATGTTAGTAGGGCAGGCTATAAAAGCTCAAGAACTATGGAACAATATTAAGTTTGATGAAGAAATAATAGATGAAATATATGATAAATTAGTAGAAATTATATAGGTGATTTAAATGAAAAAAAATATAGTTTTAATAGGAATGCCAGGCTGTGGTAAGACTTCAATAGGAAAAATATTGTCAGAGAAAATTAACTTAGAGTTTTATGATGTAGATAAATATATTGAAGAAATGACAGATGAATTAATTTCTAGTTTGTTTAAAAAAGGAGAAGAATATTTTAGAGATGCAGAAAGTAGTGCTATAAAAGAGATATGCAAAAAAGAAAATATTGTTATTTCTACTGGTGGTGGAGTAATAAAAAGAGAAGAAAATATTAAAGAGTTAAAAGAAAAAGGAAAAATATTTTTTATAAATAGACCACTTGAAAATATAATAAATGATATAGATACAGATTCTAGACCGCTACTTAAAGATAAAAAAAGTAATTTAATTAATTTGTATAATGAAAGATATGAACTTTATAAAAAATATAGTGATGTTATTATTAATAATAATTTAGATTTACATTCTGTAATAGATAATATTATTAGTAATATTAATAGATAAAATAACAAATTATATTTTATGTATTTATTATAGAAATAATAAGTTTTTTAGATTAATTTAAAATAAAGTACCATATATTAATGCTTGTTAGAGGTGATATATATATGAAAATTTTACTTATAAATGGACCTAATTTAAATATGTTAGGTATTAGAGAAAAAAACATATATGGAAATATGACTTATGATGAAATGTGCAGTTATCTTAATAAAAAAGCAGATAAATTAGAAATTGATTTAGATATAGTCCAAAGTAATGTAGAAGGAGAAATTGTTACATATATACAATCTGCATATAAAAAATATGATGGAATAATAATAAATCCCGCAGCCTATACTCATTATAGTATAGCAATTTATGATGCATTAAAAGCTGTTAATATGAAAGCTATAGAAGTTCATATTAGTAATATACATAAAAGAGAAGAATATAGAAAAAAATCAGTAACAGCAGGGGCTTGTATTGGCCAAATCTGTGGCTTTGGAATATTTTCCTATGTTATGGCTATGGAAGCTATGAAAGAACAAGAGGGCAGGTAATTTATTAAATTATTATAACTTATAGGCATGATAGTAAAAAATATAATTAAATAAAAAATATTAAGCCTATTATGTAGTATTTTAAACGTACTATATAATAGGCTTAATATTTTTCGTTATCTAAGTAAAAAGATATATTTTTATTTTAGTAAAACTTTCATATATAATACATCAAATTAATAAATAAGAAAATAATAATTAATATTGATTTTAATATAAATTGATTATTTATATATAGTTTATGTATTTGAAAGGTTGAAATAGATGAAAAATATATTTAAAATTTATTATTTAGATATTAAAAATATAATTACTAATTGGGTACTTTTAGTAGTTGTTTTAGGACTTATAATATTACCTTCTTTATATGCATGGTTTAATATAAAATCTTCTTGGGACCCTTATGGAAAGACTAGTGGAATATCTATAGCTGTAGTTAATAAAGATAAAGGTGCTACATTTAAAGAAAAAAGTATAGATATAGGAAAAGAATTAGTTAACAATTTAAAAACTAACAAAAAAATAGGTTGGAAGTTTGTAGATTATAATGAAGCACAAGAAGGAGTTAAATATGGTAGATATTATGCTAGCATAGTTGTTCCAGAAGATTTTTCACAAAAGATACTTACAATAGTAGAAGATAACCCTGAAAAACCAGATTTAATATATTCTGTCAATGAAAAAATAAATGCTATAGCACCTAAAATTACAGATAAAGGTATAACTAATGTTCAGGCAGAGCTTACGAAAACTTTTGTAGAAACTGTTAATGGAATAATATTTAATTTATTTAATAAATTAGGCATAGAAATAGAAAAGAGCAAACCAAAACTTAAAGACATGATGAATATAATTTTTTACATAGATAAAAAATCTCCAGAAATAAATAAAGCTATAGATAAAGTACAAAAAGGAGCATTGACTTTAAGAGAATTTATAGATGAAATAAATGTAAATATGCCTTCAATAGAAGATGTCTTAGAAATTAGTAATGATATATCCGTAAAAAGCAAATCTTTTTTACAAAAATCTAAAGATACATTTAAAAAAGTATCTCCATTTATAAAGGATGATTTAATTGTTATAAAAGATGTATTAAGCACTTCTAAAAAGATTTTACCAGGGACTATAGATTATATAACAAATAATAAATCCAATATAAAAGAGAAGCTTATAAAAGTTAAAGGTAATCTTAATTTTGTAGTAGATAAAATAGAGGACATAGAAAAGATACTAACTTCAATGAATAAAAAAGAAAATAATTATAATATAAATAAATTTAAAGGGGATATTTCTTTAATTCAAGATAAAATAAAGTACAAAACAACTATAATAGATAAAATTATTCAAATTATAAATAAAGGTGAAAATCCTTCTTTAGACTTATTAAAAAGATTAGATAGTGAATCAGATGAAATTAATGATTTATTAGATAAAAGTATAAAAAATTATGATAGTAAGATTGCACCTTCTATAAATAAATTAGCTGATAATTTAATAAAAGTAGCTGATGAAACTCTAGTTATTACAAAAGAGATAAATAAAGATTTACCAGAAATAAAAAAAATAATAAATAATGTAAAAAATGATTCTATAAAAGGTAAAAAATATATGGATACATTAAAGAAAAAACTTCCATATATTCAATTAGATATCCATAAACTTAGTGATAAATTGAAAGAACTAAATGATGATGAAAAGTTAAATGAAATGATAGAGTTATTAAAAAATAATGCTAAAAAGGAAAGTGAGTTTATAGCAAATCCTATAAATATAAAAGAAAATAGAATGTTTCCTATACCTAATTATGGTTCTGCTATGGCACCTTTTTTTACTGTTTTATCTCTATGGGTAGGTGCTTTGATACTGGTTTCTCTTATTTCCGTTGATGTTAAAGATTTAGAAAATAGATTTACATATAGACAGTGTTATTTAGGAAGATATTTAACATTTATGACTATAGCAGTATTTCAATCTTTAGTAGTTAGTTTAGGAGATATATATCTTTTAGGTGTATATAATACTAATAATTTAATGTTTGTATTATTTTCAGTTTTCATAAGTATAGTATTTTCTATGATAGTTTATACATTGGTATCTATATTTGGCAATATAGGAAAAGCACTTTCTATAATATTATTAGTACTTCAAATATCTGCATCTGGAGGAACATTTCCTATAGAGGTTACACCGGCATTTTTTCAAGCTATAAATCCTTTTTTACCCTTTACATATGCAATAACTTGTATAAGAGAGATATCGGGTGGTATAATATGGAATATACTATATTATAATTTTCTTATACTACTTATATATTTTATTTTATTTTTTATAATGGGAATTTTATTTAAAGAAAATGTAAATAAAATAAGAGAAAAATTTATTCATAAACTTAGAGAAGGAAATCTTATAGAACATTAATATTAAATTTTATTTTTTTAATTACAAAATTATTTTAAGTAACTATTTTGTAACTATTAATTATTTATTTGTAACTCGTAATTATTATAAAAGTAGTATATTTAAATTACAGAAATAATAGATACTATTAATAGGTATTATATTTATTATTAGGGGGTAATTAGAATGAAAAAATTAATAGGATTTACAGCGGCTAGTACATTATGTATATTGACCATTGCGTTACTTTCAACTATTGGTTAATAGGACTTTATATAGAATAAAATATAAAACCTATGGAATTAATTCCATAGGTTTTTTATATGTTCAAATTTCTAACTAATCAAAAATTCTTACGAATTTAATTGAGTATATATCAGCCATTACTAAGTCATTAGTATCAACTTCATCTATCAATATATAACTTATTCCAACTCCAACTAAAGTTCCTTCTCTATCAATAAGCATATTTGATCCTATTAAAAATTCTACTTTGATTTTTTTACCAATTTGAGTTTTTAAAAACCCTTGATTATAGTTTATATCATTTTGAATAGGTACTTCCGGTTGTAGTGGCATAGGTGCTGGTGGTATAGTCATCATAGGGGGCTGAGTTGGAGTTTCAGTTTGTGAAGGCATTGGAGTTTGTGTACTCATAGGTGGAGTAACATATGGTTGTTGTTGCCACCAAGGCATTGGTGTAGAAGTATTAGGCATATTAGGTGTTGCTCTATTCATTTCATAATTAGGTGAATCGCTCATATTATCATCTTCTGTATTATTAAAACAAGGATTAAAATTATATAACATCAAATTCCTCCTGAAATTTATTAATATCTAAGTTTGAGCATAGAGTTCAGTAGGGTTGTAAAAACAATGTTCACCTACTCTTACTTGAAAAGAACCTACTCCATTTGATGGAAAAAGATAAACGCATTTAGGTTTAAAAGGATTAAAATACCACAAGGAATATCCTATAGTAAAAAGTCTATTTCCTGACAAAGCCCAATCTGCAATTTGATAATGAATTTCCTCTGGCGGTGTTGCCCATATTGTTTGAGGGTTAGGGATACCTTTTATAACTCCTCTTACACAATCAAATTGGCCAGGTTGGTATATAATTTTTCTTACATCACCTTGACCTACCCTATGATACTCCCCATAAGGCACTCTCATTCTATTGGCAATAACTGTAGCTACAGCCTTCATGCCATTTTCTCCTTCTCCTCCAGCTTCACATTTGATTATTCTAGCTAGTAATTCCCTATCGGAATAAGCCATAGCTTATACACTCCTCTAATAGTTCTCATAATACTAACTTATTCAATAATTTAAAAAGTGTACTATATAATTATTAAAAAATATAGTTTACTATAAAAGGTAGTTAAAAGTTTTTTGAAATTACTTTACATATTTATTAAGATATGATTGTATGTAAGGAATATATGATAGATATATAGAAAAAAGCAAGAAGTTTTTTATTTATCATAAAAACTTCTTACTTTCATTTAAGTAGGTTAAAATAAATAACTAGAATGTATGTTAAGTTAGTTATTTATTTTAATATATTTTATTTTTAAATTATAAATGTATATAATTTTTATATTCTATATTTTTGTTTTTTAAAAAGATTTGGAACGTTTTAAAGCCATAAATACTGCGTTATATAATATAACTCCAGCTACAGTATTAGCTAAGGTAGAAGGCAATACTACCCCTGCAAATAAAGCAGTAAAAGGAGCAGGTAGTGAGAATAAAAGTAGAGCTGATCCTAAAAATACAGAACCACTTATTAAAGTTCCAATGATAGATATTATTGCAATTCTTACCTGAGAATTTAATTTAGTTTCAGTGAATTTAATTATTAAAAATAATATATGAAAAGTTACTAATTTATCTATAATATTAGGAAGTTGTCCTGCAGGAAAAGTAGTAGTAGCTGCTGTTAATAACCCTGAAGCTATACCAACAACTAGAGATGTTTTATAATCATTAGCAACCACCATTAAGGCAATAAACATCATAACTAGTGAAAAATCAGGTTTCATTCCTAAAAATATTGGTGGTGCTATTTGATGAAGAATCAATCCTATTGCTAAAAGTAGAGAACATATTGTTAATTTTTTTAATTTCATAATAAATAACTCCTTTCAAAATACCCTTTAAATTTAATAATCTATTATTGTAAAAATTATTCCATTGCCAATCAATATCTTCATTTCATAACATAACATCACCTCCATATAGCTTAAATTAATATTTTTAGACAAAATAAAAAATCCTCAATCCATATTAGGACGAAGATTAACTCGTGGTGCCACCTAAATTATGTTTAAATAGCTTAAAACTATAAAAACATCACTTATTTTAAGGTACTAACATACCCGATCCTTTTTAACGGTAGGCATCCGATAAATACTAATTTCTAAAAAGATTTCGCTTTATTTCTCACAGGGCCATTCACTAAAATTTATACTGTTAAGATTACACCATCCTTAACTCTCTAAGAATATAAAATTTCTAGTTACTCTTCCTGATCAAAGAATTTTTAATATGTTTTTTATAATTATAACACTTCATTTTTATTAAGTAAATAGAAATTTTAAATTTATTTTCCAAATTTTATTTGATTCCATAAATGCTATTTAGTAAATAGGTAGATTAGCTCATAAATCTTGAAAAAAATAGGAACAATAATAATAAATCAGATTATTAAATAGATTTTATCCTTAAAAAACTATTTAATAAGTTTACTAAGGAGAGATATTTATGAAAGTTATAAAAAGAGATGGAAGATTACAAAACTTTGATTTAGATAAAATAAAATTATCTATAGCTAGAATATCAGAAGAAGATGAAAGACCTATGAATTCTTCTGATATAGAGAATATATCTAAAACTATAAATAATTACATTTTAAATAATTATCCTGAAACTATAAATTCCTATGAAATAAAAGACATTATAGTAAATGAAATGAGAAACTATGGCTTTGGTCATCTTGCAAATTATTATGAAAATAATTTTATATAATATAAAGAGAGATGTCAGTTTTTTTTATTAAAAAATAAATATTTATAAGTTGACAAATTAATATATAGTGTATAGTGTATATATAGGAACTATACACTATATATTAATGTTTGAAGGAGACTAGCTATAGATGAAAATTTTGATATCTAATTCATCGCAACAGCCTATTTATGAGCAAATATCAAGCCAAATGAAGGCTTTAATAATAAAAGGAGAACTAAATCAAGGGGATGTGCTTCCTTCTATAAGAAAATTAGCAAAGGAGTTGCACATAAGTGTAATAACCACTAAAAGAGCCTATGAAGAACTAGAAAAAGAAGGTTTTTTGGAAACTGTTAAGGGAAAGGGTAGTTTTGTAGCTCCTCAAAATAAAGAACTATTGAAGGAAAAAAAGATGAAACTAATAGAGGAAAAATTAATGCTGGTAGTAGATGAAAGCAAAATGTTTGATATATCCTATGAAGAACTATGTGAAACATTAAAGATTCTTTATTACGAAGATTAGTTTCAAAAAATTTGAGGAGGATTAGTTGATGGGAAAAATTTTAGAAATTAAAAATTTAACTAAAAGATATAAAGATTTTTCTTTAGATAATATAAATTTAAGTTTAGATAAGGGATATATAATGGGATTTATAGGTCAAAATGGAGCGGGGAAAAGCACTACCATAAAACTTATTATGAATCTTATAAAAAAAGATTCTGGAAGCATAAAAATCTTTGGATTAGATAACCATAAACATGAAAAAAAAATAAAAGAAAGAATAGGCTTTGTATATGATACTAATCATTATTATGAAGATTTAAGTATAAGGAATATGAAAAAAATAATTTCACCTTTTTATAAAAATTGGGATGATAAAGCTTTTCTAAAATATATGAAAGATTTTGATTTAGATCCTAAAAAAAAGATAAAAAAACTTTCTAAAGGTATGAAAACAAAATTTTCATTAGCCTTAGCTTTATCACATAAAGCAGAATTTATAATAATGGATGAGCCTACAGCAGGATTAGATCCTGTTTTTAGAAGGGAAATATTAGAGATATTACAAGATTTAATTCAAGATGAGAATAAGAGTGTGTTTTTTTCTACGCATATAACTACAGATTTAGAAAAAATAGCAGATTATATAACTTTTTTAGATAAAGGGAGTATTATTTTTTCTAAATCTAAAGATGAAATATTAGAAAATTATGGAGTAGTAAAAGGTGGAATTGAGTTATTAAAGAATCCTATGACAAAATCTATTATAGGAATAAATAAAAATTCTTATGGATTTGAGGGCCTAACTTCAGATGTGGAAAATATAAGATATAAACTAGGAGAAGAAGTTATTTTAGAAAAGGCTACTTTAGAAGATATAATGTTTTATACCTCTAAGGAGATGAAAAGAAAGTGTTAAGTTTAATAAAGAAAGACATGATTATTACTAAATATTATATGAAACCAATAGTAGGGTATTTTTTAGTATTATTAATATTCACAGTTTTTAAAGGGAATAAAACAGATTTTTCTAATATCTATTATATTAATTTAACAGCAAGTATTTTTATGCCCTTAACATATGATTTTTATTATGGAGAGAAAGTAAAGGATGATTATATATTCAATTCTTTACCAGTTACAAAAAAAGAAATTGTTATTTCAAAATATATATCTGTGATAATACATACAGCAATATATGGTATCATTACATATATTTTATTTTATACAACTAATTTATTTACTTATGCTAAATTTAGTAAGGGATTAAGCTTATATTTTATTTTGGATTTACTGATGATAATTTTATTTTTTTATTCTATTGAAATTCCTATATATATAAAGTTTAAAAATAGAATTATTAGATTTATAATTTTTTTCTCTTATTTTATGTTTATAGATGTTGTAAAAGCTAATTTAAAAACTTATTTGATATATAGATTTTCTTTAGAAAAGTCTGTATATTTCATATTATTTTTTGCAGTAATATCTATCTTTTTATTATCTATTTTAATATCTATTAAAATATATGAAAATAAAGATATAGATTAAGGAGGATAAAAATTCTATGTTTAATTTACTTAAAAAAGATTTTATAATATCTAAAATATATATTATAATTTGTTTAGGTATCGGTATGGCTATAACTGGAAGTGTTATTTTGTTAAATCCTAATAAATATAGAGTATATATTTATGTAGTAGGATATACCAGCATAATGTACATATTTTTTTGTAATTTTATAGATTTTAGATATAAAGGAAATTTTATTATAAGAAGTTTACCTATAAATAAAGATGAGGTAGTTATATCAAAATATATACAAGTTCTTATAGTTGTTTTGATTACATATATACTAAATATAATCCTATGTGTAGCTTTGAAATTTTTATTTAATGTGGAAAATATAAGTATACTAGGAGGATTGATTAATTTTAGATATATTGCAATTTGTTTTTCTATATGTATGATTTTAATGGCGGTATATTATCCTATATGTTTTAAACTTAATACAAATAAATGTAGAGCTATTACTCAAATTTCATATATTATAATAGGTATTTCTCCTAATATATATATAGATAGGAGAGTTATTATAGAAAATTTTTTCAATAATAATTGGCTTCTATTTTTTATAATTAGTATTGTTTTTTTTATTGTATCTATAAAAATATCTATAAATTTATACAGAATTAAAGATTGTTATTAACATAGCTAATATTAGATTATAAGTAATTTTTCATTAAAGAGGGAATAATATTTTAAAAGCTATAAAAAGTTAATATATAAATTAAGGAGGACTCAAAATGATTATAGGATCAGGAAAAATTCATTTACATGCTAATTGGGTTCACTCTCTAAAAGAGAAAAGAATGATAGTTAAAAGTATTATAGCAAAAGTGAAAAATAAATTTAATGTTTCAGTAGCAGAAGTTGAAGATCAGGATTTACATCAGTCCATTGTTATAGGTGTAGTTTGTGTTAGTAATACTACTAAACAAGCTGATTCTATTATACAAAATGTAATGAATTATATAGAAGGAAACACAGAAGCATTAGTCTTAAATGTTGAAACTGAAATAATATAATTATTTATATAGATTCTAAATAATAGATTATAGTATAAAGGATAAAATATGAAAAAATTATGTATAAACCTTTACAGATGAATAAAAAAGGTCTATACTTTAGTTAGAAAATTAAATAGTTTAGGCATAGGAATATTTATATGAATATGCCTTAGTGCAGGGGTGCTAGTTAAAAGCTGAGAGGAAAAATTTCCGACCCTTTGAACCTGATGTAATTAAAATTGCCGTAGGGAGCATACGACCATGATATTAAATGTCATATATGATGATTGTTAAGAGCTTACCTTTTAGGTAAGCTCTATTTTATTTATATAAAAGGGGCATGGTATGTTAATTGACTATGAAAATGACAAATTTAAAGAAGAATGTGGGATATTTGGAATATGGAAAAACAAATATAGTAACTTAAGAGATATTTTTTATCCAGCATTAATGTCACTTCAACATAGAGGTGAAGATGGAGCAGGGGTATCGGTTATTACTGAAAAGGGAATAGAAACTGAAAAAAATTTAGGAGAAGTTTCAAATTTATTTAATAAAGAATTTATAGGGTCAACTGAATATACTTCAGGAATCGGACATGTTAGATATTCTACATATGGAGATAATTCTTTAAAAAATCTTCAACCTATGGATGGAAAAAATGATGGGCTTGATATAGCAATAGCCCACAATGGTAATTTAATAAATGTAAATTGCATAAAAGATAAATTAAAAACTAAAGGTATTAAATTTAATACAACCTCTGATTCTGAAATAATATTGAAGTTTTTAATATATGAAATAAAAAAAGGAAAAACTTTAATAGAGGCAGTATTAAAAATTTTAAATATGTTAAAAGGTGCTTTTTCAGTAGTAGTTTTAACTAAAGAAAAACTTATAGGTTTTAGAGACATTAAGGGAATAAGACCTCTTTGTATTGGGAAAATAGGAGAAGATTATGTTTTAACTTCAGAAAGTTGTGTTTTAGATTCTTTAGATGGACAAGTTCTTAGAGATGTTAATCCAGGAGAAATAGTATGTATAGATAATAGTGGAATAAATTCTATAAATAAATTTAAATATAAAACCCCACATACTTGTGCATTAGAATATATATATTTTTCAAAAGAAGATAGTATTATAGACAAAAATAGTGTTTATGATTTTAGAATAAATAGTGGAAAGCTTTTGTATAAAGAATGTCCAGCTAATGGTGACATAGTAATTGGAATGCCAAGTTCAGGACTTCTTGCAGCTATAGGATTTTCAAAAGCTTCTAAAATTCCTTATGAAATAGGAATTATAAAAAATCCTTATGCAGGAAGAAATTTTATTAAATCTAATAAAGAGAAAAGAAATAAAAATATAAATTTTAAGCTTAGTGTAATAAAAGAGTGTGTTAAAAATAAAAGAGTAATTATTGTTGATGATTCTATTGTAAGAGGTACTAGTAGCAAAAGAATAGTAGAAAAATTAAGAGTAGCAGGAGCTTTAGAAGTACACTTTAGAGTAGCATCTCCTATAGTTAAATCTAATTGTAATTTAGGAATAGATATAAAAACTTCAAAAGAATTATTATCATTTAACAAAAGCTTGGAAAAAATGAAAGAGTTTATTGGAGCAGATAGTTTAGGATTTTTAAGTTTAAAAGCTATGAGTAAATGCTTGAGATTAAATATTCCAATGTGTACAGGGTGTTTTAATGGATATTATGGTGATAAATAATTTTTTAAAATAAAAAGGTTACCTATATTGGTGATTTATAAAAGAAAGGGTGTAATAAAATGAATTATACAACTCAAATGGATGCTGCAAGAAAAGGCATAATTACTAAAGAAATTGAAACAGTAGCTAAAAAGGAAAATATGGACGTAAATGAACTTATGAAATTAGTTTCACAAGGAAAAGTTGCAATACCTGCAAATAAGAATCATAAATCTTTAGATGCAGAAGGAGTTGGACAAGGTCTTAAAACTAAAATAAATGTTAACTTAGGTATATCAAAGGACTGTAATGATATAGATATGGAACTTAAGAAAGTAAAAAAAGCAGTAGAAATGAAAGCAGAAGCTATAATGGATTTAAGCTGTTTTGGAAAAACACAAGAATTTAGAAAAAAAGTTGTTGATATATCAAAAGCAATGATAGGAACAGTACCAGTTTATGATGCAGTAGGTTTTTATGATAAAGAGTTAAAAGATATAACTTCTGATGAGTTTTTAAAAGTAGTTGAAAAGCATGCAAAAGATGGTGTAGATTTTATGACTATCCATGCAGGTATAAATAAAGAGACAGCAGATACATTTAAAAGAAATAGAAGAACTACAAATATTGTTTCAAGAGGAGGAGCTTTATTATTTGCTTGGATGCAATTAAATAATAAAGAAAATCCATTTTATGAAAGATTTGATGATCTTTTAGATATATGCGAAAAATATGATGTAACTATAAGTCTTGGAGATGCTTGTCGCCCTGGATGTATAAAAGATTCTACAGATGCAAGCCAGATAAAAGAGTTAATAACTTTAGGAGAACTTACAAAAAGAGCTTGGGAGAGAAATGTACAAATAATAATAGAAGGACCAGGACATATGACATTAGATGAGATAGAGACTAATATGAAATTAGAAAAAAAATTATGTCATGGAGCTCCTTTTTATGTACTAGGACCAACAGTTACAGATGTAGCACCAGGATATGATCATATAACTTCAGCAATAGGAGGAGCAATAGCTGCAACTTATGGAGCAGACTTTTTATGTTATGTAACACCAGCTGAGCATTTAAGACTTCCTAATTTAGATGATATGAAAGAAGGAATAATAGCAACAAAGATAGCAGCTCATGCAGCAGATTTAGCTAAAGGAATAAAAGGAGCAAGAAAATGGGATAACAATATGGCAGTAGCTAGACAAAAATTAGATTGGGAAAAGATGTTTGAGTTATCTATAGACCCAGAAAAAGCTCGTAAATATAGAGCAGAATCAAATTCGCCAAGTGAAGAACAGTGTACAATGTGTGGTAAAATGTGTGCCATAAGAAACATGAATAGAGTTATAGGTGGAAAAGATCTAAATGTATTAAGAGATGATGACTAAAGTATATTTAAATAGTTAATATCTATAAATATAGATAAAATATATCTTAAAAAGTAGTAATAGACTGTGAAATATAATTTATAGTCTATTACTGTTTTTATAATAAAATAAACTTATGTTAGAATTTTAATTAGTAATATAATAGATGAAATTCAAAAATATATTTTAATAAAAATGACATATTTATCTAAATGTGCCTTATTTAAGGGGGACTTAAAATGGCAAATGTAAATGTTAGTTTACAAGTATTACCATCAGTAAAAGAAGAAAATTTATATGAGGTTGTAGATAGAGTAATAGAGTATATAAAATCTTCTGGTGTTAAATATGAGGTAGGACCTATGGAGACTACTATGGAAGGAGAGTTAGATCAGTTATTAGAGATTGTTAAAGAAGCTCAGAATATATGTGTAAAAGCTGGTGCTCCTAGGGTAGTTTCAATGGTGAAAATAGATTATAAGCCAGAAGGTGTTACTATGGAAGAAAAAATTTATAAATATAAGAAATAAAATTTTTATATCTATTTTTATTAGTATTTATTTTAAAAAGAATAATCTGTGGGTGTGCTACTTTATAATAATGATTGTATTATTATAAAGCTTTCACAGATTATTCTAAAATAACTTAATTATGAACTTAGGTAAATTATTAATTGAAAAATTTTATATAACAGAGTAATTACTTATTTAAGGGATGTAAATTTTTATATTAATTTATTAATAGTTTTATTTTTTCAATACGTTTTCTAGAAACTTTTTCTATTTTAAATACTAAATTTTTATAATTTATAGTAAATTTCTGTTTTTCACTAGGGATATTTCCTGTCATATCTATTATAAATCCTGCTAAAGTATCATAGTTATCAGAAGGTAAATCTAAATGTAATTTTTCATTTAAATCATCAATAGATATAGAAGCATTTAGCATATAAGTATTTTTATCTATTTGTAATATATCTTCATTTTCCTCATAATCATATTCGTCCCATATATTACCCATGATTTCTTCAATTAAATCTTCTATAGTAACAATTCCAGAAAAACCTCCATATTCATCTATTAGTATAGACATATGATTTTTACTAGATTGCATTTCTCTAAATAAATCATCTATGTTTTTAGTTTCAGGTACAAAATAAGGTTTTCTTAAAAGTTTTTTTATTTGTTCTTTTGATATGTCTCCTTCTTTAAGTATAGTAATTATATCTTTTATATAAAACAGGCCTATTATATTATCTATATTATCTTCATATACAGGTATTCTTGAGTATTGTTCTTGTATTAAAGTATCTAAAAATTTTTTAGAACTCATATTTATATCTACAGAAAAAACTTTAGTTCTAGGAGTCATAATTTCTTTAGCTAAGGTATTATCAAATTCAAAAATTCCATCTATCATTTCTTTTTCTGTAGTATTTAATACTCCATACTCTTCTCCAACTTCAATCATTTTCCTTATTTCTTCTTCTGATATTTTTTCTTCTATTTTCTCAGAACTTATTCCTAAAAGTTTAACTATTAAATTAGTTGTAAAAGTAAGAATTTTAACAAAGGGTAGAGAAATTTTAGAAAAAATAGTTATAGGTTTAACAGAAGCAAGAGCTATTTTTTGAGAGTTATTTAAAGCTATTCTTTTAGGTACTAATTCTCCTAAAACAAGAGTTACAAAAGATATTAGTAAAGTTATTATAAATAAAGCTATTTTGCTGCTTCCAGGAACATTCAAATTTTCTAAAAATAAAGCTAATCTTTGTGACAAACTAGTAGCTGCTGAAGCACTAGCTAAGAAACCAGCAAAAGTAATGCCTACCTGTATAGTAGCTAGAAACTTGCTAGGTTCAGATAAAATATTAAGTAATTTTTGGGCTTTCTTTTTTTCGTGATTATTGCCTTTTTCAGATAATGTTTGTAGTTTATTTTTATTAGTAGAAACCATTGCCATTTCCGCAGAAGAGAAAAAAGCGTTTATTATTATTAAAATTAAAATCCAAAATAGTTTTATTGACAAATCCATAATTTTAATTCTCCTCTTTAAATATATCTATATTTTGCTCATTATTGCCTTTTATTATTAGAAAATATTAAGTTTTTCTAATTTAACTTTTATGTAAAATTGAAATTGTAATAATTTTGTGACAAATATATAATAATACTGTATACATTAAATATTTAAGTGTACCTTAATCTAAAGTTTGAGAGGTTAGAAATATGTTTGATTTAAATGGATTTAAAGATTTAACACAAAAACAAAAATATGAAAATATGATTTTATTTTTAAAAGGACAACTTTCAGGAGAAACAGATTTAATATCAAATCTTAGTAATGCTGTAGCAATAATAAATGCAATGACAGACAATATAAATTGGGTTGGAGTTTATTTTTTAAAAAATGAAGAACTTGTTTTAGGTCCTTTTCAAGGGATGCCAGCTTGCAATAGGATACAAGTTGGTAAAGGTGTATGTGGAACTGCAGTAGTATCTAAAAATATACAAAGAGTAGATGATGTACATAAGTTTAAAGGTCATATTGCTTGTGATTCACAAACAAATTCTGAATTAGTAATACCAATAATAAAAGATAACATAGTACTTGGAGTTTTAGATATAGACAGTATGAAATTTGGAAGGTTTAAAGAAGAGGAGGAAATTTATTTTAAAAAATTCGTAAGCATACTTATAAGTGACATGAATTGGGGGATTTAAAAATGATAGATGAAAAACATATTATGAGGACTTTAAAAGAATTAGCTAAAGTTCCTAGCATATCAGGAACTTCAAAAGAAAATTTAGCAGCAGATAAAATATATGACCTATTAAGTGATATTGAGTATTTTAAAAATAATAAAAATAACTTAAATATTCATCCTATAGAAAATGATATATATAAAAGAACTTTTGTATCAGCTTTTTTAAAAGGAAAAAAAGAATCAAAAGATATAGTTATACTAACAGGACACTTTGATGTAGTAGATATACAAGAATTTGGAGAATTAAAAGATATTGCTTTTGATATTGATAAATGTACAGAAAATATAAATAAGTTACCTTTAGAAAAAGATGTTTTAAAAGATTTTAAATCAAAAGATTGGATATTTGGAAGAGGTAGTTCAGATATGAAATATGGACTAGCACTTTATATAGAACTTTTAAGAGAATTTTCAAAGAAGAGAGATTTTAAAGGTAATATATTATTTTTAGCAGTACCAGGAGAAGAAAGCAATTCAGAAGGAATGCTAAGTGCAGTATCTTATTTATCATTATTAAAAGATAAAGGGTATAATTTTAAAACACTATTTTTGTCAGAATGCTCAACACCAAAGCATGAAGGGGAAAATAAAAAAAGAATATACATAGGTTCTGTTGGAAAAATAATGCCTACTTTCTTTTGTGTTGGAAAAGCAACCCATGTAGGAAATTCTTTTGGAGGATTAAATCCTAATTTGATGATATCTGAAGTAAATAGGCTTATGGAATATAATATGGATTTTTCTGATAGTTTTGGTGAAGATATAACATTACCACCTTCATGCTTAAAGCAGGAAGATTTAAAAGATTTATATTCTGTACAAACACCTCTATATTCTTATGCTTACTATAATCTTTTAACTTTAAAAATGAAGCCAGAAGAAATTATGGAGAAACTAAAATTAATTGCAAATAATGCTTTTGAAAATACAATAAAAATATTTAAGGATAATTATGGAAAATATTCAGATAAAATAAGTAAAGAAAGTATAGAAGATTTAGATATAAAACCTTGTATATTAACATATGAAAAGCTATATAAAGAAGTGGAAAAATTAGATAAAGATTTTTCTAATAAGATAGATAAAATGGTTTGTAAATGGAAAAAAGAAAAGTTAGATAATCAGACTATTAGTATAAATATAATAAAAGAAACTTATGAAAACTATCCTAATAAAAAGCCGATGATTATAATTGCTTATAACGTTCCTTATTATCCTCATAAATATTTAAATAGTGATAAAAAAGAAGACAAGTATTTATTAGATAAAGTAGAGGATATTATAAATTATGCAAGAGATGAGTATAATATAGAAATAGAAAAAGAAAACTTTTTTATGGGTATAAGTGACTTAAGTTATACAGGCCTTTCAAAGGATTTTAATATAGATAGCATATGCAAAAATATGGTTGGCATAAATTCCACTTATATGTTTCCAGAAAAAGAGTTAAAGAAACTTAATATACCTTCAATAGTTTTTGGAGGCTATGGTAAAGATTTTCATAAGTATAGTGAAAGATTGAATATACCCTATTCTATGGGTATAGTACCTAATTTATATGTTTATGCGTTGAATAGTATATTAAAATAAAGTATTATTTATATTATAAAATATAAGCAAAAGTTAAGGATAAGGTGATTAAATGGTTAAGAAGAAAGTAGCATTAGGAATGAGTGGAGGAGTAGACAGTTCTGTTGCCGCTTATATACTAAAAGAAAAAGGGTATGATGTCATTGGAATACATATGAGTTTATGGAACGATAAAAACGGTGATTATTGTAATCCTCAAGCTGTAGCTGATGCAAAAAAAGTAGCAGATAAATTAGAAATTCCTTTTCATGTTATAGAATTAAAAGAAAAATTTAAAAAACATGTTGTAGATTATTTTATAGATGAATACTTAGAAGGTAGGACTCCTAATCCCTGTGTAGCTTGTAACAAATATATAAAATATGAGGAATTTTTTAATAA
Source organism: Clostridium oceanicum (assembly GCF_039521385.1). Lineage (NCBI taxonomy): Bacteria > Bacillati > Bacillota > Clostridia > Eubacteriales > Clostridiaceae > Clostridium > Clostridium oceanicum. The sequence continues at coordinate 331,659 of NZ_BAAACG010000019.1, read as the reverse complement.
AGGAAAGGAACTTGGAGCAGATTATATGGCTACAGGTCATTATGCTAAAATAGAAGAAAGAAATGGAAGAAAAGTTATAATTAAAGCAGAAGATGATAAAAAGGATCAAACATATATGCTTTATAACTTAAAACAATATCAACTTGACAGGATTTTAATGCCTTGTGGAGATTATAAAAAAACTCATATAAGAGAAATAGCAGAAAAAATAGGATTAGATGTATATAATAAAAAAGATAGTCAAGACATATGTTTTATACCAAATAATGATCATACTTCATTTATAAAAGAAAATTATAAAGGCAAAATAAAACCTGGAGATTTTGTCGACAAAAATGGTAATATATTAGGGGAACATAAAGGAATAATTAACTATACTATAGGTCAAAGAAAAGGCCTTGGTATAGCCCTTGGAAAACCAGCTTATGTAATAGATATAATACCTTTTAAAAATAGAGTTGTTATAGGGGATGAAGAAGATATTTTTCATACAAATTTAATAGCTAAAGATGTTAATTTTATTCCATTTGAAAAATTAGAAAAAAGAATGGAAATAGAGGCTAAGATAAGATATTCTTCTAAAACTTCAAAAGCATATATAGAACCTTTAGGGGATAATAAAGTAAAAGTTGAATTTCAAGATAAACAAAGAGCTATAACTAAAGGTCAATCTGTAGTATTTTATGATGGCAATATGTTAGTTGGTGGAGGAGTTATTGAAAATATTATTTAATAAAAAATAAATAAAGATTTTTGCTGTAGCAAATAGCTTTATTTTCATATGAAAAAGACAACTATTTAAATAAAAAAGACCTTAGTAAGGTCTTTTTTTACTATATTGGTTGGGAAATTTTTTTATAAAAATGAAAACTATAGGTTGTAAGGATTACAACATAATTATTATACTATAAATACAATAATTTTAATATAAAAAATGTTGAAAATTTTGAAAAAATAAAAATTATTATATTAAATAATAAAATTATTGCTTAATAATAAAATAAATGTTATAATTTGTTTTAAATAATTTAATATAGTTCGGATGAAGGTATTGGGAGAGTTATTGTAATTTTTATATTACAATATACCGAAGAAGTTAATCTTTCAGGTTTCCTATTTAGGATGAAGACCGATACTGGACGAGCCTCTGGAGAGACTCTTTAAGAGCACCGAAGGAGAAAGTTCGTATTTTATAAAAAGGATTTTTAGTTTCAAGTGGAATTTTCATACCATCTAAAATCTAAAACTCCTTTATCCAACAGTATACTATTCTTATGTTAAAAATTAAAATTTTACAATAGATGGTGATTGGATAAAAATATGGATGAAACTCTCAGGTAAAAGGACAGGGGACAGGTTAAAGCAGATACCCTAGTCTTCTGATGTTTTTACATTGGAAGACTTTTTTAATTTGCAAAATAATCTCCTTTTGTCCCTAAATTTTTATAATATAGGGAGGACATAACAATGCAACAAATTACAAAATTAATTCAAAGTATCGATTCTTTTTTATGGGGACCACCACTTTTAATACTTTTAGTAGGAACAGGTATTTATTTAACATTGAAACTTAAAGCAATACAAATTTTTAAATTACCTATGGCTTTAAAAAATGTGTTTTCTAAGGATAGCTCTGATTTAAAAGCAGATGGAGATGTATCTAGTTTTGCAGCTTTATGTACTGCACTTTCAGCAACTATTGGTACAGGAAATATAGTAGGTGTAGCTACAGCACTAAGACTAGGAGGCCCTGGAGCACTATTTTGGATGTGGGTTGCAGCCTTCTTTGGAATGGCTACAAAATATTCAGAAGGCCTTTTAGCTGTAAAATATAGAGTTACAGATGAAAATGGTGAAATGTCAGGAGGACCTATGTATTATATAGAAAGAGGTCTTAATAATAAATTTTTAGCAAAAATGTTTGCTATATTTGGAATAGGAGTAGCTTTTTTAGGTATAGGAACTTTAACACAGGTTAATGCAATATCTAGTACTGTTAACATATCTTTTGGTGTACCAGTACAAATAACAGTAGCAATTATAACTGTTTTAGTAACTTTAGTAACCTTAAGAGGAATAAAAAGCATATCAAAAGTTGCAGAAAAATTAGTGCCTTTTATGGCTACATTATATGTATTAGGAGCATTAACTATAATAATAACTAATATAGATAAATTACCACAAGCTGTGAGTTTAATAATAAAATCAGCATTTACTCCTACAGCTGCAGGAGGAGGATTTTTAGGAGCTACAGTTATGCTAGCTATAAAAACAGGTGTTTCAAGAGGGGTATTTTCTAATGAATCTGGACTTGGAAGTGCACCTATTGCAGCAGCTGCTGCAAAAACTAAGTCTTGTGTAAGACAAGGTCTTATATGTATGACAGGAACATTTTTTGATACAATACTTATATGTACTTTAACAGGGATAGTTTTAGTTATAACAGGAACTTGGAATGCTAAAGGATTAGAAGGTGCAGCTGTTACAAATACAGCATTTCAAACAGGACTCCCTTTTCCAAATCAAATAGGAAGTTTTATAATAACACTAGGATTAATATTATTTGCTTTTACAACAATATTAGGTTGGAATTATTATGGTGAAAGGTGTACAGAATATTTATTTGGAGTAAAAGGAATAAAACCATATAAAATTATATTTATACTAATAATTGCAGCAGGTGCTATACCATCTTTAAAATTAGAACTTATATGGTTAATAGCAGATATAGTAAATGGACTTATGGCTATACCTAACTTGATAGCTATTATAGGACTTAGTGGAGTTATAGTAAATGAAACTAGAAAATATTTTAAAAACATTAATAAGGATAATGATTTAGATAAGAAAGAAGAAAAAATAACTGCCTAATTTTTATAAGGTATATTAATTTATGTAAATTTAGATTTTTAAAAAGCATATATTTTTAAAAACATTAAAAGTATTTATTTGTTTTTATAATATATGCTTTTTTAAATTGATATTATAAAAATATATATAATAGAATTTACAAGTTTACAAGTATTTTTTATATTTAAATATTTGTTTTTTATTAATATATATAATTACTTTAGTAAAAGAGATAAACACGAATGATAACTTTTTTAAAAAAGGTAATATTCTACATGGTAAGAATATTAACCTTTGAAAAGCAGCTAAAAGTCTTGACTTTTTAGACTTACTAGTTTAATATGTAGCTGTAGGAAAAATTAATAAAATATATTTATCCATATAATCTTAATAATAAGGATTAAGAGTTTCTAGTAGAAGCCATAAACTTCTAAGCTATGGGTAAATCCAAGAAAAGTAGTTTAGAGAATTTTAGTTTTTGATTTGGATTTACTCATAATCCAGACCAAAGACTTTTTTTATTTAGGAGGAATATTTAAATGTACGTAGAAAAAAGTGAGACAAAAGAAAATTCAAAAAAAACATTTTTAGATTCATTTTTTAAGTTATCTGAAAATGGTACAAATGTTAAAACAGAAATTATAGCAGGAATAACTACTTTTATTGCTATGGCTTATGTGATTTTTGTAAATCCTAGTGTCCTTATGCAAGCAGGTATGAATAGCAAAGGTCTATTGGGAGATGCAGCAGTAAAAGCAGGACTAACAGCAGTTAACGATCCTGTAGTTGGAGCTATATTTGTTGCTACATGTATTTCCGCAGCTATAGGAACATTAGTTATGGCACTTTATGCTAATGTACCATTTGCTCAAGCACCAGGCATGGGATTAAATGCATTTTTTGCATTTAGTGTATGTTTGACTTTAGGTTACACTTGGGAGCAGGCACTAGCGGCAGTATTTATTTCAGGGGTATTTTTCTTAATAATAACTTTTACATCAATAAGAGAAAAGATAGTAGATGCACTGCCACAAACACTTAAATTAGCTATTTCAGGTGGTATAGGATTATTTATCGCACTTATAGGATTTAAATCAGGTGGAATAATAGTTGCAAATCCAGCTACACTTGTAGGGTTTGGAGATTTTACTAATCCACATACAATATTAACCTTAGTAGGAATTTGTATAACAGCAATTTTAATGTCAAGAAAAGTTAAAGGATCAATGCTTATAGGTATTATATTAACTACTATAATAGGAATTCCTTTTGGAATTACTAAAGTGGCTGGAGTAAGTTTAATATCTGCGCCACCATCACTTGCACCAACATTATTTAAATTAGATTTACCAGGACTTTTAGGTTTCGGAGGGGCAGGACTTGTAGGAGCTTTAACTAGTGTTATAACAGTAGTTGTATCTTTTAGTTTAGTTGATATGTTCGATACAATAGGAACTTTAGTTGGAACTGCTCAAAAAGCAGGAATGGTTGATAAAAACGGAAAAGTTAAAAATTTAAATAAAGCATTATTTGCAGATGCTATAGCAACTACTTTAGGTTCATTAATAGGAACCAGTACAGTTACTACTTATGTAGAATCTACAGCAGGAGTTTCAGAAGGCGGAAGAACAGGATTAACTTCAGCTGTAACAGCTATAATGTTTATCTTAGCATTATTTTTTAGTGGGCTTGTTGGAATAGTTCCAACAGAAGCAACAGCACCAGCACTTATAATCGTTGGAGTTTTAATGATGGGAGCTATTACAAAAATAGACTTTAATGATTTTACAGAAGCTTTACCAGCATTTTTTACTATTGCAATAATGCCATTTAGTTATAGTATTGCAAATGGAATTGCAGCAGGATTAATATTTTATCCAATAGTTAAAGTAGTTACAGGAAAAAGAAAAGAAGTTCACCCAATAATATATGTACTAGCTATATTATTTATAATAAGATTTACTATATTGCCTAAATAAAAAAATTTAATATAAAAAATATAGAGTTTACGGAAATTAGTCACCGTAAACTCTATTTATTTATATTAATAAAATATAGGGGGATTAAGTATCTACTTTAAATTATGTCCTAGATTCATAATTTTATACTAGCAATTATGAGAGGGGTATTAAAATAATTTTTAAAATATTTTTAGTATGTGTATTAATCCTATTTATATTATTAGCAAGTATTATAAGATTTGGTGTGTTTAGCAAAGCTGTAAAGTCAGATTCTATAGTAATATTAGGATGTAAAGTTTATGAAAATACTCCTAGTGAATTTCTAAAAGCAAGATTAAATAGAGGATTAGAATTATATAATAAAGGATTTGGCGATTATATTATAGTCTCTGGCGGTAAAGGTGAAGGTGACTTAAAATCTGAAGCTAAAATTATGGAAGAATATTTAATAAAAAATGGAGTAGAAAAAAATAAAATAATAACAGAAGATAAATCTATAAATACATGGGAAAATATAAAATATTGTGATCAAATTATAAAAAGTAACCATTTTAAATCTGTAGTTATAGTTTCTAATAAATATCATTTGAAAAGAATAAATATGGTATGTAAAAAAATGAAAGTGAATTCTAGTTATTCAGGAGTTTATTTATCAAGTTATAAAATGGAAGAATTATTAGGAGTAATAAGAGAAGTAGTTGCATCATTTAAATATATAATATTATATATGTTTAAATAATATTTAAAAAAGGAATTTATTTGAAATTATAGAATAAGTATTATAATGTCCTTTTTAAAGTTACTTATAGGTTTAAGGAATATTAGGGAGGGAGTTATAATATGGCAAAAATTTATTACTGTGAAGATTGTAAAAGAGTATTAAATAACAAAGGAAATTGTGATTATTGCAATAAAGATAATATAAAAGAACTTAAGGTTGGAAAATCAGTGAATGTAATAGGTACAAAAACTAAAGGAAAATATCTTAGAAAATTAGATAAAGAAACAGTTCAACTTATAATAAAAGATGATATGAATAATAAAAAGATAAAGGAATACAAAATAGACGAATTAAAGAAAATATTATAAATACCAAAAATATATTTTTAAATTAGTAAAAGTAAGTAGATAGATTTGAGAAAAGCAAATTTATCTACTTACTTTTTATATGATTTTAAATAAATAATATTTAGTATAATATATTAAGTTAAAGTAGAATTTAAGTAAGATTTGGAAAAAGTATTATAGTAGTGTCTATATAAAATTTAAATTTAAGTACATAAATTTAACGTATAATATTTACTATTAAATAAATAAAATGTAAAATTAAATAGTAAATAGTATTAATGTAATAAATATTATAAATTTAAAGGAGAATAAAATGAAAAAAACTAATTTAATGAATAATAAAATAAAAATTTGCTTATTTGCTTTAATAAATCTAATAGTTTTTTGTACAGTTCAATTAGTATGTGTAAAACCTATAAAAGCTAAGGTTATATACAAAAATGTTGGTAGATATAAAAAATTAGTCGATGATGGATTAAATAGATTTCCAAGGGAAGCTAGAGATTATAGATTATTCTTAGGTAACTATGATTCTTTTGGAGATTATCTAAACTATGGTCCAAATAAATCAATATTATTTAATTTAAACAATATTAAATTAGATAAGGATGGAAACCCTGTTGTGTTATATAATGGTAAATACCAATATAATCCTGTTACTTTAGCTCAATATTCTCTTTCACTATATGGTGAATACTTAAAAGGGACTAATACAAAAGAGTCATTTTTGAAAGTAACTGATAAATTGATGACTTTACAAAATTCTAAAGGTGCTTTTACATATAATTTTCCATGGAGGTATTATTTAAATTCTAAAGATTATTCTTCTGGATGGTATTCTGGTATGGCACAGGGACAAGCATTAAGCGTGTTCACTAGAGCATATAAATTAACTAAAGATAAAAAATATTTAGAAGCAGGAAACAAAGCTTTAAAATTTATGATTACACCTGTAAGTAAAGGTGGTACAATGGATACCTTAAGTTGTATAGATAAAACATTAGGTAAAAATATTATATTTGAAGAATATATTTCAAATCCTTCTTCTTATACTTTAAATGGATTTATGTTTTCATTGTTAGGTCTATATGATTGGTCTCAATTATCTAATGTTAATATTGACAATAGTAAGATTTCAAAGGAATACTTTAACAAAGGTATATCTACTTTAGAAAAAATACTTCCATATTATGATTTAGGTGGTTTTACTGCTTATGACTTAGGATTTATGGTAAGAAAAAATACTCAGCCTCATATAGGAGTAAATTATCATGGAGTTCATATATATTTATTAAATGCACTTTATTCTATAACACAAGATAAAACATTATATGATTATTATAGATTATGGAAATCCTATGTTGATACTACTCCGGTAAATAGAATATATGGAAAAGATAGATATGAAACATCTATTTCAGTTTCAAAAAAAGAATTTAGAAATGGAAGCAAAACTATATTAATATCTAGTGGAGAGGTATTTGCTGATGCATTATGTGCAGCACCGTTGGCATCAAAATATAAAGCCCCAATGTTGTTGTCACCTAAAAAATCTTTAACTTCAGGTTTGAAAAATGAAATTCAAAGACTTAATCCATCTAATGTTATAATAATAGGAAAAGAAGGAGCTATATCCGAGAATGTAGCTAATCAGATTAAAGATATAAATAGTAATATACATATATCTAGAATTGGTGGGGAAGATAGATATGAAACATCTGTATTAATTGCAAAACATTTAGATTGTACAAGCTTTATGATTGCTTATGGTGGAAATTATGCAGACTCAATTTCAGCAGTTCCTATAGCTGCCTCAAAAAATATGCCTATGTTACTAGTTAAAAATGATAGTATACCAAATGAAGTAAATAAATATCTACATTTGAATAAAAATATTATTAATAATTCATATATAATTGGAGGAACTGGTGTAGTATCTAAAGATATAGAGAAAAAACTTAAAAATGTGAAAAGAATAGGTGGAAAAAATAGATATGAAACTAATACAATGGTTATAAAAGAATTTTTAAGTGATTTGGATTTAAGTAAAGCATATGTAACAGTTGGAGGCCCTGATTCTATAGATTTTGCAGATGGATTAGTTGCTTCACCAGTAGCTGCTAAATATAATGCTCCTATAATTATTATGCCTAAAAATAATGTAGTTTTAAATGTTACAAAAGAGTTTGCTTATAAAAATTTAAAAAAGGAAACTGAATTAATTGCTATAGGTGGAAGTCCTGTAATACCTAATCAATATATTAATTTCTTAAAGAAAGAATAAATTGATATATAATTTAATTTATTGACAATATTTAAGTAAATAGATAGATTTTATAAAACAGATTTATTAGTACTTTAATTATTAATAGTAAATAGTATATATATAAGGATTTTTAGATAAATCTTTGTATATATCTATAAGGAAGGTTATTATATAATGATTTCTATTATTTGGAGTTGTTAAAATTTTAAAGAATGATTTAGTTGTAAAAGTAGATTATATAAAGCTTATGGTTAAAAATAGTTAAATCAACTAACAATTTTTGAATTAAGTAATACATTGAATGGTATAAGCAATAAATTTAATTATTATATCCATTATTGACGCAATTATAAACGTAAAAGGCAATTAAAAAAGGTGACTTTTAGAGAATATAGAAATTATATTTTTAAATATTGGTATTTTTGTATATTTTAATAAAATAAAATTTAAAACATAACTTTTTTAATTTTTTCAAATATTCCTTTATGGGTATATTTATTTGGGTGTATTCCATCTAAATATAAAGAATTACCAGTATGTTTTTTATTTATATCATTAAATAAGGAGTAAAGATCTATATATTTTAAGTTAAGTTTTTTACATAAAGTTATTATATATGATCTATAACTTTTTAATTTATTGTTTACAATAGAGTAGTTAATATTACTATCCCATTGTTTTATAGCTAAGGATTCATCTATAAAAGGAGGTATTCCAATAAAAGGTATTATGTTATTTTCTAAAGCTTCTTTTATTATTAATGAAAGGTTTTCTTCTACTGAATTAAGAGACCTATTTAATAAAAAATCATTTGTTCCTGCCATTATAAATAAGTAGCAGGGAGAATTTATAATAACATCTTTATAATACCTTGAAAGTATTCCAGTAGTTGTGTCACCATTTACCCCTTTATTTATTAGCTCAAAATTAGAACTTGATTTTAAAAGTTCAAACCAGGAAAATTCTTTGTTAATACCAAATCCAGTAGTAAGACTATCACCAATACATATAAATTTCATAATATTACTCCTTAGATACATGAAAATAAATAGTTATTAGCCTTTAGTATTTGTGAAAACTATTTATTTTCATGTGTTTTATTTTTTTCGTTAAATTTAGTTAATTCAGAAAAGAGTTCTTGTTGTTTATCAATTTGTTTTTGAAGAGCCCACATATTGTTTGCATATTTAAAATTGTCATCTAATATACTTAGAAAGTTTGGTTTCCAATAAGGACTTAACATATTAAAAAACTTTTCCTGTTTATACTTTTCCATAGAATAATAATATTTTTTAATTTCTATATTATAATTTTTTAGATTAGTGCAAATTTCTATATATCTTTTCTTATAGTTATTTCTTGATATGTATATGGATAAAACTACTATACCTATAAGAACTATTAAAGGTAAAAATTTCATATTACCATACCTTTCATAAACAATTTTTATAATAATAAATTTTATTAAAATTTACTTTATTATAACAGATTTAGTATTAAAAAAACAAAATCCTTCTATAATTACAGAAGGATTTATTATACTTATTTACTTGAAGTGTTTTAACTAATTATTAAAACATATAAGTTTTTATTAAAGCATTTGTATTAATTATTATTTTTCTTATAAAATTTTAAATAATATACTAAAGTAATAATTATATTATTTAAATTAATTAGATGGATTTGTTTTTAAAAGGGATTTAGCTTCTTTTAAAGAAAGATCTTTATGATAAAATAATTTGAAAAATTCTTTAGTATCTTTAGCTATATCACCTTTATATAAATTAGGATATAGGCAATGTTGAAACCATTTTATCCCCATAAGTTTATTAATTGATGGAGGACAATCAAACCAATTAAATGGTAAACTAGGAATTACATAAGCTTTATTTTCTTTCACTGCAGAAATTTTTTCCCAGGAGCTATTATTAAATATGTTTAAATCTGAAACTACTATATCAGGATTCCAAGAAATTATTTGTTCCATAGATATAATACTACGAGAGCCATGTTTTACAGGGAAATTAGCTACATTTTTACCACCAGCATAAGTTATAGCTTCAGAGTGAAGTGATCCTTCAGGGTCTGTTTCTTGGCCTTTAGGTCCTTTAGCGTAATAAACCTTTAGTTTTTCCTTATCCTTTAAGTTTTCTGTGATTTTTTTTGATTCTTTAAGCGTTTTTTCACAGTAAGAAGCAAGTTCTTCCCCTTCCTTTTTTTTATTTAATAAATTTCCAATGAATCTATAAGTTTTAGCTAGTTCTTCTGTTTTTCCACTTACAAGTATAAAAGGAATATTTGATTGTTTTTGAAATTTTTCTACTCCAGAAATAGTAGATTTATTTATGTCTCCCATAGATATAATTAAATCAGGCTTTAGTTTGCATATTTCTTCTATATTACCTGATTTTTTTCCTTGTAAACTTCCGGCTACAGGTAGTTTGCTAGCATTTGGAGTAAGATATTTTAATGATTCTTTTGGGATTTTATCATTCCAAGCAACTAATTTTTGGGGGCATAGTGAATAAAGAAATAAGGACCCTAAAGTACTTGTACAATATATTTTTTTTATTTTACTTGGAATTTTTACTTGTCGTCCAGCTTGGTCTTTTATTATTTTATAACTACTAGAGGTGGTAGTAGATTTACTTTTTTGTGTACATCCAAAAAAAGAAATTGAAATAATTAAAATTAGCATTAAACTTGTGATTTTTTTTATCATTATATTAAAACCCCTTTCTTTATTTAGAAAATTAGTTTATTAATCTAATAGTTATATTTTAATAAGGAATATAACCTGATTTTTGTTATTTTTAGATAGTATATAGTTTTTAATTAAGTAGAAATAATGATTAAATTAAGATTTTTCTTTATAGTTAAAAGGTATGCATACCTTTTGAGATAAAGTTTTATTAATATTAGCATCAATCATTTTTATATCTAATCCATAAATTTCTTTCATGACTTTTGGATTAATTTCACTAGTTGGATCACCAAAAGAAAATATTCCATTTTTTTTCATAATAGCAACCTTACTTCCATATAAAAGAGCATGATTAGGATTATGGCAAGACATTAATATACTTTGATTATTATTTACGCATAAAGATTTTATTAAGCTTAAAACTTTTATTTGGTTTCCATAGTCAAGATTTGATGTAGGTTCATCCATTATAATTATAGGGGATTTTTGAGCAATAGATCTAGCTATTAAAACTAGTTGCCTTTCACCACCACTAAGTTTTGTATAAATTTTATTTTTTAAATGACCTATTCCTAAAAGAGTTAAAGCTTCTTTTGCAATTTCTTTATCTTCTTTACTTGGAGAAGAAAAATCTTTTATATAAACAGCTCGTCCCATCAAAACTACATCAAATACTGTAAAGGGAAAAGGAGGAGTATGAGCTTGTGGTACATAAGAGATATATTTATATAATTCTTTCGATTTAAAAGTATTTATATTTTTACCATCTACTAATATGTTTCCAGACTTAAGTTTTAAGAGCATTAATATAGTTTTAAAAAGTGTAGTTTTTCCAACACCATTTGGACCAAGAACGCATAAAAGTTCTCCAGAATTTAAGGTGAAAGATAAATTTTTATATAGGGTATTATTTTTATATCCAAAAGAAATTTCTTTTAAGTCTAATTTCATAGCCAGCCCTTCTTTACATTCATTAATAAATAAGCGAAAAATGGAATTCCAATTAAAGATGTTAGGATTCCAAGAGGAACTTCTACTGGAAAGGCACATCTAGTAAAATCATCTACCAAAAGCATATATATGCTACCTATAAAAAAAGAAGCTGGAAGTAGAGTTTTATAATTAGGTCCATATAAGGCTCTTGCTAAATGGGGAATAACTAATCCTACCCATCCAATGACTCCACAATAGGAAACAATTGAAGCGCTGAGCAAGGTAGAGCATATTATTACTATAACTCGTATTTTATCTGTATTTACTCCTAGGGTTTTTGCTTCATCTTCTGGGAAAGACAGTATATTAAGTTTCCATCGTACTAAAAGTAGCGGTATTAATCCTATAACAATTGGTATTATCATTATTTCTAGATCTTTTAAAGTTATAGAAGATAATCCACCCATAAGCCAAAAGGTTATGGAGGGGAGTTTGTCATAAGGATCACATACATACTTAACAAGAGATACTCCTGATGTAAATACTCCTTGAACTAACATACCAGATAAAACTAGTACTAAGCTTGGATCATGAAAAGGTATCTTCTTGCTTATTTTCCAAGAACTTATAACTGCAATTAAACCAAATATAAATGCAAAAACTTGTATTGTTTGAACATTTAATGAAAGAAGTATTCCTAAGGCTACACCAAAACTTGCACCAGCAGAGGCGCCTAAAATATCTGGAGATACTAAAGGGTTTCTAAACATTCCTTGATAAGAAGCACCAGCAGTAGATAAAGCACCACCTACCAGTAGAGCAGCTATAACTCTTGGAATACGTAAGTTTAAGAGTATAGCTGTTGTTTTATCATTTAGTGTTAATAAATCATGTATGGATATAGAATATCGTCCCATAGAAATTGATATAAGAATTAAAATAATAGCTATAGGAAGTAATAAATATTTTTTTATTTTACTCATAAAATCATCTCATTTTTAGAAATTTTCACAGGAATATTCCAATTTTTTAATATAGATAGTATATGATTTGGAATTTGATTTCTGTTTTTTAAAGAAACAGGTAAGAAATATATATCCGGTCTATTTCTTATTTCATTTAAAAAAGGAGAGTTAAATTCTTTTAGAACTCCTAGTACGATTTTATTACTATTTAAAATTTTTCTTACTGAGTCTTTAAAGTTTTCTGCATTTTCTTCCAGGAAACCGATTTCATCTAATATTATTAGATTTCTATTTTTAAGACTGGTATTTAATATTTCAACACCTTTATTTTCAAAAGTATATATATTAGAAGTAGGTCTTTTACCTTTAAAACATTCACCAATTATATTGTTGCTTTTTTTATCTATAAATGAAACCATATCAAAATATATTTTATTATTTTTAGTAGAGCATTTTTTTACTTCAAATCCTCCAAGCTCAATACTTAAATCATTTATTACTTTTTTTATTATAGTACTTTTACCAGTACCACTAGGAGCAGTAAGGAATAAGTTATACATATCAAATCTCCTTTAGAATTTTATACTTTTTATATCTTTTAGATGATTTAATGAACCTTTATTTTTTATTAATAGTATTTCGCTTAAAATACCTAGAGCTATTTCTTTTGGTTTACAAGATGCTATATCTAAACCGATAGGGGCATAAACCTTTTTAAGATTTTCTCTAGAAATTCCTTTAGAAATCAAACTATTCATTACATAGGATGTTTTTTTGTGACTTCCTATCATGCCTATATAACTAGGATCTTTTGAAATTACAGTTTCTAGGGCTAAAGCATCATCTTTATGACCTCTTGATACTATAACAATATAAGTATTTTTATCTATAGGGTACTTAGATAAAGAGTCTTTTATATTTTCTACTATTATTTCATTGCAATTAGGGAATCTTTCTTCATTAGCAAAATCTTTTCTATCATCTATTACCACTGTATAAAAATCTAAAAATTTAGCTATTTTATGAATGCAAAAGGCTACATGACCTGCACCTACGATTATAAGTTTAGTTTGAGGTGAAAATACTTTTATAAATCCTTTGATTTCTCCTCCACAATGCATGCCTAAATCACCATTTTCATTTAATTTATATTGGAAAGGGGAACTTTCATTATTTTTAATACAATCTAAGGCCTTATTTATAATTTCATATTCAGCTTTACCACCACCTACAGTACCTTCTATTTTACTATTTTCCCATACTGCCATTATTGATCCAGCTTTTCCCGGGGTTGAACCTGAAACCTCAGTTATAGTAGCTAATGCTACAGTATTTCCTTCGTTTACACTTTTATAAATTTTTTTTAGTATTTCTTGTTCCATAAATTCAAACCACCTTCTTGATTTTTATTTATAAAATATAAAATAGCTTCTAATACCCCTCCAGCAACATTTCTTGCTTTATCAGAAATAGTAAAGCAGTTTTTTATTTCTTTTTCTCTAGGATCTACATCAGCTATTTTTAATCCCTTTGTAATCGAACTACCATTTCTTATAAGGCCTCTTAATAAACCAGTTATTTTTGATTTGATTTCTGTATTATCTACATAAGCTATAGTTTCATCTTTTAATACAAAATCTCCGATTTCTTTTATGTTTTTAATAATTCCTTTAGAAGGACTATATATAACTCTTTCTTTAGAATAACCACCAATTTCTCCCGGTGTTCCAGTGTTTTTTATAGGTGTTCCTTTTAAAATTACTCTTCCTAAATTATGTCCTCTCATAGTTTCAATAACTGCATCAACGTCTTTGCCAGCTTCAAAGCCTGGACCAAGTCCTATAGTTATTTCAGCCATATCTATTTTTGTTCCTAAGTTTTTCTTTGCTAGTATAGCATCTATTAATACTTTAGGTTTTAATATATTTATATATTTTCCTTTAGGGTCTATTATAATAGGAATTTCATTATTTTTCCAACAACTTAATATTTCATCTAAACTATTTATTTTAACAGCAGTAGTATTTTCTATAGTAACTTTACCAGAATAAATAGCTTCACTATAGCACACATTTCGTCTTATAGAAGTAGGGGTACAACTTTCTAAAACTAATATTTTAAATCCACATTTATAAAGTTTATATATAGTTCCAGAAGCTATATCACCGCCGCCTCTAACAATTACAATATTTTCATCCATTTTTATAAAACCTGTCCTTATTATAATTTTTATAGTATTACAAAATACATTTAAAATAATTTGACCTATTTTAGTATTGATATTATATTTATAACATTTTTTTATAAATATTGAAAGCAATAAACATGCCATAAATATTTATTTTTCATATAGTTATAAATCTATGATAAATGAGTAAATATAAGGATTTGATAAAACTTTCTAAAGATATATAAATTAGTAGAATAGTAATAATTATTAAAATGATAATTAGTTATTAAAATGATAAATTATAAATAGTCTAAATTATTAATTATATATTAAAAAAATTATCTTATTGATAAATATACAAGTTAAAATCAGTTTTTTAAACATATGTAATTGTGGTAGAATAAATTAATGACATTTATTTCAATTTATTCTAAAAAAATAAAATATTATTTAAGGAATGATATAATATGAAGAAATTTTCATTGATAGAAATTCAAGATACAGTGACTAAATATGCAAATGTAATCTCAAATATAATAAAAACAGATGTGGAAATTGTTGATAAAAATTTGTATAGAATAGCAGGTACTGGTATATATAAAAATGAAATAAATAAAGATATGTCAAAAGAGGGATATATATATGGCCATGTTATAAAAACAGGAGAAAAACAAATAATAAAAAATCCAGGGAAGAGTTATTTATGTGAAAAATGTAATCAAAAGAATAATTGCCCGGAAAAACTACTTGTATGTACCCCTATAGTTTTAAATAAAAATATCATAGGTGTAATAGGCCTTATATGTTCTAAAAAAAGTCAAAGGGATAAGCTTATAAAAAATTTTGATTCATACATTGAAGTATTAGATCAAATAGCAGATTTTATAAGTACTAAAGCATATGAGTATGTTGAAATAAAAATAAGTCATATGAGAGTAGATTTGCTTAAACAAGTAATAGACAGTGTAGATAAAGGGGTTTTAGTTACTAAAGATAATAAAATAGTTCATATGAACAGCAGTGCTATGGAACAATTTAAACTTACACCTAATAATATTGATAAAAATATAGTTATTAGTTCTACAAGTGAGTATGGAATGGGTGGAGAAGTATATACTGTAATTATAAATAATGAAAAATTTCAATTGATAGGTAAGATAATACCTGTTTTCCCTGTACTATCCTCATATGATAAAATATTTATATTTCAGGGAATAAAACATTTAAAATCAAAAATATATAAGGTTAGTGGAAGAAGACAAGTTATAAAAATTGAAGATATTATAGGAAAATCAAAGCCTATGATTACTCTAAAAAAGAGGATAAAAAAAATTGCTTGTTCTAGAGCTACTGTTTTAATAACTGGGGAAAGTGGTACTGGAAAGGAACTTATTGCAAGGGCTATACATTGTGAAAGTGATAAAAATACTAAACCTTTCATAGCTATAAATTGTGCAGCTATACCAGAAGCACTTTTAGAAAGTGAATTATTTGGATATGTAAGAGGGGCTTTTAGTGGAGCAGATCCAAATGGAAGAGTAGGAAAGTTTGAACTAGCAAATAACGGGATAATATTTTTAGATGAGATAGGGGACATGCCTTTATATCTTCAATCTAAAATACTTAGAGTAATTCAAGAAAAAAAATTAGTGAGAATAGGATCTAATCACTTAATAGATTTGAATATAAGGGTTATAGCAGCTACTAATAAAGATTTAAAGAAACTTATAAAAGAAAATAAATTTAGAGAAGATTTATATTATAGACTTAATGTTATACCACTTAAAATACCACCTTTAAGAGAGAGAAAAGAAGATATAGAACTTGTTATGAATATGTTAATAGAAAAATACAATAGATTATATGGTAAAAATGTATGTGAAATTAATAAGGAATGTATAGATATTTTAGTACACTATCCTTGGCATGGTAATGTACGAGAACTTGAAAATGCTGTAGAGTTTATGATAAATATGGCAGATGATACTGGGGTAATAACAATTGATATGCTTCCTCCTAATATAGTAGAAAGTAGAAATTTTAAGTTAAAGGAAAACTATGAAAAAGGGGATATAAAACCTTTAAAGATTATAGAAGGAGAATATATATTAAAAGCCTTAGATATATACGGTAGTGATACTACAGGAAAAGAACTAGCAGCTAATCATCTAGGAATAGGGATTGCTACTTTATATAGAAAATTAAGAGAAATAAAAAAATTATCAAAGTAATAATTTCCTTATATTTATTTTTCTAAAAACCATGGAAATAGTATAATTTATCACAATGATAGTTAATTATTGTTATGATAATAAATTTATATATTAAAGTTAAAAAACATACAAAGTTAATAATAACCATTGTATGTTTTTTTATTTAATAAAATAGTTGTGATTTAAACAAATAGGTTATTAACATAGAAAAAGGTGATATAAATATTTTTTGATATCTGAAAATTGGCACAACTATTGCTAATAACCAGTTATTAGAAAATAAAAAAGAAAAGGGGTATTGTTATGAGCGAAAAAATAAAATGTAAGAAAAATAATATAACTAATAATTCACAAAAAGCATCTGTTGACTTTTTAGGTGAAGAGGAAATAAAAAAAACTAGAAAGTTTCATGAAAGCTTTCCTCAATTTACAAAAACACCTTTAGTAGATTTGAAAGGGTTATCAAAGCATCTAGGTTTAGGTGGTGTATATGTAAAAGATGAGTCCTATCGTTTTGGTTTAAATGCTTTTAAAGTATTAGGTGGTTCTTTTTCTATGGGAAAATATTTGGCAAAAAAATTAGGAAAAGATATTTCAGAATTAAGCTATGAAAAACTTACTTCAAAAGAAATAAGAAAAGAGCTTGGAGATATAACATTTATTACAGCTACAGACGGAAATCATGGTAGAGGAGTAGCTTGGACTGCATCTCAATTAAATCAGAAATCAATAGTTTATATGCCAAAAGGGTCTTCTTTAACACGTCTTGAAAATATAAGAGGTGAAGGAGCAAATGCTTCTATAACTGATCTTAATTATGATGATGCAGTAAGGCTTGCAGCTAAAGAAGCAAAAGAAAATGGATGGGTTATGGTTCAAGATACTGCTTGGGAAGGATATGAAGAAATTCCTACTTGGATAATGCAAGGTTATGGAACAATGGCTTCAGAAGCATTGGAACAATTAAGAAATTTAAAAATAGAAAAACCTACACATATATTTGTACAGGCAGGAGTTGGTTCTTTAGCAGGAGCTGTTCAAGGTTATTTTGCTTCAGTATTTAAAGATGAATGTCCAACAACTGTAATAGTAGAAGCTAATGAAGCAGATTGTTTATATAGATCAGCAGTAGCTGGTGATGGAAATTTAAGAGCGGTAACAGGGGATATGCCTACTATAATGGCGGGGCTTGCTTGTGGAGAAGCAAATACTATAGGCTGGGAAGTTTTAAAATCTTATAGTTCAATGTTTGTATCTTGTCCTGATTGGGTTTCAGCTAATGGAATGAGAATGCTAGGAAATCCTATTAAAGAAGACAAAAGGGTTATATCAGGAGAATCTGGAGCAGTAACAGCAGGGCTTTTAAATGCAATAATGACAAGAGATGATATGAAAGAGATAAGAGAAAAACTAAAATTAGATAAAAATTCAAGAGTATTATTATTTAGTACTGAAGGAGATACAGATCCAGATAAGTATAGAAAAATTGTCTGGAATGGGGAGTATTCAAAATAAAACTCATGGAGGGGATAAATATGGATAGCAAAGAGAGCAAAGTGATATCTCCTGTTGATGAATTGCTTCCGCCGCAACACTTATTTATTTTAGGGTTACAACATGTTTTAGCCATGTGTGCAGGAGCTGTTGCGGTTCCTCTAATAATCGGAGGAGCATTAAATTTGCCTATGGAACAAACAATATTTCTTATAAATGCAGATCTTTTTGTAGCTGGAGTAGCAACTTTAATACAGTCTTTAGGCATAAAAAAATTTATTGGAGCAAAAGTTCCTGTTATTGAAGGTACAAGTTTTGCATCGGTATCAGCTATAGTAGCTATTGGAAATGCATATCCTGGAGATCCTATAACAGGTATTACAACTATTTTTGGAGCTACTTTTGTAGCAGGTTTATTTTGTTTTGTTATGGCTCCCTTTTTTGGAAAACTTTTAAAGTTTTTTCCTAAGGTAGTAACAGGTACGGTAATAACTATTATAGGTATATCATTGCTTCCAGTAGCAGTTAAATGGTGTGCAGGAAATGATATAAATTCTCCAATGTTTGCTAGTCCTAAAAATATTTTATTATCTTTATTTGTGTTAGTTTTGATTTTAATTATGAATAAATTTTTTAAAGGAATATTGGGGAATTTATCTATATTATTAGGTATAGTTATAGGAACTATTATTGCTTCCTTATTAGGTATGTCAGATTTTACCAGAGTACATAGTTCAGATTGGATTAATATAGATGTTCCTCTACATTTTGGAATGATTAAATTCAATCTGACAGCTATAATATCCATGATATTGGTTATGCTTGTTATGATGACAGAAGCTACAGGAAATATGATAGCTATACATGAAATGATTGGTAAAGAAATTGATGATAAGAATTTAACTAGAGGACTTAGAACCGATGGATTTGCTACAATGTTAGCAGGAATATTTAATACTTTTCCACATACAGCTTTTGGACAAAATATAGGACTTGTAAATTTAACTGGTGTAAAAAGCCGTTTTGTGGTAGCAGCTTCTGGAGTGATTCTAATATTATTAGGATTATTTCCAAAGGCAGGAGCAACAGTTGCATCTATACCCTATCCTGTTCTTGGGGGAGCTGGTATAGCTATGTTTGGTATGGTTGCATCTGGTGGTATTTCAACTCTTAGTAAAATTAAATTTAAGGATACTAAAAATGGAATGATAATAGGAGTAAGTATTGGTCTTTCAATAATTCCCTTAGCAGTACCAACTTTTTACCAAAAATTTCCACAATGGGTTGAAATCCTTTTCCATAGTGGAATAACTACTGGAAGTTTATCAGCTATATTGTTGAATTTATTTTTCAATGAATTTAGGAAAAATAAGAATTTAACAATAAAAGAAAGGAGAGAAATAGTCAAGGGATAAATAAAAAATGTATAGGTTGTTAAATGAAATTTTTATTATAGATATAAAAGGAGATGCAATTTTATAATGGCCACTTTAATAAAAAATGGAACTATAATTACTTCAGGTGATACTTTTAAAGGAGATATTTATATAGAAAATGGTATTATAAAAAAGATAGGTATAAATCTTGTTGAAGAGGCTGAAGAGATAGTGGATGCTCAAGGGAAATATGTAATGCCAGGAGGGGTAGATGTTCATACTCACCTTAATTTAGATGTAGGAACAGCTGTGGCTACAGATGATTTTTATACTGGAACTGTAGCAGCTGCTTGTGGAGGAACTACAACTATAGTTGATCACTTAGCATTTGGTCCTAAAGAATGTGATTTACATCATCAAATTAATTTATACCATGGTTATGCTAAAGGTAATGCAGTTATAGACTATGGGTTTCATGGAGTTATACAACATGTAAATAATGATATATTGAAAGAAATTGATGTACTAGCATCAGAAGGAATAACAAGTAATAAAATTTACTTAACTTATGATTATAAACTAAATGATTTAGAAGTTTTAAAAGTGCTTATTAAATCTAGAAAAGATGGAGTGCTTACTGTTGTTCATCCTGAGAATCATGATACTGTAACTTATCTTAGAGAATACTATTCAAAAAATGGCCTTACAGATCCTATATATCATTCAAAGAGTAGACCTATAGATTGTGAAGGAGAAGCAATAAATAGAATGATAAATATTGCAAAATTAGCAGAAGAAGCTCCTTTATATATAGCACATTTATCTTGTGAGTTAGGGCTAGAATATATAAAATTGGCAAAACGTAGAGGAATAAATAACTTATTTGTAGAAACTTGTCCTCAATATCTTCTTTTAGATGATGAGAAGTATAAAGAGAAAAATGATGAAGGTTTAAAGTATATCATTAGTCCTCCTTTAAGAGAAAAATCCAATCAAAATGCATTATGGAAAGGAATTAAAGAAGGATACATACAGGTTATTTCTACAGATCATTGTCCTTTTAATTTTAAAGGAGAAAAGCAATTAGGCAAAAATGATTTTACTAAATGTCCAAATGGACTACCGGGAATTGAGAGCAGAATCTCTTTAATATTTTCAGAAGGAGTAATGAAAAAAAGAATATCTTTAAATAAATTTGTAGATTTAGTTAGTACAAAGCCAGCTAAATTATTTGGATTATATCCTAAAAAAGGGTCTATTCAAGTTGGTAGTGACGGAGATGTTGTAATAATAGATCCTAATAAAAAAGTTAAAATTACAAAATCAATGTTACATGAAAATGTTGATTATACTCCTTATGAAGGAATTGAAATTAAAGGATCTCCTGTACTTACTATAGCTAGAGGAAAAATAATTGCAAAAGATAATAAATTTCTTGGAGAAAGAGGATATGGTAAATTTATAAAAAGAAAAAAAGTAGATTTTTCTACTATTTATTAAAGATAAATTAAATATAGATTTTCTTATTACTAAAGAATCTTTTATAAATAATTAATTAAGGTATTAAAAATATTTTGATTATTTATTATAAAAGATTTTTTTTGTAAAGAGTTATAATTTTTTCCATCTCAATATGTTTAGTTTAAAATGCTTATTATTTATCACAATGATAGAAATTATATACAAGATAAAATTTGTATTAAATAATTTCAACATTTAAAGTCATTATTATTAAAATGATAAAATTATCATTTTAATAATAATTTTTTAAATTAAAATTTCCTATATTGACTATTTATAAGCTTTTAAGGTAGTGGCATAGATATTGCTAATATAAATAGTAATAGAATGTATTATTTTAAACATATTGATATTTATGTAAATTAAATTATAAATAAAATTAGGGGGATCAGTTTATGGAAGAAATCAAAAATATGACTAAAAAATTGAAAAATTTAAAATGTGACAAAATGTATGATAATAATTTTTATTTAACATGGGAGAAAACAGAAGATGAGTTAAAGTCTGTATTTACAGTAGCAGATATTTTAAGAAAAATGAGAGAAAGTAATATATCTACAAAAATATTTGATAGTGGATTAGGAATTTCAGTATTCCGTGATAACTCAACAAGAACTAGATTTAGTTTTGCAAGTGCATGTAATTTACTTGGACTAGAAGTTCAAGATTTAGAAGAAGGAAAATCTCAAATTGCCCATGGTGAAACAGTAAGAGAAACAGCAAATATGATTTCTTTTATGGCAGATGTTATTGGAATTAGAGATGATATGTTTATAGGAAAAGGAAATAAATATATGCACGAAGTAGCAGATTCAGTTAAAGAAGGATATGAATCCGGAGTTTTAGAACAACATCCTACACTTGTAAATCTTCAATGTGATATAGATCATCCAACTCAATGTATGGCAGATTTATTGCATATGATTCATTATTTTGGTGGAATAGAAAATCTTAAAGGAAAGAAAGTAGCTATGAGTTGGGCATATTCACCATCTTATGGAAAACCACTTTCAGTACCTCAAGGTGTAATAGGATTAATGACAAGAATGGGAATGGAGGTAACACTTGCTCATCCAGAAGGATATGATTTAATGCCAGAAGTAGAAGAAGTAGCTAAAAAGAACAGCGTAAAAAGTGGTGGTAAATTTACAAAAACTAATTCAATGAAAGAAGCTTTTGAAAATGCAGATGTAGTATATCCTAAGAGCTGGGCTCCATATGCATTTATGGAAAAACGTACAAATTTATATGGAGAAGGAAAATTTAAAGAAATAGATGTTTTAGAAAAAGAATTATTAAAAGAAAATGCTAAACACAAAGATTGGGAATGTACAGAAGAAATGATGAAACTTACTAAAGATCAAAAGGCATTATATCTACATTGTTTACCAGCAGATATTAGTGGAGTTAGTTGTAAAGAGGGAGAAGTAGCTGCATCAGTATTTGATCGTTATCGTAAACCACTTTATAAAGAAGCTGGATATAAACCATATATTATAGCTGCAATGATATTTTTAAGTAAAGTTAAAGATCCAGCTAAAAAGTTTGAAGAAATATTAAAACAAAATAAACCAAGATTTTCTGGAAAATAGTTTTTGGGGTTATTTTAAGGGGGAAATATTAGATGAGCGATAGAATGAGAACAATTCCTTTTCAAAAAATGATTACTTGGATTAAAAGAGAGCTAAAGGAAAAAGGATCTATTTTTGGAATCCATAAAAATAAATTTTATAAGAATGATAGTAATAAGTATATTGAATTATTTGGACAAAAAATGTCATCACCACTTGGACCGGCTGCAGGGCCTAACTCTCAATTAACACAAAACATAATTGCCTCTTACTTAGAAGGAAGTCGTTTTATAGAATTAAAAACAGTTCAAGTTTTAGATGGAGAAGATGTGCCTGTAGCTAAACCTTGTATTCATGCTGAAGATGAATGTTATAACGTAGAATGGTCTACAGAGTTAACTGTACCACAAGCTTTTGATGAATACATAAAAGCCTGGTTTTTACTTCATGTTTTAATGAAAGAATTAAATTTAAGTGAAGAAAGAGACTTTATGTTTAATATGAGCGTAGGTTATGACTTAAAAGGTATAAAATCTCCTAAGGTGGATGCTTATATAGAAGGTATGAGAGATGCATCTAAAACAAAAATTTGGAATCACTGCAAAGAAGTATTGATTTCTAATATGGATTCATTTTCTAATTTTACTAAAAAAGATTTAGATAAAATTTCATCTAAAGTATGTCCATCTATTACTTTATCTACTCTTCATGGATGTCCTCCAGAAGAAATTGAGAAAATAGGAAACTATCTTTTAAAAGAAAAAAATCTTCACACATTTATAAAAATGAACCCTACTCTTTTAGGTGAGAAATTTGTTAAAGATACATTCAATAAAATGGGATATGACTATATAGAGCTTAATCCAAATCATTTTATAAAGGATTTAAAGTATAAAGATGGAGTATCAATGATTAAAAGATTAAAAGATACTGCTAAAAAAATGAATTTACAAATGGGAGTAAAACTTACAAATACATTGCCAGTTAAGATTGTAAATGGTGAATTAAATGGGGAAGAAATGTATATGTCAGGACGTTCTCTTTTCCCACTTACAATATCTTTAGGGAGTAAGCTAGCTTCAGAATTTAATGGAGATTTACAAATATCTTATTCTGGTGGAGCGGATTTCTTTAATGTAGAGAAAATTTTTAAAGTAGGAATTCAACCAGTTACCTTTGCAACTACAATACTAAAACCAGGTGGTTATGAAAGAATAACTCAAATGGCTAAAAAGGTAGAAAAGTATCTTAATGGTTCATTTAAAGGTATTAATATTGAGGGTATAAATGATTTAGCAGAATCTTCTTTTAAAGATAAATACCATCTTAAAGATCTTAGACCAGTTAAAAGTAGAAAGCTTTCATTAGATCTTCCAATTTATGATTGTGCCATAGCACCATGTACTATAGGATGCCCTATAAATCAACAAATACCTGAATATGTAGCTTTAGTTGGTGAGAAAAAATATGAGGAAGCTTTTAAAATTATAGCTAAGGATAATACATCACCAGCCATTACAGCAACTATATGTAATCATAATTGTCAGTATAAATGTACAAGACTTGATTATGATGAGTCTGTTTCTATTAGAGATATGAAAAAAATAGCTGTCTTAAATGCAGAAGATAAATATATTGAAGATATTAAAAAATCTAATATAAAAAGTAATAAAAAAGTAGCAGTTATAGGGGCAGGTCCAGCAGGTTTATCTGCAGCACTTTTCTTAAGAAGAAATGGCGTAGAGGTAACTGTAATGGATAAGAGAGAAAAACCTTATGGAATTGTAGAATATGTTATACCAGAATTTAGAATTTCATCAGATATGATTAAAAAAGATTTTGAACTTGTTAAAAATCAAGGTGTTAAATTTAAATTTGGAATTGATGAAAATATAGATATAGATAGATTAAAGAAAGAATACGATTATGTAGTACTTGCAACAGGAGCTTGGAAAAAAGGTAATGTTAGATTACAAGAAGGGAAAGAAAAGATAGTAGATGCTATTTCCTTCCTTGAAAAACATAAACAATCTAATGGAGATATGGACTTAGGAAAAAACATTTGCATAATTGGTGGAGGAGACGTTGCTATGGATGCAGCTCGTGCTGCTAAGAGAACTAGTAATGCAGAAAACGTTTCTATAGTTTATAGAAGAACTAAAAAGTATATGCCAGCAAGTGGTGAGGAAATAGAATTAGCATTAAAAGAGGGGATAGTTTTAAAAGAATTACTTTCACCTAAATCCATTAAAGATTGTAATTTAGTTTGTGAAGAAATGAAATTAGGAGAAAAAGATCTTTCAGGAAGAAGAAAACCTATTGGTACAGGAAGTATTGTAGAGATAAAAGCAGATACTGTTATTTTTGCAGTAGGTCAAAAGATAGATAGTGATTTACTTACAAAAAATAAAATAGAATTAGACCAAAGAGGATTTGCTAAGATAAATAAAAATTGTGAAACAACTACTCCTAATGTATATGTTGTTGGTGATATGAAAAAAGGGCCAGCTACTATTGTTAAGGGAATTGCCGATGGTAAGTTAGTATGTAAAGACATTTTATCAAAGGAAGGGTTAAGTAATGATTTTGAAAAGAAAGTTCTTCCTGTAGATGAAAAAAGAATATATAAGAGAAAAGGAATATTAAAATCTCCTTTATGTAGTGAAGAAGAATCAGAAAGATGTTTATCTTGCAAAAATATATGTGAAATATGTGTAGATGTCTGTCCTAATAGAGCAAACATGGTTATTAACGTAGAGGGAGATTTTAAATCATCTCATCAAATTGTGCACATAGATGGCATGTGTAATGAGTGTGGAAATTGTGGTGTATTTTGCCCTTACAAAGGAAATCCATACAAAGACAAGATAACACTTTTCTGGAGTGAAAAAGATTTCCAAAATAGTAAAAATAGAGGTTTTTTAGTTTTAGATAAAGATAAAGGATTATGTAAGGTTAGAAAAGAAGATGGAGAAGTTGTATATTACGTTATTGGTAGAGATAAGGTTATTTCAGATGAAATGGAAAGTATAATTAAAACATTTATAAACAAATATGATTATATGTTATAACTTAATATTTGAAAATGAGGAGGAAGATAAATGTTATTAATAGGAAATGGAAAAGTTATAACTAGAGATGATTCTAGACCAATTATAGATAATGGTTGTGTTGCCATTGAAGAAAATAAAATTGTAGATATTGGTTTAACTGAAGCTATTAAAGATAAATATAAAGATTGTAAATTTATAGATGCAAAAGGAAAATTAATAATGCCAGGTTTTATAAATACTCATATGCATTATTATAGTACTTTTGGTAGAGGTATAAATAATGATAGTCCTAGAGCTAAAGGTCTTACTGATATACTTAAAGGCCTTTGGTGGAGACTTGATAAAGTGTTAACTTTAGAAGATGTTTATTATAGTGCTATGGTGCCTATGATTGATCAAGTGAAAAATGGTGTAACAACTGTATTTGATCATCATGCAAGTCCACATGCTATTAAAGGAAGTTTATTTAAAATTGCAGAAGCTGCTAAAGTCGCTGGAATAAGAAGTAATTTATGTTATGAAACTTCTGATAGAGACGGAGAAAAAATTGCTGATGAAGGTATTAGTGAAAATGTAGAATTTATAAAATATTGTAATGAAAAAAAAGATGACATGATTAAAGGAATGTTTGGACTTCATGCATCTATGACAATTTCTGATAAAACATTAGAAAAATGTATGAGTGCTATTGAAGGTTTAAATACAGGTTTTCATGTTCATTGTGCAGAGGGGATTGAAGATTTAGAAGATTCAAGGAAAAAATATGGCAAAGGTGTTATAGAAAGATGGTTTGATGCAGGAGTTCTTTCAGATAAAACTATAGCAGTACATTGCATTCATACTACAGATAAAGAACTGGATATGCTTAAAGAAAAAGATGCAATAGTGGTTCATAATCCTGAGTCAAATATGGGTAATGCAGTAGGCGTTGCACCAGTTCTTGAATTATATAAGAAAGGTATTTTATTAGGTCTTGGCACAGATGGATATACTCCTGATATTATTGAATCTTATAAGGTAGCAAATATTATTCATAAGCATGCTAAAAAAGATTCAAATGTAGCCTGGGTTGAAATTCCTGAAATGTTATTTAAAAATAATAGAAAAATTACAGAAAGATTTATTGATGGTAAAGTAGGAGTTTTAAAAGAAGGGGCCCTAGGGGACGTAATCGTAGTGGATTATAATCCTCCTACACCAATAAATGAAGGGAATATAAATAGTCATATACTATTTGGTATAAATGGAAGAAATGTAGATACAACTATTATAAATGGTAAAGTTGTAATGGAAAATAGAAATCTTATTAATATTGATGAAGAAAGAATCATGGCTAGAAGTAGAGAACTTGCTACTGAAGTTTGGAAAAGATTTTAATAACTTAAACTCATGATTATAAGAATATAAAATTTTGGAGGGGTTAAAATGGAAACTATTAAAAAGGAAGAAATATTAAAATTAGCAGGTAAATATAAAGAAGACATGTCAAAGTTTTTAAGAGATATGGCAAGAATACCAAGTGAAAGTTGTGAAGAAGAAAAAGTAATACTTAGAATAAAAGAAGAAATGGAAAAAGTAGGATTTGATAAAGTAGAAATAGATCCTATGGGAAATGTACTTGGATATATAGGCCATGGGAAACATGTTATTGCTATGGATGCTCATATAGATACAGTTGGAATAGGTGATAAGAATTTATGGAATTATGATCCCTATGAAGGCTATGAAGATGATGAAATCATAGTAGGTAGAGGAACATCAGACCAAGAAGGCGGAATGGCATCTATGGTATATGCTGGTAAAATAATAAAAGATCTTAAACTAGAAGATGATTATACACTAATAGTAACAGGTACTGTGCAAGAAGAAGATTGTGATGGATTATGTTGGCAGTATATAGTTAATGAAGATAAAATAAAACCTGAATTTGTTGTAATAACAGAACCAACTTCTTTAAATATCTACAGAGGTCATAGAGGAAGAATGGAAATAAAAGTTACAACCCATGGAGTTAGTTGTCATGGTTCAGCTCCTGAAAGAGGAGATAATGCAATATTTAAAATGGGTCCAATATTAAACGAATTGAAAGCTCTTAATGAAAATTTGAAATATGATGAATTCTTAGGAAAAGGTACTTTAACTGTATCAGAAGTATTTTTCTCTTCACCTTCAAGATGTGCCGTTGCAGATGGATGCACAATTTCTATAGATAGAAGACTTACTGATGGAGAAACTTTTGAATATGCAATTCAACAAATTAAGAATTTACCATCAGTTAAAGCTGCAAATGCAGAAGTTGAAATGTATGATTACGAAAGAGCTTCATATACTGATTTAGTATATAAAACAGAATGTTTCTTCCCAACTTGGGTGTTAAAAGAAGACCATCCAATATGTAAAACAGCTGTTCAATGTTATAAAGATTTATTTAAAGCTCAGCCAAAAGTTGATAAATGGACATTTTCTACAAATGCAGTTTCTATAATGGGTAGATATAAAATACCATGTGTTGGATTTGGTCCAGGTCATGAAGATCAAGCCCATGCTCCTAATGAAAGAACATGGAAAGAAGAATTAGTGAAAGCTGCAGCAATGTATGCTCTTATTCCTATAACATATGTAAAAGAATTTGCAAATAAATAATGCTTTATATGAGAAATGGAGATTAATTTTCTCTGTTTCTCATATATTTATATAACTGTTATTAGTTTAATTATTTGAGGGTTTGAGTATTTATTTTTAAAACTAGAGTTTATAAACATATTGTATTAATAGTAGGGTATGAATATTAGTGCTTTTTATTTATAGATTTAAATTTTTAATCATAGGGTAGGAGTTTTAAAATTTCATATATTAAATATTATTTTTAGATATATCTATTTTTGTAGTAAATATGTTTATTTTTATAAAATTAGGAATCATAGAATTAGTTTCATTTAAATATATTAGTATGATTAAAAATTAGAGCCTCATCAATATAAAAATATTTGGGGGGATTAATTGTGTATCAATTTATATTAAATGGAGAAAAGGTATCTTTTGAAGAAGATATCAAATTGATTGAATATTTAAGGGAATATAAAAATTTGACTTCAGTGAAAAATGGATGCTCAGAAGGAGCTTGTGGGGCATGTATGGTTCTCATTGATGGTAAACCTGTAAGATCATGTATAACTAAAATTTCAAGAATAGAAGGTAAGAAAGTTATAACTGTAGAAGGGTTAACAGAATTTGAAAAGGAAGTTTATACCTGGGCTTTTTCAAAAGCTGGAGCGGTACAATGTGGATTTTGTACTCCAGGAATGATTATAAGTACAAAAGCCCTTTTAGATAAAACGTTAAATCCAAGTGAAGAACAAATTAAAACTGCAATTAGAGGAAATATATGCAGATGTACTGGATACGTTAAAATAATAAAAGCTATTGAAATGGCCGCCAAGATATTTAGAGAAGGTAAACTACCAGAGGATGAAAAACATAAAGGGAAAATAGGAGAGAATATTAGAAGAACAGATGCAAGAGACAAGATTTTAGGTATAGGGAAATATGTAGATGATATGAAAGTTGAAGGCATGATCTATGGGTCAGCTTTAAGATCTAAATATCCTAGAGCTTTAATAAAAAGTATAGATATAAGTAAGGCATTAAAACATCCAGAAGTTGAAAAAATTGTTACAGCAAAAGATGTACCAGGAAATAGAGTGATAGGTCATATTATAAAAGATTGGCCAGCAATAATAGATGTAGGAGAAGAAACGAGATATGTAGGGGATGCAGTAGCTTTAGTTGCAGCTAAAAGTAAAAAAGGATTAAAAGAAATATTAGATTTAATAGAAGTAGAATATAAAGAATTAGAACCACTTTCTAGTCCAGAAATGGCACTTAAAGAGGGGGCACCTAAAATTCATAAAAAGGGAAATATTTTAGATGTTGAAAAGGTTAACAGAGGCAGCGTTGAAGAGGCAATAGCTAATTCTAAATATGTTGTTACAAACCATTATTCTACTCCTTTTACCGAGCATGCTTTTTTAGAACCAGAAAGTGCTTTAGCTATGTCAGATGGCGAAATTCTCACTATTTATACAGGAAGTCAAGGAATATATGATGAACAAAGAGAAATTTCAGAACTTTTAGGACTGCCTAAAGAAAAAGTTAGAGCCATAAGTAAGTATGTAGGTGGAGGTTTTGGTGGAAAAGAAGATATGAGTGTACAGCACCATGCTGCACTTTTAGCTTGGATTACTAAAAAGCCTGTTAAAGTAACACTAAGTAGAAAAGAAAGTATTAAAGTTCATCCAAAAAGGCATGCCATGGAAATGACAGTTACTACAGCTTGTGATGAAAAAGGAAAATTAACAGCTTTTAAAGCTGATATTATATCAGATACTGGGGCATATGCATCTCTTGGAGGACCGGTTCTTCAAAGAGCATGTACTCATGCAGCAGGTCCATATAGATGTCCTAATGTTTCTATAAAAGGAACAGCAGTTTATACCAATAACCCTCCAGCAGGAGCTTTTAGAGGATTTGGTGTAACTGAATCAGTTTTTGCATCAGAATGTAATTTGAATCTTTTAGCTGAAAAATTAAATATATCTCCATGGGAAATAAGATTTAGAAATGCTGTAGAGCCTGGGGATGTGCTTCCAAATGGTCAGTTTGCTGATGAAGGAACTGCTATTAAAGAAACTATAATAGCAGTTAAAGATGCATATGAAAATAGTAAATATGCTGGAATAGCATGTTGTATGAAAAATTCAGGTCTTGGAGTTGGAGTACCAGATGTAGGTAGATGTAATTTAGGAATAAAGGATGGAAAGGTTCATATAAAAAGCAGTGCTGCTTGCATGGGTCAAGGAGTTGCTACAACTCTTACTCAAATAACCTGTGAAACAACAAATTTACCTTTAGATAAAATAGTAGCAGATCCACCAGATACATTTCTTACTCCAGATTCAGGAACAAGTACAGCATCAAGGCAAACATTATTTGCAGGAGAAGCTACAAGAAGAGCTGCATTAAAACTTAAAAATAGATTGAATACTAAAACATTAGGTCAGTGTGAAGGAGAAGAATTTTGTGGAGAATTTGAAGGAGTTACAGATCCTATAAATTCGAAAAAGAAAAATCCAGTAAGTCATGTTGCTTATGGGTATGCAACTCAAGTTGTTATACTTAATGAAAAAGGGAAGGTAGAAAGAGTAGTGGCAGCTCATGATGTGGGGAAAGCTATAAACTCAACAAATCTTGAAGGACAGATTGAAGGTGGAGTAGTTATGGGCCTTGGATATGCATTTACGGAAGGATACCCATTAAAAAAATCTGTTCCTACTGCTAAATTTGGAACATTAGGATTATTTAGATCTACTGATATACCAGAAATTAAGCCTATAATAGTTGAGAAAAATACTAGTGAATTAGCTTATGGAGCAAAAGGAATAGGAGAAATCACAACTATACCGACAGCACCAGCAGC
The DNA here is from genome assembly GCF_039521385.1 of Clostridium oceanicum. NCBI lineage: Bacteria > Bacillati > Bacillota > Clostridia > Eubacteriales > Clostridiaceae > Clostridium > Clostridium oceanicum. The sequence goes on along the minus strand of NZ_BAAACG010000019.1, from coordinate 300,038 downwards.
TCAAGGAGCTTACTTTAAATTTGATAGAAAATTTAGAAAAAAACTGCCTTTAGAAGATACTTCTTATAGGAAAAAAAAGTAAGGATTATAAATAAGACTTTTTTTAAAATGAATTATATTTTTATGTTTATTCATTTTGGGAAAGTCTTATTTTTTATTGAAATTTGTTTATTTATGTAAAATAAAGTATTATGATATTTATCCTTCATCAAAGCTAATGTTCGTATAGTTACGAATAATAAAATGAAATAAATAAATATAATACTATTAAATACGAATATTTTTCTTCAAACGTATTGATTTATTAAGAAGTGTATGTTACCATGAATACATAAAATAAATGAATATTTCATCCATATAATTTCAGCAATAGGGGCTGAAAGTTTCTACAAGGAAACCGTAAATTTTCTGTCTATGGATGAATCTTTGGATGCTCAATACCAACAGATTCTTCTATAGATAGTTGGTATTTTTTTATACTATTTTATAGGAGGATTTAGAATGAAAGTAGCAATAATTTTAGGAAGTAAATCAGATGTAGATAAGATGAAAGGAGCTGCAGTAGCACTTAAAGAGTTTAATATAGAGTATAGGGCACAAGTGTTATCAGCTCATAGAGTTCCAGAAAAACTTTTAGAAACATTAGAAGAATTAGAAAAAGAAAATTATGAATGTATAATAGCAGGAGCAGGACTTGCAGCACATCTTCCAGGGGTTATCGCATCACATACAACTTTGCCAGTTATAGGAGTTCCATTAAAAGCTGCTTTAGAAGGAATGGATTCACTTCTATCAATAGTGCAAATGCCTAAATCTATTCCAGTTGCTACAGTAGGGATAAATAATAGCTTTAATGCAGGGATGCTTGCGGCACAAATATTATCTTTAAAATATCCTAATTTAAAAGAAAAATTAACTGAATTTAGAAAAAATATGAAAGAAAAATTTATAAACGATAATAAAGAGGGAGTGGAATTATAATGGAAAAAATGGATATGTTATATGAGGGAAAAGCTAAAAAAATATATGGTACAGATAATAAAGAAGAAGTAATTGTATATTACAAAGATGATGCTACAGCTTTTAATGGGGTAAAAAAAGCTAGTATTGAAGATAAAGGTGTATTAAATAATAGCATAACAGCAATGTTATTTGAATTATTAGAAAAAGAAGGAGTTAAAACTCATTTTATAAAAAAATTAAATGATAGAGAACAACTTTGCAAAAAAGTTGATATAGTTCCACTAGAAGTTATAGTTAGAAATATAGCAGCAGGTAGTATGGCAAAAAGATTAGGACTTGAAGAAGGGAAAAAACTTCAGACTACAGTTTTTGAAATAAGTTATAAAAATGATGATTTAAATGATCCACTAATGAATGATTATCATGCTGTAGCTATGGGAATAACTACTTTTGAAGAATTAAAAACTATATACAATATAGCTAAAATTGTTAATGACACTTTAAAGAAATTTTTCTTAGAGCAAGGAATTACTTTAGTAGATTTTAAAATAGAATTTGGTAAAACATCTGATGGAGAAATACTTTTAGCAGATGAAATTTCACCAGATACATGTAGATTATGGGATGCAAAAACAGGAGAAAAATTAGATAAAGATAGATTTAGAAAAGATTTGGGAAATGTAAAAGAAGCTTACATAGAAATATTAGACAGAATAAATAATTCAAAATAGAATTAATAAGTGGGGAATAATTATGAATTATATGTTAGATGAGTCAAAGTGTAAAGCTCCTTTTTGTTTAGATGATGATAAATTTAAAGAAGAATGCGGAGTATTTGGAGCCTTTTTAAAAGATAGAAATGATGAAGAAGCAGCGGCTATAACTTACTATGGTTTATATGCACTTCAACATAGAGGACAAGAAAGTGCAGGAATTACTGTATCTGATGGAGAAACACTGAAATGCCATAAAAATATGGGTTTAGTATCTGATGTTTTTAGTAAAGATACAATAAAAAAATTAAAAGGCAAAGGGGCAATAGGCCATGTTAGATATTCTACTACAGGGTCTAGTAATGCAGGAAATGCTCAGCCTATAATGAGTACTTATAAATTAGGATCTATTTCTATAGCTCATAATGGAAATTTAGTAAATGCTAATGTTATAAGAGAGCTTTTGCAAGATGGAGGATGTATTTTTCAAACATCTATAGATACAGAAGTAGTACTTAATTTAATTGCTAGAGGTGCTCAAAAGGGGATTGAAAATTCAGTAGTAAAAGCTATGCAAGCAATAAAAGGATCTTATGCTATTGTAATACTTACTGAAGATAAGTTAATAGGGGTTAGAGATCCAAATGGTATAAGACCTATGTGTATAGGTAAAATAGGGGAAGATTATATATTAAGTTCTGAGAGCTGTGCATTAGATTCTGTAGGGGCAGAGCTTATAAGAGATGTAGAACCAGGGGAAATAGTAATTATAGATGAAAGTGGAATTAATTCAATTAAATTTGCGGAAAAAACTAAATGTGAAACCTGTGCTTTTGAATATATATATTTTGCAAGATCTGATAGTACTATAGATGGTATAAATGTTTATCAATCGAGAGTTAGAGCAGGAAGAAAGCTTTATGAAGAATGCCCAGCTGAAGCTGATATAGTTATAGGAGTTCCAGATTCAGGTATACCTGCAGCAGTTGGATATGCAGAGGCTTCAGGAATTCCTTATGGAATAGGATTTATAAAAAATAAATATGTAGGAAGAACATTTATAGCACCTTCTCAAGAAATGAGAGAAAAGGCTGTATCTGTAAAGCTAAATCCTTTGAAGGTAAATGTAGAAGGAAAACGAGTTGTTATAGTAGATGATTCTATAGTAAGGGGAACTACAAGTAAAAGACTAGTGGAGACTTTAAGAAAAGCAGGAGCTAAAGAAGTACATTTTAGAGTGTCTTCTCCTGTTGTTAAGTATCCATGTTATTTTGGCATAGATACACCTTATAGAAAAGATTTAATAGGTGGACATTTAACTGAGAATGAAATAAAAGAAAAAATTGGAGCAGATAGTTTAGGGTATATAAGTATGAATGGAATAGTTGATGTGTTAAAAAAAGATAAAGGCTTTTGTTTAGGATGTTTTAGTGGTATATATCCAATGTCAGCACCTATAGAAATGTCAAAGGAATCTTTAGAATAGGATTTTAATTTATATTAAGAATATAAAAATAAATAACAAGTTAAAAAGACTAGAATATTTACTAGTTATTTATTTGAATGTGTATTAAGAAGGGGAAGTGTTTTTATGGTATCGTATAAGGATGCAGGAGTAAATATAAAAGAAGGTTATAAGTCTGTTGAGCTTATAAAAAAACATGCAGCAAAAACTGCAGTTCCTGGTGTTTTAAATAATTTAGGTAGTTTTGCAGGAATGTTTGAACTTCCTAAATATAAAAATCCGGTTTTAGTTTCAGGAACAGATGGAGTTGGAACTAAACTTGAAGTAGCATTTAAAATGAAAAAGTATGATACAGTAGGCATTGATTGTGTTGCTATGTGTGTAAATGATATATTATGCCAAGGAGCTAAACCTTTATTTTTCTTAGATTATATAGCTTGTGGAAAACTTGAAGCAGAAGTTGCCGCTGATTTAGTTAAAGGTGTAAGTGATGGATGTTTAGATTCAAACTGTGCTCTTATAGGTGGAGAAACAGCAGAAATGCCTGGATTTTACAGTGATGGGGAATATGATATAGCAGGTTTTTCTGTTGGAATAGTAGAGAAAGATGAAATAATAGATGGAAGCTTAATAGATGAGGGAGATGTATTAATTGGTATATCATCTTCTGGAGTTCATAGTAATGGATATTCTCTTGTAAGAAAATTAATAAAAGATTTTAATTATGATTTTAATGGAGAAAAGATAGGAGAAACTTTACTTACTCCTACTAAAATATATGTAAGACCAGTTTTAAATCTTATGAAAAAGTATGAGATAAAAGGTATGTCTCATATAACCGGTGGAGGATTTTATGAAAATGTTCCTAGAATGCTTAAAAATGATTTTACAGCTGTTATAAATAAAAATTCATATCCAATTCCAGATATATTTAAACATATAATGGATTTAGGTGTAGAAGAAGATCATATGTATAATACATTCAATATGGGGATAGGGTTTGTGTTATGTGTTGATAAAGAAATAGCAGATTCAGTAGTAAAAGATCTTATAGAGCAAGGGGAAAAAGCTTATAAGATAGGTAAAATAACTCCAGGGGAAAAGTGTGTTAAGTTAGTATAAGATTTTTTAATATAAATAATAACTTGGGAAATTAATATATTAAAGTTTATAACTTAAAAAGGGGATAAAAAAATGCTTAAGATTGCAGTACTCATCTCAGGAGGAGGAACTAATCTTCAATCTATAATAGATAGTATAGACTGTGGATATTTAAATTGCAGCATAGAAGCGGTTGTAGCAGATAGAGATAATATATATGGTATTGAAAGAGCAAAGAAAAAAAATATAAAAACATATATACTAGATAGAAAATTATACAAAAATAATCTTTCAAATAAAATATGTGAATTACTAGAAGGTAAAGTTGATTTAATAGTTTTAGCTGGATGGCTTTCTATATTACAAGGGGATATAATAAAGAAATTTAAAAACAGCATAATAAATATTCATCCTTCTCTAATTCCTAGTTTTTGTGGAAATGGAATGTACGGAATTAAGGTTCATGAAAAAGCTATAGAATATGGTGTTAAAGTATCTGGATGTACTGTTCATTTTGTAGATGAAGGTACAGATACTGGAGCTATAATACTTCAAAAAACTGTATCAGTTTCTCATATGGATACCGCAGAAATTCTTCAAAAGAAAGTATTAAAGGAAGAGCATAATGCCCTTCCAGAAGCTATTAAGCTTATATCTGAAAATAAGATAAAAGTAGAAAATAGAAAAGTTATAATATTAAACTGAGAATTGAAATAAGGGGCATAAAGCTAAGGGAAGATTTAAAAAATTTAAATTCTGGGGGAATTAAAATGATAAAAAGAGCGTTAATAAGTGTTTTTGACAAAACTGGAGTTTTAAGTTTGGCTAAATTTTTAATGGATGAAGGAGTAGAAATAATATCTACTGGTGGTACATATAAGCATTTAAAGGAAAATGGAATAAAAGTTATAGATATTTCAGAAGTTACAGATTTTCCTGAAATGTTAGATGGAAGAGTTAAAACTCTTCATCCAAATATTCATGGTGGAATACTTGCTATAAGAGATAATAAAGAACATATGGAAACTATAGAAAAGCATAATATTAAACCTATAGATATGGTAGTAGTAAATCTTTATCCATTCTTTGATAAGGTACAAGAGGATTTAGAATTTGATGAAAAAGTTGAATTCATTGATATTGGTGGTCCTACAATGATAAGGGCAGCTGCTAAGAATTTTAAAGATGTAGTAGTAGTTACTGATACTAAAGATTATGATGATTTAATTAATCAAATGAAAGAGAATAAAGATGTAGATATAAAAACTAGAAGAAGACTTGCAGGAAAAGTATTTAATCTTATGTCAGCTTATGATGGAGCTATAAGTGAATTTCTTTTAAAAGAAGAATATCCTGAATATTTAACTGTATCCTATAAGAAAAATATGGATTTAAGATATGGAGAAAATCCTCATCAGAGGGCTGCATATTATACTTCTACTACAGAAAATGCTCCTATGAAAAATTTTGAGCAATTAAATGGAAAACAACTATCTTATAATAATATAAAAGATATGGACATTGCATGGAAAACAGCTTGGGAATTTGATGAAATAGCTTGTTGTGGATTAAAACATAATTCTCCTTGTGGAGTAGCTATAGGAGATTCTCTACATGATGCTTATGTTAAAGCTTATGAGTGTGATCCTATATCTATATTTGGTGGAATAGTAGCTGTAAACAGAAAATTAGATAAAAAGACAGCAGATGAAATAGTTAAAATATTTTTAGAAATAGTTATAGCACCGGATTTTGATGATGATGCTTTAGAAGTTTTAAAGACTAAGAAAAATTTAAGAGTTATAAAATGTGATGTAAAACCTACTAAGGGCAGTGAACTTGTAAAAGTAGATGGTGGAATTCTTGTACAAAGTAGAGATGATAAATTTGTAGAAGACATAAAAGTAGTTACTAATAAAAAACCTAGTGAAGAAGAAATGAAAGATCTTATATTTGCTATGAAAGTAGTTAAATATGTAAAATCTAATGCTATTGTAGTTGCTAAAGATGGAAAAGCTAAAGGTATTGGCGCAGGTCAAGTAAATAGAATATGGGCAGCAAAAGAGGCTTTAGATAGAGCAGGAGATGGAGTAGTTATGGCTTCAGATGCTTTCTTCCCATTTAAAGATGTAGTAGAAGAATCAGCTAAATGGGGAATAAAAGCTATAATTCAGCCTGGTGGTTCTATAAGAGATGAAGAGTCTATAAAAGCTTGTGATGAAAATGATATAAGTATGGTATTTACAGGAATAAGACATTTTAAACACTAATTTTAATTATTAAGTGGGGGTAGTAAAATGAAAATACTAGTAATAGGTTCTGGTGGAAGAGAACATGCTATTGCCTTTAAAATATCTAAAAATCCATCAGTCCATAAAATATTTTGTGCTCCAGGAAATGGGTGTACTGCTCTAGAAAACAAATGCGAAAACATAAAAGAATCTAGTATAGATGATCTTTTAAACTTTGCAAAAGACAATTTAATAGATTTAACTATAGTAGGGCCAGAAGTTCCTTTAACAGAAGGTATTGTAGATGTTTTTAAAGAAAATAATTTAAAAATATTTGGACCAGGGAAAAAAGCTGCTATGCTTGAAGGAAGTAAAGCATACTCAAAAGAGTTTATGAAAAAGTATAATGTAAAAACAGCAGAATATGAAGTTTTTGAAGATAAAGAAAAAGCAATAACTTACTTAGAAAAATCTGAGTATCCTATAGTTATAAAAGCGGATGGACTAGCTGCAGGAAAAGGTGTAGTTATATGTGAAGATTTTAAAGAAGCTAAAGATGTTGTAGAAGATTTTATGGTTAATGATAGATTTAATGGAGCAGGTAAAAAAATAGTAATAGAAGAATTTTTAGAAGGACCAGAAGCTTCCATATTGTCTATAACTGATGGAGAAACTATAATACCTTTTATATCTTCTAAAGATCATAAACAAATATATGATGGTAATTTAGGACCTAATACAGGTGGAATGGGAGCTATAGCCCCTAATCCATACTGCACAAAAGAGGTTTTAAAAGAATTTGACGAAAATATATTAAAACCAACATTAAAAGGTATAAAATCAGAAAATCTTGATTTTAAAGGAATAATATTTTTCGGTATAATGATAACTAAAAAAGGCCCTTATTTACTTGAGTATAATGCTAGAATGGGAGATCCAGAAACACAGGTTGTTCTACCTTTAATGAAGACAGATTTTTTAGAGTTAATATTGGAATCTTTAAAAGGAAATTTAAAGAATAGTACAGTAGAATGGAAAGATGGATATTCTACCTGTGTAGTTGCAGCTTCAAAAGGATACCCTAAAAGTTATGATAAAGGATTTAACATAGAAATACCAAAGCCTTTAGAAGGGGTTTTTGGTGCAGGAGTAAAAGAAGAAAAAGGAATTTTAAAAACTAATGGTGGTAGGGTGTTATGTACTCAAGCATTAGGAAAAAGTCTAAAAGAATCTATAGATGCTGCATATGGAAAAATGAAAAAAATTGATTTCCAAGGAATTTACTATAGAAAAGATATTGGGAAAATTTCTTAGAATAATATGATATAATTAATAAAAGTACAATGTTAATAATTAACATTGTACTTTTATTTAATTGGAAAAATTTTATTGTTACTTTTACAATAAAAATTAGACAATACATTGTAGTATTTAATTTATTTTAAGGTTATTAAAGGATTTTTAAATTTTAACTATTAATTATATTAACTATGTATTTATAAAGGAAGAGAAGTATATGAAAAAAACAAAGGATACAAAAAGACTAAATCTAAGGAAAATATTTTTAATCCCTATATGTATAGCAGTAGCTTCACAAATATATTTAGATTTATTTATACCTAATTTTAAAATTTCTTTTGGAATTATATTATTTTGTATATTTGCTTACATATATGATGATATAAATCCAATATTGACTGGATTAATAAGTGGCCTTTTAGTTTATGGGGGAAGAGTTTTTGTAAATTTATTTATAAATACAAATTTATATGAAGGGATTAAATTTTATTTTCCAGAAATATTTTTTTATATTTCGTATGCATTATTTTATTTTATAGCTTTAAAAATAAGTAATAAAAAAATAGGATTAAAGTTGTTTTTTTTAACTATATTATGTGATTATTTTGCAAATATAGTTGAAGTTTTAATAAGGAATTACACAGATGAAATAGCTGTATATAATTTTATTTTAGGGCTTTTAGGTATAGCTTTTATAAGAACTTGTATTATATTTACAGTTATTGTCTATATAAAATACAATAAAATGCTTTTAATAAAGGAAGAGCAAGAAGATCGTTATAAAAAATTAGTTTTTATGATATCTAAAATAAAAACAGAAACCTATTGGTTAAAAAAGAGCATGTGTAATGTAGAGGATGTTATGGCTGATGCATATAAGTTATATGAAAATATACAATCAAAAACTGAAGAAGAAAATTGGCAGGAAAATGCACTTAGTTTAGCAAAAGATATTCACGAAATAAAAAAAGAGTATGCATTGGTTGCAGAAGGAATAGATGGAATACTATCAAATAAAATCGAAGACAAAGGAATGAAAATTAAAGAATTAGTTGCTATATTAAAAGAAAGCATGGAAACAGAAATATATGTTTTAAAAGAAAATATAAAAATAGTAATAAATTTTGATATAAAAAGCAATTTTGTAATTAAAAATCATTATCTTTTGATGTCTATACTTAGAAATTTATTTATTAATTCTATAGAGGCAATAGATCATAAAGAAAAGGGAGTTATAACCCTAAAAGTTATTGAACATAAAAAAATATGTGAGTTTATCCTTGAAGACAATGGATGTGGAATAGAAAAAGAAGATTATAATTATATATATGAGCCAGGGTTTTCAACAAAAATAAATTATGAGACAGGTAAGATAAATAGAGGGTTAGGCCTTTCTATAACTAAAGATATTATTGAAAATAAACTAAAAGGAAAGATAAAACTTCAATCAAAAGTTGGAAGGGGAACTAAGTTTTTTATAAGTATATCTAAAGATATAGAGGTGAATTAAAATAAAATGAAAATAATGATAATAGATGATGATATAGCTATTATTAAAATGCTTCAAAAGATAATAGCAGATAGAAATTTAGGGGAAGTTGAAGATTTTGCAACTAATGGTATAGAGGGTAAAATAAAAATAAAAAAATGTAATCCAGATATAGTTTTAGTGGATTTACTTATGAAAAAAAAAGATGGCATTACTATGGTAAAAGAAATAAAAAAAGAGAACCAGTATGTTCAATTTATTATGATATCTAAAATACTGTGCAAGAGCATAATAGGTAAAGCCTATAAAAGTGGAATAGAATATTATATTAATAAACCAATTAATGCATTAGAGGTTGAAAATGTTATAAAAAAAGTTTCTGAAAAAGTGGTTATGAGTAGAAAACTTAGGCAAATAGAAAACACATTACTAAATTGTAGAATTGATCCAGCCTTAGAGAGTAAAAACAATAACTTTAAAAAATATAATGAAGAAGTAAAAGATAATATAAATTTAGATGATATAAAAAAAATTATGAGCAAAATTGGTATAATGGGTAAGCTAGGTTACGAAGATATATTAAAAATGGTAGAATATTTATCAAACAAAAAAGAAGAACTGGAAATTTTAAGTATAAAGGATTTATGTTTAAAGTTTACTAAAAGTCCAAAATCTATGGAACAGAGAATGAGAAGAGCTGCTTATTCAGGATTGGTTAATTTAGCTAATTTAGGTATAGAAGATTATATGAATTTAGTATTTGAGCAGTATTCAAATACATTATATGATTTTCAGCAAGTAAGAATTGAAATGAATCATATAAGAGGTAAAAATAAAAAAAGAGGTAAGGTTGATTTGAAAAAATTCATATTAGGATTGTTATATTACTCTGAAAATACATAAAAGTCTGAAAATTTATATTACTTTTTGAAACTTTTTTCTACTTTTTGAATTTAATAAGTTACTATAATTGTGAAAAAATAAACAAAAAGTAGGGGGAGTTTTAGTGTTTACTATAATAAAAGGATTGGGGCTTCTTATTTTTACACTAGCATTATTTTCTATATTTAGTTTTAAGGCACCTAAAGGTGATAAAGCTATGTCTGGATTAGCAAATGCTGCGGTAACAACATTTTTAATAGAGGCTATACATAAATATATTTCGGGAAATCTTTTGAATTTTTCATTTTTAGGAAAAGTTGGGGCTACTGCAGGAAGTTTGAGTGGACCTGCAGCTGCAATTTTAGTTGGACTTAGTATTGGAATTAACCCAGTTTATGCAGTTGCAGCAGGTGTGGCAGTAGGAGGATTAGGTATTTTACCTGGATTTTTTGCAGGGTATATAATAAGTTTAATTGCTCCTAAAATAGAAGAAAAACTACCAGAAGGAATAAATATTATCTTTGGAGCATTACTTTTAGCACCACTTGCTAGATTTATTGCAGTTCAAGCAGACCCTATTGTAAACTCTACACTTATAAATATTGGAAACGTTATATCAGTAGCATCAGAGCAATCACCTATATTAATGGGATTTTTACTTGGAGGTATTATGAAGATAATATGTACATCTCCAATAAGTTCTATGGCAGTAACAGCTATGCTTGGACTTAAAGGTCTTGCAATGGGAATTGCAGCTATTGCATGTGTAGGTGGATCTTTTACAAATGGAATAATGTTTAAAAGATTAAAATTAGGGGACAGAAGTAATATAATAGCAGTAATGATGGAACCACTCACTCAAGCAAATATTATAACTAAAAATCCAATACCTATTTATAGTGCTAACTTTATAGGAGGAGGGTTAGCCGGATTAAGTGCTGCATATTTTAATATAATAGATAATGCACCAGGAACAGCATCACCTATTCCAGGATTATTAGCACCTTTTGGATTTAATCCTCCAATGTCAGTTATATATGCAGTTATAGGGGCAATAGTTGGTGGAGTTATAGGAGGAACAGTTGTATCTCAAATAGTTATAACATTAAAAAATAAAAAAGATAACTGTAATAACTTAAAATCTAATACTGAAAAACCAATAAATAAAGGAACTCTTACTATAAAAGAAAAGACAGTTTAATTTTAAAATATATAAAATAAATAATAAGTAAAAGATGATAGTTATTTACTTGAATTTTTAAATTAAAAATAAAGTGATTAAATAATAAAATTTTATTATTTAATCACTTTATTAATTAGAAAAAATTTATTTTTACTTTAAATTTTTAATTAAGTTACTAGTTAATTATATGAGCTGTATCAGTTATATTAACATCAACATTTATTTTAAGTTCTGTTTTAGTTATTATGTCATCTATCTTTATGTTAGGATATTTTCTATGAAAATCATTTTCTATATCAAATATGTCTAAATTTTTCTTTTTAAATTTAGTAAAAGTGCCCTTACATAGTTTTGTTATAAGATTTTCTGCCATAACATCTAGTTTTTCTAATTCATCTATGCTGCCATAGAATTTATCTTGGCTTTGGCTTATTGTGGAAGATACTTTTATATTTTTATACATATATACTGTTCCATCTTTGTATTCAAAATTAGTTTTTGTTTTGTTAGATAAAACTTCCATGCTTATTATACTATCTTTAACATGAGGATTTGCAAGTTGAAACACACCTTTTCCAGATTTACCTTCAAGAAAATTATAACCTTTTGTATCATCAGGGTTTAACCTTGACTTATATATTCCATCTTTTATGGCTGCTCCTCCTAATAATATAATTTTATTTTTAGTATTAGTTCTATCTAACTTAATGAAAGTTGCTACTTCAGATTTACTAGGCATAACTCTTTTGTTTAAAAAATCATTAAGTGTTAAAGTAATAGAATTAGAAAGAGTTTTAACATTTTTTATTAAATCATGTATGAAAATTCCTAAAAATTTTTCATCAGGTATTTTTATATCTAAAAGCTCATCACCACTACCTTCAAATATACAAACAAAGCTTCTCATTACAAATTGTTGATTTCTTTCTAAAACATCTATAAATTTTTCAAGATCAGAGTTAGCAGCATTTTCTGTGAAAACTATAGCTTTTATTTGAGAATAGTTAATTTCATTAGAAGCACTTAAATTTAGATTTTTTACAGCTTCCATAAGGGTTTGACCCTGTCCTTTAAATATAACTCTATCATTTTGACCAGGTTCATCTCGAACACCTTTATAAGCCTCTACATAAATTACTGGTAAATCATTAACTACATCTACAACTATAGCAGTAGCAAATAATAATTTGTTTATATCTTTATAACTATAACAACCTACTAAAGTTATGTTACTTATAATTAATAAAATAGCAATTAATTTTTTCATAGTTTATCATCCTCTAAAAGATTTTGAATCTTATTTATTATTATTATTATCAGATGGTATAGGATCATTACTAGATTCTAAGTCATTTCTACTTAGAATATCTTTAGCATTAATTTTATTTGAAGTTCCTATAGGATATAAGTAAGGATAACCGCAGCTTTCTAAAGAGGATATATGAGACAAAAATACACAGAAGGTTAAATAAAAAGCAGGTAATCCACCAAAAGCGCTGGTTATTGAAAAAACAATACTCCACATAGCTACAGCATTATAAAATTTAGGTACTAAGAATGTTGATATTGATGTAATTCCAACAATAACCATAGTAGTTTGAGAAGCAAGACCTGCTCCAACAGCAGCATCACCTAAAATTAGAGCTCCAACAATACTCATACTTTGACCTATAGGTTGTGGTAATCTAAGACCAGCTTCTCTAACTAATTGAAAAAAGAAAGTCATAAGTAACACTTCTATTATAGTAGGAAAAGGAACTCCAGCTCTTGATTTAGCTAGTCTAAATACAAAGACATAAGGTATTAATGGAAAATGATGAGTAGTTATAGCTAAATACATTCCAGGAAGAAATAAACAAATAAAAAGAGCAATCCACCTTATAAATCTATTTAAGTTTGCAAAAGACTTTTTAGTATAATAATCATCTGCCATTTGTATATTTTCTATGAAAAAGTGAGGAACAGTAATAACAAAAGGACTACCATCTATTATTAATGCAACTCTTCCCTCAATTATTTTAGATGAAATTACATCTGGTTTTTCAGAAGTAGATGTAGTATCAAAAAAACTTTTATTATAGGAAAGTTTTTCTTCAATAGAATTAGATTCTAAGGTTACGTCTATATTTATATTTTGTATTTTATTTTTTATATCATCTACTAATTTCTGGGGAGCTGTTCCTTCTAAATAGCAAAGAGCTACTAAGGTATTTGTTGTATTTCCTATGGTGAAATTTTCTACTTTTAAATTAGGATTTTTAAGTTTTCTTCTAATCAAAGAAATATTATCCATTAAAACTTCAGTAAAGCTTTCTTTAGGTCCTTTAATAACAGACTCTGTTGAAGGAATTGAAACATTACGTTTAACGAAGCCTTTAGCTTCTATATACATAACTTCCTTACTAGAATCAGATAGAATAACTACATCTCCAGATAAAATATGCATTATAGCATCATCTTTATCTTTTACAATTCCTACAGAATTTGCAGATATTATATTTTCTTGTAGACTTTCTATTGTATAAGAAAAATTTTCATCCTTAATTATAGGATATATTATATAATTACTTATAAATTTAGAATCACATAAATTACTTACGAATATCATGCATAAATTAGTGTTTTTATGGTTTAATTTTCTATATACAATATCAAAATTGTTTTTAAGTTTATCTTTTATATAATCAAGATATTTATAATTCATATATATCACCTATTTTTAGTATTCCTTTTTAAAGGGAATAATATTATAAAAAAAGTCAAGAATTAATTTGTAAAGATATTTAATTAATAATATATAAATAAATAGGGATTAATTAGATAGTATTTGTTAAGTTAAGAGGTGATAGCGATATTTGAGATAAATTCTAAATATATGATTTTTATAATAATAGGAGTAGCTATAGTTTCATTAAAAACCTATCCAGTAGTATTTTTAGTAGATGGAAGAAATAGTAGCTGGGTAGGAACTATAATAGCTTCAGTTATAATATTTTTTTATTATTTATATATTATCCGTGTTATGAAAAAAACAAAAAAATATGATATGTGGGATATTTATAAAGGTGCCTTTGGTAAATATATAGGAGGATTTTTATTTAGTGTTCTTATTATAAATCTATTTTTAGTTTTAGTAGAAAGTTGTAGTGTTGAAGCTAATTGCTTACACACTAATTTGTTACAAAATACACCAATATGGTTTATAATGGCTATGTTTATAATAAGTTCTATATACGTTATGTTTAAAGGAAATAAAGCTATAATATTAACTACAATATTAGGAATATCATTTATATGTGTTGCAGGGATAAATTTAGGATTTTTAACTTTTAAATATAAAAAGTTAAAATATTTATTTCCTATATTTGAAAATGGTATATCCTTTGGGTTTTTAAAATCTACTATTAAAATTTTAGGATTATATGCTAATATTTTAATATCAGCTTTTTATATTTCTCAAATTAAAAATAAAAAAAATGTAAAAAAAATATCAATAATTGGTCTTATTATAGTAATACAAATGATTATAGTTTCTACTACAGGGGTTATATCTACTTTTGGTATAGATAGAGCTGTAACTATGGCTTATCCTAAACTTGTACAAACAGAACTTGCAAGTTATTTTGGAATTTTAGAAGTAGGAGAGTTATTTGTAATGCTGCAGATGGTAGCAGGATGGTTTATAAAATACATAGTGGCTTTTGAGGCTTTACTAATAGCTATTAAGCATTTAAATATAAAAAATAAAAGGAAAATAATAATTGTTATAATTAGTATAATAGCTGGAGTTTTATGTTTGATTGTAAATAAAAATATATATAGGCTTTTATTTACCCTTCAAGTATATTCATATATTTGTTTTGTTAATTTTTTTGTAATACCTATTGTAGTTTTTCTTATTTTTAGCATAAAAAATAATATGAATAAAAATAAGAAAAATAAAGGTAATTTAAAAGGAAGTCAACATCTTAGAAAAAGGAAAAATTAATAATAGTACTTAGATATTTATAGATTAAAGTAAATTTATAGTTAAATGTATAATAAAATAAGAACCTAAAATAAAAAAAATGATACTATAATATTAAAGATAATATTGTTTTTTTTAATTAGGATAAATCTAATAATTTTTTTTTATTATTTTAAATTAATAAAATATTCCGAAATTTTACAGAAATATATTTTAAATTCTATGTTATAATAAAATAAATAAAATCTATAGAATAAGGAGTGAAGCCTTGTTGTCACGATGTGAAATATGTGGTAAAGAACATGCGGAAGTTCATCATATTGTTCATAAGTGTGAAGGTGGAATGGATATAGAAATAAATTATAAATATCTATGTGCTAAACATCATAGA
This sequence comes from Clostridium oceanicum, assembly GCF_039521385.1. Lineage (NCBI taxonomy): Bacteria > Bacillati > Bacillota > Clostridia > Eubacteriales > Clostridiaceae > Clostridium > Clostridium oceanicum. Next base: position 284,354 of record NZ_BAAACG010000019.1, on the reverse strand, counting down.
GGAAAATATGGACCGCATAAAAATGAAAATGTTGATCTAAAGTATAAGTTAGAACTCCAAGAAAAGCTAGAAAATTTACTAGAGAAGGAGTACTATACTATTTCTGAACTCCAAATTAAACTTTCTATAAATAAAAATAAAGCAAAAAAAATAGTAAAAGGATTTAAAAGATACAAGGAAGGCTATAAAACAAAAGAGATAATATATAGGCTTATGGGAAATAATAACTATAGCTTGTATGAGATGTTTAATTGTGATGAATATGTAGCATTGAATTTAGCATAAATAATAATATTTTAAAGAGTGACAGAAATTTCCTGTCACTCTTTTTGTATTTATTTATAATTTTTATATTTATGTTTTTGTTTTTTTTATACATTAGTTTTTTTAAAATAATAGAGTTTACCTTCTTCAATAGAGTAATCTATAAGATTTTTGTTATATAAATATGATATAAAAGCAGATACAGCAGCTAAATCTAAATGATATTGATTAAAATCTAAAGTTATATCTTCTAAAACACAAATGTTTTCAAGTAAATCTTCTTTTGTTAAAGGTTGCTCTAATAATTCCATAATTAAATCTATATATTTTCTTATATTTTCTATGTTTTTATTTATTAAATCATAAATTTCTTCTTTTGAAATTAAATCCTTTGAGTGACTTATTACATAACAATCAGCATCTATTTCTTTGATTTTATTTAAAGATTCTAAAGCATCTTCTATACTATAGTAATAGGGCATAGAATATTTCTCTATTATTTCTAAGCTGAATAATGAATCTCCTAAAAAGCATACTTTTTCAGGAGTAACTATACCTATCTGTTCTATAGAATGTCCTTTTAAAGATATAATTTGAAATTTATCATCGTTAATTTTATTTAATCCATAGTCTAATATATAATCAACTTCTATAGGATGAGTACTTTTAATAAGTCCTTTTATAGGTGATGCTGAAAATAGAATAGAAGGATGAATTTCACTATTTTCCATGTATATTTTTTCTTTCTTAGAAGAATAAGTTATGCATCCAGGATAATTATTTTTAAAATAATTATTTCCACCACAATGGTCTAAATGGCTATGAGTATTTATTATATATTTAGGATGAAGACCATTTTCTTTAATAACAGATTCTATTTTTTTTCCATCAGATTTATTTTTACCAGTGTCTATTATAAGGCAATTTTTATTTTTGAAAGTATAAATTCCAATATTGGTAGGAAAATTTATATAATAGCTGTTTCCTTTTATTTTAGTAAGTTTCATAAAGTCACACCTTTTTTTATTATAGTATTTATTTAGGCATATTAAAAAAATAACTAGTTAGGTAGTAATTTCTTTAATAGATTTTCTTTAAAATATGTTAATACAATAACTACTAGCAGATTTTAAATTGTTATATTTTACAAAGTATATTCTTTTTACTTTTTATTTAGTTTTATATGCCTTATATTAAGAATTATATACTAAAGAGATATTTTTTTGTATATTAAAAAAATATATTTGACAGCTTGTTTTATTAGATGTATTATTTATATTGAAAGATGAAAATTAAATAATGAAGTAATCCTTCAGGGCGGGGTGTAAGTCCCCACCGGCGGTAAAGTCCGCGAGCTTTTATAAGCATGATTCGGTGAAACTCCGAGACCGACAGTTAAAGTCTGGATGAAAGATAGGGTTTTTATGTATTGATTAGCTAATTAATTATGAATTTTAGTATTTAATATATAATTTACTATAAGTCTCTGGAGATAATCCAGGGACTTATTTTTATGTAAAAACCCCTATTTAAGTACATTAAAATAAACATCTCGTATTTTAAATTTATATTACTTAAGTGTATTTTAAAAAAATTATTTCTGTGTTTTTGTAAGGAGGGATTTTCTGTGGAAAAAATAAATCATGAGTTTTATATGAAAAAGGTTTTAGATTTAGCTAAAAAAGGAAAAGGATTAGTTAATCCTAATCCCAAGGTTGGAGCTATTATAGTTAAAAATGGAGAGATTATAAGTGAAGGGTATCATAAATATTATGGAGGGCCACATGCAGAAGTATATGCACTTAAAAATGCTAAAAAGGACATAAAAGGGGCTACCTTATATGTTAATTTAGAACCTTGTTCTCATTATGGGAAAACTCCTTCTTGTGCTGTAGCGGTTTCAAAATCAGGGATAAAAACAGTAGTAATAGCAATGAAAGATCCTAATCCTAAAGTATCAGGTAAAGGTATAAAAATTCTTGAAGATAGTGGTATAGAAGTGATAAATGGGATTATGGAAAAAGAAAGTAAAAGGTTAAATGAGGTTTTTATAAAACATATAACTACAAAAGAGCCTTTTGTTCTTATGAAAACAGCATCTACATTAGATGGGAAAATAGCTACTAAAACAGGAGAATCTAAGTGGATAACAGGAGAAAAATCAAGAGAAAAAGTCCATAGTGTAAGAAATGAATATATGGGAATAATGGTTGGAATAAATACTGTTTTAAAGGATGATCCACTTTTAACAACTAGAATAGAAAAAGGAAGAGATCCAAAGGTTATTGTAATAGATTCTAAACTTAAAATTCCTAAGGAATGTAAAATATTAAAAACAGTAAATGACAGAAAAATATATATAGCTTGCACAGATAAGTGTAATAAAGAAAAAAAAGAATATTTAAAACAAATTGGAGTTAATATAATTGAACTTAAGGGAAACAAAGAAGAAAGAGTTCCATTAAAAAATCTTATGAAAGTTTTAGGAGAAAAAGGATTAGATAGTATTTTATTAGAAGGTGGAGGCACACTTAATTTTTCAGCATTAAAAGAAAAAATAGTAGATAAAGCTATGTGCTTTGTAGCTCCTAAGATTATAGGTGGGAAAGAATCAAAAGCCATGATAGAAGGTGAAGGAATAAGCCATTTAAAAGATGTATTTACCTTATCTAGCTGTAGTGTAGAAACTATTGGTGAAGATATTTTAATAGAAGGATATATAAATAAATAATTAAAGAAAATACTTAATTTTATAAAGTTATAGTGATTATTTGTATATTTTCTTTATAAATAATCAAATTATATTAAGAAAGAAGGGAGATTATGTTTACTGGAATAGTAGAGGAAATAGGGAAAATATTAAGTATAAAAAATGGATCTGATTTTTTAGATATTGAAATAGAAGGAGATAAAGTTTTAGATAGTATTTCTTTAGGAGATAGTATAGCCGTTAATGGAGTGTGTCTTACAGTAACAAAATTTGATAAAAAAAATTTTACTGTAGATGTTATGGCAGAAACTATGAGAAAAAGTAATTTAAAGTTCCTTAAAAAAAATAGCTTAGTAAATTTAGAAAGAGCTTTAACTTTAAATAAACCTTTAGGTGGACATATGGTAAGTGGACATATAGATGGAGTAGGTAAGATAATTGATGTTAAAAAAGAAGGTATAGCTACTATTATATATATAAGCTCTTCTAAAGATATATTAAGTTATATAGTTAAAAAAGGTTCAGTAGCTTTAAATGGAGTTAGTTTAACTGTTGTAGATGTTACAGAAAAATATTTTTCCGTAAGTTTAATTCCACATACTAAAAAAGAAACAACTCTTATTTACAATAAAAAAGGTGATGAAATAAATATAGAGTGTGACGTTATAGGAAAATATATATTTAAATTTTTAAACTCTAAAGAAAATAAAGACAAGAAAATAAAAACTAATATAGATGAGAATTTTTTAAATAGATATGGATTTCTATAATACTATACTTTAGAAAGGTATAACTTTAACTATATAAAAGTTTAAAGTAGAGAAGTATTAAAACTTTATATAACATATATAAATGGAAGATATGTGTTATTAAAAATTGAATTTATTAAAGAAGCTATAAAGTGAAAATAATTTTAAATATTAAATTAAGAATATTCTGTTATATGAAAGGGTGGAAACTATGAATTTTAAATTTAGTTTGATAGAAGATGCTATAGAAGATATTAAAAAGGGAGAAATGGTTATAGTAGTTGATGATGAAGGTAGGGAAAATGAAGGTGACTTAATAATAGCTGCAGAAAAAGCTACTGGGGATAAAGTTAATTTTATGGCTAAAGAAGCTAGAGGTCTTATATGTACTCCTGTAGCTAAAAAAAGATTAGAAGAGCTAAAACTAAAACAAATGGTTCAAGAAAATAGTGATGCTTTTGGGACAGCCTTTACTGTATCTGTTGATGCAGTAGGTACAACTACAGGTATTTCTGCTTATGAGAGAGCCTTTACTGTTTCAAAAATAGTAGATAAAAATTCTAAGCCAGAAGATTTTTTAACACCAGGACATGTATTTCCACTAGAAGCTAAAGATGGTGGAGTATTAGTCAGAACAGGTCATACTGAAGCAGCGGTGGACCTTGCAAGGCTCTCTGGATTATATCCTGCAGGAGTAATATGTGAAATTATGAAAGATAACGGTGAAATGGCTAGAGTACCAGACCTTATAGAGTTTTCCAAAAAACATAATATAAAAATTATAACTATAAAAGATTTAGTTGATTATAGAATAAAAAATGAAAAATTAGTACAAAGAGAAGAGCCAGTAAAATTACCTAGTAAATATGGAGATTTTAAGGCAATAGGATATAAAAATTTACTAACAGGGGAAGAACATATGGCTGTTGTAAAAGGAGATATAAGTGGAGAAGAACCTGTACTTGTTAGAATGCATTCAGAGTGCTTAACTGGAGATGTATTTGGTTCATTAAGATGTGATTGTGGACAGCAATTAGAAGTAGCTCTTAAAAAGATAGAAGAAGAAGGAAAAGGTGCAGTAGTTTATATGAAGCAAGAAGGTAGAGGTATTGGTCTTTTAAATAAATTAAAAGCATACCATCTTCAAGATGGAGGAATGGATACTGTAGAAGCTAACTTAGCTTTAGGGTTTGAGGAAGACTTAAGGGACTACTGGGTAGGAGCTCAAATATTAAAAGATTTAGGAATAAAAAATATAAAACTTATGACTAATAATCCTAAAAAAATAAGTGGAATTTCAGGTTTTGATTTAAAGATAGTAGAAAGGGTACCACTAGAAGTAGGTTGTGTTAAAGAAAATATAAAATATTTAAAAACTAAAAAAGAAAAGATGGGACATATGTTAAAAATAGTTTAGTTAAGGAGATTAAAAGGCATTTGTAATTATATTAAATAAATATAGATTGTGTTTTTTAAATTAAGCAAAAATATTAAAAAATCAGGAGGAATTAGAATGAAAGTATTTGAGGGAAAACTTACAGGACAAGATTTCAAAATAGGACTAGTGGTAGGAAGATTTAATGAATTTATTACTTCTAAATTATTAAGTGGTGCTATAGATTGTTTAAAAAGACATGGAGTTTCAGAAGACAGCATAGAGATATCTTGGGTGCCAGGAGCTTTTGAAATACCACTTATAGCTAAAAAAATGGTGGAAAAAGATAAATATGATGCGTTAATTTGTTTAGGAGCTGTAATAAAAGGATCTACTCCTCATTTTGATTATGTATCTAATGAAGTATCTAAAGGTATTGCCCATGTATCTTTAGAAAAAGGAGTACCAGTAAGTTTTGGAGTATTAACTACAGATAATATTGAACAAGCAATAGAAAGAGCAGGAACAAAAGCAGGAAATAAAGGGTATGATGCTGCAATGACAGCTATTGAAATGGTTAGTCTTATAAAAGAATTAAATTAGGTATTAATCTCATTTAGTAACAATAAAGTTTAAATAATAAATTAAAAGCATATGTAGCAAATAGGTAATATTTGTACATATGCTTTTTTATTATAAAGAGAATTATATAATATTAATGTAAATATATTATATGTTTTTGTTTAAGCAACTACTTGGTATAGCATTTTAATAGCTACTAATAAAGACATAGTTACAAATATAGGTTTAATTAATTTTGAACCCTTATTTAAGGCAAGTTTAGTACCAAATCTAGCACCTATTATCATACATATAGCTACTGGAATAGCTATAGAATAGTTTATTTTGCTATTAAATGCAAATAATAATAATGAGGTTAAATTACTAGTACAATTTAAAATTTTGGAATTAGCAGAAGAACGTACAAAATCAAATTTAAATACAGCTGTAAGTCCAAATATTAAAAATGCACCAGTGCCTGGACCAAAAAAACCGTCATAGAAGCCTAAAGAAAAAGAAATTATAATTCCTAAAAATATATTTTTTTTATTTAGTCCTTTAAATTTATTTTCCATACCAATATCTTTTGAAAATAAGGTATAAATACCAACAATAAAAAGTAATACAAGTACTATTACATTTAGATATTTAGGATCTAAGCCTAGAACAGTATTAACACCGAAGATAGCTCCAACTAAACTAAAGGGTATTAACATTTTTAACAGCTTAAAATTAGCCTTTCCACTTTTGATAAAACCATAAGAACTTGTAACAGCAGAACAGCTTGCGCAGAGTTTATTTGTTCCTAAGGCAATGTGAGGAGGTACACCACAAAGTAGGTAGGCAGGGATAGTTATAATTCCTCCGCCGCCAGCTATAGCATCTATTATAGCTGCAAGGAAGCCTACAAAGCAAAGGAATAAGATTTTAATAAGCAATAAATAACACTCCAATCTTTTATTATTATGTATAGTTTTATTATTAAATGATAGTTTTTTTTTATTAATATCATTTAATTTACATACATTATAGCAGAATAAAAAAATAGGTCCATTCACAAATTTGTATATTTGTTTAAATTGTTAATAAAATTTTATAAATTTTATTGGGATGCTAGTATTTACATATAGATTTTACTGTAGCATAATAGTATTTGTTGCTGGAATTAAAAGGAGGAATATATATGAAAGAAAATAAAGATAACAATAGTTCTAAAGAAAATGATATAAAAGAAAAAAATGAGGAAGAAGTACAAACACAAACTATAGATAAAGAAATAGATAAAACTCAAAACAAACAAGTTAGCAGTAAAGATAAATCTGATAAAATTACTTTTTCAAATCTTTTGAAAAAAGGAATAATTAATACATTAGGAACTATGTTTATATCAGTAGGCATATTAGCCATATTAGGGTTGATTTTTAAATACATACTAGGTTATTATATTATAGACCCATGGGGAATGTTATTTATAATATTTTTAATAGTATCTGTATTTTATCCTTCCATTAATTATGTATATAAGAAAAAAAAGAAAAAAGATTAATTTTGAAAGGAAGAAAAATTGACCAATGAGAAAAGGAAAAGAATATGAATTTTTTATAGAAAGCTCAGAATTTCCATGTGTAGGTATAGCTAAACAAGACGGATTAGACGTTTATATAAAAGGTGCAGTAGAAGGTCAAAAGGTATTAGCTAGAGTTACTAAAAAAAGAAGAAATTATGCTAAAGCTAAACTTATAAAAATAATTGAAAATGTACCACAAGCTATAGAACCTGTATGTCCTCACTTTGGAATATGTGGAGGATGTAGCATACAATATATACCTTATGAAGATCAATTAAAATTAAAAGAAAAGCAGGTATTAAATTTATTCCATAATAAAGATATAAAAGATTTTGAATTTTTAGGAGTAGAAAGTAGTCCAGAAAAATATGAATATAGAAATAAGATGGAATTTACTTTTGGTGATATGGAAAAAGGCGGAGATCTTACTCTTGGAATGCATGTTAAAAATAGAAGCTTTTCTATAGTTAATGTAGATCAATGTAAAATTGTAGATAGTGATTTTAGAGAAATATTAAATTTAGTAGTAAACTATTTTAATGAGAAAGATATGCCTAAATATAGAGTTATGAGTCATGAAGGATATTTAAGAAACTTAGTTATTAGAAAAGGTAAAAATACAGGAGAAATCCTAGTTAATATAGTAACTACTTCTCAAATGGAATTTGATTTTAAAGAATTAAAGGATAAAATATTAAATGAAAAATATTTAGGTCAAATAAAAGGAATTCTTCATACAATTAATGATTCATTATCTGATGTAGTTCAAATTGATAAATTAGAAGTTCTTTACGGAAAAGATTATATAATGGAAGATATTTTAGGTTTAAAATTTAAAATATCCCCAGAGTCATTTTTTCAAACTAATTCTAAAGGTGCAGAAAAGCTTTATAGCATTGTAAAAGAGTTTATGGGAGATGCTAAATCAAAGGTAGTATTTGACCTTTATTGTGGAACAGGAACTATAGGACAGATCGTAGCTAAAGATGCACAAAAAGTTATTGGAATAGAACTTATAGAAGAGGCTGTTAAGGCTGCAAAGGAGAATGCTAAATTAAATGGCATTACAAACTGTGAATTTATAGCTGGGGATGTAGCTAAGGTAATAAAGGATATACATGAAAAACCAGACATAGTAATATTAGATCCCCCAAGGCCAGGAGTTCATAAGGTAGCATTAGAATATGTAGCTAAATTTGATCCTAAAGAAATAATTTATGTTTCTTGTAATCCTAAAACTTTAGTTGATGATTTAGAGTATTTAAGAGAACGTGGCTATCAAACTGAAAAAATTAAAATAATGGATTTATTTCCATCTACTCCTCATGTGGAGACTGTAGTTAAATTAATTAAGCAAAATTAATAATATTAGCCATTATTTTTGTATAAAACAGTTGATTTCCACCGGTTTGCCACTGGTTATGTTTAGTTAGTGGCAAACTATTTTATTATTAAAAAACATAAATTTTTTAATAATAAAATAGTTTAAAATTAAATGGATTTTACGAATAAAAGTACCATATAGATTTATCATTTATATATTTTCTAAGGTTTTAAAAGATATATATTGAGTGAAAATCTTTTTATTCATTAGTATTTATTTTGTATAGTGTAGGTGAGAAGTTTTAAAAAGTGTAATTAATGATTTATTGCTTGAGCTTTTTATTATATATTCTATTAGGGTTTTGAGGGAATCTTCCTTCTAAAACTCTTTTTTCTTGTTCACAAACTTCTTTTATGCTCCAAAAACAACAAAAAGAAAATACTCCTAAAGAAGTAGATATAGTTATATTTTTAGTATTGAATGATACTAATAATGAAAAGATTCCAAATAACACAAAAATAAATATACTTTTTTTCCCTAAATAATATTCTGATTTTATTACAATAGGATGAAATAGTCCTATTAATATAAAAGCAATTAATCCATGAAAAGCACCTAAATAATTCATTTGGATTCCTCCTTAAAGGTATTAATATAACTAATAATATTTAGTGATATGTTACTATAATATGTAATTTAATAAAAGTTATGTAAATATATTAGTATATTATGGTATGAAAGTAATCATATAATTATTAAACTAATTTCAATAAAAATTACATATTAAAAAATTTAAATATTAATAATATAGTAAAATTATAATAGATATTGAAAAAATATTATAGAATATTAAAAAGGTAAGTAGATAGATTTGTGTAAAAAAACAAATTTATCTACTTACCAATATAATATGAAATGTAGGTAGCTCGTTTTTATATGAAACTAGCTACCTATTAAAATTTACTTACTTATAAGTTCTTTTATATCTATTTTTTTATCTTGAAGTCCATTTTTAATCATAAAGTCTTGAGTTTTTTGAAGTTCCTTAATATCTTTATCTTTTATTGTTATATCAAAATCATACCATTTATACATTTGTTTTGTTTCTTCAATAGTTAAACCTACTTCTTGAGATACTTTTTTTAGTGTTTCTTCTTCATGTTCTTTCATAAATTTTAAAGTTTCTTTATGGGTAGATTTAAATTTATCTACTAAATCTTTATGATTTTCTAAAAATGTTTTGCTAACTGCAGTTACTATTGTACCATCAACTATTCCTTCTCCATTTGCTACTATTTTACCACCATTTTTTATAGCTTTTAGTGCAACTGGACCTGCTAATAGGGCAGCATCAACATTTTTATTATTTAATGCAGCAAAACCTTCTGGTAATCCCATATTTATAAAATTAACATCTTTACTTGTTAAATTATTTTTTTCTAAAGCTCCTACTAATAATTGATGGAGTACTGTACCTTTAGGACCTGCTATCTTTTTACCTTTTAAATCTTTAGCTGTTTTTATATCTGGATTATTACTTATTATCATAAAAGCTTTTGGTGCTCTGCTATATATACCTATTATTTTTAAATCTACACCATTTGCTTTAGCTAATATAGCTGATGTACCCCCAAGAGCATGAAGAATTTGCAAATCTCCTGAAGCTAATGCTTGAGTTTGTTTAGGACCAGATGTTATTTCATGCCAATTTATTTTAATATCATCTTTTTTAAAAGCATTATCAAAAGAATTTTGTTTCTTTTCTAATATAGATGGAACATTTAGAGGGGCTTTAACATATGTAAGATTAATTTCTTTAGGTGTATCTTTTTTTACATTTGTTTTTTTATCATTATTAGCACAACCTATAAATATTGCACTTGTTACAAGTAAACTCATACATAATGATAAAATTTTGAATTTTTTCATATTATACACTCCTTTTAATATATTATTGAGATAATTGCATAATTAAAAAATCTAAGATATTGCATAATGTATATATTTAATGGTGTTGTTAATATAACATATTGAAAAATCTTTATTTTAAAATTAAATATGTAATTCCCTCAAATATAAATAAAATATTTTTATATAAACATTTGAAATTTGTTTTATAACTTTGAAAGTATATCTTCTTTTATATTTAATAATTTTTCAGATGATATGTTTCGTGGAAACTCTAAATTTATATTATATTCTTTTAGAATTTTTCCTTTATCTAAAATAACTATTTTATGACCTATTAATAGTGCTTCATCTACATTATGAGTTACAAAAACTATACCTTTATTAGTTTCTTTATATAATCTTAAGATTTCTTTTTGCATATAGGCTCTAGTAAAGAAGTCTAAAGCGGCAAAAGGTTCATCCATTAAAAGTATATTAGGCTCATAAGCTAGAGCTCTACCTATAGCTACCCTATGTGCCATTCCACCTGATAGCTGAGAAGGATATGCTTCACCAAATTTTTCTAATTTCATAAGATGCAGATATTTATTTTCAATATTAGTATTTTTTTTATCTAAGAAAAAAGTTATATTTTCTCTAACATTAAGCCAAGGAAAAAGTCTGCTTTCTTGAAAAACCATACCTATTTTTGGTTTTACTGAATTATAATTATTAAAAAATTCAACAGTACCACTAGTAACAGTATCAAGATATCCTAAAAGTCTAAGTAAAGTAGTTTTTCCACAGCCACTTCTGCCTAAGATAACAGTAATTTTGTTATCTTCTAATAAAAGATTTAAATTATCTAAAATTTTCACCGGTTTACCATTTATATGAAATTTTTTAGTAACCTTAGTTAATTTATAGCCCCTCATGATTATTCACCTCTTTTGTATAGTTAAATTTATTAGTTAAAATTCCAAATAACCAATCAGACAAGCAACCAAGAACTCCGATACATAATATTCCTACTATAACAATAGATGAACGTGATAATTGTTCACCATCTAAAATTAAATATCCAAGCCCTGAAGAAGCGGCTATCATTTCAGCTCCAATTATAGCTCTCCAACTATAACCTATTGCTAATCTCATACCAACTAAAATGTCAGGTAAAGCCCAAGGTATTATTATTTTTTTAAATATATTTAGTTTACTAAGATTAAAAGTTTGTCCAACTTCGATTAATTTTTTGCTACAACTTTCAACTCCATTAATAGTATTTAGTAAAACAGGGAAAAATGAAGCTAATATTATAATTATTATTTTAGATTTTTCTCCTATACCAAACCAAAGTATTAGAAGGGGAACTAATGATAGAGGAGGCGTATGTCTTAAAAATCCAAGTAAATTTTTAAAATAATCATAAATATTTTTATTAACTCCAAATAGAATTCCTATAGGAATTGCTAAACAGATTGTTATAAAAAATCCTTCAAATACTCTTAAAGTACTTATAGATATATGTTTGATTAAATCACCTGATTTTATTAATATATATGCTGATAATATAACTTCTTTAGGTGTTGGAAGAATGTAAGAATTCCACCATTTCAAAGTACTTCCAATAATCCATATAATAAATATTAATATTATAACTAAATGTTTTTTAAATTTATATGCCATCACCATTATTACATCCTCCTGAACAATATAACATCTCAATAATATCATATCCCTTTTGGAGAAAAGATTCATTAAATTTATCTTCGCCACTTATTTCTAAAACATTTTCTGAAATATCTCTAAAAAATCCTAAAGGTATTGGAGATGATTTGCATTTTGAAACCCTTTGTATATTAAACATATTACAAATTTCTAACCAAGTAAAAAACTTTATACCTTGTTTATCTTTAAAAACATTTGTTCCTAGTTCTTTTAAAGCTTTGCATGGAGTTGTTATAATAAGGTTATTTTCTTTTGAATCTTTTATGTGAATATCATATAAATATTTTGCTGTATGTATTAAAATAGGTTCAATTTTAGGTACAGTATAAATATTTTTATTTATATTTTTATTTTTATTTATATGATTAATAGCAGTAGGACAACGGGTATCTAGTACTGTGTTTTTAGAAGTTAATATTATGTTTTTAAACTTGTTTTTAACTATTTGAATTTGTCCACTTGCTGAAATCACCTTAAATCCGTTCTTATTAAGCTTATTTTTAATATTATCTAAATTTTTTTTATACATTTTTTCAACTACAGGATTTATCCATATATAATTCAATATTTTCACCACCTTTACATTATGAAAATGAGATTCATTATCATTTAATATAATATCAAATTCTACTTTATCAGTCAAATTTTTTATAATAATAAGGTTTACACGTTATAAATAAAATTATTTTTAATATAAAATAAATCTCTATTTAAAATATAAAAATAAATTTCCAAAATAGTAATGGATAAACTTGTGGATATCTCTTAAACAATCTAGTTTCACTATTTGTTGCTGGCTTTTTTACTATAAAATTTAATATTAATTTTGACAATAGTATTTTAATTCCAAAAGTTTAACACTAGTGATATATAGTAAAAAATAAAATAGATAAAATTAGCTACTTTATTTTTTATAATTTCAATATTTAAGATTATAAAAAAACTGCTCAACTTAAATTATTTGTGAGCAGTTTGTTTTATTTGTTGAATGATTTTATTAGCTATTAATTTAGAATCTATTTTGTAGGTTCCATTTTGTATTTGTTTTTTTATATTTTCTAATCGTTTTCTTTCACTTGTATATTTGCACATAATCCGAATTCACTCCTAATAGGTCAGTAAAATTTATTAAATTAAGTTTAATATGAACTAGATGTAAAAAACTATATTTCAAATGAATTTTAACACATAAGTATGCTTAGTAGAGTGAATATGTAATAAACGTTGAAAATTTTGTCGTAAAAGGTTGAAATTTGTTGTAAAAATTAAATAAAGTTAAATAAAATATTTAAGTTGTAGATAAAAAAATTAAAAAAACTTTGTTCTAATAATTAATTTACTTTAATAAATATAGGAATGAATTATTAGAATGGAGGTAAAGTGATGAATATTATGAAAAAATATTTAAAAATAGTGGGAATGGTTTTTTGTGGTTTAATTATGGTAACTTGTTTATTTAATGCAAAAGTTTTGGCAAAGGAAAATGAAAATAACAAAATGCCAGAAGAGAATAAACTTGTAAAAGCTAAGGTAATAGAAAGTATGGAAAAACAAGGCAAAGAAAGAAAAGTAAAAATAATTATAGAAGAAGGAAAATATAAAGGAAAAGAATTAGTAGTAGCTAATGAACTTAGAGTATCTGATAGCAAACCTTTAGTTCTTAAAAAAGGACAAAGAGTAATTGTTTATATTTCAGAAGATGGAGAAGGAAATTTAGAAGAGACTTACATATATGAGTTTGTAAGAGAAAAATATATAATGGTTCTGGTAGCTATTTTTATTTTACTATTATTAATTATAGGTGGGTTTAAAGGATTTAAGTCTATTTTAACATTAGTAATAACCGGATTATTTGTAATTAAAATATTAATTCCTAAAATCATAAAAGGGAGTGACCCAATTACTACATCTATAGGTGTATGTATAGGAATAATAATAGTAACTCTTATAATATTAAATGGATTTCATAAAAAAACTTTATCTGCAATAATAGGAACTTCTACAGGAGTTATTATAGCTGGTATTATAGCATTGATTATGACAAAATTAATGTCTTTATCTGGAATAGATGAACAAGCTTTTAATTTAATGCAAAGAGTAAGGGGAGTAGATTTTAGTTTTCAAGGAATACTATTTGCAGGGATAATATTAGGTGCATTAGGAGCTGTAATGGATGTTAGTATGTCTATAGCTTCATCTATGCATGAAATTGCATATAATAGTAGAAGAATTTCAAGACAAGAAATTATTAGAGCTGGTATGAATGTAGGAAAAGATGCAATGGGAACAATGTCAAATACATTAATACTTGCCTATGCAGGAGGAGCATTAAATGTTATTATGTTTTTTGCAGCTCAAAATATTTCACTAACATATATAATAAATAGCCAAAATATAGCTTCTGAAATAGTTAGATCTTTAGCAGGAAGTATAGGACTTATAATTACAATACCAGTAACGGTTTTTATAGCTGCTTTTTTAGAAATTAAATAAAAATATAAATTAAAAAATATGAAAAGAAATAATAAAATACTCACTAGTTATTTATTTGAATGTAGGTAAATAAATGATATAATAGACGAGATATTAATTGAATTAAAAAATAACAGGTAACAAATATAAAAATCAAATATTAATTGCTTTTTTAGTTTGTTAATTATATTTTAAATAATAAATAACAAAGATGAAGAGAAGGTGCATTATGATAGAATTAGGAAAAGTACAAAAATTAAAAATAATTAGAGATACATCAATAGGCGTTTATTTAAATTGTATTGAAGATGAAGGGGAAGAAGATATATTACTTCCAAGAAAACAAGTGCCAGAAGATTTTAATGTAGAAGATGAAATAGAAGTATTTGTTTATAGAGATTCTGAAGATAGAATGATAGCTACAACAAGAAGTCCTAAGATAAAACTAGGAGAATTTAAGTTTTTAAAAGCCGTAGATAAAACTAAAATAGGAGCTTTTTTAGATTGGGGATTAGAAAAGGATTTGCTTTTGCCATTTAATGAGCAAACAAATGAAATTGAAATAGGAAAAGAGTATATAGTAGCACTTTATGTAGACAAAAGTGATAGATTATGTGCTACTATGAAGATAAATAAAATGTTAAGAGAATATTCAACATATGAAAAAGATGATGAGGTAACTGGAATAATTTACAATGTAAATCCAGAAATGGGTGCTTTTGTAGTTATAGATGGTAAATATGATGGATTAATACCTAAAAATGAAATGTATAATGAATGTACTTATGGTAAGACTGTAGAAGGTAGAGTAACTAAGGTTAGAGAAGATGGAAAAGTATATTTAAGCATAAGAAAAAAGGCTTATTTACAAATGGACGAAGATTCAACTATTATTTTAGAAAAAATTCAAAGCCAAGGTGGAGTTTTATATCTAAATGACAAAAGTGATCCAGATAAAATAAAAAGTGAATTAAATATGAGTAAAAGAGCTTTCAAAAGAGGGGTAGGAAGACTTTTGAAAGAAAGAAAAATCAAATTTATAGAAAATGGAATAAAAGCTATATAATTACTAATTATGGTTTAATATACAATAATTATAGATAATTTATATTAGTAAATAAAAATATTTAGTTATAAGAGATATTTTTATTGCAATTTACTTACTAAAATGTTATGATTACTAAGTGATTTGTTGAAAATTATTAAGTTTCAACCCTATAAGGAAGATCTTATGGGGTTTTTTATTATAAAAGATTTATCCGATTGAATTACTACTCTAAGGATTCTATACTATATAAATGAAACGCAGATTAAATTTTTTATCTGATAATAGTAGCAAAAAGGCAGGTTTAAAATGTCTGATTAACTGATTCATACCAATTTTAAATTTGGTTTATCTTTAAGTGGAATATGAGAGTGGTAAAAATTTGGGTAGGAATTTCTAAATTCTAGAGAGGTAAGAAGTTTTTTTAAAATTAAAGAATCTTTTTACATATAAGAATAGTAAATTAGAATTCATAAAATAAAATATTTTTTATCATATTCACAAAAAGATGTTAAAAAGGAAGGTATGAAATGGCAGAAACAAAATTTAATGAACTAGGACTTAAAAAAAATATACTTAAAGCGATAGATGATATGGGGTATACTACACCTTCAAAAATTCAAGAACAAATAATACCAGTTATTCTAGAAGGTCATGATGTTATAGGGCAAGCTCAAACTGGTACAGGTAAAACTCTTGCTTTTGGTGCTCCTCTTTTAAGTAATTTGGTTAAAACACAAGGAAAAATAAGTAGTATAATACTTACACCTACAAGAGAACTTGCAATACAAATAAGTGAAGAATTAAAAAGAATATCTAAGCATTCAAAAGCAAAATTACTTCCAGTATACGGCGGAAGTCCTATAGAAAGACAAATTAAATCTATAAGAAAAGGTATAGATATAGTTGTAGGTACTCCTGGAAGAGTACTAGATCTTATAGGTAGAAGAGTATTAAAATTAGATAGTATTCAATTTCTTGTTATAGATGAAGCTGATGAAATGCTTAATATGGGATTCATTGATGATATGAGAGAAATAATCAGTAATTCAAATGATGATAGACAAACAATGTTATTCTCTGCGACTATGCCAAGTAAGATTAAAGATTTAGCTAGAAATTATATGAGTGAAGATACAAAACATGTAGCTGTAGTAAGAAAATCAATGACAGTATCAACAGTAACTCAATATTATTTTGAAGTTAATCAAAGAAATAGATTTGAGTCTTTATGTAGAGTATTAGATGTTGATAACCCATCTATAGCAATAATATTCTGTAAGACTAAAAAAGGTGTAGATAAGTTAGTAGAAGATATGCAAGGTAAAGGATACAATGTAGAAGGTATGCATGGAGATATGAGTCAAAATCAAAGACTAAATACTCTAAAAAAATTAAAAAATGGAAAATTAACTTATCTTGTAGCTACAGATGTTGCAGCTAGAGGTATAGATGTTGAAAATATGTCTCATGTTATAAATTACGATATTCCTCAAGATATAGAATCTTATGTTCATAGAATAGGTAGAACAGGAAGAGCTAATAAAAAAGGATTAGCATATACATTTGTTTCAAGAAGAGAACGTTCTTTCTTAAGACAAATTGAAAAATCAACAAAAAGTAAAATAACTAAAAAAGATGTACCTACAATTGAAGATATAGTAGCATCTAAGTGGGAAAAAATAGAGGAAGAAATAAGAGAAACAATTTCAAATGGACAATATGAAGATTTTATTTCTTTTGCAAAAGATCTTAACAAAGAAGAAGATAGTGTTAATTTAACTGCTGCATTAGTAAGTATGATATATGGAAAGAATGTAAAACAGGATTATTCAGAAAACAACATAACTTCATCAGGAAAAGATGTAAGATTATTTTTAACTGCTGGTCGTATGGATAAGCTTAATCCTAAAAAATTGCTTGAATTCTTAAGTGATCATGCATCAACTAATAAAGAAGATATAGGTGATATAGATATCTTTGAAAAATTCACATTTATAGATGCTAAAGAAGATGTTGTAGAAAATATAATTAGTGAATGCAATGGAAAAAGATTATGTGGAAGAAAATTAAAAATAGAAGTAGCTAAAAACAGAAAATAATAAGTTTTTTAAGTTATATAATAAAAAGAACTGATAAGGAGAAATCTCTTTATTAGTTCTTTTTTTATAAATAATATAATTAGATGGACCTAACTTTCAATCAGCAATATGTTTAGATAAGCTTATAAAAGATGGTACTAGAAAATATTTAAATTACCTAATTTATAATTATTAATTTGTTATTTAATATTTTTATTGTCTCTATGATATAATTATACAAGTGTGTATAGAAAATATGTTTTAAGTAAAATAAAAATACAATATATTTTAACAACAGTAAACATATAAATAAAAATGTTTATATCAATAAATCTTTTAATAATGTAAGTTATTAGCTGAGAAGGGTTGATTTAATTGGCTTATACATATATTTTAGAGTGTAATGATGGAACTTTATATACAGGGTGGACAACTGATGTGAAAAGAAGAGTTAAAGAGCACAATAAAGGAACTGGAGCAAAATATACAAGAGCTAGAATACCAGTTGAACTAAAATATTTTGAAGAATTTAATACTAATAAAGAGGCAATGAAAAGAGAATGCGAAATAAAAAAATTGACTAGAAAAAAGAAAATAGAACTGATTGAGAGGATGTTAATATGAGCAAAATTTTAGTGCTAGCGGAAAAACCTTCTGTAGGAAGAGATATAGCAAGAGTTTTAAAATGTAACAAGAAAAATAATGGATGTTTAGAAAATGAAAATTATATAGTGACTTGGGCCTTAGGTCATTTAGTTACTTTAGCTTCTCCAGAGACTTATAGTGAAAAATATAAATCTTGGAATTTTGAGGATTTACCAATGCTTCCTTCAAAACTTAAGCTTGTTGTTATAAAAAAGACAGGGAAACAATTTAACATAGTTAAAAAACAAATGTTAAGAAAAGACGTTAATGAAATAGTTATTGCCACAGATGCTGGTCGTGAAGGTGAACTTGTAGCAAGATGGATAATAGACAAAGCTCATGTAAGGAAAAAGCTTAAACGTTTATGGATTTCTTCAGTTACAGATAAAGCTATTAAAGATGGATTTAGAAATTTAAAAGATGGAAGGAAATATGAAAATCTATATAAATCAGCAGTTTGTAGAGCAGAAGCAGATTGGTATGTAGGACTTAATATAACAAGAGCTTTAACTTGTAAGTATAATGCTAGTCTTTCAGCAGGAAGAGTTCAAACACCAACTTTAGCAATGATTGTTAAGAGAGAAGAAGAGATTAATAATTTTATTCCAAAAGATTATTATAATATAAGAGGAAAATATAATAATTTAGATTTAGAGTGGAGAAACTCTAAAAATAATCAAACTAGAATTTTTGGTAGGGATAAAGCAGATAAAATTATATATAAAGTAACAAATAAGATTGGAGAGGTTATAGAAGTTAAAAAGACTCCTAAAAAGAAAAATTCTCCACATTTATATGATTTAACAGAACTTCAAAGAGATGCAAATAATAAATTTGGATATTCTGCTAAAAAAACATTATCTTTAATGCAAAGGTTATATGAAAATCATAAATTGCTTACATATCCAAGAACAGATTCAAGATATATAACTACTGATATAGTACCTACTTTAGAAGAAAGATTAAAAAATATTTCAATTGGTCCCTATAGAGAGTTTTGTTTAAAAATATTAAAAAATAAAATAGTAGGGAATAAGAATTTTGTTAATAACAGTAAAGTTTCAGATCATCATGCAATAATACCAACAGAAGAAAATGTTAAACTTTCTATGCTTAATAATGAAGAAAGGCATATTTATGATTTAGTAGTTAAAAGATTTATATCAGTTTTGTATCCAGCTTTTGAATATGATGAAACAACAGTTAAGATTTCAATTAGTGGAGAAATTTTTGGAGCAAAAGGTAAAAGTGTAAAGAAAAAAGGTTGGAAAGAAGTATATGGTAAAGAAAGTTTATTAATAGATGAACAAAATGAGGATAATGATAATTTAAAAGATCAGCATATTCCAGAACTTAAAAAAGGAGATAAAGTAAAATTAACAGATATAAAAACTGTTAAAGGACAGACAAAACCTCCAGCTAGATTTAATGAGGCAACACTTCTTTCAGCTATGGAAAATCCGCAAAAATATATGAATACAAATAATAAGGAACTTGTTAAAACTATAGGAAATACAGGGGGATTAGGAACTGTTGCAACTAGAGCAGATATAATAGAAAAGCTATTTAATATATTCTATATTGAGAAAAAAGGTAAGGCGCTTTATCCTACATCTAAGGGAAAACAAGTTATAGATCTTGTACCAGAAGATTTAAAATCACCTATACTTACAGCAAAATGGGAACAACAATTGTCTCAAATTAGTAATGGACAATTAAATAATAATAAATTTATAGAAAGTATGAAAAAATATGCATCTAAACTTGTAGTAGATGTTAAAAATAGTAAAGAAAAATATAAACATGATAATTTAACTGGTGAAAAGTGTCCACAGTGTGGAAAATATTTGCTTAAAGTAAATGGTAAAAAAGGAAAAATGTTAGTGTGCCAAGATAGAGAATGTGGTTATAGAAAACCTATATCAAAAGTAACTAATGCTAGATGCCCAGAGTGTCATAGAAAAATGGAATTAAGAGGTCAAGGTGAAGGTCAAGTTTTTGTTTGCCCTAATTGTAGTTATAAAGAAAAATTATCATCTTTTAATAAAAGAAGAAAAAATCAAGGTGATAAACTAAATAAAAGAGAAGTTTCAAAATATATGAAAAAGATAAAAAAAGAAAATAATGAGCCAATAAATTCAGCATTAGCTGATGCTCTTTCTAAATTGAAAATGTAGCTGCAAACTGCTATATATGGTGGATTTGATAAATTTATTTATTGAAAATTCAATGAATTTGTGATATACTTATCAAGTGTTAATAGTGTTATATTATTAACTAGGAAGATTTAATAAAGCCAATTACATTTCCTTCTTTTGGAAGTAACATGTGGGTCATTTAAATCTTAATTTTAATATAAAAGGAGGAGTGTTAAGATGGCAGATAAGACTTTAGTATGTCAAGATTGCGGAAACGAATTTGTTTTCACTGAAGGAGAACAAGAATTCTACAACGAAAAAGGTTTCCAAGAACCAAAAAGATGTACAGAATGTAGAAGAGCAAGAAAACAACAAAGAGAAAATAGATAGTATAATTTGAAATGTACACCCTATAAGACGTAGTCTCATAGGGTTTTATTTTTTTATATTATAGATTTTAGTAGGTTAATTTAATTAGAAGTAATTTAATAGTTTTTAGTGATAAAGTATTTTGTCTATTTAGCTATTTTTTGATTTTCTTTTACCATATCATAAGATGTTTTAGTTATTTCTTTAGGATATCCTAGATAGTTTAATAATTTTATTGCATTTGTAGTTGGAGATATACCTTTTTTTATTTTATAGTCAAATTTTAGCCCAGAAGTTTCATCTACATCTTCTGAAAAATAATAACATTTATAATTATCTTTTAATAGTTTTGTTAACTCATGATCATGAGTTGCAACTATAGGAATACAGTTTCTAGCTATTACATATTTAAGGATTTGTGTTGAAGTAGCAACTCTTTCAATAGGGTTTGTACCTCTAAATATTTCATCTATAACAGATAACACTGGGTACTTTTCGTTAACTTTTTTTACTATTCTAAGTATTGCTTCAGCTTCTCCTAAATAATAACTTTTTCCCTTTAGTACGTTATCTTTAGGAGCCATGGAAGATACTATATTAAAAAAGTTTCCTATGTATTCTTTAGCTGTACAAGTATAAATAGTTTGAGCCATTAATGCATTTAGTCCTATAGTTCTTAGAAAAGTAGATTTACCAGCCATATTTGTACCAGTTAAAATTACACCTTTTTTATCTAAGATTATTGAGTTTGGTACAGGTTTTTCTATTAAAGGGTGAACTGAATCTTTAATTTTTAAGTATTTTTCTTTTTCTGTAAATTGAGGTTTTGTATAATAAGGCAAAGATTCTCTATAGGCTGCTATAGATATAAAGGCGTCAATTTCACCTACTAATTCATATAATTTTCTTAAATCATTTTGATGTAAATTAATATGTTTTATTAGCTTATAATAAGTTCTTTCTTCCCATAAAAAAAGTATAGAAAAATAATCAAGAATAGGTGAAAAACCTTCAATTCTATTTATTTTATAAGTACTAGAAGTTACAGAATGTATGTTTATATTTTTAAATATAGAATTTATCTTAAATTTATATTCTGAAAGCTCGTCAATTTTAAGGTTACATATCTCTTTGCAAACATTCATTAATTTTGAAAAATAAGATATAGAATTAATTTGAGAAATTCTATCAGCACTAGTTCTATAATGTATAACCATATTTATAAATAAAAATGGTACTATTGATAGAAAGATAACAAGTAAATCTATGTGGAAAATAAGTTCTATAACTATTATTAAGGTGGGAAGTGTACCAAAGAATATACACAAAAATCTCATTAACTTATTCTCTTTTAAATCTTCCCATAAAAGAGATAAAATGTTTCCAATCTTTTGTTTTCCTATTTTAAAGAGTTTTAGTTGAAATTTTTCTCTAATAGGAGAGTTTTCTTGAAATAAAGAAATAACTCTATCTCTTTCTTTTAATTTACTTTCACTGTATAAAGGATTTCTAAGAATATTATAAAGTATTTGTTCTCCAGGAGTAGTTAGTGTTTTGTCTAAGAATGGAAATACAGAATCCATGTCTAAATCAGACCAGCTTTGGTCGTCTATTAAGTTTTCTTTATCTTTTCTAATAATATCATTATATTTTTTAGATAATATAATGCTTCTTTTTTTTCTTTCACCATTAGGCCATATATTTCTTATATAGTCTAATGGTTTAGTTCTTTTAAACAATAGAATCACTACTTTCTGCTTTATATTATAAGAAGTTATAACTATTTTTTTGTATATACTTTTAAATTATATATAAATTAACAATAATGTCAATTAAAATAGATGATAGGCAGAATAATTTATGATGGTAGATTATATTATTTTCTATCTTATAAGGTGTATTCATATAGTTTGAGAAATAATATGTATAGATATGAGAAAAGCAAGTAATATGTGAATTTTTAAGTTTGAAATTTATTAATTAAATTATTAGAGGGAGTATTGTTACATCAAATAAAAAAATTAGCTTTATATTTGAATATATAAAGCTAACTTTATTAAACAATATTTAATTTAATTGATAATTTATATTTTAATTAATTGGCTGATACACTTTTTTTAACTCTAGTATATGCACCTTCTGTTATTTTTTTAGGATATCCTACATAGTTTAACAGTTTTATTGCATTAGTAGTAGGAGATACTCCTTCTTTAATTTTATAATCAAATTTTAGACCCTCTTTTTCATCCACATCTTCTGAAAAATAATAGCATTTGTAAATTCCTTTTAATAACTTTGTTAGTTCGTGATCATGAGTAGCAACTATTGGTATACAATTTCTATCTATTATGTATTGTAAAATTTCTGCAGAAGCAGCTACTCTTTCTACTGGATTTGTACCTCTAAATATTTCGTCTATAACACAAAGAACAGTAGGTTCTTCATCTACTTTATTTATTATCCTAAGTATTGCTTCAGCTTCCCCTAAATAATAACTTTTTCCTTTTAGTACGTTATCTTTAGGAGCCATGGAAGACACTATATTAAAAAAGTTAGCTACATATTCTTTTGCTGTACATGTATAAAATGTTTGAGCCATTAATGCGTTAAGTCCTACAGTTCTTAAAAATGTAGATTTACCTGCCATATTTGTACCAGTTAAAATTACACCAGATTTATTTAATGTTATGGAGTTTGGTACAGCCTTTTCTATTAATGGATGTATTGCATCTTTTATTTGAAAGTATTTTTTAGTGCTTACAAATTCAGGCTTTGAATAGTGAGGTAAACATTCTCTATAAGCTGCTATAGAAATAAATGCGTCCATTTCACCTATAAGGTTATATAAATCTCTTAAATCATTCCTATGGTCTTTAATATTTTTTATTATTTTATAATAAGCTCTTTCTTGAAATAAAAATATAGTAGCAAAATAATCTCCTAGAACATCTATACCTTCAATTCTACTAATACTTGATGAATTAGAAGAAATAGTTTTTACCTTTTTTAATATAGAATCTAATTTTGATTTGTAATGAGAAAGTTCTTTTAAGTCTAGAGTATTTATGTATTTACATCCATTTATAAGTTTTGAAAAATATGATATGGAATTAATTTGAACTTGTATTTTACTAGTTGATTTATAGTGTATGGTCATGTTTATTAAAAATATAGGAAATATAAAAGCTATCATATATAAACCAAAAAATATAGATAAAACTATAAGTACTAAGGGTAGAGTTCCTAAAATTAAAGTTAATATTCTCATAAAATTATTTTCTTCTAAATCATCCCATAAAAGAGATAATACATCTCCAAATTTTTGCTTTCCTATTTTTAAAAGTTTTAATTGAAGGTTTTCTCTTATAGAAGCATTTTCTTGAAATAAGGATATTATGGTATCTCTGTCTTTTAATTTTTTTTCATCATATAAAGGGGTTCTTAACATATTATATAATACATGTTCTCCTGGAGTAGTTATAGTTTTATTGACTACTGGGAAAACAGAATCCATATCTAAGTCATACCAAGTTTGGTCATCTATTGAATTCTTATTTTCTTTTTCTACAATATCATTATATTTTTTAGCTAATTTTAAGTTTGTTTTTGTTTTTTCTCCCTTTGGCCATATACTTCTTATATAAGTTAAGTTTTTAGAAGTTTGGAACATAATAATCACCGCTTTCTGTTTGAAATCTTAGTAGGGTATATGAAATATATAATAAGTTTAAAATTAAGATCTTTATATCTTAAAAGTATATATTAACAAATTATAATGTCAATAACTATATATACTGTGTATATAAATTATATACACAGTATAAAAAAATGTCAATAAATATAGATACTGAAAATATATGTATTATATTGAGTGTACCCATACATTTTTCTATTTTTATTAAAGGATATATTATATATTAATAAGAAAAATGTGGAGGGATTAAATTGAAAACTAGAAGAATAATTTTGATTGGACTTTTTGCTGCTATATGTTTTGTAGGTACATATCTTCATATTCCAATTGATTTTGGAGGAAGTAGCACCATGATACATCTAGGAACTACAGCTATATTTATATCTGCTATATTTATAGGAAAAGATGCAGGTTTTGCAGGTGCCATAGGCTGTGCTTTATTTGATGCATTAGATCCTAGGTTTGCAGTGTGGGTTATTCCTACTTTTATAATAAAGGGGTTAACAGGGTATATTGTAGGATATATATCATTTATGTTTAAAAAGCAAGGTAACAGTATGTTGCAAAACATTATAGCTTTTATAGTAGGTGGAGTAGTTTCATTATTAGGATACTTTATAGTTAATTGGTTTATTTTTGTTGGATTCCATGTGGCATTATTAAAAATGATATCATCTTTTATAACTACAGCTATAGGAGTTATAATAACAATACCTATTGCAGCTATAATAAAACCTATTATAAATAAGAGCGGAGTTAATAATATTGCAAATAATAGATAAGAAAAAATAAGGATTTAAAGATCAAATGATAATTAATAAATAACAAATAAAAATTATAGGTAAAATTTCTTTCAAATTTATAAAACATAAGAAAAAATGGATAAGCTTATTTTAAAAAATAATTTATCCATTTTCTTATGTTTTTATTTATAATAATTTTATATTTAAAATTATTATTTGTATTTGTTAAATTCTAATTATTATTTTAGGTTAGTTAATTTTGGATCAATTCTATATTTTGTACCTTGTTCATAAGAGTAAGCTGCTTTTATTAGAGTGCCTTCTTGAAATTTGGAACCTATTAAAGTTATTCCAATAGGTTCACCATCTGGTTTGTATCCAGAAGGTACACTTATGGCTGGATATCCTGCAGGTGCATAAACTGAAGATAAATAGTTACTTAAAGTTAAAATTACATCTACATTATTTTTTTTCAAAGCATCATCAATTCCTTTTGAAGTAATTTTTCTATTTGAAATTACTAAATCTTTATTTTCTTTTTCTGTGATTTTATTATTTTGAGATTTCTCCATCAAATCTTGACCATAAGGGATTCTGCTTTTTTTATCTTTTTTATTATATTCTATTATGCTTTGTAAATTTTTTATTCTAGGGTTATTTATACTTTTTAAATAATCATTTACTCCTTTTTTGTATTCATATTTTAATACATTACTATAATTAGCTTTAAAAGAACTATCATCTAATTTTATTTCTTTTACATTAGCCCCTAGTTTCTTTAAATCCTTTATAACTTTATCAATTATTTTATCTTCGTCATCTCTATAATGCATAGTTACTAATTTGTTAGTAGCTATACCAATATTCATTCCTTTTAAACCATTAGGATCTAAAAATTTAGTGTAATCAGTTTTTTCATATTTAGAAGCATCTTTTGTTATTGAATCATTTTCATCAAAACCTATCATTTTGTTAAAAAGAACTGTAGCATCAGACACGTTTTTTCCTATAGCACCAGCAGTGTCTTGGGCTTCTGCAATAGGAATTATTTTATATCTACTTAGTAAACCTAAAGATGGTTTAATACCAACAACACTATTTTGACTAGATGGATAAATCATAGATCCAGCAGTTTCAGAACCAACTGAAATTGTAGATAAATTAGAGGCTACAGAAGCTGCTGAACCTGAACTGGAACCTCCTACATCAAATTTTCCATAAGGATTATGAGTTTGACCTCCTAGAGCAGAAAAACCATTTGCAAAATTAGAAGATGTATAGTTAGCCCATTCACTTAGATTTGCTTTTCCGAGTATTATAGCATTTGAATTTCTAAGTTTTTTTACTATAAAGGCATCTTCATCTGGTTTAGACTTTTTTAAAGCAGCAGCACCAGCTGATGTATGCATTTTATCTTTAGTTGCTATATTATCTTTTAAAAGAACAGGGATTCCATATAGGCTATCTTTAGAAAAATTAGTTTTATTTTCTTTATCTAATTTTCTAGCTATATTTAATGCCTCAGGGTTTAATTCAATTATAGTATTAAGTTTAGGGTCTAGTTTATTTATTCTTTTAACATAAAAAGTCACTAAATCCTCTATTGTAAATTTTTTCTCAGTAATATTTTTATGTATAGTATCTATGTTAGAGCCTACTATAAGTTTTTCTAAATCAGAATATCTTAAATCAGACATTTTATCAATGTTAGCTTTAAATGGAGTGAAGTCTAAATTTTCTTTTAAAGGGGCAGTTTTTTCTTTATCATATTGCTTTTCTACTTGAGATTTCACAAAGTTATTAGGATCCATCATTTTTTTTATCCTGAAGTAGAAAAAAGTACCACCTGCTAATATAATAACTAAAAGTATAATGAGTATTCTTTTGAAAATTTTCATTTGATTATATCTCCTTCATTTGTTTTTATTAATTTAATGTTAATTATATAGTACAATTCTTAATAAAATCTTTGATTGATATTATTATTTGCTTAATATTAAATATAAATTTATAATTTTTATATTATAATCATAAAAATTATTATTTAATAACATTATTCATATTAAAACATATAATATCTTTAGATATAAATATAATAGAAGGAGTTTTTATGGATAACTTATATGAATATGGGTCATATTACACTATAAAAAAGGGAGATACATTATATAGGATAGCTAAAGATAATAATATAGAACTTGAAATGCTTATGAAGGCTAATAAAGGGATTGATCCTTATAATTTGATGATAGGTCAAGTTATTTTTGTGCCAATGTATGATAAAAAATGTCCTTATGGGAAAATTTATAAAGTAAAAAAAGGAGATAACTATGTTGTTATAATGGAAAAATACGATTTATCTCTTCAAGATATAGAAAGAGCTAATCCAGGATTTTCTTTAGAGGACATATATGAAGGACAAGAAATATGTATTCCATCAGATAGAACAGGCCTTGTGTGTAAAAGAGTTTATACCGTTGAAGAAGGAGATAATTTAGTTAATATAGCAGAAAAATTTGTTGTAAGTGTAGCAGATTTACTTAGGTATAATTCTATAACAGCCCCTAGTCAATTTAAAATACCAGGTATAAAAATTTGTATTCCAGAGGAAGAAGCACCGGTTTAGATATATGAAATAATAGATTTGAAACTATGAGTATATTTTATTAATATATTATAAAAGTCTGTATGTATTGTATACAGGCTTTTTTGTGGACAACATTCGCTTATGTATGATAATATTTTACATAGATTAAAAAAACAATTAATAACTTGAACTTAAAAATTAATTTGATTTAAAAAATATAAATAAAATTAAAAGGAGAAGAGATGATAGAGTATAAAATTCAAAAGAAAAAGAAAAGTAAGTATAATAAGCTAATCATTGGATTTGTGAGTTTATTACTTTTTATATTTTTAAGTATGGTTGGCATTTCAATTTATGTAGGTTGGAATTTAACCAAACCTAAAAGGGATATTATAAAAAGTACTCCTAAAAAATATGGACTGATTTATGAAGATATTTCTTTTCAGAGTAATTATGATAAAACAAAATTAAAAGGTTGGTGGATACCAGCACAAAAGTCAAAGAAAGTATTAGAAAGTAAGAAAACTGTAGTTTTTTCTCATGGATATGGAGATAACCGAGGATTATATGATATATCAGTTATAAATTTAGCTAAAAGATTGGCTAAAGAAGGTTATAATGTATTTACTTTCGATTTTAGAGGTTCAGGAGAGTCAGAAGGAGATTTTGTTTCTATAGGACAGTTCGAAAAATATGATCTTTTAAGTGCAATTGATTTTGTAAAAAAAGATAAAAAATCTACTGACATTAATTTGATGGGATGGTCTATGGGGGCTGTAGCATCTATATTAGCAGGAGAAGAGTCAAAAGATATAAATAAGGTTGTAGCAGATAGTCCTTTTGCTAATTTAAAAGATTATTTAAAGAAGAATTTACCTTATTGGTCTCACTTGCCTAAGTTTCCTTTTACAGATATTATATTGGCTTGCCTTCCTACATTAAGAGGAATAGATATAAATAAAGTTAATGCTACTAAAGCTGCAAATAATTTTAAAGATAAAAGGTTATTTTTAATTCATAGTAAAGACGATAAGGCTATACCATATGAAAATAGTGAAATTATATACAATGAAGTTAACAATAAAGATAATGTACAAGCTTGGTTTACTAACAAAGCTGATCATATAAAATCATATTTACTTTATAAGAAAGAATATGAAGAGAAAGTTATTTCATTTTTGAATAATAATAAATAATATTAAAATATTGCATTTTAAATTATAATAAAAATGAACTAGGAGTATGTTATGAAAAAAATTATAATAATTTCTATAATAGTGTTATCTATAATATGGTTTATTGTTATATTGGCATTATGTAAAGCAGCTAAGGATGATAAAGAATTAGAAGAATATTATAATGATTTAGAAAATCTTTACAATAGAGATGAAAAAAATAAAGATTAGTTATTTAAAAGATATATTAGTATGTCCATATAGTTTTAAGTATATTTTAAATTTTCTATGTTACAAAATTGTAAGGATAGAAATATTAAATGTAAGACATATAAATTGTTAAGACTTCTTTATTAATATAAAATTATTTTATAATTTTAAGTTAGGAGAGAAGTTTATATGTTAATAGCAGGTATTATAATATTTGTGATTTTTAATATTTTTATATTAAAATGTATAACTAAAATGGTATTTGGAAGTAAAAAAAATTTGAAAAGAGATGCTAGATATGCTATTACTCCAGATATAATATCTTTATTTAAGGGTAGGTATCTAAAAGATCAGTTTTCTGAATTTAAATTTGGTTTAGTTTGGTTACTTTTTATGATAGCTTTAGGAATAGAAGCATATGTGGCTTTTAAAATACTGGGTAATATAGGAATAGATATAAAATCTGTTGATGACATAAGAAAGTTATTAAATTAATATATAAAGCAAAAAAGGACACTTAAACATATATGTTTAAGTGTCCTTTTTTTACATAAGATATAAGATAGGTTTAAATAAATAACTAGTTAGTTGATAAGTTATTTAGTGAAGCAATTTTTTAGGATTTCGCTAATAAGTAGTATTAGTAGAACCAATATCATTAAATTTTATAAAATGACTTTCTAGCTTTTAGGTAGCATTTATTTTTATGTGTTTAAATTAATATATTTAACTAAATTAATATATACACAATGAATAGAAAATGTTATTATTCAATTTGAAATGATATAAAATATTAAATAAATTTATTTTAAAATTACAATAATAAATCTAAGATTATTTAATATATGAAAGGGGAAGGTGAAGACTTATGAAAAATGTTATAAAAGAATATTTAATAATGACTATAGGATGTATATTATTAGCTGCATCAATAGCTGTTATTTTAATTCCAAATAGGATAGGAACTGGAGGAGTAACAGGTATAGCTACATCTTTAAATGCTCTTATTGGAGTTAAAGTAGGTATAGCTATAATAGCTATAAATGTTCCGCTGTTTTTTGTAAGCTATAAATTAATAGGAATAAATTTTACTATGAAGACTGGGTTTTTAGTAGTACTATCATCTTTTTTGATTGATTTTTTAGGAAAATTTAATGTTCCTTCTTTGAATGATATGTTTTTATCAGCATTACTTTGTGGTATTTTAATGGGAGCTGGATATGGACTTATATTTATGGCTGGAGGATCTACAGGAGGAACGGATATATTAGCTAAAGCTATAAAAAAGAAATTTCCTCAGATACCTTTATCAAGAATATTGTTATCTCAGGATATATTAGTATACATATTAGTAGGTTATGTTTTTGGAATAAAATCTATATTATACGCTTTAGTTATGAGTTTTGCTAGAGGAAAAACTATGGATATAGTTCAAGAAGGTATTTCATCTAGTAAACAATGTATAATAATTTGTGAAAACCATAAAAAAGTATTAAAAGAAATCCAATTTAAATTGTCAAGAGGTGTAACTATAGTTGATGCTACTGGAGGATATTTAAATAATGAAAAGAAACTTTTGTATGTAGTAGTTCAAAATAGAGAATTAAATAATTTAAGAAGGATAATAAAAGAAGTAGAGCCATCTGCTTTTATGACAGTTTCTTCAGTTACAGAAATTTTAGGGAAATATAGACAAAATAATATTATATAATTTTTAAAATTACTTATACTACTACTGATTAGCTATTTATTAAATGCTATATGTTTGGTACATTAAAGAATAAATAAGCCAGTATGCTAGTCTATTTTGCAAATTACTTCTTCCTTAGAACCTACTAATAGCAAAACTATTAGATCTAAGTCATTGTATTTTACAAAATATTCCTTCCATCTTTGACTTATTATTTATTTTAATGTTCCTAAAATACTAGAAAGTAGGTATAGGAATGAAAAAATTAGTATTAGTAAGACATGGCCAAAGTATTTGGAATGAACAAAATAGATTTACTGGATGGACTGATGTAGATTTATCAGAAAAAGGTCTTTTAGAAGCTAGAAGAGCAGGAAGAATATTAAAATTTAATGGATATGAATTTGATATAGGATATACTTCCTATCTTAAAAGAGCTATAAGAACCTTATGGATTATATTAGATGAATTAAATCTTGAATGGATTCCTATATATAAATCATGGATGTTAAATGAAAGGCATTATGGAGATCTTCAAGGATTTGATAAAAAAAAGATTACTAAAAAATATGGAAAAGAGCAGGTTTTTAAATGGAGAAGAGGAGTTAAAATAACACCACCTCCATTAAAAATAAATGATAAAAGGTATCCAGGATTTGATATAAGATATAAAAATCTTAGAAAAGATCAAATTCCTTTAACAGAAAATTTGATTGATACAGAAGAAAGAGTTTTAAGATTTTGGTTTAAAAAGATAGTTCCAGAAATAAAAAATGATAAAAAAGTAATAATATCTGCTCATGGTAATACTATTAGAGCATTAGTTAGATATTTAGATAATGTCCCAGATGATGGAATTGTAAATTTAAATATACCTACAGCAACTCCTTTAATATATGAGTTAGATGATGATTTAACTCCTTTAAAGCATTATTATTTAGATTATAAGGGAGTTATACCTAAGGAAAATATACCTGAAAATATAGATAGTAAAAATTCATATGAATATAAATTATAATTTACTTGTGATTTTATGAAGTCTATAATATGAATTTTATAAATAAATATAAGGTAAAGAACAATATGAAATTATAATATAAAATAGAAGCTAGTAATAGGCGTGAGTAAAATAATTACTAGCTTTAACTTTTAATTTAATTTATAATGTTTATAAAGTTAGATTAATATTTTATTTAATTTTTGAGTGTAATACAATAATATGATATACTAAATTAGATTAATACAATTTAATAAGACAGTTCGTAACCATCCTGTCTATAAATAAAACTAGGACTTTGTGTTATTTAAGCTATAGTTCTGTCTTAAATAGCTTTTTTGGTTACGAGCATTTTTGCTCGTTTTTTTGTTACTTAAAATTATAAAATTTTAATAAATGAATTGAGTTTAAAATAAGTAAAATTAATAGGAAGGTTGTATGAAATTTTATTTTTAATACTATATATTAATAAAATAAGTAGGAGGATTAGATGGAAAAAATAGGTTTAACTACTACAGTTCCAGTAGAAGTTATTATTGCAGCTTCATATATTCCAGTAGATTTAAATAATATATTTGTAATGTCTAAAGATTATAAAGAGTATATAGATATAGCAGAAAGAGATGGATTCCCTAAAAGTATGTGTGCTTGGATAAAGGGCTTATATGGTGCTTGCTTAAAAAATAATATAAAAAAAATAGTAGGGGTTATGGAAGGTGATTGTTCTAATACTAAAGTTTTGATAGAAGTATTAAAATCAAAAGGAATAGAAGTTTATCCTTTTTCATTTCCACATACTCATAAAGAAGAAGATGTAAAGATTGAAATAGATAAATTTATGAATTTATTCAAAGTCAATTTAAATCAAGTTGAAAATGTAAGAAAAAGATTAAATAAGATTAGGATTTTAGCTAAAGAGTTAGATTATTTGACTTATGGTGAAAGTAAAGTTACAGGATTTGAAAATCATGTACATCAAGTAAGTTTCAGCGATTTTAATGGTGATTTTAATAAATTTCATAATGATTTAAAGGACAAAATAGAAAAAATTAAAAAAAGAAAATCAGTTATTAAAAAAGTAAGGCTAGGATATATAGGCGTTCCACCAATGACAGGTGATATATATGAATTTGTAGAAAAATTGGATTCTAGTTTTGTATATAATGAAGTTCAAAGAGAATTTGCATTTCCAAGAGCAAATGAAGCTTTAGATATTTATAGTCAATATTATAATTATACATATCCCTATGATATTGATTTTAGAATAAAAGATATAAAAAGGCAGATAAAAGAAAGAAAATTAGATGCTATAATCCATTATACCCAAGCATTTTGCCATAGAGCTGTGGATCATATTATTTTAAAAGAAAGGCTTAATATTCCAATTTTAAATATAGAAGGGGATAAAAATAATAGATTAGATGCTAGAACAAAACTTAGATTAGAAGCTTTTATAGATATGGTTGGCGATTTAAAGAAGGTGAAAAATTGAGAATTTTAGGTATAGATTTAGGTAGTAGACAAGTAAAAATAGTAATTATGGAAGATGGAAAAATAATAAAAAAGAAAAAGATAAGTACTATGACTTTTTATAGAGATTATTGTAAGTATGATGGAAAACTAGTTGTGGACTTAGAAAAACTTAATATAGAAAATATAGATAAGTTTGTATCTACAGGATATGGAAGAAATAATACAAATCTTCATACATTTAATCCTATAAATGAACTTAAAGCTCATGTGTATGGCTGTTTTTATCAAACTTCTTTAAAGGATTTTATACTTCTTGATATAGGTGGACAGGATGTTAAAGTGGTAAAAGTAGAAAAAGGAATTATAACTGATTTAGAGTTAAATGATAAATGTGCAGCATCTTGTGGAAGATACTTAGAGAATATGGCTAATGTATTAGAAATATCAGTAGAAGATATGAGTAAGTATTATAAAAACCCTGTAGAACTTAATTCTACATGTGCTGTTTTTTCAGAATCAGAACTTATTGGTAAAATAGCAGAAGGAATAACAATAGACAGGTTATGTGCAGGGGTTAATTATTCTTTGTATAAAAGATTAAAACCTCTTTTAACAAAATTTAGAGGAGAAAAACTTGTGATAACAGGAGGAGTAGCTTCAAGTTCTTCAATAAACAAATATCTACAAAATGATTATAAAGAAATAATATCTATAGACGATCCTCAATTTAATGGAGCTATAGGTTGTGCATTTTATGGAGAAAAGATTTATAACAATTAATAATTAACAGATAGCAGATAACAGACAAGGTTAGAATTTATCATATAAAAATATTTTATTAATATTTTTGTGTTTTGAAATTTCATGGATTAAGATAAACAGTTTCAATGTAAAAAAATAACTAGTATAACTTATTAAAGTTATATAATTTTAGAAATTCTAAAAGAATTTCAACAATAATTGTTAATTATTATTTGTTATTTGATAAGTAAGGGGTGGAAAAATGTATACTTTAAAAACAGAGCATAGTTTTGATAGTGCGCACTTTCTTTCAGGATATAGTGGAAAGTGTTCAAATATTCATGGTCATAGATGGAAGGTTGAAGTTGTAATAAAATCAGAAAAATTAGTTAAAGAGGGTCAATTAAAAGGTATGATAGTAGACTTTTCTGATTTAAAAAGAGATGTAAAAAAGATGGTGGACTATTATGATCACTCTTTAATAATTGAAAATGGAACTATGAGAGAAAAAACTTTAAATTGTTTAATTGAAGATGGATTTAAAATAATTAATGTGGATTTTAGACCTACAGCAGAAAACTTCTCTTATAGTTTTTTAAAAGATATGAAAAATAAAGGATATGATGTAAAGCGGGTTTCTGTATATGAAACTCCAAATAATTGTGCTACTTATGAATGCTAAAAACAATTTAGGCAAATTCTTTAATGGGTAAATGAATTTTCTTAAAAAAAGCATAGATATAGTGATAAAAATAATATAACAAAAAGTTGGTGTTAAATAGGTGAATTTTAAAGTAGTTGAGAAATTTGTAAGTATAAATGGAGAAGGAAATCTCTCTGGAGAATTAGCTGTATTTATAAGATTTAAAGGATGTAATTTAGATTGTAGTTATTGTGATACAAAATGGGCAAATGACAAATCCGCAGAATATGAAGTTATGACTTCAAATCAAATATATGATTTTATAAAAGAAACAAAAGTAAAAAATGTTACATTAACAGGGGGAGAACCATTACTTCAAAAAGGAATAGATGATCTTTTAAAATTGTTATCTAGTGATGAAAATTTAAGTCTAGAAATAGAGACAAATGGAAGTGTTAATTTAAAGGAGTTTAAAAGCATAAAGGATTCTATTAAGTTTACTATGGATTATAAATTGCCTTCTAGTAATATGGAAGACAAAATGGATTTGTCAAACTTTGATTATTTAAATAGGAATGATGTAGTCAAATTTGTAGTAGGTAGCATTGAGGATTTAGATAAAACTAAAAAAATAATAGATAAGTATAATTTGACTTTTAAAACTAATGTTTATATAAGTCCTGTTTTTGAAAAAATAGAGTTAAATAAAATCGTAGATTACATGAAAGACAATAACATGAATAAAGTTAAATTTCAAATACAAATTCATAAAATAATATGGTCTAAAGATAAAAGGGGTGTGTAAAATGAATAGAGAAAAAGCAATAGTAGTATTTAGTGGAGGACAAGATAGTACAACTTGTTTGTTTTGGGCTAAAAAAAGATTTAAGGAAGTTATAGCAGTATCTTTTAATTATAATCAAAAACATAAGTTAGAACTTGAATGTGCAAAGGAAATATGTAAAAAATATAATGTAGAGCACCATATTTTAGATTTAGGATTATTAAATCAATTAGCTCCTAATTCTTTAACTAGAGTTGATATTAAAGTTGACAAAGATAGTCCTAAAGATTCACTTCCTAATTCTTTTGTTGATGGAAGGAATATGTTGTTTTTAACTTTTGTGGGAGTATTTGCAAAGCAAAGAGGAATAAATAATATTATAACTGGTGTATCTCAAAGTGATTTTAGTGGGTATCCTGATTGTAGAGATGTTTTTATAAGATCTCTTAATACAACATTAGACTTAGCTATGGATTATGAATTTGTTATACATACTCCTCTTATGTGGATAGATAAAGCAGAAACATGGAAATTAGCTTACGATTTAGGTGTTTTAGATGTAGTAAAAAAAGAAACATTAACATGTTATAACGGAATAAAAGGAGATGGATGCAGAGAATGTCCAGCTTGTAAACTTAGAAATAGAGGATATAAAATTTTTGAAGAAAAGTATTTAAAATAGCTATGTTGTATTGTGATTTTAATATTTGATTTAAAATGTTAGATTTTAATATAAAATAAATTTATATAGATATTTGTTTTTGATATAAATATATAAAGTAATAACCTCACAATTTAAATTAATTGTGAGGTTTTATGAGTAGTAGAGTATTTATATAAATGAAAATACATTAGCAAGGATAAGGTTTATTTATTTAAATTTTTATAATAGTTACCAAGTTTATCGGCAGTTAAAATAGCTGCAGATACATCTTCAGGACTAACTTCAAATGGCATGTTGTGAATAGTTTCACCTTCTGCACAAGAAGCTTTAGAAACTTCTAAAAGATCCTTTTCTTTTAGTTCAGTAATACCCATGTCTTTTAAAGTAGTAGGAAGTCCCATATTTAAGCAGAAGTTTATAACTTCTTCGATTTCTTCTAAAGGACTATTTTCAAGAACTAATTGAACTATTGTTCCAAAGGCTACTTTTTCGCCATGATATAAATTATGACATTCTTCAAGAATTGTAAATCCATTATGTATTGCATGAGCAGCTGCAAGACCACAGCTTTCAAAGCCTATTCCACTTAAATAAGTATTTGCTTCTATAATATTTTCTAAAGCTTTAGTAGAAATTTTATTTTCTACAGAAAGTTTAGCTTTAAGCCCATCTTTAAGTAAAGTTTCATAGCAAAGTTTTGCTAAGGCAAAGGCAGCTTTAGTAGCAGTTCCACCAGCTATAGTTGAAGCTTTGGAATTTACACAAGCTCTTGCTTCAAAATATGTAGCTAAAGCATCACCCATACCAGCTATTAAAAGTCTTGCTGGAGCTTTAGATACTATTGAAGTATCTACAAGTACTACTTCAGGATTTTTAGGTAAAAGTAAATATTTATCGAAAGCACCCTTATCTGTGTATATAACTGATAGTGCGCTACAAGGAGCATCAGTAGATGCTATAGTTGGGATTATTACTACTGGGGTATTAGAGTAATAAGCTACAGCTTTTGCTGTATCAAATATTTTACCACCGCCAATACCTATGACAACATCACAATCGTTAGATTTTAGGCAATCTTTAAGACGGTCTATTTCAATTTGTGAACATTCTCCATTAAATGCTTCAAAAACTAATTTACAATTAGACTTTGAAAAACTTTTTTCAATTGTAGATTTAGTTCTTTTTATTCCATTACTACTAGCTATGATTAAGAACTTAGTACCAAGGGTTTTAACGCATTCATATAGATTGTTTAATTCATTATTACCTTGGATGTATTTATTAGGGGAAATAATAATTTGAGACATAAGATCAACTCCCTTATATTTGTAATGATTGTTAAAAAAATAACTATAACCAATTATAACACTAAAAAAATAATTTTAAAACTAAAAAAATTCATAAAGTTTAGAACTTTTATTAGTCTTAATAAGTGTGTTATTTATTTAGTATTTGTTAATGAAGATATAATTATAA
This sequence comes from Clostridium oceanicum, assembly GCF_039521385.1. Taxonomy (NCBI): domain Bacteria; kingdom Bacillati; phylum Bacillota; class Clostridia; order Eubacteriales; family Clostridiaceae; genus Clostridium; species Clostridium oceanicum. The sequence continues at coordinate 246,559 of NZ_BAAACG010000019.1, read as the reverse complement.
TGAAAAACTAGTAGAAATAAATTTATTTCTACTAGTTTTGTTATTAATCTACTTTAAATTGATTTACTTTATCTTTTAATTTTTCAGAAGAATCATCTGTATTAGAAGCCTGTTCTTGAACTTCTTTACTAGAAGCTAACATTTGTTCAGAAGATGCAGAAATTTCTTCTGCATATGCAGAGACTTCTTCTGCTACAGAAGATATATTTTCAATTTTTTCTATTATTGTTTCTTTAGATTCATTTACTTCACCAAAGAAAATGTGAGTTTTTTCTATAAGTGGTGCTACGTCTTCTACTGAAGAAACAATATTAGAAAAAGAATCTAAGGTATTATTTACTAAAGAAGTTTGGTTATCTAATAGTTCTTGAACATTTTTGTTTGTTTCTATAACTTCAGAACTTTCTTTAGATATTGATTTTATAAGATCAATAATTTCTTCAGATGAATTTCCTGATTGTTCAGCAAGTTTTCTTATTTCTTCAGCTACTACTGCAAATCCTTTACCATTTTCTCCAGCTCGTGCAGCTTCTATTGCGGCATTTAAAGCTAGAAGATTTGTTTGTTTTGCAATATTATTTATTGAATCGGATATATCATGAACTTTAGAAAAAGTATTTGTTAAATTAAAAGCTCTATCAGAAACAAGTTCAAAAGAAGATTTTATCTCATTTATAGAGGTATTAATTATATCTATTTTTTCTTTACCTTCTTCTACATATTTTTTAGTAGTTAAACTTTTTTCATTTACATTACTAATCATTTCTTTTACTGAATCCATTTTATCAGTAAAAGTTGAAAGTGAATTAGATACGGTCATAAGATCTTCTGCTTGGTGAGAAGAGCCTTCAGCAACTTCTTGGATAGCATTAGCAACTTCATTTGCAGAATTAGTCATTTCAGTTGCAGCATTAGAAAGAAAAGAAGCGCTTTTTTCAACTTCATTTGAAGTAGATTTTACAGATATAAAAGAATCTCTTAGATTTTTTAAAGTAGAGTTTAGTTTAGCGGTCATAATGCCAAGCTCATCTTTTCTTTTTACATTTGTTTTTACTGTTAAATCACCTTTAGAAATATTAGAAAGAGATTTAGAGATTTTATTAATAGGAGTAGAAAGATTTTTACTAAAAAGTAAAGAAAAAATTGTACAAGCTATAGAAACTATTATAAATATAGCTAACACTAACTTAAAGACCTTGGAGAATATAGCTGTGAGTTCAGATGTGGGAACAGTAGCAACAAATATCCAATTTAAATCTTTATTTTTAACATAACACATTAATTTTTTTTCACCATCAAAAGTATACTCAGAAGTTCCATTTGGTGAATTTAAAACTTCTTTACTTATATCAATCTTTAAAAAGGAATCTTTTAATAATTTATCAGAATCATTATGCATTAACATTTTCCCATTTTCATTTAAAACATATACATAACCAGTGTTGCATATTTTTATAGGATTGATACATTTTTTTGATAGTTTGTTTAAGGAGATATCTATAAGAACAGATGCTTCAATATTATTTGCTTTGTCCAATATAGGAATGGCTAAAGTAAATATAGAATCTTTTGAAGAAGTGCTCTTTTCACCTTTAGATATAGATATCTTTTTTGTTTGTGTCATCTTATTTATATAGTCAGCGTTTAAAATTTTATTTTCACTATTTCCTTTTGTATCTATCAAAATCTTATTGGACTTGTCCAATAATTTTATATTATTATATTCACTTAATATATTTATTTTATTCGAAAAATAATTTTTTGCTTCTAGTTTGGATTTTTCATCAGATTTATTAGAATTTACATTTTTAACATAGTTTATAACTCGTTTATTTAATATTATATCTTCACTGGACTTATTTATTGTAGAAATAGTATTGTAAATAGTTTTTTCAGCTAAATTGGTTTGATTTTCTAAAATAATTTTTCCGTTATCAAAAGCTTTATTTCTTAGAAATACTAGTGTTATAAAACCTGCTAGTAGTATGGGGATAAGAGATATAGATAAAAATAAACTTAAAAATTTTGACTTTAGTTTCATAAAATCCCCTCCTTGTTGTTAATGGGGCAATAGTGTGATAAAATTTATAATTGTATATAAGCTATAAATTTTAGTTAATTTTACACTAAATATAATACTATATAGTATATTTTATGAAATAGTAGGTATATAGGTGAAAAATATTTGAACTTAAGTTTTTTAATTTGTTAAGGAGGGGTTTTTTATGAAGAAAGTTGAAAGCTTTCAATTAGATCATAGAAAAGTTAAGGCACCATTTGTTAGAAAATGCTGTACACTAGAAGGATCAAAAGGAGATAAGGTTTCAAAATATGATTTAAGATTTATGCAACCTAATAAAGAAGCTATTCCTACAGCAGCATTACATGGAATTGAACATCTTCTTGCAGGATTCTTAAGAGAGCATATAGATGGAATAATAGATATATCCCCTATGGGATGCAGAACAGGGTTTTATTTATCTGTATGGGGAGAAAAAGATACAAAAGAGATCAGAGATGGATTAGAAGCTGCATTAAAACAGGTATTAGAAGCTAAAGAAATTCCAGCAGCTAATGATCTTCAATGTGGAAATTATAGAGATTTATCTTTATTTGGAGCTAAAGAATATGCTAAATATGTTTTAGACAAAGGTTTTAGCTTAAAAATATATGGTGAAGAATAAAAAGAAGATAAGTTTTTATTAAATATAAAATTTATTAAATTAAATAAATTAAATAAATTAAATAAATAGCCAGTGACAGGATAGTATATTTTGAAAAACAATTGATTGTTTTCTAAAATATACTATTTTTTATTGTTTAGTAGTATATATAATTTTGATAAATATATATTTTTTTTATAAGTAAATAAACTATATATAAGATTAATTAAGTATATTTATAGGTTGTTAATTTAATAAAGAATAGCATTTCTTATATATTTAGAGAATCATATTATTTTGAAAACGTTAATAATATTTAAAGAGAAATATAACTGAATATTTTTAATATTATAATTTTACAAAAAAGGATAAAAAGCTATTGAATATTAGCGAAAAATGGTGTATAAATAGTGTATGAATAAAACTGACTAGTCAGTACAAAAATCTGCTGAAAAAATAAAACTAAAGAAAGGAAAGAGGTTGATACTTTATGAAAACATTAAAAATGGCTAAAAAACAGCTTAAAGATATGTTTTCTAATAAAATTAAAAGCTTAGCTATGATAGCTATAGTAATAATACCTATCTTATACAGCTTTTTTTATTTAAAAGCCTATTGGGATCCCTATAATAACTTATCACAATATAGAGTTGCTGTAGTTAATAAGGATTCAGGAGCCATATTAGAAGACAAAAGAGAAAATTATGGTAAAGATGTAGTGGACGAGCTTAAAGATAATAGTGATATAGGATTCGAATTTGTTTCTGAAAGTGAAGCTAAAAAGGGAATGGATAAGGATGAATATTTTGCAGAGTTTATAATACCTGAAAATTTTTCTAGTAAGGTAGCTACTGCAAAAGATGGCAGGGCCCTAAAAGCTGAAATAAAATATATATCTAATGATAAAAAGAACTATATAGGATCTAAAATATCTGACAATATTAAAAGTGAAATTAAATCAAATATTCAAAAAAGTATTTCAGAAAATTACGGGAAAATAGCTATTGAAAGTATATATAAAACTAAAGATGGTCTTAAAGATGCAAAAGATGGAACAAAAGAATTGTTAGATGGAGAAAAAGATTTAGCAAAAGGTGCTGGAGATTTAAAGAACGGTCTAGGAGAGTTAAATGATAAAGTGCCAGAGTTATCAGAAAAAATTCCACTATTAGTTTCTGGATCAAGTCAAGTAACAAATGGACTTGGAGAGCTAAATGGTAAATTACCAGCTTTAACAAATGGAATGCCTCAATTGGTTTCTGGATCAAATCAAGTAACCAGTGGATTAGGAGAATTAAATAATAAATTACCAGTTCTAACAAGTGGAATGCCTAGATTAGTTTCAGGCTCAAATCAAGTTACAAAAGGATTAGTGGATTTAAATAGTAAGTTACCGGCATTGACTAATGGTATGCCAAAATTAGTTAACGGTTCAGAAGGTTTGTCTAGTGGAATTAGTGAGTTTAAATCTAAAGCTATGGATCCATTAGTTGATAAGACAGATGAATTTCAAGGTGGACTAGATAAACTTAAAAATCAATCAGGTGGTTTGATTGAGGATGTTAATAATTTGAAAGATGGAGCAAATAACTTAGCATCAGCATCTAAAAGTGTTTCAAATGGTGTAGATGAGTTGATTAACTCAATGAAAACTAGTCAAGATGCTATGAAACAAGCGGTATTAAAATATGCTTCAAATCCAACACCAGAATCTTTAAAAGAATTACAACAAACTCTAAGTTATATAGAAAGACAGTCTAATAGCAAAGAGAATCAGGAAAAATTAAATAGACTTAAACTTGGAGCTAGTGGAGTTTCAAATGGTATTGAAAAGATGGCTAGCGAGCTAAATAACAAGTCTAGTGAAATGGATGGCTTTAAAAGTCAGATAGGAAAGTTATATGCTGGAGGTATGGAGTATACTAATGGCGTAAAACAAGCAGCCTCTAAATTCAATGGTATACAACAAGGTGCAATTGATTTAAATCAAGGATTAAATCAAGCAGGATCACAAATACCAGCATTAGCAAGTGGAGCAGCAAAGCTATATAATGGATCAAGTCAGGTAACTGATGGATTAAATCAAGCAGGATCACAAATACCAGCATTAGCAAGTGGAGCAGCAAAGCTATATGATGGATCAAGTAAAGTAACTGATGGATTAAATCAAGCAGGCTCACAAATACCAGCATTAGCAAGTGGAGCAGCAAAGCTTTATGATGGATCAAGTAAAGTAACTGATGGATTAAATCAAGCAGGCTCACAAATACCAGCATTGGCAACTGGAGTAAATAAACTATATGATGGTTCAGGAAAATTAAAAGACGGATTAGGTACAGCTTACGATGGTACTAAAGAATTAAAAGATGGATTAGATGATGGATATAAAGAAATAAATGATAAGATGCAAACTAATAGTGATGATCTTGGAAACTTTATTGGAGAACCAGTAAAAATGGTTAAAACAGCGATGAATCCAGTAGATAATTATGGAACAGGATTAGCACCGTATTTCTTACCGATATCAGTTTGGATTGGAGCAGTATTTATATTCTTAATAGTTAAGAATAAGAAAAATGATCTTGAAGAATTTAACAACGTACAGTTTGTATTTGGTAAATACTTATCTTGTTTACTTATAGGATTAGTACAAGCATGTGTACTTGGAATAGTAACTTTAGCTATGGGTATAAAGCCGACCCATCCAGGTATGCTTATGACTTTACTTGTAGTTATGTCAATATCTTTTGTTTCAATATTATATTGTTTAACTAATTTAGGAGGACTTCTTGGAGAATCAATAGCAATAGTGTTATTAATATTACAACTTTGCTCAGATTCTGGAACTTTTCCAAAGGAAACTTTACCAGCATTTTTCCAAGGAATAAATCCAATATTACCATTCACATATGCGGTAGAAGGATTAAGAGAATCAATATCTGCAGTAAACATGAATATGAATTTATTCTCTAAGGACTTAATATTTATATTGTTATTTGGATTAGGGGCTATGGTTATTAATATAGCATTAAGCAAAAAATCTGAAGCAGTAGTGGATGCCTTAGAAGAAAATTTAGCAGCATAAAATAAATATAAAAACATATAGTAGTTGATTTTTATATCATTTACTATATGTTTTTTATTTTGTAAAGTTATAAAATTATAGTTTTTATATTTAAATCTTTTTAAATTACATAGGGTGTAAAATATTTAAATAAACTTAAAAAAGCCATTTAATTAAATGAAACGCTAACTTCCTTAAAAATTTTTTCAAAGTCATCTTTAGAATCATTCCATTTAAGTCTAGTTTGAACAGTTCCTAAAGTGTCTGCATTAGCTCTTCCTATTATTCTTTGAGATCCTAATAGTTCGTAGTTTGAATCGTTATTTATATCTATTGGATAGAGTTCTCCAAGACCGGATATTGAAGCCTCTATAGGTTTTATTAATTTGCCATTTTCATCATATATATCTTTTAAGTATTCTTTATCTTTGTAGCTTATATCTATGGTTACTTTTTTATTAGTCATATCATCTATAATATCTACCAGATAGTTATCTTTGTATTTCCCAGAGAATAAACTGTTTTGATTAAATTTTTCAAAATCGAATATAGTTTTAGGTATATTATTTAAGAAAGATATTACATAATAAAAGCCAAATCCACCACTACCTCCAGAGAATATACTTACAAATATATCGTCAACTTTGTCATTGTTAAAGTCACCTAAAAATAGTTTAGGGCTATATCCAGCATTAAATTTTAGAGGTATTTCTGTTTTTAAGTTTGTGCAAGGGTTTGTAATTAATATTCTTATGTTGTCTATAAATATATCCTCAGGTTTTTCTTTTGTACCTATAAGATCTACTCGTTCTAATAATTTATCTCCATTAACATCAGCCATTTTGGAATCTATAATGTAAGTAGTTTGTTTTTGAACTTTTTCATCAGGAACTCTAAAAAACATAACTAATCTCCTATAATAATTACTCTGGTTATATAATATGAATTATTACATAAATTGATGAATGATTATTAAAAAATAGTATAGTTATAAGGATATAGCTTTATTAATTCATATAAAAGATTTAAAATAATGTTAAAGGAATATTAAGATAAATAACAAGTTAAATATTAAATGTATATTGTGTTAAATCTAATGAGATGGATAATCTATAGTTTTGCTAATATATTGTAAGAAAAAAGTGAATTGAAGGAAATTAAGAAAAAGACTAGTTATTTATTTAAATGTGACTAAAGGGGGAATAAAAAATGAAAATGAGAAAAAAAATAGGAGTTATACTTAGCTTGTTTTTAAGTATAATGGTTTTAGGAGCATGTAGTTCTAAGACTGCCCAAAAAGAAAATAAGGAAAGTAGTGAAAAGAAAACAGTTAAAGTTTGTGTTCCTGATGGAGTGCCATCTCTTTCTATTGCTAAAATGATAAAAGAAAACCCATCAATAGATAAAAATATTCAAATAAAGTATGAAGTAGAAAAAACACCAGATATATTAGCATCAAAGGTTTTAAAAAAAGAAGCAGATATTGCTATAGTACCTTCTAATCTTTCTGCTCAAGCTTATAATAAGAATTTGCCTTATAAATTAGCAGCTACATCTGGATTTGGTTCTTTTTTTCTAGTAAGTAGTGAAAAATTTGAGAATTTTAATGATCTTAAAGGAAAAGAAATATATAGTATGGGAAAAGGATTAACTCCTGATATAGTATTTAAAAATATATTAAATAAAAACAACATAAATCCAGATAAAGACGTAAATATAAAGTATTTAAATGCTGCAACAGAGCTTGCTCCTGCATTTATTTCTGGGAAAGCTAAGATAGCTATAATACCGGAGCCTATGCTTAGCAAGGTTCTTATGAAGAAAAAAGATAGTAAGATATCTTTTGATTTAAATAAAGAATGGATGAAGATAAATAATAATAAATTAGGATATCCTCAATCTAGTTTAATAGTAAAGAAGGAACTTTTAGATAATAATAAAGATTTTATAAATGGTTTCTTAGATAAGTATAAAGATAGTGTTAATTGGGCAAATAATAAACCAGAAGATTTATCAAAATATGCAAAGGAATTAAAACTTAATATAAAAGATGATAAAATAATAAAAAACGCTATTAAAAGAGCTAATATGAAGTATACTAATATAAATGATTCTAAAAAGGAGTATAAAGATTATTTTAAAGTTTTAGCGGAATCTAACCCTAAATCAATAGGAGGAAAAATTCCAGATGAAGGTTTGTATATGGAAAAATAAAAGTGGAAAGCATTTAGCTTTATCATATATTTTTTTATTTGTATTATGGTGTTTCCTTTATAAAATTGTAAATAGTGAAGTTATTATTCCTTCACCTAAGAATACAATAATGAATTTATTATATATAATAAAAGAAAAAGATTTTATTTTTGTTATAGGATTTACTATATTAAGAAGCTTTAAAAGCTTCTTAATTTCTGTATTTATTGCATTAATAATTGGAATTCTATCTAGTTTATCAAAGACTATTTATAATATTATAATACCATTTTTAAATTTTTTAAAAGCAGTGCCTACAATAGCTATCATAATTTTAGTTTTAATATGGATAGATAGCGAGAATGCTCCTATATTAATAGGATTTATAGTTATATTTCCTATAGCCTATGAAAATATATTATTATCAATAAAGAATATAGATAGAAAGATTTTAGATATGGCAAAAATATATAAAGTTAGGACATTTACTATAGTGAAAGAGATATACATACCTACTATATTTTATAATTTGAACTCAATTTTAGGATCAATAATTGGACTTAATTTAAAAGTAGTTATAGCTGGAGAAGTCCTTGGACAGCCTAAATTTTCTATAGGGACTTGTCTCCAACAAGAGAAAATGAATCTTAATACTGCAGGATTATTTGCATGGATAGTTATAATAGTAATCTTATCTGTTATTTTACAGTGGCTAATTAAATATTTGTATAAAAAATTTATAGATAAAAGTGAGATTTATAATGTATAAGGTTAAAAATTTGTGTAAAGCATATGGGAATCTAAAAGTGTTAGATAACTTTAATTTAGAATTTACTGAAAATAAAATAACATCTATATTGGGTCCGTCAGGATGTGGTAAAACTACTCTTCTTAATATAATTACTGGATTAATAAAAGAATATAGAGGGGAAGTTATAGGATTTAAAGGGGAAGATATAAGTTTTGTATTTCAAGAAGATAGATTAATAGAATGGAAAACTATATATAAAAATATAGAATTTGTATTGAAAGATAAAATTCATGATAAAAGATATAGAGATGAAATAATTTTAAAATCTTTAGATATAGTAAATATGTTAGAATACAAAAACTATTATCCTGGTCAGTTAAGTGGTGGAATGAGGCAAAGAGTAGCAATAGCTAGGGCTTTGGTATGTAACAGCCCTTTAATTATAATGGATGAACCTTTTAAATCCTTAGATGTAAAATCAAAAAGTGATATAATACATAATATTTTAAAAAAGAAAGATAGTATAAAGAACAAAACAATAATACTTGTTACTCACGATATAGAAGAAGCTTTGGAGTTATCAGATTATATAGTTATTTTGAAATCTAAGCCTACAAAGGTTAAAAAAATAATAAGGTCTAAAGATTATAATGATAAAAATGGACTTAAAGAAGAGGTAGCTCGAAAGATAGATTAGTATTTAGTATAATTATTGTTTATTTATTTAAATCTATGCAAATTCACTTTTTAATATTAGTAATAAAAATAGGTAGAGAGCTTTTAATTAAGCTCTTTTTTATTTTTTAAAAATTATTGTATAAATTTTTCATTTATAAAAATACTAATGTTGATAGTTTGTTTATAAAGTTATTTAAAATACTACATTAAAAGTTTGGAAAAAATTTGATAAATGAATAATCTTAAAATAATATTGCAAAATTTAAAATTTTCAGGTATAATTTTAACAAATGTTAATGCAGTTTACAATTAGCGCGCGCAGGCTAAATCTTGCAAATCTAGTATTTTTTAAATGACATATATAAAATCGCTAAGAGTTACATAACTTTTCAAAATGAATAAACAAACACAAAACCTTTCAATTGTAGAAACGTTTTCAATAAATGTATATAAAGCTAAGGGGGCTATAAAATTGAAAAGAAAAATAGTGGCGTTATTGACCACTGCAGTTATTTCTACCACGTTAATTTTTACAGGATGTGGCGGGCAAAAAAAATCTACTACAGGAGGATCAGAGGGTAAGACTTTAGTTTATGGTCAAGGTGCTGATCCTAGGGGATTAGATCCAGCATATGTAGATGATGGAGAATCTTCAAAAGTTATATGTAATGTTTATGAAGGACTTTTAAGATATAAAAAAGGTTCTACAGAATTAGAACCAGCATTAGCTACTAAGTGGAATGTAAGTGATGATGGAAAAGAATATACTTTTGATTTGCGTAAAGATGTAAAATTCCATGATGGAACTCCATTTAATGCAGATGCAGTAGTATATAATATTGAAAGACAAATACCTCCTAAAGTTAAGAAAGATATGCCTTATGCAGGTTTTACTTACGGAGATGTAAAAAAAGTAGAAAAATTAGATGATCTTAAAGTAAAGGTAACATTAAAAGAAGCAAGTACGCCATTTTTAGCAAATTTAGCTATGTCCCTTGCAGCTCCTATGGTAAGTCCAACAGCAGCTAAAAAACATGATGGTAACTTAAATCAAAATCCTGTTGGAACAGGTCCATTTAAATTTGTAGAATGGAAAAAAGGTCAGTCAATAACATTAGAAAGAAATGAAGATTATTGGGATGGAAAAGCAAAATCTGCAAAAGTAGTTTTTAAATTTACAAAAGAAAATTCAGTACGTGCAAGTGAACTTATGACAGGATCAGCAGATATAATAGATGGAATAGATCCTAATGATGTTAAAAAACTTAAAGATAGTAAAATGAAGATATTTGAAGAAAAAGGTATGAATATAAACTATATGGCATTTAATGCATCAAGAGCTCCGTTTAATGATTCTAAATTAAGAGAAGCTATTAGCTATGCCATAAACAAACCAGAATTAGTTAAACACTTATATCAAGGATATGCAGATGAAGCTAAAGCTCCAATGCCAGATTTCATACCAGGATATAATGATAAATTAACTAATCATGAGTATAATCCAGAAAAAGCTAAACAACTATTAAAAGAAGCTGGAAAAGAAAATATGGAACTTAAAATGATAACTTACTCAAATCCAAGACCATATAACTCAGTAGGTGGTCAAAAATTAGCAGAGGCAGTTCAAAACTATCTTGCTAAAATAGGTGTAAAAGCTAAAATTGATGTGTATCCTTGGAAAGAATATAAAACAAAAGTACAACAAGGAGAAGGAGACTTACTTTTCTATGGATGGATTGGAGATAATGGAGATGCAGATAACTTCTTATCTTTATTAGATACAAAAGAAATAGAATCTAGCTTAAATGCTGCTAAATATAGTAATAAAGAAGTAGATGATTTACTTTCTAAAGCTAGAAAAACTCCTAATGGAAAAGAAAGAGAAGATTTATATAAGAAAGTTCAAGAAAAAGTTATGGCAGATTCTGCTTGGTATCCAGTTTCACATGCTAAGAGTATGGCTGCATATTCACCAAAAGTTAAAAACTTTGAATTGCATCCAACAGGAAATGCATATTTAAAAGATGTGGAAAAAGAATAAGACAATATGACTTATGCCCCGTTTTTTTAAAAGCGGGGTTTGTTTTTGAAAAACATAACTAGGAGGTAAAAAAATATATGTTAAAGTACACTTTAAAAAGGCTACTTTTATTATTGCCTGTAATTTTTGGCGTTTCAGTACTTGTATTTTTAGTAATGCACGTATTTACAACAGATCCTGCCTCTATTATACTAGGTCAACATGCAACTGCAGAGCAAGTTAATACATTACGTATTGAGTTAGGATTAGACAAGCCATTATATATTCAATATTTTGCTTTTATTGGAGGGGTATTAAAAGGAAATTTTGGAGATTCTCTTATAACTAAAGCACCAGTTACACAAGAGATTTTATCTAGATTTCCAGCTACAATTGAACTTGCTATTACTGCAATTATTATTGCCTCTGTTGTAGGGGTTACTATTGGAATTATATCAGCGGTAAAACAAAATTCTATAGTTGACTATATAAGTATGTTTATTGGATTAATAGGAGTTTCTATGCCAATATTTTGGTTAGGATTGGTTCTTATAGTAGTATTTGGTGTTCAACTTCATTGGCTTCCAGTATCAGGTAGGATAAGCGTTGGTATGGAACCAACTCATATTACAGGAATGTATATTTTAGATAGTATATTAACTGGAAATATGGCAGCTCTAAAAGATTCTATTCAGCATTTAGCACTTCCTGCCATAGCATTAGCTTCTTATTCTACTGCTATAATTGCTCGTATGACTAGATCTACTATGCTTGAAATAATAAAACAAGATTATATAAGAACTGCTAGAGCAAAAGGATTGTTTGAAAAAGTAGTTGTATTAAAACATGCTTTAAGAAATGCATTAATACCAGTAACTACAGTAATAGGGCTACAATTAGGAGCTCTTTTAGGTGGAGCGGTTTTAACAGAAACAGTATTTGCATGGCCAGGAATAGGTAGTTATACAGTAGATGCTATATTAAAATCAGATTATCCTGTAGTTCAAGGATCTGTAATGATGCTTGCTACTATATTTGTATTAGTAAACTTAATTGTAGATTTATTATATGCATATTTAGATCCAAGAATAAAATATTCTTAATTTTTTAGCAAAGGAGAAATAGAATGGAAGGAAATTTAAAAGAGTATACTAAAACGGAAAGCAAGAGGAAAAAAGCTTTTAAGAATTTTTTAGATATATTTCTTAAAAATAAAGCTGCACTTATAGGGCTTATAATAATAATTTTATTAATTTTTGTAGCAATCTTCGGCAAATTTATAATGCCTCATGATCCTTATATAGGAGATTTATCTAAAAGTTTACAATCACCTTCATCATCTTATTTGTTAGGTACAGATGAGCAAGGTAGAGATATATTAAGTAGAATTATAGATGGTACAAGAATATCTCTAAGAGTTGGTATTACTTCAGTTTCTATAGCTTTAAGTGTAGGAATAATTATTGGTTCTTTTGCAGGATATTATGGTGGAAAAATCGATATGTTCTTAATGAGAATAATGGATATAATACTAGCATTTCCATCATTACTTTTAGCAATAGCTTTTATGAGTGCTTTAGGAAAAGGTATTGATAAGGCAGTAATTGCAATAACTATTGTAACTATACCTGAGTATGCAAGAATAGTTAGAAGTTGTATATTATCTGTAAAAGAAAGTGAGTATGTGCAAGCTGCTAGAGTTATAGGAAATGGAGACTTAAGTATAATATTTAAACACATATTGCCGAATATTTTATCTCCAATAATAGTACGTGCTACTTTAGGTGTATCAACTGCTATATTAGAAACATCTGCTTTGGGATTTTTAGGACTAGGTGTACAACCACCACTTGCAGAGTGGGGAAGTATGCTTGGAGCAGGAAGACAGTATTTTTATAATGCAGCCCATATAGTTTTATTTCCAGGACTTGCAATAACAATTACTGTACTTGCTTTTAACTTATTTGGTGACGGATTAAGAGATGCACTAGATCCGAAAAATAGAAAATAGAGGTGAATTTATTATGTTACTTGAAGTTAAAAATCTTAAAACTCAGTTTAAAACAAAAGAGGGAATAGTTAATGCTGTAAACGGAGTAGATTTTAGTATAGATAAAGGTGAAGTAGTAGCTGTAGTTGGAGAATCTGGTAGTGGTAAAAGTGTTACTTCTTTATCTATTATGAGGCTTATACCTAGTCCCCCAGGAAAAATTGTAGATGGAGAGATAAAATTTAAAGGTGAAGATTTACTAAATAAAACTAAAAGGCAAATGCAAGACATAAGGGGAAATGAAATTTCTATGATATTCCAAGAACCTATGACATCTTTAAATCCTGTTTATACTGTAGGGAAGCAAATTACTGAAACAATATTAAGACATGAAAATGTAACTAAGGAAGAAGCTAAAAAAAGAGCTATAGAAATGTTAGAACTTGTTGGTATACCTTCTCCAAAGGAAAGAATAAAGGATTACCCACATCAAATGAGTGGTGGTATGAGACAACGTATTATGATTGCTATGTCTCTTGTATGTAACCCAGAACTTTTAATTGCAGATGAACCTACAACAGCTTTAGATGTTACAATACAAGCACAAATATTAGATTTAATATTAAAGTTAAAAGAAAAGTTAGGAACAGCAATCCTTCTTATAACTCATGACTTAGGGGTAGTGGCTGAAGTGGCAGATAGAGTAGTTGTAATGTATTGTGGTAAAGTAGTAGAAACTGGTACAGTAAACGAAATATTTGAAAATCCTATGCATCCTTACACTCAAGGATTATTAAAATCAATACCAAAAGTAGATGAGCAGCAAGAGTCTTTATTTATGATACCAGGAATGGTTCCAAATCCATTAGATATGCCAAAAGGATGTGCCTTTAGTACTAGATGTGATAAATGTATTGATAGATGCACAGAGAGTGCTCCACCTTTATTAGTGCAAAATGGAAGAGATGTTAGATGTTTTTTGTATGATAAGGAAGGGAGAAGTGAAAGTTAGTGAAAGAATTGATGAAAGTAAGAAATTTAAAAAAATATTTTCCTATTAAATCGGGGTTTTTTGGTAATGCACAAAGCTATGTAAAAGCAGTAGATGATGTTAGTTTTGATATATATGAAGGTGAGACTTTAGGATTAGTTGGAGAGTCTGGATGTGGTAAATCTACTACAGGAAGAATGCTTGTTAGTTTATTAGATCCGACAGAAGGTGAAATACTTTTCAATGGAGAAAATGTACAAAATATTAAAAAGAAAAGTAGAAAGGAATTAAGTAAAAATATACAGATAATATTCCAAGATCCATATGCTTCATTAAATCCTAGAATGTCAGTAAAAGATATAATAGCAGAACCTATGAAAATAAATAACATTGCAAGAGGGGCAGAACTTGATAAAAGAGTAGATAGACTTTTGAATTATGTTGGTCTTGCAAGTTATCATAAAGATAGATATCCTCATGAATTTAGTGGAGGTCAAAGGCAAAGAGTTGGAATTGCAAGAGCAATTTCTGTTAATCCTAAACTTATAGTATGTGATGAACCAGTATCAGCACTTGATGTATCAATACAAGCTCAGGTATTAAATTTACTTAATGATCTTCAAAAAGAATTTAATTTGACATATCTTTTTATAGCTCATGGACTTAATGTAGTAAAGCATATAAGTAATAGAGTAGGAGTTATGTATTTAGGGAAAATAGTTGAAATAGGTACAGATAAAGAACTTTATAATAATCCAAAGCATCCTTATACTAAGGCACTACTTTCAGCTATACCTATACCAGATCCTACAAAGAAAAAAGAAAGAATAATACTAAGAGGGGATGTACCAAGTCCAATTAATCCTCCATCTGGTTGTAGATTTCATACTAGATGTTCAGAGTGTATGGATATTTGTAAAAAAGAAAGACCTAAAATGATAACTTTAGAAGATGGACATAAAGTGGCATGTCACTTATATAATAATGGATAATTTAATATTATTAAAAAGGCCGTTGATGAATTTAATTTATCAATAGCCTTTTTTAATCTTATTATAAATATATTTGATTTATTGGTGAAAGAATATGAATGAATTTATAATTTATATGAATGAATTTGAAATATTATAAATGAAAATGATTGAATTTTATGAGGGTAATATATATAATAGGTATATAAGAAGGGGATGAACAAAAATGATTACTGGAAAAAGGCATGAAATTATACTTAGCTTATTGAAAGATTATGGAGTAGTCAATTTAAGTGAATTTGTAAAAGCTACAGAAAGTTCTGAATCAACAATAAGGAGAGATTTAACTTGCCTTGAAGAAAAAAATTTACTAAAAAGAGTCCATGGAGGGGCTACTTTGATAAATAGTAAAATTAAAGAACTAAGTGACATAGAAAAAGTAGATAAAAATAGAATTGAGAAAATTCTTATTGCAAAATATGCTGCAACATTAGTAAAGGATGGAGAATGTATTTTTTTAGATGCAGGAACAACTACTTTAAATCTTATTAAACATATAAAAAGTAAGAATGTAATAGTAGTTACTAATGGTTTAACCCATATTAATGCATTGATTTCTGAAGGAATAAATGCATATATGTTAGGTGGCAAAGTAAAAGAAAGTACAAAAGCAGTAATAGGAACGTCAGCTATAGAACAATTGAAAGATTTTAGATTTGATAAATGTTTTATGGGAAGTAATGGAGTACATTTGAAATTTGGATGTACTACACCAGATCCAGAAGAAGCGGTGTTAAAAAAACAGGTAATCAAACTTTCAAGGGAATCATTTGTTGTAGCGGATTATAGTAAATTTGGAGAAGTAAGCTTTATGAAGTTTGCAAATTTAGATGAAGTACAACTTGTAACAAATTATAATGAGGAAAATTTACAAGAATATAAAGATAAAACTATTGTAAAGGTTGTGGAATAAACAAATGATATATACAGTAACTTTAAATCCATCAATAGATTATGTTATTGAAGTTGAAGATTTTATTTTAGATAAAGTTAATAGAATAGGAAAAGATGATAAATTTGCTGGAGGAAAAGGAATAAATGTATCTAGAGTTTTAAGTAACTTAAATATACATAGTAAAGCATTAGGTTTTATAGGTGGGTTTACAGGAGAATTTATAAAGAATTCTTTAGATGCTACTGAAAATATAGAAACAAGTTTTATTAATGTTTCAGAAGATACTAGAATAAATGTAAAAATTAAATCTAAAGAAGAGACAGAAATAAATGGTCAGGGACCGGTAATATGTAATGCTAGTTTGCAAAAATTTTATTCCAAGTTAGAATGTTTAGAAAGTGATGATGTTTTAGTTTTATCTGGTAATGTTCAAAAGTCAATACCTAATGATATATATGCCAGTATAATAAGAAAATATAAGGCTAAAGGTATTAAAATAGTTGTAGATACAACGGGGGAATCTTTACTTTCATCTATAAAAGAAAAACCCTTTTTAATTAAACCGAACAAACATGAATTGGAAGAAATATTTGATACAAAGTTAACTAATTTAAAAGAAATAATTTTCTACGGAAAGAAACTTATTAAAATGGGCTGTGAAAATTTAATAATTTCTATGGCAGGGGAAGGCGCGCTTTTTATAAATAATAAAGCAGTATATTTAGGCAAAGTTCCAAAGGGAGAAGTTAAAAATTCAGTAGGAGCTGGAGATTCTATGGTAGCAGGATTTATAGCTGAATATTTAAAAACTAGGGATTTTTATAATGCATTTAAATTTGCAATAGCTACAGGAAGTGCTACTGCTTTTTCAAAAGATTTATGTACTAAAGATAAAGCCTATGAATTATTATCTTTAATTGAAGTAATAAAAATTAGTTAAGACTATGTATTTTCATAAGGAACCTTTCTATTTATAAGATTAAAATAAATAAGCTTTTAAAAGAAAGGAGATAAACAATTGAGAATAACAGAACTTATAACTAAAGAAACTATAATTATTAATTTAACTTCAAAAAATAAAAAGGAAGTAATAGAAGAGCTAGCAAGTAAACTGAATAAAGCTGGAAAGTTAAAGGATAAAGAAGATTATATAAAAGAAATATGGAAACGAGAAAGAAAATCCTCTACAGGGATAGGTAATGGAATAGCTATTCCTCATGCAAAGACAGTAGCCGTTAAAGAACCTTCAATAGCTTTTGGGTATTCTAAAGAAGGTATTGAATATAATTCATTAGATGGAGAGAAAGCACATTTGTTTTTTATGATAGCAGCAAGCGAGAAAGCTAATGAAGAGCATTTAGAAACATTATCTAAGTTATCTACGTTTTTAATGGACAAACAGTTTATAAGAAATATAGAAAGTGCTAAAGAAAAAAATGAAATTATATCAATAATAGATTCAAAAGAAAAAGAAAAAGATGAAAAAACTGAAAATAAAAATAGAGGAAAAGATACTATATTAGCAGTAACAGCATGTCCAACTGGTATAGCACATACTTATATGGCAGCAGATGCTTTAAGTAATACTGCAAAGAATATGGGAATTGAAATAAAGGTTGAAACTAACGGTTCAACAGGAATAAAAAATAAATTGACAGAAGAAGAAATAAAAAATGCTAAAACAATTATAGTAGCTGCAGATAAAAAAGTAGAAATGTCTAGATTTAATAATAAAAAAGTTATACAAGTTCCAGTAGCTAAAGCTATTAAATCCCCTAAAGAATTAATAAATAATGCAATAAAAGGAGAAGGAAATACTTATATATACGAAGGAGAATTAAATAAATTTACTTCTAATAAAAAAGAAAGAACAGGATTTTATAAGCATTTAATGAATGGGGTTTCTAATATGCTTCCCTTTGTAGTAGGTGGAGGGATACTTATTGCAATTTCTTTCTTATTTGGTATTCATTCATCAGAGCCTAAGGATCCGTCTTTTAATGCTTTTGCTAAGCTTTTAAATGATATAGGTGGTGGAAATGCTTTTTATTTAATGATACCAGTGTTAGCAGGATTTATTGGGATGAGTGTAGCAGATAGGCCAGGATTTGCACCAGCTATGGTAGGTGGACTTATTGCATATACTGAAAAAGCTGGTTTTTTAGGTGGATTAATTGCTGGATTTTTAGGTGGGTATACAGTAATTTTGTTAAAAAAAGTATTTTCAAAATTACCGGATTCATTAGAAGGTTTAAAACCAGTATTGTTATATCCTTTGTTTGGAATATTTATAACAGGGGCAATAATGTTTTATTTTATAGTTAGTCCATGTAAGTCATTAAACACTTTTCTTGTTAGTTGGCTTGGATCGATGGGAACTACTAATAAAGTATTATTGGGATTAATATTAGGTGGAATGATGGCTATAGATATGGGTGGGCCTATAAATAAAGCAGCATATACTTTTGGTATAGCTATGATAAGCTCAGGTAAATACGGTCCTCATGCAGCAATAATGGCTGGAGGAATGGTTCCTCCCCTTGGAATTGCTCTTGCAACAACATTTTTTAGAAATAAGTTTACTAAACAAGAAAAAGATTCAGGAAAAGTGTGCTATATAATGGGTCTATCTTTTATAACAGAAGGAGCAATACCTTTTGCAGCAGCAGATCCTATAAGAGTAATACCTTCTTGTGTAGTAGGTTCAGCAGTAGCAGGTGCTTTGTCTATGATATTTAATATAGGGCTTCCAGCACCACATGGTGGATTATTTGTTATACCAGTAGTTGAAGGAAGTTCAATAATGTATCTAATATCTATAATAATAGGATCTATAATTACAGCTATATTGTTAGGAATTTTAAAAAAACCATTAAATCAAAAAATAGATGGTAACTATGAGAAGATAGATAATAATTATAAAAAGGTAGATAATAACTGTTAAATAATAAATAACAATAGTGAAAAGACAAATAACAATTATAAAATAATAATCAAGGGTAGAATTTTGTTTTATAAAATTCTTAAAATAAAAATAAGATAATATGGATAAATTTATTTTTATATAAATTATTTATATTATCTTATTTTTTTACTTGATCTGATTGCTTATTTTTAAAATTGCTATAATATATTGTAGCAATTTAATTTTATTAGAAAAACTTATTTTAAAAGTAAATACGCTTTATTAGCAAAAATCAATATATTTAGAAATCCTTAAGAAATTTAAGCAATAAACTGTTATTTATTAATTTGATAATTGAATTTAGAATGCCCAGTTACCATTTTTAAATACTTGTATTTTTTCTCCACTATGAGTTTCACCTATTATATCAAGATCAGGAGATCCTACCATGAAATCTACATGTACTAAAGAATCATTTGCACCTAGTTTTTTAGTTTCTTCAAGGGTTAATTTATCATTATTTTTTAAACAAGAAGAATATGCTTTACCAAAAGCAAGGTGACAAGAAGCATTTTCATCAAATAAAGTATTATAAAATATTATATTTGAGTTTGAAATAGGAGAATCAAAAGGTACTAAAGCTACTTCTCCAAGATATGAAGAACCTTCATCCATTTGTAGTAGTTTTTTTAAGCTTTCATATCCTTCAGAGCAAGAAAAATCTATTACTTTTCCATCTTTAAAAGTTAAAGTGAAATCATTTATTAAATTTCCATTAAAATTAAGAGGCTTAGTACTTTTAACTTTTCCATTTACTCCGTTTTTTAAAGGAAGAGTAAATACTTCTTCTGTTGGAATGTTTGCAACAAAATAAGTACCAGCTTTATTGTATTCACCACATCCGCACCAAATATGATCTTTTGGAAGTTCTATAGTTAAATCGGTATCTTTAGATTTATAATGAAGATTTTTAAATCTATGATTATTTAAGAAATCTACTTTTTTATCATTATTTTCTATATGTTTTTCCCAAGCTTTAATAGGATCATCTCTATCTGCTCTTACAATTTTAAATATATTATTCCAAAGCTTTTCTACAGCCTCATTTTCATCTGAATTTGAAAATACTTTTTTTGACCATGCTTTTGTAGGAACAGATATAACGCACCAAGCTACATCATTTTTCATTATATGGTTACTATAATCTTTTAAAGCAGTAGATTTTGTTTTATTAGATATAGCTATTTTATTAGGGTCAGCTTCTTTTAATAAATCAGGATTGGAAGCTGCTATAGAAATAAAGGCAGCATTTTTTTCTACAAGGTCATTTAATCTTTTAATTTGCCATTCAGGAAATTCTTTAAAGCTTTCTTCTGGAGCATTTAAATATTTGATAAGTGCTAATGATTCATCATGCCACATTACTTCTACATTTTTAGCACCACTTTTATAAGCGGATTCAGCCATTAATCTAGTAAATTCAGCACATTCAATTGGAGAATTTATAACTAGAGTTTGATTTTTTTGTATGTTAACTCCTATATCTACAGCTAATTTAGCGTATTTATGAAGCATATCTTTAAAATTTTTCATTGTATCACTCCTTAGTTATCTATATAAATATATATTACCAAATAAACTAATTTATATAAATGAAATTTCAAGTTTATATTTACAAAAATTAATATAGGAGTATTTTATCTAGTATTAAAAATAGAAAAACATATTAAATATAAACTCTCCTTAATTTCTCCATAATCTTTTTTTATAATTTATTTAGTAGAACTAAAAAATATTTAATTTCCATTAATATTTTAAGGAGTGATTTAAATGAGTGAATTTATAAGAATATTATATATTGCTTTTATAGGATTTATGTTTTTTAATATGTTAAGAGGAAAAGGATGTTGTGGTGGAGGTATGCATAATAAAGAGAATGATTTTTGTGGTACTAAAGAAAAACAATATAAAAGTGATTTGAATGATAGAGTTTTAGGAGAGGATAAAGGAAATATACAATCGATAGAAGATTGAAAATAATAGTTTAGTAATAAATAAAATATAAGACTAGGATAGGATATATGAGATCTATGAAAAAAGCTTTCTATATTAGAAATTATAATAAAATCAGTAATCTTAAAACTTATATAAGTTTTAAGGTTACTGATTTTTATTAAGTTAAATTTTTCTTTTTCTTTTTATTATATATATATTTAATAAGAATAAAGAGTAAAGCACCAGAAAGGTCAGCAATTAAATCTATCATGGTATCTGAAAACTTAAAAGCTTTTATTCGTTGCATATCTAGGTTGAAAAATGTATCCATGCTAAACTCATATATTTCCCATACAACACCACAAAATACTGCAAAAGAGATAGTAAAAACATTAGTAAAAAACAGGCTGAACTTTTTTATGTCAGTTTTTTTATATTCTATGGATATCCAGTTGTCAGCTATGAAGCTTAACATTACTCCAGAAGAAAAGTGTAAAAATGTATCAAAACATTTGAAACTGTAAAAATTATGAATAGACCCTAAGTATAATGCAATGAAGATAAATAAAATTATAAATATTTTTATATGACAGCTTAAATCATGATTTAATATCTTAGATATTATAAAAGGGGATAGAGTTAGTAAAATACCAGAAAGAGCAACTAATGCAATAAAATAATTTTTTATAAATATATTTTTTATTATACAAAGTATAAATATTATCCTAATTAGTTTTAGAATAACAGAATATATTTTATCCGTTACCATTTAATCCTCCATGAGCAAAAGTATTTATACTATTATATGCTTTTTAAATATAAAATGTATGAATAAAAAATATTAAATATTAAATGTCTTGAAATATATAATATTTACATCATGAAAGCAAAATGATATATTATGGGTGTATTATAAGTAGTAATACACTCAATATTAATGGTAGAAATATATTTAAAAAATTATAGTGGTATTATATGAAGAATTTAAAAATTAGAGGTGAAAAATATGATAGAAGTGAAAAATCTTTCAAAATCACTAGGAAATAAAAAGATATTGCAAAATATAAATTTAAAAGTTAATAAGGGGAGTATTTTTGGGCTTATAGGAGAAAATGGAGTTGGAAAAACAACATTAATAAAGTGTCTAACAGGGATATATAAACCTGATGAAGGAGATATAAAAATAAATAATCAAGAAGTTTTTGAAAATGTAGAAGTAAAAAAATATGTAGGGTATGTATCAGATGAAAATCAGTATTATACTTCTTTTAAAATAAGTGAATTAGTTAAATTTTATAAATTAAGTTATGAAACTTTTTCTTACGATAGGTTTAAGGAAATAAATGAGATATTTAAAATACCTGAAAATAAAAGAATAAGGCAATTTTCAAAAGGCATGAAAATGAGAGTAGCTTTAATGCTTAATTTAAGTTTTTATCCTAAAGTTTTAATTTTAGATGAACCTACTTCAGGATTAGATCCTATCATTACAAGAAAATTAATGAATTTATTAATAGAAGAAGTTTCAGAAAGAAAAACAACAGTTTTTATTTCTAGCCATCATATCATGAATTTGGAAAAAATATGTGAATCTATAGCTATTATGGAAGAAGGAACTGTAAGATATTTAGATAGTTTAGATTCAATGAAAAATAATATAAAGAAACTTCAAACTTTATTTAAATATACAAGAGTTTTAGAAGAAATAAAATCTTGGGATGAAGTAATGAAGATAGAGAGAGTAGGAAAAATAACATATATAATTACTAAAGATTACTCTGAAAAACTAAAAAAAAGACTTTTAGATAAAGGATCTGAATTTGTAGAGGAAGTAGAGCTAAGTTTAGAAGATATGTTTATTCATTGTGTGGAGGAGGAAGACGGGAATGAAAAAAACATTGAAAAAACCTTTGATCTATAAAGAGTGGATAGGGTGTAGATGGATGATATTAATAATGACTTTTGCCTTAGTTGTTATAAAATATATTCCAATAAGTAATTTGTTAGGTAGATATAAAGCAAGTTTAGCATTAGATTCTAATTTTGTTATTGATCCCTATTGGTTTAATAATAAAATTTTTGATACACCAGAGAATATGCTTTTTTTATTCCCTTTAATATTAATTTTAGTAGTTTTATTATTCAAAACTGAAAAACAAACATCAACTTGTGGATTAATTATGTCTATGCCTTTTAAAAGAAAAGATATAATTATAAATAAATACATAGTAGGGGCATTTTCTATATTTATAGCTTTTTTAATAAATTTTTTAATTATGAGTGTATTATATGTTGGAAATGTAGAATTTATAAAAACTTCTTATACTGATATACCTATGTGGTATTTAATAAACTTTTTATATTGTATATTGTTTTTTACATTTTCTATGTTTATGCAAACAGTAATGGGAAAATATTTAGTGGCAACATTTTTTACTCCAATTTTTTTCTTTATTCCTATATCAATTGTTGTGTATGTATCTCAAGGACTTGGATGGATTTTTTCGAAAAGTTTAACAGGAGAAAAATTAAATGAATTGATACTACCTTTTAATATTTATTCAGTAATAGAAGGGAGTCGCATAAATATAGGTTCAAAGCTGTATAAATATTTATATATAAATTATGCTATGAAAATATTATATGTGATTGTTATAATAAGTGTATTTATATGGTTGTTAATATATTGCTATAAAAAAATAGATATGGAAAGAATACATTCTATATTTTTATTTAAAAAGTTTCAAATAATATTCAATATACTAATATCAATTAATGTAGCTATGATTATTTCTATTATAATTGTAGATGGAATAGGATTTATAAATTCAAATATTAGTTTTATTGTAGTATTTTTGATAGTGATGGGTATTTCTTATTCCTTGTGTAATAAGATTATAAGATTTGCTAATAGATAGATTTTAGTTCAGTAGTAATTACAAAATAAATTTATAAAAAGTACTTAGCTAACTTTTAAGAGTAAAAGTTAGCTAAATGTTTTTTTACTTGAATTTTAATTATATTTCAAAACATCAATTATTTTATATATAGATTTATAAAATCTTTAAATTAATTGAGAGTTTAGATTTGAAATATGGTGATTATATAATATAAGTATAATGAAAAATATTTACATTATAGTAATATAGAGGTATATTATAATTGTACTATAAGTAATAATACACTTAATACAGATGCGGAAATGAATTTAAAAAAATTATATGTAGCGATTTATTGGAGGTGAATCAATGATAAGCATTGACAGTAGAAGTAGCAAACCAATATATGAGCAGATAGTAGATCAAATAAAAGAAAATATAATAAGAGAAGTATTAAGGCCAGGAGATAAATTGCCATCAGTAAGGGAGATGTCGGTTATGATAAGGATTAATCCAAATACTGTAAGTAAAGCCTATAAAGACCTTGAAAGAGAAAAAGTAATTGAAGTATTTAGAGGAAAAGGTACTTATGTATCAGATATAGATCCTAAGATGAATAAAGAAAAATTTGAATTATTAAAGAAAAATTTAAAGAAAATTTTAATAGAAACTACGTATTTAGGAATATCAAAAGAAGATTTTATAAAAATTATAGATGACTTATATGAAAATCTTAAAAATTAGAGGTGAAAATTATGATAGATGTAAAAAATCTTTCAAAATCATTAGGTAATAAAAAAGTATTAAAAGATGTAAGTCTAAAAGTTAATAAAGGCAGTATTTTTGGGCTTATAGGGGAAAATGGAGTAGGTAAAACAACATTGATAAAATGTTTAACAGGAATATATAAAGCTGATGAAGGTATTATAAAAATAAATAATGAAGAGGTCTTTGAAAATAAAAAAGTGAAAAGTAGTTTAGGTTATGTATCAGATGAAAATCAATATTATCCTTCTTTTAAAGTAAAAGAATTAGTTAAGTTTTACAATTTAACTTATGAAACTTTTTCTTATGATAGATTTAAAGAAGTAAATAAAATATTCAAAATACCTGAAGAAAAAAGAATAAGACAACTTTCAAAGGGTATGAAAATGAGAGTAGCTTTGATGCTTAATTTAAGTTTCCATCCTAAAGTTTTAATTTTAGATGAACCAACATCAGGATTGGATCCTATTGTAAAAAGAAAATTAATCAATTTATTAATAGAAGAAGTTTCAGAAAGAAAAACAACTATATTTATTTCAAGTCATCATCTTACAGATTTAGAAAGAATTTGTGATTCTATAGCTATTATGGAAGATGGTACTATAAGGTATTCTGATAGTTTAGATTCTATGAAAAAGAATATAAAGAAACTTCAAACTTTATTTAAGTATACAAGAGTTTTAGAAGAAATAAAATCTTGGGATGAAGTAATGAAGATAGAAAGAGTAGGAAGAATAACATATATAATTACTAAAAATTATTCTGAGAAACTAAAGAAGAGACTTTTAGAAAAAGGTTCTCAATTTGTAGAAGAAGTAGATTTAAGTTTAGAAGATATGTTTATTTATTGTATGGAGGAGGATGAAGAAAATGAAGAAGCTATTGAAAAATCCTTTGTTTTATAAAGAATGGATAGTCTGTAGATGGATGGCATTAATAATGTCATGTTTATTGATTATTATTAAATATGCTCCTATAAGCAATTTGTTATCTGCTTATAAAAAAAAGTTAGTTTTAGATTCTAACTTTGTTATTGTACCTTATTGGTTTAATAATGAAATTTTTTTGGAGCCAAATAAGATATTATTTCTATTTCCATTAATATTGATTTTAGTAATTTTATTATTTAGGGCGGAAAAGCAAACATCAACCTCTGGACTTATTTCTTCTATGCCCTTTAAACGAAAAGATATAATTATAGGTAAATATATGGTAGGTATATTTTCTATATTTATAGCATTTTTTATAAACTTTTTAATGATGAGTATATTTTATATTATAAATGTAGATTTTATAAAGACTTCTTATAGTGATATACCTATGTGGTATCTAATAAATTTTTTATACTGTACATTGTTTTATACATTTTCTGTATTTATGCAAACAGTAATGGGAAAATATATAGTAGCAATATTTTTTACACCAGTATTTTTTATTATGCCATCAATAATTTTTACCTATTTATTTTGTGTAGCAGATTGGCTATTCCCAGTATGCACATATGGAAATGGAAAATCAATAGGTCCCATGGGTGGAATGTTATATGGTCTCATAAGTCCTTTTGATATTTATTCAATAACAGAGGGTAGTAGAAAAAAAATAAGTTCACAAATTTATAAAGTTGTATATTCAAACTATGGCTTTAAAATTTTATATCTAAGTGCTATTATAGCTTTCTTTTTATGGTTATCAGTATATTGTTATAAAAAAATAGATATGGAAAAAATACATTATATAGCTTTATTTAAAAAGTTCGAAATAATATTTAACATATTAATATCACTTAATGTAGCAGTAGTCATTACATTATGTTCAGGAGAAATATTAAATTTAGAAGGCTCTATAGTTAGTTTTATTATATTCTTTGTTTTAGCTATGTTTATTTCATATCTATTATGTAGTAAGATTATAAAACTTGCTAGCAGGTAGAGTTTGGTTTTAAAGTAGTTAGACATATTAAAATAAACAACTAATAGCTATATTAGTTTTTATTTTAATATGCCTTTGTTTCATTATTTTAAGGGTTTATATTGATAGAAACATTTTTAGTTATTATCTATTGAGTTACTACAGCAGTACCGGAGGCTGTTACCATAAGCATTCCATTACCTTGCCCTAAAACTTCGTAGTCAATATCAATTCCTACAACTGCATTAGCGCCTAAAGAAGCAGCGTTTTCCATAAGTTCTCTTAAAGCACCATCTCTTGCTTGAGTAAGTTCTTTTTCATAAGTTTTAGATCTACCACCAACAAAATCACGAATTCCAGACATAAAATCTTTTACAAAATTTACTCCTGTTATAACTTCACCAAAGACTACACTTTTATATTCTATTATTTTTTTCCCTTCTATAGAGTTTGTTGTTGTAACAAGCATCAAATACCTCCTTAAATTTTTATATTATGCTTTTCTTTATTACTTTTCCCTTTTCTTTGAGTAAATATAAAAATTAAGATTATCTTAAGCATTAGTAAAATATGTTATGTTTTAGGTAAAAGTTTACGAATATTAAGTTATAAAATATATATTTTATAATATAAATTAAAAGAGAGGGATAGTTTGTATGAGAGTTTCTTCTGGTAGTTATACTTATATGAAGTATAGAATGAAAATTCAAAATAGAATATCTAAGATTAAATCAAAAATAGGTAGTATAATATCAAAACTAGAGAAGATAGGTAATGACAATAGCTTAAGCAGTGAGGAAAAGAGAATTAAGTGTGAAAGTTTAAATGCAAAACTTAGTAGTTTAAGAGATAAACTTGTAGAAGAAGAGTTTAAATTAAAATGTCCACCTACTAAAAAGGTTATGAAAAAAGAAATAGATAAAAAAGATGAAAAAGATAATGGAGAAGTAGAAGATTCAAATAATTGCATAAATTTTACTTTGAATTCTATAGGTGAAGTATCTACTTTTGGAGGGGAAATTAATATTAATACAGAAGCATAGATAATATTTTTAAATGTTATAAATTATTTAATTAAGTTTAATTTTTTTGAAAATTTTCTAGTAAAATAAAAAGCTAATATTGAAAAATATCATATAAAATGATAAAATAACACTATCATATAAGATACAAATAAGAGAATACTATTTCATTTATAAAAGAAACTTAGATTAAAGTTTATGCTTAACTTATTTTTATACTAAATTAAATGAAGTAGTTTTATTTTACTATTATCGTAAAACGTTTACACATGTCTGTTTAATTAAACTCAATACTAACAAGGAGGACGATACATGAGCACTTTTATGGCAGAATTTTTCGGGACACTAATATTGGTATGGTTAGGAGATGGAGTAGTTGCTAGTGTTTCATTAAACAAAAGTAAAGGAAAAGATGGAGGATGGATAGTAGTTACTCTTGCTTGGGGGTTAGCTGTTGCTATACCTGCATATATTTTTGGAGGAATAAGTGGAGCACATATAAATCCAGCAGTTACAATAGCAAATGCAGTTATAGGAAACTTTAATTGGGCTGATGTTCCAGGATATGTAGGAGCACAAATGCTAGGCGGTTTAGTAGGAGCTACTTTAGTATGGCTTACTTATTTGCCACATTTTAAAGCAACGGAAGACAAAGAAACAAAGAGAGGTGTTTTTTGTACAATTCCAGCAATAAGAGATTTTAAAGCAAATTTCTTAACAGAATTTTTAGCTACAGGATTATTAGTATTTGGATTATTAGGATTAGGTCAAGTTAAAATGGCAGCAGGACTTAATTTCTTAATAGTAGGATTACTTATAGTAGTAATAGGACTTGCATTAGGGGGACCTACAGGATATGCAATAAATCCAGCTAGAGATTTAGGACCTAGAATAGCACATGCTATACTTCCTATAAGTGGTAAAGGTGATTCTGATTGGTCATATTCTTGGATACCAGTTGTAGGACCTATACTAGGAGGAATTGCAGGAGCTTTATTATTTACTTTAGTTTTTTAATTTTGATAACGTTTAGATTTGAATATTAGATTGTTTTATAAAAATATATAATTAACGTTTAAGGTACATTTAAATAAATAGTTAGTTATTATGCTAGGTTTTTATTTTCATATACCTAAATTATAAAGGTGGGATTTTATAATGGAAAAATATATAATGTCGTTAGATCAAGGAACTACAAGCTCAAGATGTATCATATTTAATAAAAAAGGTGAAGTCATAAGTGTTGCTCAAAAAGAGTTTAAGCAAATATATCCTAAAGCAGGATGGGTAGAACATGATGCTTTAGAAATATGGGGTAAACAAGCAGGTGTTGCAGGAGAAGCTTTAAATAGTGCAAGAATAACTCCAGATCAAATAGCAGGTATTGGTATAACAAATCAAAGAGAAACTACAGTAGTTTGGAATAAAAAAACAGGAATGCCAGTATATAATGCTATAGTATGGCAATGTAGAAGAACAGCTTCTATGTGTGATGAATTAAGAGAAAAAGGTTTAGAAAAGAAAATAAAAGAAAAAACAGGATTAATATTAGATGCCTATTTTTCAGCAACAAAAATTAAATGGATATTAGATAACGTAGAAGGTGCAAGAGAACAAGCAGAAAGAGGAGAACTTTTATTTGGAAATATAGATACATGGCTTATATGGAATTTAACAAAAGGTAAAGTTCATGTAACGGATTACACCAATGCTTCTAGAACAATGATTTTTAATATTCATGAATTAAAATGGGACGATGAGTTATTAGAAATATTAGATATACCAAAATCAATGCTTCCAGAGGTTAAACCTTCTAGTTGTGTATATGGAGAAACTGATGAAGTATTGTTTGGTCATCCTATAAAAATAGCAGGAGCTGCAGGAGATCAACAAGCATCATTATTTGGTCAAACTTGTTTTAAATCAGGTATGGCTAAAAATACTTATGGTACAGGATGCTTCCTTCTTATGAATACAGGAGAAAAACCAGTTGATTCTAAAAATGGATTACTTACAACTATAGCAATAGGAATAGATGGTAAAGTTGAATATGCTTTAGAAGGAAGTGTATTTATAGGAGGAGCTGTTATTCAGTGGCTTAGAGATGAGCTTAGAATGATAAAAAATGCGGCAGAATCTGAAAGATATGCCACAGCTGTAGAAGATTCAAATGGGGTATATTTAGTTCCTGCTTTTGTAGGTATAGGGGCTCCTTATTGGGATTCTTATGCTAGAGGAACTATGGTAGGACTTACTAGAGGAGCTAAGAAAGAACATATAATAAGAGCGGCAGTAGAGTCAATGGCATATCAAACTTATGATGTGTTAAAAGCTATGGAAGAAGATGCAAAAATGGAACTTAAAGCTCTTAGAGTGGACGGTGGAGCTTGTCAAAACAATTTCTTAATGCAATTTCAATCAGATATACTTTCTGTAGAAGTTGATAGACCTAAAGTAATAGAAACAACAGCACTTGGAGCTGCATATTTAGCAGGTCTTGCAGTAGGATATTGGGAAAGTAAAGATGAGTTAGTTGAAAATTGGGCAGTATCTAAAAACTTTAAGGCATCTATGGAAGATGCTAAAAGAGAAAAATTAATAAAAGGATGGCATAAGGCTATAAGCAAAGCAAAAGATTGGGAAGAATAAAATAAAATTTTAAAAATATTTTAGGCATATAAAGTTTTCAATTTTATATGCCTATATTTTTATGTGTAAATTTTGAAAATAAATTAAGATTTTTTATCAAAGTAGAAGCTTTTTTATAAATATATAATTTTTACTATATTTGACAATGATATAATTAAGAAAGAGGATTAGGCATATTAAAATAAACTAGCATACTGACTAGTTATTTATTTGAATGTGCTTTAATAAATAAAAATCTGAAATTATTAATAATTTATAGATTAAAGTAGGAGGATATAATGCCTAGAGAATATACGGAGTACAAAGATAAATTACCTATAGATATATGTTTTAGTGAAATAATAAAATATCCTATACATTGGCATAATTCCTTGGAAATAATTTATGTTGTTGAGGGAAGTATAAAAATTATTATAGAGACAGAGACTCATAAAGTGAGTACTAATGAAATAGAAATAATAAATCCAGATGAAGCACATAGTATAGAAAAAATAACTGCCAAAAATAAAGTGCTTATATTTTACATAAATCCATTATTTTTAAACAGATATTATGACATCGAAAATAGATTTTTTTACACAGACTTTTCAGCTAAAAATTCACAAACTGACGAAAAATATTTAAACTTAAGAAAATATTTATCTATTTTATTATGTGAGTTTGTTCAAAGAACAGAAGATTATAAAGAGAATTTAGAAAAAAATTTAGTAGAACTTTTATATTACCTTGTTAATAATTTTCATTATCTTATATATGATGAAGAAGATTTAAAAGATAATGAAATACAATTTGAAAGATATGATAGAATAATAAAATATATATATTCTAATTATCATAGTAAAATAAGGCTTAGAGATTTAGCTAGAAAAGAATTTTTAAGTACTCATTATTTATCAACAGAAATGAAAAATAAAGTAGGATATAGCTTTAATGATTTTTTGAATTTAACAAGGGTTGAAGAATCTATAAAACTTCTTTTAGATACAGATAAAAATATTTCTGAAATATCAGAAGAACTAGGTTTTTCTCATATTAGATATTTTAATAAACATTTTAAAAAGCATTATAAATGTACACCAACTCAATATAGAAAAAAGTATAAACTAGATTTAATATCTTACAAAAAGTCTAAGGAAATTTCTAAACTACCTTTAAAGAATTCCTTAAAAGATTTAAGATTTTATTTAGAAAGTTATCATAGATTTCAGTATAAGGGAAGAATTATAAAGATTAATGTAGATGTATCTTCAGATTATATAGAATTTAATAATGTATTTAATTATTCTATAAATATAGGTAATTATAAAAATATGTTAAAAAATGAAAATTATTATTTATTAAAGGAATTTCAAAAGCACATTCAATCTGAATTTGTTATATTAAATAATATTTTTCCTAAAACTACTAAATGTTTTTTTAAAAATGAAGATGATTTTTTAGATTGGTACGAAGTGAAAATGGCTTTAGAGTATTTAAATAAATTAGGGTTAAAGCCTAATATAATAATAAATGACTATATAAAAAATAATAAAAATTTTATTTTTATGTTAAAAGAATTTATATTATATTTTAAAAATATTTTTGGGAAATATGAGTTTGAAAAATGGAAGTTTTCTTTAGTATATAATATACCAGATGAATTGAAAATTAATATAATAAAAGTTTTGGAAGAAAATAAAATTAATTATAATATCATAAAACATAGTAAAAAGAATAATAAAGTTAATAAAGTTTATGATACTTTATATATGTTACCTTATATAATAGATAATTATTTAAATAAAAAAGATGATTTAGAATTTTTAACTTTGTTTGATGAATTTTCTTACAACAATTATATAGATAATGAGTTGTTTTGTGGGGGATATGGATTAATAAATAGGCAAGAGATGAAAAAATCTTCTTATTATGCCTATTGTTTTTTATCTAAGCTAGGAAATAACATATTGTGTAAAGGAGATAACTATATAATAACTGAAAATAAAGATGAAATTCAAATATTGTTATACTCATATGATAGAAGATTGGGGAAGATAGTTAATTCAAAAGATTTAAGGAATAGTGATATATACAATAAAAATACTCAAAAAAATTTTTCAATAAATCTATCAGCATTAGAAAGTGATTATAAAGTTGTTATGTATAAAATGGATGAAAAAACAGGTGATTTATATAGTAATTGGCTAAAGATTGGAAACCCTAAGAGGATTTTAAAAGAAGATAAAAATATTTTGTTAAAATCATCTACTCCTCATATATCTTTAGACTTTGTAAAGCAAACTAATATATATAATATAATTTGTAAAATTAACGGGTTAGGAGCAGTACTTATTTGTATGAAAAAAGTACAAAAGCACCTTAAATAAGGTGTTTTTTTTATATTTAACAAAAAACAAAATATTATAAATTCTTAAATAGGTACTGAATAGTTATTAGATTAATGAATGAAAAAATACTAAAGTTTATGTATACTATTAATAAAGAGAAATATTTTTTAATATTAGGTTTAAATGTAAAATATTTATATAGAAGGGAAGAGGATAGAATTTAACATAATTAGATACTATGAGTTAATATACTAAAGCTATGATCTTATGATAGTAACTTAATCTCCCACTTTAGGAGAGGAGTTACATTAGGTTAAATAAAATAATGAGGTGCATATAATGGAAATCGACTGTAGGATATTCACTAAAGAAAAGATATGGAAAGCACTTTTAAAATTTTCTTTTCCAGCTATGTTAGCATTACTTATAATAGAACTTTATAGTATGGTAGATACTATATTTTTAGGTATAAAAGCTGGACCGGCAGCAATAGGAGCTTTAACTATAGCCTTCCCTGTTCAAAGACTTATGTCTTCTTTAGGAATGATGGTAGCCGTGGGAGCATCCACTGCTTGTTCAAGAAGTTTAGGAAGTAATAATCATAAAAAACTGAAAGGGGTTATTAAAAACTCCATCAATATAACTATTATTATAATGGTAGTTTTAACTTGTATAATGCTTATATTTAAAAAGCAAGTAATTATAGGAGTATTAGGGGCTAGTTCTAATATATATCCTTTATCAGAAAAGTACATTTCTATTGTCATATTTGGAGGAGTATTTCAAGCTTTAACTTTAGTTTTCTGCTATATAATGACAGCTATGGGAGATACTAAAATAACACTTAAAGCTAATGGACTAGGTGCTTTATTAAATATTTTTATAGATTATATACTAGTTATTAATTTATCTTTTGGAGTAGAGGGAGCGGCTATTGCAACAGTAGGGTCACAAATTATTGCTTTTATATATGCTTTTATAAAAATGAAAAAAAATGTAGAGTTAAATATAGAATTTAGTATAGAGGGTAAAATAGTAAAAAATATTTTAGCAGTAGGACTTTCAACTTTTATAGTAGAAGTATCAGATGCCATTGTAGCTATAATATTAAATAATTTATTAGCTTCTTATGGTGGAGATACAGCTTTAATTATGGTAGGTGTTACTACCAAAATATCAATGTTTTTATTTGTTACAGTAATAGGTATAAGTTCTTCTATGCAACCAATAGCAGCATTTAACTATGGTGCAAAGAAGATTAAAAAGATTATAAAAGTAGTTAAAATAACTGTAATATTTGCTACAATTGCTACTTTAATATTATGGGTATTAATGTTTATTTTTTCATATCCTATAATAGGATCATTTTTAAAAGATAAATCTCTTCTTAATGATTCAGTTAGAGCTTTTAGAATAGTAATATTAGTTTTTCCTATAATTTCAATTTACTATATTTCTATATATTATTATCAGGCTATAGGGAAAGCAAAGTCTTCCTTCTTGCTTTCGATTTATAGACAAATTATAATATTTATACCTATATTGTTTTTGCTTTTAAATAAATTTGGAATTTTAGGAGCTTGGATAGCTTATCCCGTTTCTGATATTATATCTGCATTTACAGGTATAGTATATTTAAGGTATGGGCTTAGAAAAATAAAAAAATCAAATAATGAAGATGTTTTAGAAGAGAGAAGAAAGCTAAAACTTAAAATAGAATCAACAACTATGTAATAAAATATTAACATTTATATGTAACTAAATAGATTATAATATAAAAATGATAACTGCTATGCTTGATATAAAGTTTTGCAGTTATTTTATTATGTGAAAAAATATAACTTTATTAACTGCAGGTTTATTTAAATATGATTGAATTCAAATATACTTCCTTATAAAGTTTTTTATGCATATAAACGTAAATAAATATGAACTTAGAAATATTATTGGAGGAAACACAATTGATAGAAAAAGATAAAAAAATAAAACCTATAGAATTAAATTTAAGATTTAATGAAGAAATAGAAGAAAATTTAATAGAGCAAGATGTTATTAAGATAACAGATATAGAAGGGAAACCTATATCATATAATCTACGACTAGGAGAAGATAAGAGCACCTTAGTTATAAAATTGTATGTAGAGGAAATATGTTTAAAAGGGTATTTGTTAGAATTTAAAAAAGAAATATATTCAGTTAACAAAAAGAAATTAGATACCTTAGGTAAAATGAAATTCTTTTTAGAAGACAATGATACTATAGAGAATAATGGAAATAGAATTGTTAAAGAGGGAAATTTTATATATTATAGTGGAAATAAAAAAATATATACTTATTTACAATCCAATTCTTATTCGGAAATTTGGAAAACTAATGTAGATGGATCTATAAATATAAAATTAAGCGATGATTTTGCAAAAGGTATGTGGATAGATAAAGAGTGGATATATTATATAAATTACAGGGGAGAAGATGAGGATAACTATTTATATAGGATAAAAAAGGATGGAAGTTTGAGAGAAAAAATTACAGATGTAGGGGTAAAAGATTTCTATGTTACAGATAAATATATATTTTGTTGTAAATATGACTATATCGATATAGATAATAATTATAAAATATTTAGAATAGATAAGAATGGTAAAAATAAATTGGATTTTCATAATGTAAAAGGAAATAATATAAAGGTAAGTGGACCCTTTCTTTATTATGTAAATATAGAAGATGGTTATAGTATATATAGAGTTAGATTAGATGGAGTAGAAAATACTAAGCTAAATAATATTTCAAGTAAAATGTATATGGAATTATATAAAGAGTGGATATATTTTATAAATGAAGAATATGATTATAATTTATATAGAATGCTAAAAGATGGAAGCTATATTGAACAATTAAATAATCAAGTTTGTAGGCAGGTTATTATACATAAAGACA
The DNA here is from genome assembly GCF_039521385.1 of Clostridium oceanicum. NCBI lineage: Bacteria > Bacillati > Bacillota > Clostridia > Eubacteriales > Clostridiaceae > Clostridium > Clostridium oceanicum. The sequence continues at coordinate 210,896 of NZ_BAAACG010000019.1, read as the reverse complement.
AATTATACTATTATTCTTTAGAAAAAGAAGAAAAAGCTGCTATCTATAAGATGAATTTAGATGGAGAAAAAATAGAAAGAATTTTAGAAACAGATGGATTAACACAAATATATATAAAGGGAAAAAATATATATTATATAAAGGACCAACAAAAAGGAATATATAGTATAAACTTAGATAGCTTAGATAATAAATTATTAAAAAAAGTGAATGCAGTTAGTATAGATGTAGTAGGTGAATATATATATTATTATAATTTGAATACAAAAGATTTAAGTATGAATTTATTTAGAATGAAAACAGATGGAAGTAATAATGAAATTATAGAGTAAACATTATAAATTATAAATAAAATATAATCTGTAATATTTTATTTATAATTTTTATCTATGTTTTTATTATTGATAAAGAAGTATCTTTATGATAAACTACATAAAGAATGCACAAAAAAGATGTTTTAGTATATTAATATATAAAAGAAATACTTTTCTTAGGCATATAAAATAAACTAGTGTACTTATTAGTTATTTATTTGAATGTGCCACATTTAATAGTGAAGAAGAAAACCACTTTGAAAAACTTCAAAGCGGTTTTATTTTTTTGTAATTAATTAAATTTATTTTTATTATATTTATATGTGGGAGGGTTTTAAAAGTTAATGAAAATTTTATCGAAATTATTTGAATTATTTAATGACAGCACTTTTTATTCTAAGTTACGAAGGATAGCTATACCTATAATAATACAAAATTTTATAGCTTCTTCATTAAATATGGTAGATACTATGATGATAGGTAAAGTGGGAGAGACAGAGATTGCCTGTGTAGGTATTGCAAATCAATATTTTTTCTTATTTAATTTATTAATCACTGGTTTTTGCTCCGGTTGTAGTATGTTTATTTCTCAGTTTTGGGGGAAAAAAGATGAAAAAAATATAAAAAAAGTATTAGGAGTAGGGCTTATTGTAACGGTTGTATCAGGAGTAATATTTACTATTATAGCTCTTATAATTCCAGAAAAAATAATGCTTTTATTTAATAAAGATCCTAATGTTATAAAATTTGGAGCTAGTTATTTAAGAATAGTGTGTATAAGTTATGTTTTTACAGCTATAACATTTAATTTTGCAATAGCTTTAAGATGTATAGAAAAATCTAAAATTCCTATGATATTTAGTATGATAGCTCTTATGATAAATACTATTTTAAATTATATATTGATATTTGGAAATTTTGGATTTAAACCTATGGGAGTAAAAGGAGCAGCGATAGCTACTTTAATAGCTAGAATTATAGAAACTACACTGATACTTTCTTATGTATATTTAAAAGAACCAATTTTAGCTGGAAGGTTAAATGAAATGTTTTGCTGGACAAAAGAATTTGCAAATAAGATCATAAGAAATATAATACCAGTAGTTTTAAATGAATGTTGTTGGGGAACTGGAATGGTAGTTTATTCTGCTATATATGGAAGAATAGGTACAAAAGCTATAGCTTCAGTTCAAATATGTACTACAGTTCAAAATTTATTTATGGTTGTAGGAATAGGGATGGCTAATGCTTCTACAGTTATGATAGGAAATACTATAGGAGCTGGAAAAAAAGAAAAAGGTAAAGTTTATGCTAAAAGATTTACTGGACTTGGAAGTATATTAGGGTTAAGCTTAGGTATTATTTTAGCTTTAAGTAGTAAGAATATATTATCAATATTTAAAGTATCTGATAAAGTATTACATGATTCATTGCTGATTTTATATATTACTGCAGTACTTATGACTATTAGGGTAGTTAATGTAATAATCATAACTGGAGTTTTAAGAGGGGGAGGAGATGCTAAGTATCCTTTAATAGTAGAAGCATGTACAATGTGGCTTATAGGAGTACCCTTAGCTATTATAGGAGCCTTTGTTTTAAAATTACCAGTATATTTAGTAGTTGCATTAGCTACAGCAGAGGAGATAACTAAATTTTTTATAGGACTTGCAAGACTTATTTCTAATAAATGGATAAGGAATTTAACAACTAGTGTATAAGAAAAGCTATTAATTTAGAATTTATATTTCTAAATTAATAGCTTTTCTCATGTATTAGTTCATTTTAACAAAGCTTGCATCTGGTGAATCTTTTGTAAGAACATCAAAGGTAAAACCTTGTTCTTTTAGACCTTTTATTACTGTAGGAAGTGCTTCTACAGTAGTAGTTTTAGGATTTAAGTCATGCATCAAAATCACAGCATTTTTTGTGGATTTAGATTGAGTTAAAACAGAGTTAATTATTACATCTGTAGCTTGACGGAATTTTTCAGCATCTCTAGAATCTACAGTCCAATCAAAATGTTTATAACCAGCTTTTTTCATATAAGGAAGGACTCTTTTCATTATATCAGGTCCACCGTAGCTATGACTTATAGTGTTATTAGAGCCACCAGGATATCTAATAACATGACTAGGTTTTTCACCAGTAAGATTTTCTAAGAACTTGTCTAATTTTTCTATGTCTTTTTTAAAGTTTTCAGGTGAAGAATAAACTGTTTTATAATCATGGCTATATGTATGATTAGCAAGTATGCTACCTTGTTTTACAATTGCTTTATATTCCTTAGTAAGCTCAGGTTTACCATTTACAAAGAAAGTAGCATGTACATTATTTTCATCTAATATATTTAATATTTTTTCAGTATGATTAGATGGACCATCATCAAAAGTTAAATAAGCCACTTTTCTATTTTTTAATTTATTTTTATAATTATCTTGTTCTTTTTTTACGTTAGATAAAAGTTTTTTATTTTCTGACACTGTATTATCATTAGTTTTTTGTATATTATTTATATTTTTAGCTAGTTTAGAGTTAGCAAACTTGACTTTCAAAACCCTTCCTTCTGTAAATAATATTCCTAAAAAAGAAAATAAAAGGAAGCAATAGGTAATAGTTTTTCTTATATCTTTATTTCTTCTTGATCTTCTATACATAATAATACCTCTTTCTAAACATTGTTTAAATACGTTTTAGTTTAAAGCTTTCATTTTTTCCTTTATATTATTATAGTCTTTAGTTAATTTATTCTTTTTAGAATTAAGACTATTATTTTTTTTCTTTAGCTCACTAAGTTGGTTTTTTAATTGAGAGTTTTTATTATTATAGTCTTTAATCCTGTGATTATTAAAGAAAGAAAGACCTACCATTATAATTATTGAAAAAACAACTATAATAACTCTTGAATCAGATTTTCTCATTTATAGCACCTCTTTTGATAATTTTAGTATAATTACACTATTAATTATATATTTTCTACATATTTTTTAGTAACAATAAAGTAACAAATAATAAATTTTATGTATAATAAGTTTAATTTTTTTATAGTAATATCAAAAAATAAGTTTTAGAAAAGTTATCTAAAACCTATTTTTTGTATATTAGTTTTTTTTATTAGTCTAAATTAGCACCATAACATTTAATTACTGGAAGGACAAACATAAATCCTATACCAGGGTTATCTTCAAGTTTTAATTCACGATTTAAGTGATGTGAAACTTTATTTAGTTTATCTTCATCTTTAATAACACTTATGATTGTTTTATTGTAAGGAACATCGCCTTCTACAAGTTTTCTAAGGCCAGCAAAGATAGGAACTTCTAAATTATTTTCAATAAGAATTTTACCAAGTCCTCTACTGTTTAATGTTGTAGCTCCACAACCTTCGTTATATAGTATTTCATGTACATCGTGAAGTTTTTTTGTTTCATTTAATATTAAAACAAGAGCGTACATAAAAAATCCTCCTTTATATGTTAGCTTCTTTAGCTTTTATTACAGCGTTTTTAGTAAAGACTGGGCCAATAAGCTCAGTTATTATAGTAGTTGCTAATAATATAGTTAGTACTTTTATATCTAATCCAGTTCCTTTGAATTCTCTACTTACGATTATGGCTAGTCCTACAGCAACACCTACTTGAGAACATAAACCAAATCCGATGTATTTTCGAACAGTTTTTGGAGCTTTAGATATAAAAGCACCTAAAGAAGCACCAGAAATTTTACCTATTATTCTAAAAACAAGGTAACATACTCCAAGTAATCCTATTTTAGGAATCATATAAATGTTAAGTCTTGATCCTGCTAGTACGAAAAATGCTGTTATAAATGGAGAAGAAAAGTTTTCAATAGCACTAAATGTTTCTGTGTTATGTGTACAAACATTTGCTATAGTTACTCCTAAACACATACAAGCTAAAAGTGATGATAAATTTAAACTTATAGTTAATCCAGTAAGCATTATTATAAACCCTACAGTGAAAATTTGAATTTCTGAATCTTTTTTGCATCTGTTTATAAAGAAAGTAAGTATTACACCAAAAACAGCTCCAAGTAAAAGAGAAAATACTATTTCCATTAGTGGGTGTATTATTATTTTGTAAGCTGTTATAGAACTATGGTTTATAAATACTTTAGCTACAGATGCTGCTATTGAATATATCATAAGACATATTGCATCATCTACAGCAACAACACCAAGTAAAGTAGTTGTTAAAGGACCTTTTGATTTTAGTTCTTTTAAAACCATTACTGTTGCTGCAGGAGCTGTTGCAGAAGCTACAGCTCCTAATATTAAAGCTGTATAAATCTTTTCACCTATAATGATTGTAATTAAAGTTACTGCTAAAAATGCAAAGAATGCTTCAAAGAAAGCTATTATAAATATAGGTTTGCCTAATTTTTTTATTACAGACATTTCAAGTTCGCTACCAATATTAAAAGCTATTATACCTAAAGCAAAGTCTCCTATGAAAGATAACTTTTGAATCATTTCAGCGTTTTCTATATTTAGTCCAGAAACTCCTAAAATTAAACCAGCTATTATATATCCGGCAACAGAAGGAATTTTAAATTTGTTCATAAGTTTTCCAAGTAAAACCCCTGCTAATAGAGCAAAACCTACTGCTATGAATGCATTCATGTATTCACCTCCTATTACGATTATTTATTTCAATATATCTAAATATCTTACTTAAATAAGTATATAACATATATTCTGTAGCTTCAAATCAATATATTGAAAATAAATTAATTTTGAATAATTTGTATTGTTAATTATTTTAAGGAAAGGCTGTATATTTTGTTTATTTATTATTTTCAGATAAATAAATGTAAAAGTTATCAAATATAAAATTTAAGTATTTGGTAGATATTATTGTATAATATATATTTGAAGATTGATTATAAAAAATACATATTTTTTTATTGTTAATTTTATAAATTATTAATAGAAAGTTAAAAAATACTTTGATTTGTATGAAATTTTTATAAATTAGTTTATATGTTAAAAAATAATTCAGACTATAAAAAAAATAAAACAAACAGAACGTTTGTTTTGAATAAAGTTTTTTGATATAATCTGTATTGGTATTTGTATAATTAAAAGTATAAATCAACCTATATATTCAAAATATAAAAATAAATTATTGGGATAAAATATGTATTTGTATATAATATAAATATAATCATAGTAAATTTTAAGATACTTTACTTATTGCGGAGGGAAAAATGGAAGAAAGAATAGAAAATAAAAAGCAATATGATGTTACAGCCTTAACCTCTTTAGAAAAATTAGAACCAGTAAGAATAAGACCAGGAATGTATATAGGATCTACTGGAACTAGAGGACTACATCATTGCATATGGGAGATAATGGATAATGCTATAGATGAAATATCTAATGGTTATGGTGACACAGCAACGGTTATGTTAAATAAAGATAACAGTGTGACAATAACAGATAATGGTAGAGGTATACCTACAGGAATACATCCAACTAAGAAAAAATCAGGGGTAGAGATGGTTTTTACTGAGCTTCATACAGGAAGTAAATTTGATAACTCAGTGTATAAAACATCAGGTGGACTTCATGGTGTAGGAGCTTCAGTAGTAAATGCTTTATGTGAATGGCTTGAAGTAGAGGTATATCAAAATGGTAATGTGTATTATCAAAGATTTGAATATATATTTGATAAAGAATTACAAAGAAAAATGCCAGGAACAGCTGTTGATAAATTAAAAATTATAGGTAGTACAAAAAAAACTGGTAGTAAAATTACTTTTAAACCAGATAAACAAGTCTTTTCTACTTTAGATTTTAAATTTGAAGTTATAGATGGAAGACTTCAAGAATTGGCATTTCAAAATAAAGGAATAACATTAAAAATTATAGATAATAGAAAAGAAGTTCCTGAAATAAAAGAATATCATTCAGAAAGAGGATTACTAGATTTTATAGATTACCTAAATGAAAGTAAAACTCCTCTTCATAAAGAAGCTGCTTTATTTGAGGGTGAAAAAGAAATAAAAGGAATAAAGATGTATGGAGAGATATGCTTCCAATTTACAGATTCTTCTACAGAGAATATAGCAAGTTATGTAAATAATATACCTACTACAGAAGCTGGAACTCATGAAACTGGTTTTAAAACCGGTATGACAAGGGCTTTTAAAGAGGGTGGAAAAAGATTAAATTTAATAAAAGATAAAGATTTTGATGGTGATGATTTAAGAGAAGGTATGACTGCTATAGTAAGGATAAAGATAACTAATCCAATGTTTGAAGGACAAACTAAAACTAAGCTTGGAAATAATGAAGCTTATACTATGATGAATGAGCTTTCTTATAACAAATTTTTAGAATGGATAGAAGACAACAAAAAAATAGCAACTTTAATCATAAATAATGCTTTATCTGCAGCAGCTAGAAGAGATAAAATAAAAAAAATAAATGATGCAGAAAAGAAAAAGATTGGAAAAGGAACAGCTCCACTAGCAGGGAAAATAGCTGTATGTACTTTGAAAAACAATAATTTTAGTGAGTTTATAGTTGTGGAAGGAGATTCCGCTGGAGGATCTGCAAAGCAAGCTAGAGATAGAAAATTCCAAACTATAATGCCATCTCGTGGTAAGATTATGAATACTGAAAAACAAAAAATAGAAAACGTATTAGGTAGTGAAGAGTTAAAAATATTTAATACAGCTGTTGGAACGGGAGTATTAGATAATTATAATGAAAAGGATCTAAGATATAATAAAATAATAATCCTAAGTGATGCGGATGTAGATGGATATCATATAAGAACTTTATGGATGACATATATTTATAGATATATGAGACCTCTAATTGCTAATGGACATTTGTATATAGCTATGCCACCTTTATATAAAGCTTATAAAAATATAAAATCAAAAGAAAAAGTTATTTATTGTTACGCAGAAGAGGAACTTAAAAAAGCAAAAAAAGAATTAGGTAAAAATACTTTAGTTCAAAGATATAAAGGGCTTGGTGAAATGAATCCAGACCAGCTTTGGGAGACTACTTTAAATCCAGAGACTAGAACACTTCAAAAAATTACTATAGAAGATGCAGCCAAAGCAGAAAAAATGGTTTCACTACTTATGGGTGATGTAGTAGGACCTAGAAAAAAATATTTATATAAATATGCAGAATTTTAAACATTACATATAGATGCGGAGGATTAAAAATGGCTAAAAAAATAAATATTCCTAAAGATACAAATATAGTACCATTTCCAATAGAAGAAGCTATGCCTGATAATTATCTTCCTTATGCTGTGGAAGTTGCAAAAGAGAGGGCTCTTCCAGATGTTAGAGATGGACTTAAGCCAGTTCAAAGAAGAATAGTATATGGGTCATATATGTTAAAAGCATTTCCAGATAAACCTTATTATAAATCAGCAAGAATAGTTGGAGATATTTTAGGTAAATATCATCCCCATGGTGATTCATCAGTATATGAAGCTATGGTAATTTTAGCGCAAGATTTTACTACAAGAGAGCCTTTAATAGATGGACATGGAAACTGGGGTAGTCAAGATGGGGACAGTGCTGCGGCAATGCGTTATACAGAAGCTAGACTTACACCAATTGCTACAGAACTTATACGAGATATAGATAAAAATGTAGTTAATATGGTAGATAACTATTCAGGTTCAGAGAAGGAACCAGAGGTTTTACCAGCTAGATATCCTAATATACTTGTAAATGGAAGTTTTGGAATAGCTGTAGGACTTGCAACTAATATTCCACCTCACAATTTAAAAGAGGTTATAGATGGAACTCTTGCATATATAGACAATAGAGATATAACAGTAAAAGAGCTTATGAAGTATATAAAAGGACCAGATCTTCCAACAGGTGGAATAATCATAGGTAACGAGGCATTAAAATCAGCTTATGAAACTGGAGAAGGAAAAGTTTCATTAAGAGCTAAAACATCAATAGAAGAATTAGAAAATGGAAGACTTGGTATTATTATAAGTGAATTTATATATAGAAAAAGTAAAGCAAAACTTCTTCAAACAATTTCTGAAATGACAGCAGATAAAAAGCATGCTAAAGCTTTGGAAAGTATCTCAGATATAAGAGATGAATCTGATAGAAATGGAATTAGAGCTGTAATAGAGTTTAAAAAGTCTATAGACAGAGATATGGTGGAAAAAGTACTGAAATATTTGTTCAAAAAGACAGAACTTCAAGTTAATATATCTTTTAATATGGTAGCTTTAGCAGATGGTAAACCTAAAACATTAAATTTAAAATCTATGCTTTATCATTATGTTAATCATCAAAAGGAAGTAGTTTATAGAAGGACTAAAACAGAACTTGATATTGCAAGTAGAAGATTTAATATAGTAGAAGGATTTATAAAAGCTATAGGAGTAATGGATGAAGTTATAAAAACTATAAGACAATCAAAATCTAAAAAAGATGCTAAAGCTAATCTTATGGATAAGTTTGGATTTAATGATATTCAAACAGATGCTATATTAGAACTTATGCTTTATAGATTAACAGGTCTTGAAATTAATGCTTTTGAAAAAGAGTATGCTAAACTTTCTAAACTTATAAAAAAATTAAATAAGATTTTAGAAAGTGAAAAAGAATTATTAAAGGTTATTAAAAAAGAACTTTTAGAAGTTAAAGATAAATATGGAAACGATAGAAAGACTGAAATAATAAAAAATGATGAAGAAGCCAAAATAGATGTAGAAGAAATTATTGTTGAAGAAGATGTAGTTATTACTATGTCAAAAGAAGGATTTATAAAGAGATTACCTTTAAAATCTTATAAAAGATCTAGTGGTAATGTAGAGGATATAGAATATAGAGAAGGGGATTGTAATAGATTTTTAATACATTCTAATACAAAAAATACTCTTTATATATTTACAGATAAGGGTAATATGTATCAAATGAAGGTAATAAATATACCAGAAGCTAAGTGGAAAGATAAGGGGCAGAGAATAGAAGAAATAATTAGAACATTAAAGCTTGATAAAGAAAATATAATTAAAATTTACTCTTTAGATGACTTAAGTGTTCAAAAAGATTTTATTCTTGTAACAAATAGTGGATTTATAAAGAAAACTTCTTTAGATAAATTTGATACTAATTATTCTAGACTTATGGCATTAAAGTTAAGAAAAGAAGAAACTCTTGTTAAGGTATTGCTTTTAGATAGAGAAAGAGAAGAAAAATTTATAAATATAACTACTTTAAAAGGATTAAATTTTACCATAGAAGAGCCGAATCTAGAAATTGTAGATAGAAATATAGTAGGAACTAAAATGTTTAATTTACTTCCACAAGATAAGGTTAGCGATTTTGAAATAGTTGATAAATTAGAATATAAAACTTTTTATATAAATATATCTAAAACAGGTATATTAAAAATTTCAAATGATTTTAGAAAGAGTAGTTATATTAGTTTGTTAAGTGATTCATCAAGTAATATACTAATATTTGATAAAAAAGGAATGGCTTATTCTGTGCCAGCTTATATGATTCAAGGACTGGATAAACAAGGAATAAAATTAGAAGATATTTTAGAAGAAAAAATATCAGTACTTAATGTTATTAGTACAAAAGATTTTAATGAAGATATTAGCTTATATTTCTTTACTAAAAAAGGACTTATAAAAAGAACTTTGCTTAAAGATATTAAAGGAGAGTATGGAAGTATTTTAGTTTATAAGTTTAAGGATTCAGAAGATGAGTTAATAGATATATTACATAAGGAAAATAAAGAAAATAAAAATGTAATTATGATAACTAAAAGATCTATGTGTATAAGGTTTAATCCAGATACGGTAAATCCTATGAGAAGATTAGCATCAGGAGTTACTGGAATAAGTCTTAAAGAATTTGATGATGTAGTTTGTTCTCTTTTAATAGATTGTGATAGCAATGATAAATTAGAGATATTAACTAAAGCAAAGGATAAGGAAATTATAAATGTAGAAGAAATAAAAGTTCAAAATAGAGCAGGTATAGGAAATAATCTTATGCCGTTACTTTTAAATGATTCTGTGGAAAAAGTTGAAAAGACAAAAAAATAAAATAAAAGAGGAGCTTAGATATGGATTTAAACGAAATATTTATAGAAAATCCCGTTATAGCTGCAATAAGAAATAAAGAAGATATAAAAAAATCTATACAAAGTAAGGCTAAAATATGTTTTGTTTTATTTGGTAATGTATTAAATATAGCAGATATATGTAGAATATTAAAAGAAGAAGGTAAAATAGTTTTTGTTCATATAGATATGATAGAAGGACTTAAAGCAGATTCAAGTGCAATGGAATTTTTGAAAAAATATGCAGGAATGCATGGTATAATAACTACTAAGTCATTTAATGTAAAGCATGCAAGAAAACTTGGACTTTTAGCTATACAAAGGGTGTTTATAGTAGACTCATTATCTTTAAAAACAGGAATAAAAAATATAATAGAAAATTCTCCAGCCGGTGTAGAAGTTATGCCAGGAGTAGCTAGCAAGATAATAAATAATATGAGACCTAAAATAAAAAATATTCCTATAATAGCAGGAGGCCTTATAAAAGATAAAAAGGATGTTATGGAAGCATTATCTGCAGGAGCAGTAGCAATATCTACAACTACTCATAAACTTTGGGATTGTTAAATTTAAAAATATTTATGAATATACCTGTAGATTTAAAAAAATATATTATAATTTTTTTAAAATTAAGTGAATAGTTTTTAAGAATAGATACTTTTGTTTTTTTAATATGCTTTATGAAAGGAGTATAGAATAAAATGAAAAAAGCAGTAGTTTTATTGGCAGATGGTTTTGAAGAAATAGAAGCTTTAACAGTAGTAGATGTTTTAAAAAGAGCAGATGTATGTTGTGATATGTGTTCTATAAAAGAAGATAAAGAAGTTCATGGTGCTCACAACATAAAAGTAAAATCAGATGTAAGCTTAAATGATATTGATTCAAAAGATTATGATGCAATAGTTATACCAGGAGGAATGCCTGGTAGCACTAATTTAAGAGATGACCAAAAGGTTATAGATCTTGTAAAAAGTTTCAATGATGATTATAAAATAGTTGCAGCAATATGTGCAGGACCTATAGTTTTAGGAAAAGCTAAAATTTTAAAGGGTAAAAAAGCTACTTCTTATCCAGGGTTTGAAAAAGAATTAGAAGGATCTATGTATAAAGAAGACTTAGTTGTGCAAGATGGAAACATTATAACTAGTAGAGGACCTGCAGTGGCTATATATTTTGCACTTAAAATACTAGAAAATTTAGTACCAGATAAAGAAAAAGTTTTAGAAGTAAAAAAAGGCATGCTTTTAGATTTAGTAGAAGATAATATGAATAAATAATATCTATAAAAAACTAACTTGATTTTTATTATCAAGTTAGTTTTTTCATTAATTTATAAATTTTTTAGTAGTAAATTTCTTAGGTTTATTTAAATACAAAAATCTTATTTATTAAAAAACTTATTATTCCTGTAGATATAGAAGCTATGAGAGCAGATATATTTGACCATATAATAGGTTTAAAATTGAAAAAATTGTGCATAGAAAGATTTGAGAGTATAAATGCATTAAGTATAGCGGTAACAGCTAATACAGAAATATATTTGAAATAAGAATTATTATTTGATTTAAAGGTAAACTTCTTATTCATGAAGTATCCATTAGTAGAGTATGCTATAAAAGATATAAATTTAAACAAGTAGTTTATATAACCTTTGTATATGCCAGTTATAATCCATAGTATATTTAAAATACCAAAATCAATTAATACATTTATTCCTCCTATCAAAGTATATTTTATAAATTGCATAAAATTATTTTTTTTAGACATATTTATACACCTCTTATATAAGATACATTTAAATAACTAATTAAATTATGTTATTTTTATATGGCTAAATTTAAATTATTTGGTTAAAAGAATTTAAATTTGTATATTTGAGTTTTGAAAAGTATACTTTAGGTAAAAAAGTATTTTAATAGGTTTAAGAATTATAGTTATTGTATTAAAAGTGATTTTTTATAGCAATGTATATTTTTAATCTGTTACAATAAAATAAAATACTAGAATATTATACCATATTTTGGAATTGATTTTTGCGAGAATGTAGATGATTTTAATAATAGTTTATAAGAAAAAGTTATGGAATAGTATTTTTTTAGATATTATACAGGTATTTTAAATAGTTAAGGAGAGTAGAATATGGAATTAGATATATTAAATAATGGTATAAAAGTTTTATATGAAAAAAGTACATCCAATGTAACTTCTATTTGTATAGGCTTTAATGGAGGAGCTATTGAAGAAGAAAATAAAAAGTTCCCTTTTGGAACAGCCCATGCTCTAGAGCATATGATTTCAAAAGGAACTATAAATAGAAATGAAAAAGAAATAAATGAATTATCTGATAGTATATTTGGATTTGAAAATGCTATGACAAATTATCCTTATGTAGTGTATTATGGAACTGTATTAAATGAAGATTTTATAAAAGCATTAGATTTTTATTCAGATATTTTAATAAATCCATCTTTCCCTGAAAAAGGTTTTAAAGAAGAAATGGATGTAATAAGTGAAGAATTAAGAGAATGGAAAGAAGATTTATATCAATACTCAGAAGATAAATTATTAAAAAATTCTTTTTATAAAAGAAGGATAAAAGAAAGAATTATAGGAAATGAAAATAGTATAAAAAATATAAGTTTAGAAACTATAAAAGAATTTTACAATAAATATTATACACCTGAAAATTGTACTATATCTATAGTTTCATCTCTTCATAAAGGAACTGTTATTGAATTAATAAAAGAATATTTTGAGGGCTTTGTTAAAGATTATACTGAAATTAATAAAGAGGAGTATGAGAGTATTACCTCTGGAATTTATAAAAATTATAAAAAAGGTATGGAAGGATGTAAAATATCTATTTTTTATCCTATACATGATTTAGATGAAATTGAAATTGACGCATTAAGAATATTTAATAATGAATTTGGTGTTGGAACAAGTAGTATATTGTTTGATGAAATAAGAACAAAAAATGGGTTAGCTTATGATGTAGGTAGTATAATAAAAAATGAGAGAGGAATTAAGCTTTATAAAATATATTTAGGAACCTCTAAAGAAAAAGCAGAAAGATGTATTGATATTATAAAGGAAAGCATAGAAAAGGCTAAAAAAATAGAAAATAATTTTACTGAGGAAAAAATAAGAAAAATATATAAAAGTATAAAACTTAGAAAAGAAATAAGACATGAAAGTTCTATAAGATTAGCTTTAGATATGACTACATATGAACTTATGTATAAAGGAGATAAAAATCTAGACAGATATTTAAGTAATATAGAAAAAATAGATGATAAATTAATACATAAAGTAATAAATAAAGTTTTTAAAGAAGGGTCTATAGAGATGCTTTTATAGTTTCTCTATTTAATTTTTAATATTTTTATTATAAAAAAAGCTTCTAATTCTTATATAAAGATTAGAAGCTCTTTTATAGAATTTTTACCTATAATTTAGTTTTTGTAACTATAAAAATATATTAAAAAATATAAAATATTCTTATAGAAATTAATTATATTGTTTTAAAAAATAATAAGATTTTAGAAGATAAACTATATTGTATTTTTTACATAACCTATGTAAATATTTTTTAGCTTTTTTTATGTCATTAGTTTCATAAAGTTTAAAGAAATTTACTTTTTCTTTTTCTGTAGCTTTGTTTTTTATATACCCATATACGTGAAGAAGTGTATTTTTGTAGTTTTTTTCATCTAAGGGTTTAAGCATACAAGAATCTATAAATTTATAAAAATTTATTCTTTTATTTTCTAAATTAGAATTAACTATTTTACTACACTCTTTATAGGACTTATAATTTTTTTCCATTAATATATATTTATATTTTGACCATTCCCTACAAAGAAAATTATGATCTTTTTTAAAATCTATATTTTTATTTGTACAGTGAATACACTTTATAGCTGATATTTCTTTATCTTTTACTTCAATCATTATATCAGGATTGAATTTTTTTATTTTATTATAATAGTCTAAAAAATTTTTTGTATATACAAAGTTAGAATGAGCTCCAAGTTTCTTATTTGTTGATTGGTCTGAGTAATGAAGCTTCATATTTCCATCATTAGAAGACCAAGTAGATTTTACATTTTCTAATATTTTTTCTATACTTTCTAATTTAACAGTTTTTTTATTTAAGTGATAATGTAAGTTATCAAATATAACAGGAATATTAATATTATTTGCTATATATAAAACTTCTTCTATGTTATAATTTCTTTCATCGTTTTCTATAGTTAAACGTTTTTTAGCTGAATCAGATAATCTTTTAAAATTATCTTGAAATCTTTTCATGGCAGATTTTTTATCTCCATAAACTCCTCCAACATGAAGTATAATTTTATTTGTATAATCTAAGTTAAGGGAATCTAGAAACTTAGTATGGTATTCTATATCTCTTATGCTATTTAAAACTATATTTTCAGAAGGAGAATTAAGAACAGTGTATTGGCCAGGATGCATAGATAGTCTTATATTATTTTCTTTTGCATATTTTTCACAAAGATTAAGTTCATCTTTAAAAAGATTCCACCAATCTATATCATTTATACTGTGGCTTCCAAAAGGAATTATATCTGAACTAATTCTAAACATATGTATGTTATTTTTTATATTATAATTTAATATTTTATATAAATCATCTATATTTTCTTTGGTTACTTTATAAAAATTTTTTTTATTAAAGTTTTTTAGTATAAATCTTCTTGAATTACTAGCTTTAATGGTAAGAGGAGTACAAGCGTATCCTATTTTCATTTTATCACCTACTTTAGAAAATTAAATAATATTTATTTTATTACATAACATATAATTATAGTGTATAAAAATATTAATATAATTTCTATTAAAACTATTAAATATGTTATTTGATTTTATTATTCCATTAAATTGATATCATATTAATTAATATGATATTTAGATAGAGTTTAAATATAAAGTTAATTATAGATTTATTTAAATCTTTCATAAGGGAGGAGGTAAAGGATTTAAATCCTTTAATTTAAAATGATTAATAGTTATGAAAAGTATAAAAAAGTTAGAGTTCATGCTCCTAGGTTCCCTCAAAATTTAGAATGGTTAGGTACAGAAAAAAATAACATTGATAATTTGAAAAATAGGATAATATTATTAGATTTTTGGACCTTTTGCTGTATAAATTGTATCCATGTTATGAATGATCTAAAGTATTTAGAAAATAAGTATAAAAATAAACTTCAAGTTATAGGTGTTCATTCACCTAAATTTGATCATGAAAAAAATAGCAAAGCAATTGTAGAAGCTATGAATAGATATAATATTACTCATCCTGTAGTTAATGATAAAAATAGGAAAGTATGGGATAGTTATACCGTAAGTGCATGGCCTACATTTATTTTGATAGATCCAGAAGGATATGCATTTACAATGGTATCCGGGGAAGGAAACAGAGATATTTTAGATAAAATAATAGGAGATACAATTGAATATTATGATGAAAAAATTAATTGGCCAGATGGATATATAAAAGTAGGAGAAGATATATCAAAAGGGGAATATTCCTATCCCTCTAAAATAGATATAAATGAAGATGGAAATATTGCTATAGCTGAAACTGGGAAAAATAGAATAGTAGTATTAGATGAAAATTTTAATAAGAGTTTTGTAATTGGAAGTGGTAACTATGGTTTTAAAGACGGAAAATTTGAAAAAGCAGAATTTAAATCACCACAAGGAGTAAAATTTTTGAAAAACGAAATATATGTAGCAGATACAGAAAATCATTTAATAAGAAAATGTAATATAAAAGATAGAAATGTTACTACTATAGCTGGAAATGGTGAAAAAGAATATAATCCAATTACAAAAGGAAAAGCTTTAGATGTAAGTTTAAATTCTCCTTGGGACATTGAGATAATAAAAGATAAAATGTATATAGCAATGGCAGGTAATCATCAAATATGGAGATTAGATTTAAGTAGTTTTGTAATTGAAAGTTATATTGGTACAGGTGAGGAAAATATAAGAGATGGAGGATATGATAAATGTCTTTTAGCTCAAACATCTTCTTTGTGTTATGATGGTGAAAATAGATTGTATTTTATTGACTCAGAAACAAGTTCTTTAAGATATGCAGATTTAAAAGAAAATACAGTAAGAACTTTAATAGGAAAAGGATTATTTTATTTCGGAAATAAGACTGGTAATCTCTATAATTCAACTTTTCAACATCCTTTAGGAGTTTCTTATAAAGATAAGATATTATATGTAGCAGATACTTATAATAATAGAGTAGTAAAAATAGATTTAGATAAAAAGAAAGTCTCTAATATACAAAAGAATTTAAATGAGCCTAGCGGATTAGATATTTATAATGATACTATATATGTTTGTGATACTAATAATGGAAGAATTTTAAATATACCTATAGATAAAAAGTTAATAGGAAAGAAAAAACTATGCACTGTAGGAAGTGATAAGTGTTAGATTTAAGATTAAAATTATATAGGGCACATTCAAATAAATAATTAGTCAGTATGCTAGTTTATTTTGTGAACTACTTCTTCCTTGGAATCTACTAATAGCATAACTATTAGCAAAGCCCAAGTTATTGTATTTTACAAAATATCCGTAGCATCTTTGACCGGTTATTTATTTTCATATGCCTAGATAAATATAAAAGCATATATAGATAAATATTTATATCAATATATGCTTTTATTTATATTAAAATAGATATTTATTTTAATATAAGTTTATAAATTAGAATAATACTCTTTAAGAAGGAGAGCATCCTTTTCTAGGATTGGGCTTTCGCAGATTATACATCCTTTTATATTAAAAGTTTTAAAGGCTTTAAGACAAGCTTTATAATTAAAATCACTATCATGGAATGGAAGATGATTTCTTTCACCTTTAGCTGTATAATTTATACCTGAAAGATGTATATGCATATCATCTAAAGCTTTTTGTCCTAAATTTTCTCCAACATAGTTTAGGATTTTTGCAAAATCTTCAAAGGTTTTTAAAGTTCCATTATATCTTGCATGAATATGAGAAAAATCAATACAAAGTTTACAAGTAGGAACTTCTTTACATAACCTTACAAGTTCTTTCAAGGATCCAAATTGGGTTCCTTTTCCTGTAGTTTCTAGTCTATAGTCTATTCCTATATCAGGCAATTTTTTTAGGTTTTCTAATATTGTATGAAAAGTTTCTTCTTTAGAGTCTTTTAGATAAAAACCAGGGTGGAATATTAAGCTTTTTCCTTCTACTTTTTTTAAACCTTCTGCACCTTTTATTATTCTTTCAAGAGATTTTTCTTGTTTTTCTTTATCATCTGCATTAAGATTTATAAAATAAGAACCATGTGCAGAGAGGTAAAATTTATTCTTATTTTTTTCTTCTAAAATTTCATCTTTGTTTTTAGAAGTTACATTTACAGAACGAACAAAAGGAAGTTCCATTGCATCTAGACCTATACTTTTAAGATGGGTAATTCCAGATTTATATTTAAATTTTTTTGATCCATCACCGATAGGTAATCCGGATATTCCAAATAGTAATTTATTCATTTTTAATACCGTATATAAAATTCTATAAACTTTTAATGTTTTTTAGTTTTATTTGAAGTTATTATGTATTAGTATATATTTTAAAAGTTTATTAGATATTTTGTAACGGTGTCACCACCTTTCTATATTAAATTATCAATTAACAGATATCAGATAACAATTGATTTATTATAAAATTAATAATTGATAGATTAGAATTATTAATTATTTAATTAACAATTAATGGATATAACATAACAATTTAAAATATAATTTATTGTTAAAAATCTTAATATTTATGAAGTTTTAGAAATCCTTAAAAATTTTAATAATAATTGTTATTTAATAATTGATAATTATTATTTGTTATATATATTATTATGAATAAGGAGACTTATAAAGTCAATAAAAAGTATTTATTCTTATTAGACAACAAATATTTGTTTATATATATAATTAAAAATAGTAAAATAAAAAATGGAGTTTTATTATAGATTTTGAATTTTAAAAGTAAAAATATAAATTAAATACACTATAAAAGGGGAAATAAATTTTGAAAAGAAAATGGATGCTTAAAAGGAAAAAAATAGATACTAAACTAATATCAAAATTGACTGGATTAAGCGAAATAACAATAAATATATTAGTAAATAGAGGGGTATATAAGCCAACAGATATTAAGAATTTTATAGATCCATCAATAGAAAATGTTTATGATTCATTTCTTATGAAAGACATGGATAAAGGAACTGAAATAATAAAAAAAGCTATAGATGAAAATAAAAACATAGTAGTTTATGGAGATTATGATGCAGATGGAGTAACTAGTACAGTAATTTTATATACTGCTTTAAAAGATTGTGGTGCTAATGTTAGTTATTATATACCAGATAGGAAAAACGAAGGCTATGGTATGTGCACTGAAAGAGTAGAAAAATTAAAAAAGGATGGGGTAGAAGTTATACTTACCTGTGATAATGGAATATCTGCAATAGATGCTATAAAAAAAGCAAAAGAGCTTGGAATGACTGTAATAGTTACAGATCATCATGAACTTCCTTTTAATGAGAATGAAGGTAATAGAGAGTATATAGTTCCAGATGCAGATGCAATAGTTAATCCTAAACAAAAAGAATGTAAGTATCCATTTGAAATGCTTTGTGGCGCAGGTATTGCACTTAAATTTGCAAAGGTTATATATGAAAAAATAAAAGGAGATTTTTCAAAATATTTAGAGTTAGTTCAGTTTGCAGCTATAGGTACTATATGTGATGTAGTTGATTTAAAAGATGAAAATAGAATAATAGCTAAAACTGGTTTAGAATATATAAACAATACAAAGAATATAGGATTAAATGCTTTAATAAAGGAGATAGGGTTAGAAGAAAAAGTTATAAAATCATATCATATAGGATTTATGATAGGCCCTTGTATAAATGCTACTGGAAGATTAGAGACTGCATCTATTTCAGCAGAATTATTTTTATGTAAGGATAAAGAAAAAGCGAAGGTATTAGCTAGAAAACTGAAAGAATTAAATAACGAAAGACAAAAAATGACTAGTGAAAGTGTGGAAGAGACAATTGAATTGATTGAGAATTCTTCTTTAAAAGAGGATAAAATTTTAGTTGTGTATAACAAAGATATAGATGAAAGTATAGCAGGAATTGTAGCTGGAAGAATAAAAGAAAAATATAATTTACCAACTATAATTATAACGAAGGGTAAAGATATGCCAAAAGGATCAGGACGATCAATAGAAGGATATAATTTATTTGAAGAGCTCATAAAGTGTAAAGAATGTATATATAAATTTGGTGGACATCCTATGGCTGCAGGCCTTACCATTGAAGAAAAAAATATAGATAAGTTAAGAAAAAATCTAAATTCTAATTGTAAGTTAAAAAGAGAAGAATTTATTCCGAAAATAAGAATAGACAAAAGAGTACCACTTAAAGCTATAAATATGGATTTAATAAAAGAACTAGAGTATTTAGAACCTTTTGGAAAAGAAAATCCTAGTCCTATAATGGCAGAAAAAAATATAAAAGTTGAGGGAATAAAGATATTAGGTAAAGATGAAAATACTTTAAAAATTATATGTAAGGTACCACAAAGTAATAAAAGAATTAATGCTTTAGGATTTGGTATAGGAAAAGAATTTTTAGAAGAAATGAAGGATATCTATGGAATAAGATATAAAGAAATAGTTGAAAATCCTTGGAATAATCCATTAGATGTAGATCTTATATATTATCCTCAGATAAATGAATTTAATGGTTTTACTTCTACTCAATTAAAGATAATAGATTATAGGATAAATGAAAATAATTAAATAAAAATAGAGATTAGGCATATAAAAATAAAATTTTGATTTATATTAGGGTGAGATACAAATTTTAGACAAATAAATTGTAATAACATATAATATTTGTAAATTAAAAGGAATTTTACAAATATTGTAGAATATTTTAAGTAATTGAGTTCACTTTTATCTTATTGCAAGTAATTCTAATATTTTCATTTTTCATAGGATATATAAAAATAAATAATATATAGAAAGATTTATAGATATTTTATGAAATAAAGTTACTTAAATTTTTCTATTGGCATATGAAAATAAATAATAGGTCAAAGATGCGACGGATATTTTGTGAAATACAATGGCTTGGGTTTTGCTAATAGTTATGCTATTAGTAGGTTCCAAGGAAGAAGTAGTTCACAAAATAAACTAGCATACTGACTAGTTATTTATTTGAATGTGCCTTAGTAGAGAGCGAGAAAAAAAGTAGTTTACAAAATAGACTGTATAATTACTACTTATTTATTTAATGTCTAAGGAAAATAGGAGAATTACATGTATATGATAAAGGATCCTAAGTTTTAGTTAGAATAGAGAGCTGATTTTAAACTAAGGATCCTCTAGAGTTCACTATTAGATAAGTTACTGTGGGGGTATATATGGAAAATTTGAATGGAAAATTTATTAATGATAAAGATATTTTAGGGAAAATAATAGATTCGGTACCGTACTTTTGCTATATAGTAAATAAGCAAGGGGATATAGTTTATGCTAACAAAACAGCTAATGAAAAACTGGAAGAGTTAGGAGTAAGCTATGTTGACAATATATATGATTATTTAGATAGATATGAATTCTTATGTATGAATGGTAAAAAATTAATAAAGAAAAATTGTAGTATCTATCATACTTTGAACTATAAAAAAGAAATTAAGGAAGTACCATTTGTTTGTAAAATTAAAGATGGAAAAGAAGTATATATTAGTATTTCTTCTACACCTTTAGAATTAGAAAATAATCTTGTGGGAGCAATAATAAGTCTAAGGGATATTACAGAAGAATATTTAAGTAAAAAAATGATAGAGAAAGATAAAGAAAAACTAATAAAAGTATCAGAAGAATTAAAAGATAAATGCAGCATAATAGAAATTTTAAGAGAAAAAGAATTGGAGCATATAAGATACTTAAGAGATGTTATAAATAATGTTTCAGAAGGTATAATTGTATTCGATAACAATCAAAAATTAAGTTTGTGTAATAAGTCAGTAAGAGGAATATTAGATATAAAACCAAGTGATATAATGAACCCAGAAAAATTATTGAATTATTATGATTTATATTTAATGAATGAAGATCAAAAATTTAGTGATAAACTTATAAGATTAAAATTAAAGTTAAAAGAAGAAACTAAAAATTTAATAGTTAAAGTTATAAATAAAAGAGATGACTCTATAAAATATATTGAATATAATAGTGTTCCTATTATAAATAAATCTGGTAGTGTAGTTTATACAATAATTACTATAAAAGATATAACAGATCTTAAGAAACATCAAGTCATAGCTCAAGAAAATGAAAATTTCATAAAAGATATAGTTAATACATTAGAAGTTCCAATTGCAGTGCTTGATTATCCAGAGCTAAAATACAGATTAGTAAATAAAAAATATGAAGAGTTAGTTAGTAATTATACTGAAAAACCCCTTATAGATAGTGTTATAGGGAAAAATATAAACGAAGTATTTACACCAAAGGAATTTGATGAAAGAGTTAAAGTTTTAGATTTAATAGGAAAAAATTGTGGTAGATATACATTTTCACCTAGAAAAATAAGAGATAACAATGGTGAAGAAAGATTTTATAAAATAAAATACATTTATCATAAAAGAAATATAAATCCTAGAAGAATACACATACATGGATCTGATGTAACTGAAGAAATAAAACATAATATAGAACTTCAAAATATAACCAGGTTAAAGGATGAATTCTTTACTGTTATATCTCATGAATTAAGAACTCCTATTACTATAATATATTCGTCCCTCCAATTAGCTAATGACATCTATAATGAGGAAGTAACACCTAATATAAGAAAAATATTAAATAGGATAAAACAAAACAGTGGAAGACTTTTAAAACTTATAAATAATACACTAGATATATCAAAAGCAGAAGCTGGTTTTTTAACCTCAAATAATTCTTATTTTAATATAGTAGAAGAAACGGAAAACATAGTTAATTCAATCATAAATTATTCTAACTTAAAAAATATACAACTTATATTTGATACAAATGAAGAAGAAGCTGAAGTATGTATAGATAAAAATAAATATGAAAGAATACTGCTTAACTTGCTTTCAAATGCCATTAAATTTACTGCTGAAAATAAATCTATCTATATTTTCTTAAATATAAGAGAGGAGGAATTTGAGCTTATTGTAAAAGATGAAGGTATAGGAATACCAGAAGATAAACTTGATTTTATATTTGATAGATTTGCACAAGTAAATAGTTCTTTATCTAGAAATGCAGAAGGTACGGGTATTGGTCTTGCTTTAGTTAAAAAGATAGTAGATTTTATGAATGGAGAAATAAATGTAACGAGTGAGATAAATAAAGGATCTATATTTACTGTTAAATTAAAGAGAAAATTGAATGAAACTAAAAATGAAATTGTACCTCCAGTTATACACAGTGATATAAATAACAAAATAAATATAGAATTTTCAGATATAAATTAATAGTAATAGCATATATTGAATTTCAAAAAATATATGCTATTATTAATTTTTAAGTATATAAAAATAAAAAAGTTTATTTTTATAATTTTTTTAGAATAATTTTTTATCTTAACGTTATAGTATAGACTTTCATAGTATAAAGTATTATTATATCTATGATAGTTTAGTTTATAGTATTGTCCTACAATTAATTTATATTATGTTTATTTTTATATAATATGAATGGTAAATTGCAAAATTAAAATTAGTAAAGCTTAAAATGAAATTAAATTTTTATACTATGTATAGGAATTAAGCATATGAAAATAAATAATAAATTAAAGATTTAAGGATACTTTATAAAATACAGTAGGGGTTTTTATAGTTTTACTATTGCAATAATAATAGTATGGTAAAGAAGCGGTAGTTTACAAAATAAATTATCATACTTACTACTTATTTATTTTAATGTGTATTATATGAAAGGAGATTTTAATTTTGAAGAAAATAATTATGACAGGAGGAGGCTCAGCAGGCCACGTTACTCCTAATTTAGCATTAGTTCCAGAACTTAAAAAAATAGGGTATGAAGTAGAATATATAGGAAGTAAAAATGGAATAGAAAAACAAATTATAGAATCTCAGAATATAAAATATTATCCTATATCTAGTGGTAAACTAAGACGATATTTTGATCTTAAAAATTTTTCTGATCCATTTAAAGTATTAAAAGGTATATTTCAATCTTTTTCAATATTAAGAAGGGAAAAACCAAATATAGTTTTTTCAAAGGGAGGATTTGTATCAGTTCCTGTTATAATAGGGGCTCATTTAAACAAAATACCTGTTATAACTCATGAATCAGATATGACTCCAGGTCTTGCAAATAGAATTTCAGCTCCATATTGTACTAAAGTCTGTGTAACTTTTCCAGAATCAATAAAGCATATAAAAGGGGATAAGGCTATACTTACAGGTACTCCAATAAGAACAGAAATTTTAAAAGGAAATAGAGAAAAAGCAATTAAGCTTTGTAAGTTTAAAGAAAATAAACCTATAATATTAATAATTGGAGGCAGCTTAGGATCGAAATTTATAAATGAGTTAATAAGAGAAAACTTAGAGGAATTAACTAATAAATTTAATATAATACACATATGTGGAAAATCTAACATAGATAATAGTTTGAAAAATAAACATGGATATGCTCAATTTGAATACGTAAGTGAAGAATTACCAGATATAATGAAATCTGCTGATTTAGTTATATCAAGAGCAGGTGCTAATGTAATATTTGAACTTTTAGCATTAAAAAAACCTAATATATTGATACCACTATCTAAAAAATCAAGTAGAGGAGATCAAATATTAAATGCAGCTTCTTTCAAAAAAAGTGGATACAGTGTTGTTATACAAGAAGAAGATTTGAATAATAAAATTTTATTGTCAAAAATATATGAATTGTATAAAAATTCAAATAAATATATAGAAAATATGAACAAGAGTGATGGGAAAGATGGAGTTTTAAATATAGTAAATATAATAAAGAAATATTCAAAATAATCTATAAAATAAATAACCTCAATAATAGTGTTAATATAATTGTAGTGGTTAACTTTTGCATAAGTGGTTATAAAGTTTTATTATAGTTAAAGAAAACTATAATTATTATTTTAAAAATGCAATTTAACTTGTAAATTTGCTTTATTACACTTTAAATCTACAAATTACAAATATATTATTGAATTTATTTATTTAAGTATTATAATAAGAATAAAGATTCAAAACGAGAATATGATTATTAGTGGTCATACCATTAGATTTTTATAAAGTTATTAAATGTTTATTGTAATTTTATAAAAAGTTTCTTTTAAACCTTTTCAAATTAACTTTTTATTAAATAAGTTAATTTAGAGGAGGTGAAAAGGATTTTACATATTTTATGTTTTGTTGTATATTATTTTATAGATTTTCAATCAAAAGATTACTTATAAAACAGTTAACATTATTTTGTGGGTTACAAAATTCACATAAAAATAAAAACTAAATAAAACTAAACAAAAACTAAGGGAAAGAAGGGAATCTTTTTATGAGAAAAATGAAAACTATGGATGGTAATACTGCTGCAGCTCATATTTCATATGCGTTTACAGATGTAGCAGCTATTTATCCTATAACTCCATCATCACCAATGGCAGAACATGTTGATGAATGGGTAGCTCAAGGAAGAAAAAATATTTTTGGACAACCTGTAAAAGTTATGGAAATGCAATCAGAAGCAGGAGCTTCAGGTGCAGTACATGGTTCACTACAAGGTGGAGCTTTAACAACTACTTATACAGCATCTCAAGGTCTTTTACTTATGGTACCAAACATGTATAAAATTGCTGGTGAACTTTTACCAGGAGTATTCCATGTAAGTGCTAGAGCATTAGCTGCTAACTCACTAAACATATTTGGAGATCACCAAGACGTAATGGCAACAAGACAAACAGGATTTGCTCTATTAGCTGAAGGTAGTGTTCAAGAAGTTATGGATTTATCAGCAGTTGCTCATTTAGCAGCAATTGAAGGTAGAGTTCCTTTTGTAAACTTCTTTGATGGATTCAGAACTTCTCATGAAATTCAAAAAGTAGAAGTTTTAGACTATGATGAACTAGGAAAATTAGTTGATATGGATGCAGTTAAAGCATTTAGAAGAAATGCTTTAAACCCAGATCACCCAGTAACAAGAGGTACAGCTCAAAACCCTGATATATACTTCCAAGAAAGAGAAGTTTCTAACGTATATTATGATAAACTTCCAGAAATAGTTGAAGGATACATGGGAGAAATTTCAAAACTTACAGGAAGAGAATATCACTTATTTAACTACTATGGTGCAGAAGATGCAGAAAGAGTAATAATTGCAATGGGTTCAGTATGTGATACTGCTGAAGAAGTTGTAGATTACTTAGCTGATAAAGGCGAAAAAGTTGGTTTATTAAAAGTTCATTTATATAGACCATTCTCATTAGATTACTTCTTTAAAGCATTACCAAAAACAGTTAAGAAAATAGCTGTTTTAGATAGAACAAAAGAACCAGGATCAATTGGTGAACCTTTATTCCTAGATGTTAAAAATGCATTCTATGGAAAAGAAGTACAACCTGTTATAGTTGGCGGAAGATATGGTTTAGGTTCAAAAGATACACTTCCAGCTCATGTATTATCTGTATATGAAAACTTAAAAGCAGATGAACCAAAAGATGGATTTACATTAAGTATCGTAGATGATGTAACAAATACATCATTACCACTTGGAGAAAAAATAGTAACAACACCAAAAGGAACAACAGCATGTAAATTCTGGGGTCTAGGATCAGATGGTACTGTTGGAGCTAACAAAAGTGCTATCAAAATAATTGGTGACCATACAGATATGTATGCTCAAGGTTATTTTGCATATGATTCTAAAAAATCTGGTGGTGTAACAATTTCTCACTTAAGATTTGGTAAAGAACCAATAAAATCTCCATATTTAATAGCAAATGCAGACTTTATTGCATGTCATAACCAATCATATGTTTATAAATACAATGTATTAGAAGGTCTTAAAAAAGGCGGTAAATTCTTATTAAATACTATCTGGAGTCCAGAACAAGTAGAAGAGCATTTACCAAGCTCAATGAAAAAATACATTGCTGAAAATGATATAGAATTCTATACATTAGACGCTGTAAAAATAGCTCAAGGAATTGGTCTTGGCGGAAGAATTAATATGATTTGTCAAGCAGCATTCTTTAAAATATCAAATATAATACCAGTAGAAGACGCTGTTAAATACTTAAAAGAAGCAGTTGTAACTAACTATGGTAAAAAAGGACAAAAAATTGTTGATATGAACAATGCAGCTATAGATGAAGGTGTTAATGCTATAGTTAAAATAGATGTAAAAGATTCATGGAAAAACTTAGAAGCTGAAAAAGTAGAAGAAAGTGATGCTCCTGAATTTATCAAAAACATCTTAGAACCAATGAACAGACAAGAAGGAGATAAACTTCCAGTAAGTGCTTTCAAAGGAATGGAAGATGGTACATTCCCAGCAGGAACTGCAGCATACGAAAAAAGAGGTATTGCTATAAATGTTCCAGAATGGCAAATGGATAATTGTATACAATGTAACCAATGTGCATATGTATGTCCACATGCAGCTATAAGACCAGTTTTAGTTAGCGAAGAAGAAGTTAAAAATGCTCCAGAAGGATTCAAATCTAAAACTGCTATAGGTGCTAAAGGATTAAACTTTAGAATGGCTATAACTCCATATGATTGTACAGGATGTGGAAGTTGTGCAGAAGTATGTCCATCTAAAGAAAAAGCTTTAGTTATGAAACCATTCGCAACTCAAGAAAAAGAAGCAGAAAACTGGGATTACGCTATGAAACTTTCACCAAAAGCTAACCCAATGAATAAAAACACAGTAAAAGGTAGTCAATTTGAAAAACCATTACTAGAGTTCTCAGGAGCTTGTGGTGGATGTGGAGAAACTCCATACGCAAAAGTTGTAACTCAATTATTTGGAGATAGAATGATGGTTGCTAATGCAACAGGATGTTCTTCAATATGGGGAGCTTCAGCACCATCAATGCCATATACTACAAACCATAAAGGACATGGACCAGCTTGGGCTAACTCTTTATTTGAAGATAACGCTGAATATGGTTTAGGAATGTTCTTAGGTTCAACTCAAGTAAGAGAAAAAGTATATGAAAACATAAAAGCTGTTTTAGATGAAAACATAAGCGAAGAATTAAAAGCAGTTCTTAAAGATGCTCTTGATAACCAATTCCTTGGAGAAGGTTCAAGAGAAAGATCAGAAAAAGTTATTGAATTACTTGAAAAAGAAAAAGATAGTAATGAATTATTAAAAGCTATCTATGAAGATAGAGATTATTTAGTTAAGAGATCTCAATGGATATTTGGTGGAGACGGATGGGCTTACGACATCGGTTATGGTGGAGTAGATCACGTTCTTGCATCAGGAGAAGATGTAAATGTACTTGTATTTGATACAGAAGTTTACTCAAACACAGGTGGTCAATCATCAAAAGCTACACCAACTGCAGCAATTGCTAAATTTGCAGCATCTGGTAAGAAAACTAAGAAAAAAGATCTTGGTATGATGGCTATGAGTTATGGATATGTTTATGTAGCACAAATATCTATGGGTGCTAACAAAAACCAAACATTAAAAGCATTAGCTGAAGCTGAAGCTTATAATGGACCATCACTTGTAATTGCTTACGCTCCATGTATAAACCACGGTTTAAAAGCTGGTATGGGACGTAGCCAAGAAGAAGAAAAGAAAGCTGTTGAATGTGGATATTGGGGATTATACAGATTTAACCCAGAATTAAAAGAACAAGGTAAAAACCCATTCACATTAGATTCAAAAGAACCAACTGGAAACTTTAGAGATTTCTTAATGGGTGAAGTAAGATATGCAACACTTAAGAAACAGTTCCCAGAATCAGCTGAAGCATTATTTGAAAAGACTGAAAAAGATGCTAAAGAAAGATTAGAAAATTACAAAAAATTAGCTGATCAATAATAGCATATAAATTTAAATAAAGGAGAGCCTTATATTATAAGGCTCTTTTTTTATTATATAAAATTATAGAGGTTATAGGAAAATTAAGTGTTTATTTCAATAAACATTATTGTATTTAGTGAGATATCATTATATCTTAGATAAGGCAAATTCAAATAAATAATTAGTTAGTATATTAGTTTATTTTATGAGCTGATTTTTCTTTGTAATTTGCTAATAGGATAAATATTAACAAAATATAAGTAGTT
Source organism: Clostridium oceanicum (assembly GCF_039521385.1). Lineage (NCBI taxonomy): Bacteria > Bacillati > Bacillota > Clostridia > Eubacteriales > Clostridiaceae > Clostridium > Clostridium oceanicum. The sequence goes on along the minus strand of NZ_BAAACG010000019.1, from coordinate 182,064 downwards.
ATATTCAATAAAATATTCGTTTTTTTTGACTAGTTATTTATTTCTATATGCTTTAATAAAAAAGATGTAGATTTAAAAAATGGTTTTAAATCTATAAAATGAAATTTAATGTAAATAAAATGTCATTTATAGCCTATTATATTTACTTATAGATATTATATGTTTTTATAATATATCATAAAAAATGCAATTCATGTTAAAAAATATACATGAAGAATTTTTAAAAAAATAGATATTAATCAATATATTGAAATAAATACAAGTATTTAAGGGAACAATAAGGCGTAACCATTAGTAATAATTAAAATAATTATAAAAAAATTGAAAGAAAATGATTACATAGAATTAATTGTCAAAAAATTATTATTATAATAATAATTGTAAGTTAAAAATTAAATACTTGCACTTTTTACTTTGACCTGATATTATATTGATAAATATACTTCCAGAGTAACATACGTAAGATAAAAAAAATCAATAAGGGGGAAAACGAATGGCTAAAAGAGAAAATTGGGGATCCAAGCTAGGACTTATTCTTGCAATGGCCGGAAACGCTATTGGTCTTGGAAACTTTTGGAGATTCCCGTATCAAGCCGCTAAAAATGGTGGTGGAGCTTTTATGGTTCCGTATATTGGAGCATTACTTTTATTAGGTATTCCAATAATTATAATAGAATGGATGCAAGGACGTTATGGAGGAAAATTTGGTCGTGGAACAGTAGGTCATATGATTTACCTTCAATCAAAAGAAAAAATAGGAGCTAAATCCTCAGCTGTTTTAGGTTCTATATGTGGAGCTATTATTATAGGTGTTGTTACCTTAGTTAATTCTTATTATTTGCATATTATAGGTTGGTCACTAGGTTATAGTGTTATGTCAGTTACAGGTGGGTATATGGACAAGGCAGTATCAACAGGACAATATTTTGCAAATTATATTCAATCACCAGAAAAAGTTATAGTATTTTGGGTTATATCAGTAGCATTTTTAGGTTTTGCTTTAGCTAGAGGTGTACAAAAGGGAATAGAAGCTTGGGCTAAATTGTTAATGCCATTATTATATGTATTTGGAGTGTTATTAATTTTTAAAGCTGTTACTTTAGGTTCTCCAGTTAAACCAGAATGGTCTTCTTTAAAAGGGTTAAGTTATATTTGGACCCCAAGGTGGAGCGAACTTAGTTTTAAAACTGTTTTAGCAGCCTGTGGTCAAATATTTTTTACTTTATCAATAGGTATGGGGATTGTTCAAAACTATGCTTCATACTTAAAAGAAGATGATGATTTAGTAACTTCAGGGTTATGTACTGTATCTTTAAATGAATTTGCAGAAGTTATATTAGGTGGTACTATAGTTATACCAATAACTTATGCTTTCATGGGTATGGAGGGATTACAAGCAGGTGTAGGTCTTACTTTTATATCTCTTCCAAATATATTTAGAGCTATGGGTGGAGGACAATTAATGGGAGCATTATGGTTCTTTATGTTCTTCTTTGCAGGAGTAACTTCTGCTATAGCTATGTATAACTATGTTGTTACTATATTAGAAGAAGAAATGAATATATCAAGAAAGAAAGCCTCTCTTGGAGTATTTTTCTTATATATGATAGTAGGAATACCAGTAATGCTTGAACCAATTTTAACAAAAACAGCAGAACTTGTTTATTTAACAGAATTAGATAACTGGGTAGGAAATTATTTATTAATAGTTGTTGGACTTATAGAAGTTATAGTTGTAGGATGGTTCTTTGGACCTGAAAGAGCTACAGAAGAAACTAATAGAGGATCTTATATAAAAGTTCCAAAATGGTTTTATTCTGTGTTAGTTAAATATGTAACTCCAATATTAATGATAACTGTATTAGTAGGTTCTACTAATGATTTTATAAAAGATGGATATTTTAAAGCTGTACCGTCTTTTGTTGAAAAATTCCCTAACTTAGTTCCTTGGGTTAATGGTGCAAGAATAGTATTGGTTATAGTTCTTGTTACAGGCTTTATTATAACTTATAAAGCTATAAAGAGAACTCATAAAAAAGATTTTGCATAGTTTATGGATTTTAACAAATCCTTATAAGGAGGTATAATATGTCTAGTTCAGGTTTAATATTTATGATAGTTGTTTGGTTAATTATATTTGCTTCAATAGCAAGTACCTTGAGGATTATAGTTAAAAATCAAAAGTAAGTGTGGTGATCTTAAATGAAAGAAGCTAAAATAGTTAGAGAAGTAGCCTTTTATTATGCATTAGTTAGCGCATTGTTTTTAGGTTTATCTCCTCAGTTTTTAGGGTATATATTTCCAATATTATTTTTACTTCCTATATATTTAGGTCTTACAGGAATAAAAAATAGAAAAAAAGTAGGATATTATGTAGGTATGGGGATGGTTCCTTTAGCATCTTCAGTAGCAATACTTTGGATTAGATATGTATATTCTATAAGAGGAGACTTTGAAGGAGAATTTTTAGCTGTTGCTGATAAATTTAACATAAGTGCTTCTACAGTGAGAATAATTACATCAATAAGCACTGTTTTTAGTGTAGTACTTTTGATTTTAGCAATAATTATGTTTAGAAAGCTTACAAAAAACAGAAAAGTTTTTTCAAAATAAAAGATAATAAAGGATTACTAAGAATTTAAACATCTTAGTAGTCCTTTTTATAAATTTACGTTATTTATGTAAATATATTAAAAAACTCTTTTAAAAAAGTAGGTTTAAGGGTACAATTAAAACATGACGAAAAAAAGGAGGTGAAACCTGGGAAATAACCAGGTGGATTATATGAAAGAAGAAAACAAGAATACATGTAGCTGTGGATGCCAAGAAGAACATACAGAATCTCAATGCAATTGTGGATGCGAAGAATCTAACCATGAAGAAAATTGTAGCTGTGGATGCAATGAAGAAGAAAAACTAGATCCTATAATGGTTGATTTAGAAGATGAAAATGGAAATAAAGTTACTTGCGAAGTTGTTGAGGAATTTGAATATAAAGAAGATATATATGCTTTAGTTGAAAATCCAGAAAACAAAGCAGTATATCTATTTAAAGAAGAAATCGAAGGGGACGAAGTTCAACTTGTAAACCCTGAAGATGGTGAATTTGAAGAAGTAACAAAATATTACGAAAATTTAAATAAATAATAAAAGTCGCTTTTAGCGACTTTTATTATTGTCTAGAAAATTATAACTAATTATAGAGAAAGCTTTATAAAAATGCATTTATTTTTGTGTATATACAGAATAATATTTATATATTTTAGTTTTTATAGTATAGTATTATTATAAACTTTATTTAAAGGAAGTGAGTATATGGAGAAACTAGCTATATTTGATATAGATTATACTTTAACTAAACAGGAAACACTTATACAATTTTATAAGTTTATCATAAAAAAGAAACCATTTCTTATGCTTCATTTTCCTAAAATTGCTATATCAGGACTTTTTTATTTAACAAAAATTTTTGATGCTGGTAAGGCTAAAGAAATGTTTATAGGTTTTATAGATGGAATAAAAGAAGATGAAATGCAAGATTTAGTTAAGGAATTTTATGATGAAAAATTGAGTACAATATTATATAAAGATGCAATTGATACTATAAAAAAATTAAAAAGTGAAGGATATAAAGTATATCTTATTTCTGCATCTGCTGAATTTTATTTAAAAGAATTATATAATATAAAAGAAGTAGATAAGATAATAGGAACTAGATTTACTTTAGAGGATGGTTCATATAAGAGAAAAATAATAGGTGAAAATTGTAAAGGAGAAGAAAAAGTAAGAAGATTAAAGGAAGTATTAAAAAAAGAAAATATAGAAGTGGATTTTAAAAATTCTTATATGTTTTCTGATTCTTTAGCAGATTTACCATTGTTTAAATTAGTAGGTCATCCATACCTTATAAATGCTAAGAAAAAATATAATAATATTGAAGTATTAAATTGGAAATAGCTTTATAAGATTAACGTATTAATAAAAGAGGGATTAAAATGAATAAATTCTATAATGAATATTACATAGAAGACGGAGTTTTAAATGAAATTAACAAGTTAGATGAAAGTTTAACAAAAGAAGGTAAATCATTATATGAAGTTATAAGAATTATTGAAGGTAAGCCGCTTTTTTTAGAAAAGCATCTAGAAAGGTTTGAAATATCAGCATCACTAGAAAATTTAGAACTATGGTATACATATTATGAAATAAAAAAATACATAGAAGAACTTATTAAAGCTAATAAAAGAAAGACGGGAAATATAAAAATAGTATTTAATTTCAACGATAAAAATACTTTTTTGTGTTATTTTATAAAACATTCTTATCCTAGAGAAGAGCAATACAAAGAAGGGGTAAAAACTATACTTTATCACGGAGAAAGACAAAATCCAAATGCTAAAGTTATAGATAATAATTTTAGAAAAAAAGTTCAAGATGATATAAATGAAAATAAAGTATTTGAAGCTATATTAGTAGATAGAAATGGATATATAACTGAAGGAAGTAGATCTAACATATTTATGGTTAAAGAGGGCAAAGTTATCACAGCTCCAGTAAAAGCAGTGCTTCCAGGAGTTACAAGAAATAGTATAATAGATGTTTGTGAAAAATTAAATATAGAAATTTTGGAGAAGAATATAAGCTATAAAAATATAAATTCATTAGATGGAATATTTATATCAGGGACATCTCCTAAAGTATTGCCTATATGTAAAGTTGATAGTATAAAATTTGATTCGGCTAATAATACTACAATAAGAAATATTATGAAAGCATATAATAAAAAAATAGAACTCTATATAAAAAGATATATTTAGAGTTTAAATTGAAGAGATAATCTATATTTAGAGTTTTATTTTTTTAATATACCCTAAATAATTGACAATATATAATTTATAAATTTATAATTTAAGTAATATTTTAACTTTGTCATTATCATAAATAATATATATTAAGGTTTGGAGTGTTAGATTTTGGGGGACTACTTGATAAAAAAAGTTCTTAATAACAATGTTATAATAGCACAGAAAGATAACGAAGATGTTATATTAGTAGGTAAAGGCATTGGTTTCAACGCTAAAAAAGGAGACTTATTATCTAGATATAAGGTAGAAAAGATATTTATTAAAAAAACTCCTAAAATAAAAGATACATATAATAAAGTTTTAAATAAAATTGATAAAAAAATAGTTGGCATATCAGAAGAAATAATAGATGCAGCAGAAAAAGAATTAGGTGCTAAACTAAATGAGGGGGTTCATATATCACTTCCAGATCATATAAACTTTGCATTAAGAAGAACAGAAAAAGGAATAAACATAGAAAATCCTTTTTTAGAAGAACTTAGAATACTTTATCCTAAAGAATTAAAAATAGCTTTAGATGCAGTAGATATGATAAATGAAAGACTTAATGTAAAACTTCCTAAAGATGAAGCAGGATTTATATGTCTTCATATACAGGCTGGTATAACTAAGCAAGAAGTATCTCAGTCTTTAGAATATACAAAAAAAATAAGTAAAGTTATGGAACTTATATCTAAGCTTACTAAAACAAAGGTATCAAAGCAATCGTTATCCTATATGAGAACATTAACTCATATAAATTTCATGATAGAAAGAGTAAAGAATCATAAACCTATTAGAAATGAATTGTTATCAAGCATAAAAAGAGAAATGAATTACGAATTTAGTATTGCTATAAAAGTAGCGATGCTCATAGAAAGATTATTTAATATAAAAATTCCGGAAGACGAAATGGGATATATTGCTTTGCATTTAAAAAGATTATCTCAAGAGTAGTTTTTATTTGCCTATAGGATGTAGATATGTCCTATAGGTCGTTTTATTATTAAATAAATTATAAATTTTTAATAATTAGATTAGATTAACAATTGCTAGATTTAAAAAGTAAAGGATTTCTTTTTATTTTTTATGAGTTAACGGAATAGTTTTATATATCGTGTAAAAATATGGTAATATAATAAATAAGGCATATAAAATAAATAATGTAATTATTTATCTGAATGCATCTAAGGAGGGAAAAATGAAAAAGTTTTTTTCTAAATTACAAATGATAGGTAGAGCATTGATGCTACCAGTATCAGTTCTTCCAGCAGCAGGTATACTTTTAAGACTTGGATATCCAGATCTTTTAAATAACCAGTATATATTAAAGGCAGGAGATTCAATATTTGCTAATTTACCTATGATATTTGCAGTAGGAGTTGCTATAGGACTTTCAAAGGGAGAAGGGGCAGCAGCCCTTGCAGCTGTGGTAGGAGAATTTATGTTAGAAGGTATATTTAAAGTTGCAAGCTCTAATATAGTATCAGATATGGCAGGAAGGGCAGCAAGAGCAAAAAATATGCCAATGGATGTTTTTATGAAGACAGATGCCTATAAAAGTATACTTTCAAATTATGAATTAACTATGGGTGTATTTGGAGGTATACTTATAGGGTTTATAGCAGCTGTTTTATATAATAGATACAATAATATAAAATTACCTCAAATAGTAGGTTTCTTTGGAGGAAAAAGATTTGTAATATTATTAACTTCAGTAGTATCTTTAGCTATAGGAGGAATAGCTGTTCATATATGGCCGGCTATACAAGTTCAAATAAACATATTAGCTTATAAAGCCTCAGAGTCTATTTTAGGACCTGCTTTTTATGCAGCTGGTAAAAGAGCTTTGATACCACTAGGTCTTCATCATATGTACTATCCTGTATTCTTATACCAATTTGGAAATTTTGTGGATAGTAGTGGTGTGCAATACTTTGGGGATTTTGCTAGATATTTTCATGGTGATCCAACAGCAGGAGTTTTTATGGCTTCAGAGTTTCCAATTTTAATGTTTGGACTTCCAGGAGCAGCACTAGCAATTACATTAGCAGCTAAATCTAAAAATAGAAAAAAGGTTGCAGGAATAATGCTTTCAGCATCTTTAGTTGCTTTTTTTACAGGAATTACAGAACCTATAGAATTTGCATTTATTTTTGTGGCTCCAGTATTATTTTTATTTCATGTAGCAGCTGCATTTACATCTGGAATAGTTACTAGTGTATTAAATATAAGGCTAGGATATACTTTTTCAGCATCTTTTATAGATTATATATTAGGATATAAATTTTCTGAAAATGGAATATTAATGATATTTGTAGGGATAGCTTATTTCTTTTTATACTTTTTAGTTTTTTATTTGGTAATAAGGTATAAAAATATAAAAACAATAGGAAGAGAAGATGAAGATCAATATAGAGAAGTAAAAAAAGTAAATAAAACTGATATAGCAGAAATAATTTTAGAATCTATAGGTGGAAAATCTAATATAGTAAATCTAGATTCTTGTATAACAAGACTTAGAATAGAATTAAAAGATAAAAGTAAATTTAATAAGGAACTGTTAAATAATTCAGAAAGAAATCTTGGTATTTTAGAAACAGCAGATATAATACAAATAATACTTGGTACTGATGCAGAAAATATAAAAAATAAAATAGATACTATACTAAAGAAAGATTTATATAAAGATGAGAGATTACCATATATGAATGAAAGTTATGAAAATATAAAGGATAGGGGAAATAAGATTTTAGTAAGTAATCCTATAAGAGGAGAAATAATTCCTTTAGAAAAAGTACCAGATGAAGTATTTGCTGAAAAGATGTTAGGAGAAGGTTTTGCAATAAAACCTAAATCTGGTAAAGTATATTCTCCTATAAATGGTAAAGTGAAATTTTTATTTCCTAGTAATCATGCAATAGCCATAGAAACAGAAGAAGGATTAGAATTTTTGATACATGTAGGAATAGATACGGTAAAACTTGATGGAAAGGGGTTTGAAGCACTAGTTAATAAAGGAGATGATATAAAAAGGAATCAACTTATTTTAAAATTTAATATGAAATTTATTAAAGAAAAAGGATTAAGTGTTTTATCACCAGTAATAGTAACCAATCTAGATGATTTTTCTAGAATTAAAATAAAGTTTGGATATAAAAGAGAAAAAGAGGTAGTAGCACTAATAGATGAAAGTTAATTTCTATTAGTATCTACATAATTAATAAAAAATTACGAATATATTAAAAAAGGGCTATTATAAATTTAAGTTTTTTAGGTATAAATATTTTAAGTAATTGTCGTTAGAAGGAAAAGGGGGACACTATGGAAACAAAATATACATCTTCTAATTTAAAAAAATGTATAGAAAAAGCATGTAAAGAATTAAAGACTACTGAGGAGTGCTTAAACTATAAAGTTATAGAAGAGAAAAAAGGGTTTTTTTCAAAAAAAATTACTATAAAAGTTCAATTGAAAAAAGAAAACAATATTGATACTAATGAAATTAATGAATCTAAAAAAGATAGTGAACAAAAAGAAGAAAATAAAATTAGTAAATTAAAGGATAAAGATGGAACAATTAAAGTGGAAGAGAATAAGATAATAGTAAAAAATCCTAAAGAAGAAGGTAACCCAGCAATTGTTACTCCAAGTGATAAAATGAAAATTTTAATAGATGGAGAAGAAATTAAATCCAAAACGGCTATATATGAAGAAAATGAAGTTGAAATAGAATTTGAAGAAGAAGAAGCTAAGAGACATTTAGACATTACTTTAAAAGATAATAATATGAAAGCTTTTATATCTATAAAATATGAACCTAAAATTACTTATAAACTAGAAAATTCAGAAGAAGTTAATAAACTAATTTTGAAAGAAAAAATTGTAGAAAAGGTATATCCTCCTAAGTATACAAGCAGTGAAATAAAAGGAGAATTGGGGAAAAAAGGTATAATATATGGTATAATAGATAAAAATATACAAATATGTGAAAAAAATAATTGTGATGATATTTTAATTGCTGAAGGCAGTGAAGCCGTAGAAGGTATAAATGATAAAATAGACATAAAATTTAAAACTGATAGAGAAAGTTTGAAACTTCAAGAAGATAAAGAAGGAAATGTTGATTTTAAAAGTATAGGTTCTATAGAATCAGTGAAAATAGGAGATGTTATAGCAGAAAGAGTACCAGGCAAAGCTGGGAAAGACGGTAAAGATGTAAAAGGAAAGATAAAAAAGCATACTCCTTGTAAAAAGCTCATATTAAAAACTGGACAAGGGGTAACTTTAAAAGGTGAAAATACGATTATTGCAACTATAGAAGGAAAGCCATGTATTAAGTCTAATGTGTTTTATGTTTATAAAGTTCACGAAATAAAAGGTGATGTGGATTTAAATACTGGAAATATAAAATTTATTGGTGATGTAATTGTATTTGGAACTGTTAAAGAAGGAATGAAAATAGAGGCAGGAAACTCTATAGATATTCAAAAAAATGTAGAAAGATCTAAATTAAAATCAAAAGGAAATATAAATATAAAAGGAAATATTATAGCTTCAGAAGTTAATGGCGGAGGAGAAGATATAATAAAACTTAAAGTTTTGGAAAATTTAGCTCAACTTAAAAAAATCCTTTTGAGTTTAATGAAAGCAGTAGAAGAAATAAAAAGATTTAACATACTAGGTGAAGATAAAAAAGATGGAGAAATAATTAAAGCTTTAATAGAAAACAAATTTAAAACTTTAACTAAGACCTGTATATCTTTAATGACAAATATAAATATAGAAAGAAGAAATGGCGATAAAGAAAATGAGCTTGTAGGTTTTATAAGAAAAAAATTATTAGGTATAAGTCCTGTAAATATAAAATATTATGGTGAATTAGATGAAATAGTGAAAGCCTGTGAAGAAGAAGAAGATTATTATAAACAAAATTTAAATTTACCTGTAAATATAAATTTGAGTTATTGTCAAGATTCAACTGTAGAGAGTACTGGGAATATATATGTAACAGGAAAAGGTGAATATGTTTCAACCCTTGTGTCTAATGACTCAATATATTTTTCAAATAAAGAAAGTGTAGCTCGTGGAGGATGCATAAAGGCTAAAAATGAAATAAAATGTAGTAAAGTTGGAAGCAGCGCTGGAGTTTCTACAAGGATAGAAGTATCAAGAAAGGGTCATATATATACAGATCTTGCTTACCAAAATACTTTGTTTGTGGTAGGTGGAATGGAATACTTATTAGAGGCTCCAAGCAAAGATATACATGCATATTTAAATAGCAAGGGAGAGCTGTTTGTAGATAAATTTAAATTATAGGAGGCAATTTAAATGGAAAATAAAGAAGCAAAAGTATTGATATTTAGTATTAATGATGAATACTATGCAGCAGATATAATGGAAGTTGAAAGAATACTTGGATATGAAGAGCCCACAAAATTACCGGATGCACCAAGTTTTGTTGAAGGAGTTATAAACTATCAAGGTAAAATACTTCCAGTCATTTCTTTATCAAAAAAATTTAATTTAGGTGAAAGTAAGTATAAAAATGATAGAAAGATTATAGTAGCAAAAGAACAAAATAATAATATAGGTATAATAGTAGACGTTGTATCTGAAGTTAAGGATATAAAATTAGACAGCATAGAAGAAGCACCAGAAATTGTAGCAGGTATATCAAGAAGATATATAAGAGGATTAATAAAAATAGAAGACAAAATAATCATATTTTTAAATTTATCAACTATACTTACAGAGGAAGAAAAAACAATGATATAGTTGAAGGAGCATAAGTTATGAATGTAAAGGAAATTAAAGTTGGAATAGCAGATTTAAATGTGGCAAATTCGCCAGATAAAATAATGACCGTAGGACTTGGTTCTTGCATAGGCATAGCTTTATATGATAGAGCAAAATGTATTGGTGGTCTTGCACATATAATGCTTCCAGATAGTACTCAGTTTAATAAAGTTTCTAACCCGTTAAAATTTGCAGATTTAGCAATACCAGTTTTGGTAGAAAAAATGGAGAAATTAGGAGCAAGGAAATTAAACATGAAAGCTAAAATTGTTGGGGGAGCATCTATGTTTAAGTTCTCAGACAAAAACATGTCTATGGATATAGGTGGAAGAAATGGCAAAGCAGTTAGAAAGAAGCTAAAAGAAATGAGTATTCCTATAATAGCAGAAGAAGTAGGGGGAAATAAAGGTAGAACAATGATATTAAGTACTAGTGATGGGGTAGTTAATATAAGAACTGTAGGTGTAGGAATAAAAGAAATTTAGTTTTTATTGGAGTGATATTGTTTTGAAAAAAATAAAAGTTTTAGTAGTAGATGATTCTGCATTAATGAGAAAAATAATTTCTGATATGATTGATGAAGAAAGCACAATGGAAGTAATAGCTACAGCAAGAAATGGTGAAGATCTTTTAAAAAAATTAGAAAAAATTGATATTGAACCAGATGTTATAACCTTAGATGTAGAAATGCCTAAAATGGATGGAATAGAAGCCTTGTGTGCTCTTAAAAAGAAGAATAAAGATATACCTGTTATAATGCTTAGCAGTTTATCAAAATCGGGAGCAGGATTAACTATGGAATGTTTAGAAAAAGGTGCCTTTGATTTTGTACCTAAGCCATCTGGAGCTATATCACTTGACATAGGTAAAGTAAAAGAAGAGTTAATAAAAAAAATTAAATTAGCTTCAAGGCGAAATAATAGTAATAGTACTATTAAAAAACAATCTAAAGTAGAATCAAATAAGAAAAATAAAGAGAGTTTTAATATAAAAGATTATAAAAAAAATAATATAGAAGCGATAGTTATAGGGGCGTCTACAGGAGGACCAAAGGCTTTATATAAAGTAATAACTAAATTTCCTAAAGTTATGAATATGCCTATATTTGTAGTGCAACATATGCCTAAAAGTTTTACTAAAGCTTTTGCAGATAGATTAAATTCAAATAGTAAAATTCATGTTGTAGAAGCGGAGGATGGACAAACTATTTCTAATGATGTGGTTTATGTAGCACCTGGTGGTTTTCATATGGAAATAGGAAAAGATAGAAAGATACATTTAAATACAAATCCGCCAATATGGGGAGTAAGACCTGCTGTAGATAAATTATTTAAGACAGCTTCAAATATATATGGCTCTAAATTATTAAGTGTAGTGCTTACTGGTATGGGCAAAGATGGTTCAGAAGGAACTGCTTATATAAAAGATAATGGAGGCATTACAATATCAGAAGATAAATCTACTTGTACTATATATGGAATGCCAAAAGCTGCTTTTGAAACGGGAAAAGTAGATATGGTTATACCACTTAATGAAATTACTGATACCATAATGAATATAATAAGGAGCTGAATATAGTAATGGATTTGCATTATTTTCAAGATTGGGTTTTAAAAGAATTTGGAATAAATTTAAAAGCATATAAACAAAACCAACTTCAAAGAAGAATATTAAGTTTAATGTCTAGAGTAGGGGTTAATTCAGTAGAAGAGTATATAAAACTTTTAAAAAAAGAACCTCATCAAAGAAAAAAGTTTCTAGATTTTATAACTATAAATGTATCTGAGTTTTTTAGAAATCCTGAAATATTTGATGATTTAGAAAAAAAGCTAGAAAATGAATTGTTTAAAGAGGGAAAAAGATCTGTTAAAATATGGAGTGCAGCATGTTCTATAGGAGCAGAACCCTATTCTTTAGCTATAATATTAGATGAACTAGCTCATGGAATGAATCATAAAATAATAGCAACAGATATAGATTCTACAATAATTGAAAGAGCGAAAAAAGGAGAATATACAAATTCTGAAATAAAAAATATAAAAAATTCAAGACTGCAGAAATATTTTAAAAAAATGGACGATAAATACTATATAGAGCAAAAGATAAAAAATATGGTAACTTTTAAAAAACATGATTTAATATTAGATAACTACGATAAGGGTTTTGACCTTATAGTGTGTAGAAATGTTGTAATATATTTTAATCAAGATGTTAAAGAAGATATATACAAAAAGTTTAGAGATTCACTTAAACCAAATGGACTTTTGTTTGTAGGAGCAACTGAAAGCATATATAACTATAAAGACTATGGATTTGAAAAAGTCTCTACTTTCATATATAGAAAACTCTAAGGGGAGGATAGTAAGTATGGATACATCACAATATATGTCAATGTTTTTAGAAGAATCGATGGATAACTTGCAAACTCTAAATGAATCATTACTTGAGCTTGAACAAGAACCAGATAACGTTGATAAACTAAACGAAATATTTAGAGTTGCTCATACTATAAAAGGTATGGCAGCTACTATGGGATTTAATCAGATGGCAGAACTTACCCATAAGATGGAAGATGTGCTTTCCGATTTTAGAGAAGGAGATTTAAAAGTAACTCAAGATATAGTTACTGTTTTATTTAAATGCCTAGATACTCTAGAACAGATGGTAGACAATATAGAAGAAGATTTAGATGAAGAAGTTCCTATAGATGATATAATGAAGGAACTTGAAAAAATTGCAAATGGAGATTCTGATGCTCCAGAACAATCAAATCAAAATGATAAAGAAGAAAAAATAGAAAATAAGGATATAGAGGGAAAAGTTAATTCCAAAATACCTTTAAATGAATATGATGTAAATGTAATAAAACAAGCAGAGGATAGAGGATTTTCAACTTATGAAATAACAGTTTTACTAAGTGAAACTACTCTTTTAAAATCTGCAAGAGCTTTTCTTATATTTAAAAGTTTAGAGGAAAATGGTGAGATAATAAAATCTATACCTTCTGCTGAAGATATAGAAAATGAAAATTTTGATTTTGAAATACAGCTAGTATATATTTCTACTAAACAAAAAGAAGAAATTTATAATATTTTAGAAAATATATCTGAAGTAGAAAAAGTAATAGTCGATAATGTAGATGTACAGGTTGAAAAAAAGGCTAAAATAGAAGAATCAAAAGTAAAAGAAGAAATTCAGGAACAAATAATAAAACAAAAAGGTAAAGAAGAAAAAAAGAAAGAAGTTAAAAAGGAAGTAAAAAAACCTAAAGGTTCTAAAAATAAAGAAACACATCATAAGAAAGCTCATCAATCTGTAAGAGTTGATTTAGAAAGATTAGATAAGTTTATGAATATGGTGTCTGAACTTGTTATTCATAGAACAAGATTAGAACAAATAAGTTCTAATTATAAATTAGCAGATTTAAATGAAACTTTGGAACAAGTAGCAAGAACTACCTCAGATCTTCAAGATCTAGTTATGAAAATTAGAATGCTTCCTTTAGATGTAGTATTCAATAGGTTCCCAAGAATGGTAAGAGATTTATCAGTAGAGCTTGATAAGGATATGGAACTTATAGTAAAAGGTTCTGATACTGAACTTGATAGAACAGTTATAGATGAAATAGGAGAACCTTTAATTCATTTAATTAGAAATGCTGCAGACCATGGAATTGAACCAAAAGAAGAAAGAGCTAAAAGTGGTAAAGATCCTATGGGAAAAATAAGTTTAATAGCTTATCAAGAAGGAACAAAGGCTATTATAAAAGTGCAAGATGATGGCTTTGGAATACCTGTTGAAAAGGTAAAAGAAAAAGCAGAAAAAATGGGTATAAGCACAGAAGGAATGAGTGACAACGATATAAGAAATCTTATATTTGCCCAAGGATTTAGCACCAATGAAAAAGTTACAGATATATCCGGCAGAGGGGTAGGAATGGATGTAGTAAAAACTAAAATTAGTGCTTTAGGAGGAACTGTAGATTTATTAAGTGAAGAAGGCAAAGGGTCTACATTTATGATAACTCTTCCTTTAACACTTCAAATAATACAGGCATTATTAGTCAAAATAGGAACAGAGACTATGGCTATTTCTCTAGGATATATAGATAGGGTAATAGACTATAAAGAAGATTTAATAAAAAAGACTAATAATAAAGAAGTTATAATATATAGAGGTAATGTAATTCCTATAGTTAGATTAAATGAAAGATTAGGATTAGAATCAGGAAAAGAAGATAAAAAATATATAGTAATAGTTAAAGTAGGAGAAAAAGCTGTAGGACTTTTAGTTGATGGATTATTTGGTCAAAAAGAAATAGTTATAAAACCTTTTGGAAAAACACTTCAAGGGTTAAAAGAATATATTGGAGCTACTATATTAGGAGACGGACTAGTAACACTTATATTAGATGTTGCTGCGTTAGTATAAAAGGTAGGGGGTGCTAAGAAGATGAGCTACGAGGAGTTAACACCTCTTCAATTAGATGCATTAAAAGAAGTAGGTAATATTGGGACAGGTAATTCAGCTACAGCATTGTCACAACTTTTATCAAAAAAAGTTGACATGACTGTACCTTCCATAAATATAGTACCTTTCGAAGAGATAATGTCAAATATAGGAGAGGAAGAAATAGTAGTAGCAGTGCTTGTAAGAGTATTAGGTGATACTCCTGGAAATATATTGTTTGTATTTGATAAAAATACAGCGTCAGATTTAGTTTATAGATTAACTGGAGAAAAACAAGATCATTTAAGTGAGATGGGAAATTCAGCTATGTGTGAAGTAGGTAATATAATATCTACTTCATATATGAATGCAATAGCTAAGTTTACTAATTTAGTTATAACACCATCAGTTCCAGCAGTCACATACGACATGTTAGGAGCAATACTATCTACCACATTTATAGAGTCAGGACAATTTGATGAATATGTTTTAGATATAGAAACATTGTTTAAAGAAGATGGATCAGAAATAAGTGGGCATTTTTATTACATACCAATGCCCGGATCATTAGAAAAAATATTAAGTACATTAGGAGTAAATTAATTCTGGAGGGAATAAAAAGATGGCAAAAGTATTAATTGTTGATGATGCTGCGTTTATGAGAATGATGATAAAGGATATACTAGAAAAAAATGGATTTGAAGTAGTAGGAGAAGCTAATAATGGATTAAAAGCTGTAGAGCTTTATAAAAAAGAAAGTCCAGATGTAGTAACTATGGATATAACTATGCCGGATATGGATGGTATAGAAGCAGTGAAAGCTATAAGAGAGTTTGACCCAGGAGCTAAAATAATTATGTGTAGTGCTATGGGACAGCAAACTATGGTAATGGATGCTATAAAAGCAGGAGCAAAAGATTTTATAGTAAAACCATTCCAACCAGATAGAGTAATGGAAGCTGTTAAAAAAGTAATAGGTTAATGATATAAGATGCATTAGGAGAATAACTATTCACCTAATGCATTAGGCACATTAAAAAAATAAATAAGCCAGTATGCTAGTCTATTTTGTAAACTACTTTTTCCTTAGAACCTACTAATAGCAAAACTATTAGTAAAACCTAAGTCATTGTATTTTACAAAATATTCGTCGCATCTTTGACTTATTATTTATTTTAATATGCCTACCTAACTTTTAAAATTTGAAAGGAGGCAGTTTTCGTGCAAGTAGTTATATTTAAATTGAATAATGAGCAATTTGCAGTTCAAACTGATAAAGTTCAAACAATAACAGATGGTATGAAAATTACAAGTGTGCCAAAAGCACCTGATTATATAAAAGGTCTTATAAATTTAAGAGGTAATGTGATTTCACTTTTGGATATAAATTTACTATTAAATATACCAAAAACTGAAGAAGAAAAAGATAACGTAATAATAATTGAAATAGAAGACGAATTAGTAGGTATATGTGTAGATGAAGTAGATGAAGTTTTGGATATAGATGAAAACATTATAGAAAAATCAACAGATGAAAATAGAAAAGAGTATGTACAAGGCATTATAAATTTTAAAGACAGAATAGTAACTCTTATAGATATTGATAAACTTTTTTAAATCTGTGAAAAAGAAATGAGGGAAATAAATGGCTGAGATATTATCCCAGAGTGAGATAGATACGCTGTTATCCGCATTATCAACTGGTGAAATTACACCAGATGAAGTGCCAAAGGAAGAGGAAAAGCAAAAGGTAAAACCTTATGATTTTAGAAGGCCTCAAAAGTTTTCAAAAGATCATATAAGAACATTAGAACTTATACATGATAATTATGCTAGAATAATATCTAATTATTTAACGGCTCAAGTTAGAAATAACGTAAAAGTAAAAATTGAGTCAGTTGAGCAGATAACTTATGAAGAATTTATTCACTCTGTACCAAATCCAACAATTTTAACATTATTTAAAATGCCACCTTTAAGCGGTTCTATATTATTTGAAACAAACCCTCAATTTGCATTCCAGATAGTAGATGTATTGTTAGGTGGCAATGGGTCTGGTAAGTATAAAGTGAGGGAATTTACAGACATAGATAAAAATATAATGAAACAGGTAAACGGCGCATTAATAGCTAATTTAAGATTAGCTTGGGAAGATGTTATGGAAGTTGAACCAGAAATAGAAGCTTTGGAAACCAATCCAGCGTTAAACCAAACTTTGGCACCAAATGAACCGGTAGCTCTTATAACATTTTCAGTAGAAATGGGAAAGAATAATACATTTATAAATATTTGTATACCATATTTAAGTATAGAAAAAGTTTTAGATAAATTAGTTGTTCAATATTGGTTTAGAGAAAATGATGAAGGAATACTACAAGATTCAAAACTTAAACTAAAAGAAAGAATGAATGTAGTTAACATGGATCTTACTGTAGAACTTGGAAAAACACTTCTAACAGTGGATGATTTCTTAAAACTATCCCTAGGAGATGTAATTACTTTAAATTCAAAAATTGATGAGCCTGTGAGACTTCTGGTAGAAGGAGAACCTTATTATACTGGTAAACCAGGAACAGTAGGCAAAAACATTGGGGTACAGATATTAGATCAAATAGATAAGGATGTGGAGAATTATGAGTAATGAGTTTCTTTCACAAGAAGAAATAAATGCGCTTTTAAACGGAGAGGCAAATACAGAATCTGAAGGAAACACAGAAAAAGAAGAAAACACAGAAGAACATAATGATTTGCCTGATTTAACTGATCTTGAAAAAGATTTGTTAGGTGAAGTTGGAAATATATCAATGGGTTCAGCATCTACTGCACTTTCAACTATAATAAATCAGCAGGTTAATATTACCACACCAGTAGTTACAGTTACTAATTTACAAGTTTTAAAAAATTCCTTTGAAGTTCCAAACATTGCTTTGGAAGTTAAATATACTAGTGGAATAGTTGGAGAAAATTTATTAGTAATGAAAGTTACTGATGCAGCTGTTATATCTAATCTTATGATGGGTGGAAATGGTAAGCCAGAAGAGGAAATTAAAGAGTTATCTGAAATAGAAATAAGTGCTGTTTCAGAAGCCATGAACCAAATGATAGGATCTGCTGCAACTTCAATGGCAACTATGTTTGCAAGAGAAGTTAATATATCACCACCACTTTCAAAGGTTTGGACAGATTTAACTCAACCTTTAGCAGAAGGAATAAGTGATGAAGAACCTATAGCTAAGGTTTCATTTTCACTTAAAATAGGAGATTTAGTAGATAGTACTATAATGCAGCTTCTTCCAATTGATACAGCTAAAAAAATAGTTTCAATTATGATGGGAGAAGATAATGGAAAAGTTCCACCTACTAATGAGCAAAATAATGTCACAGAAAATGGGAAGTCGGAAACTATGAAAGATAATAGTAAGAGTGTAAATAATGGTTCATCTAGTGAACCAATATATGAAAAACCAATAGAAGCACCAAGACAACCTAAAGTAGAAGTAAGTAGCGCATCTTTTGCTCCTCTTAATACAGAAAGCAGAAAAACTGCAGATATGCCAAATAATATAGATTTAATATTAGATGTGCCATTAGAAATATCCGTAGTTTTAGGAAGAACAAAGATGAACGTAAAAGATATATTAAACTTAGGAACTGGATCTTTGATAGAATTAGATAAATTAGCAGAAGAGCCAGTTGAAATACAGGTAAATGGTAAAAAAGTTGCCTATGGAGAAGTAGTTGTTGTAGATGAAAACTTCGGAGTTAGGATTACCAGTATAGTTAGTAACGAAGAAAGAATAAAATCTTTATCTAAATAAGAATTTTAAGTAAAAAATTTTAGGCTGTTGATATATGTTATTGTCAACAGCTTTTTAAGTATATGAAAATAATATTAAATTCTATAAAAATCTCCTTTAAAATTTTCAGTTTTGTATATTTTTTTAAATTAAATTAATTTTATAATTAAAGTAGTAAAATGGAGCCACAGGGAGTATAAAAAAAATAATTTAGTTTTATTAAAAGGTATAAACCTTGACAGCTGTATTTCGATAATAATAGTGAATGTAAATTGAATTTAACATCATTTATTAATATAGAGATAAAGATTGCAAGTAAAATTGTAGTTTGATTATATAAATATAAAATATACTTATTTGATTTTAAGATATTGTATTAGAATTTATTTTGGGAGTGTATAATATGAAAATCAATGGAACTAGTGGCGTAAAATCTATAAAAGATTATAATAATAATACAGAAGTTTTTTATAAAAAGAAGAAAATTGAAAAAGCAGAAGATAGTATACAAATATCTACCATAGGTAAAAATCTAACAATATATTCTGTTGAAGAAAAATTTATAAATTCTAATGATAGAGTTTGTAAGATAAAAAAGCAAATAGAAGAAGGGAATTATAGAATTGATTCAAAGTCAATTGCTAAGAAAATATTAGAATCCATGAAGGAGAAAAGCTTATGAAAAATGAACTAAGACAAATCTTAAAAGACGAATTAAGTATATCTAAAGACCTCTTAACTGCACTAGAAAATCAGCACGAATTTTTAGCTAATAAAAAAGCTTTTGAACTAGATAAAATAGCAAGGGATATAGAATCTATAAGTAAAGAAATAGCTAAATGTGAAATTGAAAGAAGAAAAATAGTAAAAGATAGAAAAATGAGTGATGTTTTAAAAGAAATAAATGACAATGAAATAGATAAAATTTATAAAGAATGTTTAAATATCTTAAGAGAAGTAAAGCTACAGAAGGATACAAATGAAATACTTATAAAACAAGGCTTATCTTTAACAACCAATATGCTTAATATTTTAAATCCAGATAAATCACCTAAAACATATTCATCATATTCATCTTACAAAAGAAGATAAGGCGCATTTTTGACTTAGTATTTATTTTAATGTGCCTAAAAAGAAACTATAAGCAATAGACATGTAAGAAATTAAAGTTTCAATGTCTTTGCTTTTTTATTTTAAAGTAACTAAAAAAGTTTTTTAGTTTAAAAAATATAATACCATTTCTAAAGTTTATTCTAATGGATTTTACAAAATATATATTCTTTTAAACCTATGAATATTATTAAGTAAAAATTTAAAATTCATTACTTATTCTGATTGAATTTTTAAATTATTTAGAATATTCCGTGTTTAAAAGTTTTATAGCTGAAAAAGTAATTTTAATATAGAGATTAGAGTGAATTTTATATTAATAAAAATAAGATTATATTAAAAAGGGTTAAATAAAATTATTATTTTAAAGGATAAGTAAAGATTTTATATAGAAAATACGAATATATAATAAGAGAATAAATGAAATAGGAGTTGAGTTTAATGTCCGGATTATTTGGAACTTTAAATATAGGAAAAAGTGGGATGTTTGCACAACAAGGTGCAATAAATGTTACTTCTCATAACATATCAAATGCTAATACAGAAGGATATACAAGACAAAGAGCAGAGCTTCAAACTACAAGACCCTACTGTAAACCAAGTATGCAAAATTATGCAGGACCTGGACAAGTAGGAACTGGAGTAGAAATAGCAGCTATAAATAGAGTAAGAGATAGTTTTTTAGATTATCAAACAAGAGTAGAGCTTGGGGTTCAAGGACAATACAGTAGCCGTAATAAATTTTTATCACAAATAGAAAATATATTAAGAGAACCTACTGACACTGCTATATCAGGCTTAATTGGAGAATTTTTTGATGCTTGGGGATCTTTCTCAGATCAAGCGGAAACTTCAAATGCAAGATCTGTAGTTATTGAACAATCAAAATCATTAGTTAATCAGTTAAATCATACTTTTAATGAACTAGAACAATTAAAGAGTAATACTCAAACTCAAATAAGCGAAGATGTTTTTACAATGAATAGTATTTTAAATCAAATAAACCAAGTAAATCAACAAATCATACAAGTAAAAGTAGCAGGACAACAACCAAATGATTTAATGGATAGAAGAGATTTATTACTTGATAAACTAAGTGAAAAGTTTGGTATAGAAACATCTAGGGAAGAATTTCAAGGTTTAGATTTAACTGCCTCAAATAGAGCTAAAAACTTCCAAGGATCAACTTCAGCTTTAGGCGGAGAACCACCTAAAGTAAAAGTTTTAGACGATAAAGGTAAAGTTATTCTAGATAAAAATAATAAGGAGATTACAAAATCTTTAAATTTAGTTCAAACTTTAAATCCTGATGATGTAGGTAGATTTGCATATATTTCAGATATAAAGCCAGCTCCAGCAGATGAGCAAGAAAAAAACAAACCTATAAGCAAAGGAGATGCTGGGGTATATAAAGTAACCTATTATAAAAATGGAGATACAACTTCAGATGATAATAAGGTAACAATAAACGTTAAAATAAGTGATACTAAAGATTTTGAAAGATTAGACCAATGTAGAGTTTTATGGACAAAAGATGGAGATGCAATAACTGTTGATAATAATATTAAAAATGGTCAAATAGGAGAAGGAGAAGGTTGTGAATTCTCACAATTAAAATTGTTTGAACCTCCATCTGGAGCATTAAGAGGTTATATGTCTGTACAAAAGGATATAGATGAATATGAAAATAAGCTTAATAATTTAGCAAAAGGACTTGCTTTTTCAGTTAATGCTATACATACACAAAGTAAAGATTTTGAAGCTGATACTTCTACTGTAATGAATTTTTTTGTTAATGGAGAAGATTCAACAGAAGATGGTGAAGGTAAAATAACAGCTCAAAACATAACTATTAATAAAAAAATCTTAGAGAATCCTATGAAGATAATTGCAGGTTCAGATCCTTCTACTGATAAAGTTGGTGAAAGCGACAACGCCAGGGCTATGGCTATATCAGCTTTAAGGAATACTCTAATGGCTATACAAAAAATAAATAGAGGTAGTACAAGAGCTGATTTTCTAAAAGAAAATGAATTTGCCCAAAAGGATGGAAGTATTATAAAAACTTTTTCAAAAAATACAAGTGGTATGACTTTAGATGGTTATTTTAATGATATAGTAGGAAATTTAGGTATAGCAACTCAAGAGGCTAACCGTATGACAACAGGACAAGCTTCAGTTTTAGCAAGTTATCAGCAACAAAGAGATTCAGTTTCAGGAGTATCTTTAGACGAAGAATTTGCAAACTTAGTTCAGTTTACTCATTGTTATCAAGCAAATGGAAAAGTTATAAGTACTGTAGATGAACTTCTTGATGTAGTTATAAATGGTCTTATGAGATAAAAAATAATTTTAAGATTGTTTTTTATGTTTTAAGTTTAGTAAATTTATATAATGTATGAGTGATAAAGTTTTAAAATAACTAATAATAAGATGAAAATAATAAGTAATATGAGGTGAATAAAATGAGAATTACAAATAGAATGTTATCTCAATCATTTTTAACAGATATGAATCATAATATGGGTAATTTAAGTAAATTACAAAGACAGATAACAACAGAAAAAAACTTTTCAAAGCCATCAGATGATCCTGCAGCTGTTGTAAGATCTATGCAATTACATTCAAGCATAAATGCTAATAAGCAATATAATAAAAGTATAACAAATGTTCTAAATCATTTAGATACTACAGATACTGCTTTAGGACAATTAGGTGATTATTTAACTTCAATAAGAGAAAAATTGATTTCAGCAGGAAATGCAGGATATGGCCCTGATGAAAGAAAAGCTATAAAAGATGAAATAAATGAAATGATAGGTGGAATATCTCAAGTTTTAAATACAAATGTAGATGGTAGGTATGTTTTTTCAGGAACAAGAGTTACATCAAAACCAGTAGATGCAGTTCGTAATGATAAAGGTAATATGGAACTTATTTATTTATCAAGAGATGGTAAAAGTATGGGAAGTATTGATTCTACTACAGGAAAATTTGCATTAAACTCATCATATGAAAATGAGTATAAAATGTTTAATGCAAACCTTCAATCAGAAATATCCCAAGGTGTTGTAATGGAATATAATGTAGGAGCTAGAGATGTTATAGAATTTAAAGGTAAACCAATAGCAGCATCAGTTACTTCTAATTCTAAAATAACACTACCAATTGATATGAAGGGAAAAGATGCTGAATTAACAGTAACTATTGAGGGAATAGGTTATACCTTAGATGCTAATTCAATGGGAGATATGAAAAATACTGATGATATAGTTAATGCAATTAAAAGTGCATCTAATGGAACTGATAAATTAGAAAAAGTTGCTAATGTATCAATTCGTGATGGTAAATTAACAATTTCCTCAAAAAAAGTTGGTGAAGATTCTGAGGTGGAAATAGGTATTACTGGAGGAGATAAAGATAAGTTATCACATGATTTAGGTATTAAACACGGAGATCATGATACAGGTAGCGATGGAAGCGATAAACAGTATAATTTAATGGGAATTTTAAATAATATAGTAAATCATTTAGATAGTGCTGACAAAGATGATATAAAAGAACTAGTAGAGGGAGATTTAAGCGGATTAGATCAAATTTCAAGTAATTTGTTAAAAATAAGAGCAGAAGTAGGAGCAAAACAAAACAGAATGGAATCTGTTAAGGCAATGAATGAACAATCAAATTTTGATATGACAGAAATACTTTCAAAAGAAGAGGATGTAAATATAACAGAAAAACTTATGGAATATTCAGTTATGAGGGCTGTTTATATGGCATCACTTCAGACTAGTGCCAAAGTATTACAACCTACATTGATGGATTATTTAAGTTAATAAGATATTTGTAGTTGGAGGATAAAAATGAAGCTTAATACAAAATATCATGGAACAATAGAATATGAAAAAAAAGATATAATACATTTAGAAAAAGGTATATTAGGATTTGAGAATTTAAAAAAATTTATTCTTTTTCCAGCAGTAGATAACGATTTTTTTAGTATAATTCATTCTATAGAAGATAAAGATATTGGATTTGTAGTTACATCACCTTTTGAAATACTTAAAAGTTATGAACTGAGCTTAAAAGATAGTATAATAAAGAAGTTAAAGATAAGTAAAGAGGATGATGTATTAATATTAAATATAGTGACTTTAAATTCAGAAATAGAAAATATCACAGTGAATTTAAAAGCTCCAATAATTATAAATGTAAAAGAAAAATTAGGAGAACAAATAGTTTTAGATAACAACAAATATAGTATAAAACATCCTCTAATTTAAGGAGTGAAGTTAGTGCTTGTAATTTCAAGAAAAAAAGGTGAATCAGTTCTTATAGGTGATGATATAGAAGTAACTATAGTAAAAGCAGATGATGGAACAGTAAAACTTGCTATAGATGCTCCTCAAAGCGTAAGAATTTTAAGAAAAGAATTATATAATCAAGTGAAAAGTGAAAATAAAAAGGCTGTAAATTTCGATTCTAATGTTTTAAAACAAATAAAAAATAACAAATAACAATTGAATTAACAATTAACAGATAATAGATAACAATTAACAATTAACAGATAACAGATAACAATTAAAAATTAACAAATAACAATTAACAATTCAATTGATAATTAACAATTAATAATTCAAATAATAAATAAAAAATAATAAATTAGAAATAAGAATTGATAATTTTAAAATTAAATATAAGAGGTGTGGAACATGGAAGTAAATAATTTATGTCAAGGAAGACAGTTAAATTTAGACATTTCATTAAAAGATGGACAAAATGATAGTTTGGATACCAATAACTCTTATTTAAAAGGAACGACTAAAAAACCTGTAGATAAAAAAGATCTTAAGTATGCTTTAGATAAATTAGATGGATTTTTGAAAAATGAAAGTGTTCATGTGGAATATGAAATTCATGATAAGTTAAAAGATATCATGATTAAAATTGTAGACGATGATACACAAGAAGTAATAAAAGAAATACCTCCTAGAAAAATACTAGATATGGTTGCAAAAATGTGTGAGATGGTAGGAATAATTGTAGATAAGAAAGCGTAATACCATATAAGTGCATATAGGAGGTATGAATATGGATTTTAGATTAAATAAAATAGAACCTGAAGTTAAACAAAGAATAAACGAAAAAACAAAAGAAGGTAAAATACATTCAAAAGGTAAAATAGTTATAGATAATGATAAAAAGCATAAAAATAAAGAAAGACATCAAAAGAAAAAAGAGGCTGAAGAAAAGTTTGATTTGTCCAAACATTTAAAAAAAGATAATAAAGAAAAAAATATAATAATAAAGGCAGAAGTAGATAGAAATAAGAGTATAAATAGCAAAGACAGAAGTAGAGGAGTATTTTTGGACACGAAAAAGTAGGAGGGTAAAGTTTAATGTATGGAAATAACGCTTATGATGTATATAAAAACAACAGTGTGAATTTTGCATCAAAAGAACAACTTTTATTAATGCTTGTAGATGGAGCGGTTAAATTTTCTAAACTTTCTAAAAAAGCAATAGAATTAAAAGAATATACTAAAGCCCATGAGAATTTAGTTAAAACACAAAATATATTTGTTGAACTAATGGCGACTTTAGATACTACAAATAATGAGGATTGGACAAAGCAGATTATGGCTGTATATGAGTTTATACACAGTAGGCTTATAGACGCTAATTTAAAAAAAGATATAAAAATAATAGATGAAGTTATACCACTAATAGAAAATGTAAGAGATACATGGTATGAAGCTTATAAAGTGTCTAAAAAAGCTAAGTAGGAAGGTGTAATTATGAGTAACGATTTAATGGGTGTAAGTGATAGTAGTAGGTTAAGAATTACAGGAATGGCATCAGGTCTTGATATAGATGAAACAGTAAAAAAGATGTTAATGGGTGATAGAATTAAAATAAATAAAGTTGAGCAAGATAAACAAATATTAACATGGAAACAAGAGATGTATCAAGAAATAATAGCAGATGTAAAAAGCCTTCAAAATTCTTATTTTGATGTAGTTGCTGAAAATTCAATGTTAAAATCTAGTAGTTTCTCTGATTTTGATATAAAAATTCCAGAACAAGACGAAGGATATTTGAAAGCAATAGCAAGACAAGGAGCTAAAGAAGGAAATTATACTATAGAAGTAGGTGGAGTTGCTAAAAGAGCTGTAAAATCAGGAAGTACATTAAATACACAATCAGAAGTTACAGATATTGATAATTGGACAGGTAAAACCATAAATATAAATGGAAAAGATATAACAATTCCTGATAAATCTACATCCTCTGCTCCAACAGAGATTAAGGATATATCAGATATTGCAGCTTATTTAAATAAAGAAATAAGTAGTGATTCTGATTTGGCAGGAAAAGTTTCAGTATCTTATATAAAACAAGATGGAAAAGAATATATAAAATTTAATAAACTAGTTTCTAAAGATGTAACTATAGATGGAACTTCTATAGATTCAAAATTGACTGGAAAAATAAAAAGTATGAGAACAGACGAAAAACTTAATCAGTCTGGAGATTTTTCAGTAACTTATAAAGATGAAACAGGAAAAGAAATCACTAAAAGTATACATGTAGATTCTGATGATACTATAAAAGATGTGATGGATAACATAAAAAAGGATAAAGATTTGTCAGCAAAAGTTATAGCAAAGTTTGATTCATATACTGGTAAGTTTAGCATATCAAGTAAAGAGACAGGAAGTTCCCAGCAAATCAAAATTACTGGAGATTCTAATGTATTAGATTCTTTAGGAATGAAAGAAGATACTGATTTTAATATTGGACAAAGTGCATCAATTAAAGTAATAGATCCAGATGGTACTGTTATATCTACAATATCAGAGAGCAATACTATAGATATGGGTGGGGTTACATATACTGTATCTTCTAAAACTAAATCTCCAGTGAAAGTAAATATAACTCAAAATGTAGATAAAACTTTTAACAGAATAAAAGAGTTTTTGGATAAGTATAATAAGGTTATCGAAAAAATACATGATAAAATTTCAGAAAAAAAACAATATGATTATAAGCCATTATCTGAAGAACAGAAAAAAGATATGACAGAAGATCAAATAAAAGCATGGGAAAAGAAAGCAAAACAAGGAATATTAAAAAATGATGATAACTTAGAAAAAATGCTTAGAGATTTAAGAGGTGCATTTTATAATAAAGTAGAGAATTCAGCTATGACTTTTAATAGAAAAGATTTAGGACTAGATACAAGTAATTTAGCAGATGAAGCTGGTCAAATTAAGTGGACTGATGGCGGAGAAGAAATACTTAAAAAAACATTAAAAGAAAGACCAGAAGATGTATTTCAGCTTTTTAATAAAACTTATGAACTTACAGAAGAAGATAAAAAGAAAACCTATAGTGAAGATAGGGAAAAAATGGCTAGAGATAGAAAAAAAATAATTTATGATAACTCTGGAATATTTCAAAGAATGAAAAGTATATTAGAAACTAATGTTGGAAGAGCTGGTACTGTATTTAATAGTGCTATACTTACAAGATATGCAAATAAGCAGGAAGACCATAGCTATATGGGTACATCGGGGGGAGCTACTATTCCAGACCAGATTTATAGAAAAGATAAAAGCATAAAAAATCTTCAAGAAAAAATGAAAGATAGGCAAGAACAGCTTTATTTGAAATTTTCAAGACTTGAAAGTATTATGAATAATTATAATTCACAAATGGCATGGCTTTCTCAGCAATTTGGTGGAGGTCAGTAATAAGGAGATATTATGGAGTCTTTAAAAAAGCATTTAAAGGAGTTTAAAGAAATAACTTTAAAACTAATAGAAGCTTTAAATAAAGAAGATTATGATAGTTTAGATAGATTAATTAGTGATAGACAGAGTGTAATAGAAAATATAGATAAAATACAATATACAAAGAAAGATTTTAAAAAATTAATAGAAGAATTTGATATATTAAAATGTAATAAAAAGTTTAGTTATCTGATGCAATCAAAAAAAGACGAGTATAAAAAAGAAATGCAAAAGTATGCTCTGAAAAAAAATGCCAGCAGAGTATATAATAAAGATGTGTATGGCGGAAGTAATATATTTAGTAAGAAAATATGACAATTAACAGATAACAGATAACAATTAACAATTAACAGTTAACAGATAACAATTAATAAATAATGAATAACAAATAAGATTTGAGGTAGTTTTTTAGTAATTTTACTAAAAAACATTAGAGATTTTATTCAGTTTACCTGTATAAAATCAACCTCATTTTTTATTTGTTATTTTTATTTTAAAACTTTATTATTTATTGCCTGATGTATAATATTTGTTTTTTAAAAAATTTAGTATTTTCTATTTAATATTTAATCTTTGAATTTAATTATTACTTATTAAGGTAATTATAGTAATAAATATAAAAATATAATATATTTATCATATTTTATATTTATTAAAAGTTAAACTTTAATTTTACATATAAAATAAATAAAAATAAAAAATATACGAAAATACAGTAAAGCACTAAAAAATAATGTCGATAATAATGTTGAAGAAATTAATAAAAACATAAATGAGCAAGGATGCTCAGTAAATTCAAGGAGGAATTTTAAATGATAATCAATCATAATATGAATGCAATGAATGCTCATAGAAATATGATGGGTAATGTAAGAAGTGCAGGAAAATCAATGGAAAAATTAAGCTCAGGTTTAAGAATAAACAGAGCAGGAGATGACGCAGCAGGCTTAGCTATCTCAGAAAAAATGAGAGCACAAGTTAGAGGTCTTGATCAAGCATCAAGAAACGCACAAGACGGTATTTCAATGATACAAACAGCAGAAGGTGCATTAAATGAAACTCACTCAATTCTTCAAAGAATGAGAGAACTTGCAACTCAAGCTGCCAATGATACAAATAACACAGAAGATAGACAACAAATACAAAAAGAAATAAATCAATTAACTTCTGAAATAAACAGAATAGGTAACACTACTGAATTTAACACTCAAAAAATGTTAGATGGTGGAGAAGCAGCTGGAAAAGCTAAAGGTGCAGAAGGCGGAGAAGAAACAAAAGTAGTTGCAGGTAAATTTGAATTTAAGATTGGAACAATGACAGACGATAAAACAATAACAATTGGTGGAGAAAAATTCACAAAAAAAACTGCTGATGATGCTGATGCTGGGGAATTTAAAGATGTAGCAGGATTAAAGGCTGCAATAGAAAAAAATGCAACATTAAGTGCTAAATATGATGTTACTGAAAATGCAGGAACAATAACATTAACACAAAAAGCAGGAAAAGAATCATCTGAAGCTTTAACATTAACAACAGATGATACTGCTAATAAAGCTACTATAGAAGGTTCACTAAAAACTGTTGAAGAAGGTAAAGGAGCAGAAGGTGGAGCTAAAGAAGCTAAAGCAGCTTCAAAAGCATTTGGTGATTTAACAATAACAGCTAAAGAAGCTGGAAAAGCAGGAAATGATATTAAAGTTGAATTTAAAGCATCTGGAACAGCAACAAAAGTAACTGCAGCAGTTAAAGATGGTGTTATAACTATTACAGGAAAAACTGCAGACCTTACAAATGATAATATCAAAGCAGCAATCGAAGGTAATGATGATGCTAAAAAATTAGTTAGTGTTGAAGTAGCAACTGGAAAAGGTTCTGAAACACAAACAGCAGCATCAGGAGTTGCACTTGAAGGTGGAGCAGATGCAGAAGAATCAAAAGCAGATGGATTTACAGCTACACTACAAATAGGTGCGAACAAAGGTCAAGCATTTAAAATGGAAATTGCAGATATGAGATCAGAAGCTTTAGGAATTTCTCAAAAGACATCTGGAGCAGCAGAAGCTGGAGATGCAGGAGAAGCTAAAGGAGAAGCAGCAAAAGCAGCAGAAAAAGATTTCACAATAGATGGTAAAACAGTAACTGTTACAGCTGGAGCTGAAAATGGTGAAAAAGGAAATAATATAGAAATAGAATTTGCTAAAGCAAATGGTACTACAAAAGCAGCATGGACTGGAAATAAATTAACAATTACTCTTTCTGATAATACAACAAATGAAAATACTGATGCTAAAATAAATGCGGCTATACAAGCAGCAACAGGAACAGTTCCATCAGGACTAGATGCTTCAAAAATTAATGTATCAGGATTAGATGCTACAGCAACAGGTGCCGATTTAAGTGGTGGTGGAGTAACAATGCCAGCAGCAGCTAAATTAGCTGGAGGAGCAGATGCTAAAGCAGCTGGCAAAGCTGACGGAGCTGAAGGCGCAGCAGCAGGAGCAGGCGCTGCATTTACTACAACAGGAGCTGTTACAAACGGAACTGATGATACTGCTGTAGAAAGTGCTCTTGATGTATCAAGTCATGAAAATGCAACAAATGCAATAGATGTTTTAAATACAGCTATAAATAAAGTATCAACTGAAAGATCAAAACTTGGTGCATACCAAAATAGATTAGAACATACTATAAATAACTTAGGAACTTCAAGCGAAAACTTACAAGCAGCAGAATCAAGAATAAGAGACGTTGACATGGCAAATGAAATGATGACATTCTCTAAAAATAACATTCTTCAACAAGCTGCACAAGCAATGCTTGCACAAGCTAATCAACAACCACAAGGTGTTTTACAATTACTAAGATAAGTGAGAATCTAAATCTTTGATTTAGTTATTCGAACTTACTCCACCGACATTAGGAGGCGAAGTTTCATAAGTTAATATCCCAAATCTGTGATTTGGTGATAGTAACTTACTTCACCGACTTTAGGAGGCGAAGTTACATTAAAAAGATAACAATTAACAATTTAGGTTGAAACTCTTTGAGTTTCTAGGATTATAAGTATTATATTAATTATAAGATTTTCTACAGCTTTGCTGTAAAAAATCTACCTTAATTATTAATTGATATGTGATAATTTTTAATTAAATTAGTGTTATTAATTGAATTATAAGTCTAGAACTTATTAAAGTGGACAGAGATTAAGTTCTCTGTCCACTTTTTAAAATAATAAGAAAAAATTGTAATAATTGTAATACATGTATTAAAAAATAAAAGCCCATTAAAACTTTAATTAAAATAAAATTTTATTTTATAAAAGATAAGCAGGGAAGCTTATAAAAATAAAAATATCAAGGAGGATTGACAAATGATTATTAATCATAATATGAATGCAATGAATGCTCATAGAAATATGATGAGCAATGTAAGAAATTCAGGAAAATCAATGGAAAAATTAAGCTCAGGGTTAAGAATAAACAGAGCAGGAGATGACGCAGCAGGACTTGCTATTTCAGAAAAAATGAGAGCACAAGTTAGAGGACTTGATCAAGCATCAAGAAATGCTCAAGATGGTATCTCAATGATACAAACAGCAGAAGGAGCTTTAAATGAAACTCATTCAATTCTTCAAAGAATGAGAGAACTTGCAACTCAAGCGGCAAATGATACTAATAACACAGATGATAGAAAACAAATCCAAAAGGAAATTAACCAATTAACTTCTGAAATAAATAGAATAGGTAATACTACTGAATTTAATACTAAAAAAATGTTAGATGGATCATCAGGGGCATCTTCATCATCTTCTTCTAGCAAAAAAGAGGAAGATGCAGTTTTAAAAGCCTTAAAAAGCTGGTGGATTCAAGGGGGAGCAAAACTTGTAAAAGATAGCTATGGAATTGAAGTACCAGAAAATACTAAAATAAAAGTAGTATTAGATGAAGGCTTAGGAAGTACAGCAGCTTTTGTAAGTGCAAAGTATAAACAAGATTCTACAAGTACAACAGGAGTTACAGGCAAAGGAAGTTCATTAGAGTTACATATAAATATGGATGCTGCTAAACCTTTAAATTTAGAAACTAGCAAAGATGGCGGAAATGCTCCAATGTATGATGATAGAGTTATAGCTCACGAACTTACACATGCTGTAATGAGTCAAACTATGAATTTTGGAGAACTTGAAACTTGGTTTAAAGAAGGTACAGCAGAATTTGTTCATGGTGCAGATGAAAGATTGGCTCAAAGTATAAAATCACTTGGTAGTGTATCTGCAGTAGTATCTAAAATAGGAAATGGTGCAAAATGGCCAGAAAATGCTGGAAGTGATGAATATTCAGCAGCTTATTTAGCAGTTAGATATTTGGATCAACAACTTGATGGAGAAGGCGGAATCAAAAAAATATTTGACTTTCTAAAAGAATCTACTAATCAAGATAAAACATTAAGTGATGCATTAGGGGCTACTACTAAATATTCAGGTAAATCAGTTTCAGATTTTATAACTGAGTTTAAGGGTGCAATAACAGACAAAAGTACTATGGAAACTAAAGCAGGAATCAATTTAAATAATAAAGATACAGGATCAGTTCTTGGAAAAGATAATGGTGGAGCAAATGAAATTAGCGCAAAAGATGTTATAAAAGAAACAGGAGATTTAAGTGCAGTTCCAACTGGAATAGAAAAATTAGCAGGATTTGAAGTAGAGTGGCCAGGAGGAGAGGAAAACTCATCATCAGGAATGACACTTCAAATAGGGGCAAATAAAGGACAAGCCTTTAAAATGTCAATAAAAGATATGAGATCAGAAGCACTAGGAATTTCTTCAAAAACAGGAGGAACAACTGGAGCAGGAGAAGGTGAAGGTAGCTCTAAAGATGCTACTTCAGCTAAAATAACAG
Organism: Clostridium oceanicum; assembly: GCF_039521385.1. NCBI lineage: Bacteria > Bacillati > Bacillota > Clostridia > Eubacteriales > Clostridiaceae > Clostridium > Clostridium oceanicum. The sequence continues at coordinate 149,365 of NZ_BAAACG010000019.1, read as the reverse complement.
GATCAAATTCAGCAGCGCCAACAACAAATTCAAATTCATTAGCTGTAGGGGATAAATTAGAAATAACTATAGATGGTACAAAGTATACTTTAACTGGAGATGCTATAAAAACAGCTATAGGCGATGGAACAGGTAAAGGAGAAAGTGATTTAAAAACATTACTTAATAATATGGAAGATGGTTCTAGTAACAAATTGTCTTCAGTAGCAGAAGTTAAAATAGATGGAGGAAAAATATCTATAATATCAAATAAAGAAGGTGCATCTTCTGAAGTAAAAGTTGAAATTTTGGGAACAGGAGAAAGTACTATAAAAACTTTATTTGGATTTGACGGAACAGAAAAAGCTAAAGGTGAAGATGCAAAAACTACTGATAGTAGTAATGCAGAAGGAGTAACAGGGGCAGCATTTACTTCTGATAAAGGTGTTACAAATGGAACAGATAGTGATGTAGTAGAAAGTGCATTAGATGTATCTAGTCATGAAAATGCAACAAATGCAATAGATGTTTTAAACACTGCTATAAATAAAGTATCATCTGAAAGATCAAAACTTGGTGCATATCAAAATAGATTAGAACATACAATTAATAATTTAGGAACATCAAGCGAAAACTTACAAGCAGCAGAATCAAGAATAAGAGACGTTGACATGGCAAGCGAAATGATGACATTTTCTAAAAACAACATTTTAGGACAAGCTGCACAAGCAATGCTTGCCCAAGCTAATCAACAGCCACAAGGTGTTTTACAATTATTAAGATAAGTGACACTCTAAATTTTTAATTTAGTTAGTGGAACTTACTTCACCGACATTAGGAGGCGAAGTTTCATTAATAATCAGCAAATATTAAAGATTAGATAACAAATGAAAAATAATGAATAAAAGATAATAAATAATAGATAAGGTGATTTTTGGTGTTATGCACTAAAAAATAATTAAAGGTTTTGTACAGCTAAGCTGCATAAAACTAACCTTATCTATTATTTTTTTATTTATTATTTAATCTTTGCCCTTTTGCTTTTAGTATAAAGTTATATAAAAAATATAAAAAAGCTATAAAGTATTATTTTAGGTTTTCGATATAATTATTGTATTCAATGTAAAATATTTGATTATATTATAATAAAAGTATTAATATAATGATATTTGAAGATATATTAATATTAGTATTATTATAGTAATAATTGAAGATTTATAAATAATAGTATTATATTATTTATAATTAAAATTTGATATTAATATAATGTTACAAATTGCAATTAAGCTATATGCTTAAAATATAAATAGTGAGCAAGGAAGCTTACTTAAAAGTTTAAAACTCAAGGAGGAATTTTAAATGATAATCAATCATAATATGAATGCAATGAACGCTCATAGAAATATGATGGGTAATGTAAGAAGTGCAGGAAAATCAATGGAAAAATTAAGCTCAGGTTTAAGAATAAACAGAGCAGGAGATGACGCAGCAGGACTTGCTATCTCAGAAAAAATGAGAGCACAAGTTAGAGGTCTTGACCAAGCATCAAGAAACGCACAAGACGGTATCTCAATGATACAAACAGCAGAAGGTGCATTAAATGAAACTCACTCAATTCTTCAAAGAATGAGAGAACTTGCAACTCAAGCTGCCAACGATACTAACAATACAGATGATAGACAACAAATACAAAAAGAAATAAATCAATTAACTTCTGAAATAAACAGAATAGGTAACACTACTGAATTTAACACTCAAAAAATGTTAGATGGTGGAGAAGCAGCTGGAAAAGCTGATGCTACAAAAGGCGGAGATGCAGAACAAAAAATGCAAGCTGTTGTTACAGGAAGTAAGTTAGATGCAGCTGCATTGAAAGCTTTAACTTCAGAGACAAAAATAAAAATTGGTGGTACAGAAGTTAAAGTAGCAGGAACACCAGGTACTGGTTATACTAATATAAATGATTTAAAAGCTGCTGTAGAAAAAGGAATTAAAGATGCTAAGGTTGAAGGAGTTACAGTAGGAGTAAAAGATGGAGCACTTACATTAACTGCTGAAAAAGATATAAAAATCGAAGGTGCTGATGTAGCTAAATTAGGATTAAAAGCAGAAACTACAAAAGCAGAAGCAGTAAAATCAGAAAAAGCTGGAGAAGAAGCTAAAGCAGCTTCAAAAGCATTTGGTGATTTAACAATAACAGCTAAAGAAGCTGGAAAAGCAGGAAATGATATTAAAGTTGAATTTAAAGCAAGTACAGGAGCAACAGCAGTAACTGCAGCAGTTAAAGACGGCGTTATAACTATTACAGGAAAAACTGCAGACCTTACAAATGATAATATCAAAGCAGCAATTGAAGGTAATGATGATGCCAAAAAATTAGTTAGTGTTGAAGTAGCAACTGGAAAAGGTTCTGAAACACAAACAGCAGCATCAGGAGTTGCACTTGAAGGTGGAGCAGATAAATCAGAAGCAGAAGGATTTACAGCTACACTACAAATAGGTGCAAACAAAGGCCAAGCTTTCAAAATGGAAATTGCAGATATGAGATCAGAAGCTTTAGGAATTTCTCAAAAGACATCTGGAGCAGCAGAAGCTGGAGATGCAGGAGAAGCTAAAGGAGAAGCAGCAAAAGCAGCAGAAAAAGATTTCACAATAGATGGTAAAACAGTAACTGTTACAGCTGGAGCTGAAAATGGTGAAAAAGGAAATAATATAGAAATAGAATTTGCTAAAGCAAATGGTACTACAAAAGCAGCATGGGCTGGAAATAAATTAACAATTACTCTTTCTGATAATACAACAAATGAAAATACTGATGCTAAAATAAATGCGGCTATACAAGCAGCAACAGGAACAGTTCCATCAGGACTAGATGCTTCAAAAATTAATGTATCAGGATTAGATGCTACAGCAACAGGTGCCGATTTAAGTGGTGTTGGAGTAACAATGCCAGCAGCAGCTAAATTAGCTGGAGGAGCAGATGCAAAAGCAGCTGAAAAAGCTGACGGAGCAGAAGAAACAACAGGAGCAGTATTTACTAAAACAGGAGCTGTTACAAACGGAACTGATGATGAAAATGTAGAAAGTGCTCTTGATGTAACAAGTCATAAAAATGCAACAAATGCAATAGATGTTTTAAATACTGCTATAAATACAGTATCAACTGAAAGATCAAAACTTGGAGCATACCAAAACAGATTGGAACATACTATAAACAACTTAGGAACATCAAGCGAAAACTTACAAGCAGCAGAATCAAGAATAAGAGACGTTGACATGGCAAGTGAAATGATGACATTCTCTAAAAACAACATTCTTCAACAAGCTGCACAAGCAATGCTTGCACAAGCTAATCAACAACCACAAGGTGTTTTACAATTACTAAGATAAGTGAGAATCTAAATCTTTGATTTAGTTATTCGAACTTACTCCACCGACTTTAGGAGGCGGAGTTTCATAAGTTAATATTCCAAATCTGTGATTTGGTTATAGTAACTTACTTCACCGACTTTAGGAGGCGAAGTTTCATTAAAAAGATAACAATTAATAATTAAAGATTTAAAAGTCGGAGGAGTAAATCTTCTCCGGCTTTTTTTACTCTAAAATGGGGGGAGGATTAACTTATGATAATAAATCATAATATGTATGCTATGAATGCTCATAGAAATATGATGAATAACATAAGAAGTGCAGGAAAATCAATGGAAAAATTAAGTTCAGGTTTAAGAATAAATAGAGCAGGAGATGACCCAGCAGGACTTGCTATTTCAGAAAAAATGAGAGCACAAATTAGAGGCCTTAATATGGCAGCTAGGAATGCTCAAGATGCAATATCTATGATACAAACAGCAGAAGGTGCATTAAATGAAACCCATTCAATTCTTCAAAGAATGAGAGAGCTTTCTGTACAATCTGCTAATGATACTAATACAGATAATGATAGAAAACAGATACAAGAAGAAATTAACCAATTAACTTCTGAAATAAATAGAATAGGAAATACTACTGAATTTAATACAAAGAAAATGTTAGATGGATCATTAGGAGGAGCCTCATCTTCAACTAAAAATGATAATCAAGCAGTTTTAAAAGGGTTAAAAACTTGGTGGATTAAAGGTGGAGCAAAACTTGTAAAGGATAGTTACGGAATTGAAATTCCAAAAGATACTAAAATAAAAGTAGTATTAGATAAAGGATTAGGAAATACAGCAGCCTATGTAAAAGTAGGTTATGTTGGTGGTTCTTCCAAAGGTATTCCTTTGGAACTCCATGTAAACATGGATGCAGCAAAGCCTTTAAACTTAGAAAAAAGTAAAGATGGCGGTAAATTTCCTATGTATGATGATAGAATTATAGCTCATGAACTTACTCATGCTATAATGAGTCAAACTATGAATTTTGCTAAGATTGAAACTTGGTTTAGTGAAGGAACAGCAGAATTTGTTCATGGTGCAGATGAAAGATTAGCTCAAAGTATAAAATCATTAGGTAGTGTAAAAGCAGTAGTTGATAAAATAGGTGACGGGAAAAATTGGCCTAAAAATGCAGATAGTGATGATTATTCAGCAGCTTATTTAGCAGTTAGATATTTAGATAAACAACTTGATTCAAGTGGTGGAAATGGAATTAAAGAAATATTTGATTTTTTAAAAAAACCTAGTAACCAAGATAAAACATTAAGCGATGCATTAGCTGATGAAGGTACATTTAGTGATGTTTCAGATTTTATAACTAAATTTAAAGCTGCTGTAAAAGATGAAGGTACTATGATAAGTGAAGCAGGGATTAATTTAAGTAATAAGGATACAGGTTCAGTTCTTGGAGCAGATAATGGTGGAAAAGAAGAGATTAATGCAGAAGATGTAGTTAAAGAAACAGGAGATATAAATGATGTTCCAACGGGAACAGAAAAATTAGCAGGATTTGAAGTAGAATGGCCTGATTTATCAAAATCATCAAAAGCTAAATTTCAGATAGGTGCAAACAAAGGACAAGCGTTAGGATTATCAATAGATGATATGAGAGCAGAAGCTTTAGGAATTTCTTCAAAATCATCTGGTGGAGCGTTTACTTTAGAAAATGGAGTTACAAATGGATCTGATAATAAAAATGTAGAAAGTGCACTTGATGTATCAACTTACAAAAATGCAACAAATGCAGTAAAAGTTTTAGACAATGCTATAAATAAAGTATCAACAGAAAGATCAAAACTTGGTGCTTATCAAAATGTACTAGAACATAGAATAAACTATTTAAACTGTGCATCAGAAAACTTACAAGCAGCAGAATCTAGAATTAGAGATGTTGATATGGCAAAAGAAATGATGAACTTCTCTAAGAAAAATATTTTAAGTCAAGCTGCACAAGCAATGCTTGCACAAGCTAATCAAGCGTCACAAGGAGTTTTACAATTACTTAAGTAATTGTAAAACAATTAATAATTAACAAACATTTATAAATTAATAATTAAAAGATAACAAATAACAATTAAGGTTGAAACTCTTCGAGTTTCTAAGATTATATTAGTATTATATAATTATAAGATTTTCTACAGCTTTGCTGTAGAAAATCTACTTTAACTGTTAATTGATATCTGACAATTATTAATTAATTTTATGTTGTTAAAAGATTTTTTATCAAAGATGTATATAGCTTTAAAAGAAGCTTCAGAAACAGAATGCTGGTTGCAACTCTTAAGAGAGACAGGATATATAGAAGAAAAATATTATAATAAAACAATTAATGATTGTAAAGAAATAAATAAAATTTTACATGCTATTGTAAAAACTACTAAGAAAAATATTAGTTAAGATAAATCTCCAATGGTACTTGGTATTAGTTTTTTTAAGTGCTATTGGAGATTTTTTAGTATTATGTTTGAATATATATCCTAATAGTAGTATTTTAGTCATTATTTAATATATATATATTTTATGATTGTAAGAATTTTTACATATAAAATTCTAATCTTAATTGATATTTGATAATTGTTAATTAAATTTATGTTGTTAATTGTTATCTTTTATCTGTTAATTGTAAATTAAATTTAAGTTGTTATTTGTTATCTGTTAATTATTAATTGAATTATTAATATTGTTATAGAATGCTTTTTCTCCTTAATAAAGTATTACTAAAATTTTTCGATAAAAAAGTAAGCATATTATTATACAAAAGAAAATTGGAGGGTATTTTAAATGGGAGAAACTAAGTTTAGTAAAATATTACAACCTCAATATATGAATGAGTTTAAATGTATAGGAAAAGAGTGCATGGAAAGTTGTTGTGTTAAATGGAATATACCTATAGATAAAGATACTTATAAAAAGTATAAAGATAGTAAAAATGAAGAGTTAAAAGATTTATTTTCAAATAATATAAAAAGATGGAGAAGCAAAGGGGATTATTCTAATTATGCAAAAATAAAATTAAAAGATAACGGAGAATGTCCATTTTTAGATAAAGATAAGCTTTGTAGTATCTATAAGCATTTAGGTGAAGATAGTTTAAGTACAACTTGCACAGTATATCCAAGAGATCATAATAAAATAGATGATTCTTTAGAAATATCCGCTACTATGTCCTGTCCAGAAGCTGCTAGACTTGCACTTTTAAATAAGAATCCAATGGAATTTGATTGTTTAGAAAAAGAAATAAAAATAAAGGATGGACTAAAAAGAAAGGTAAATACAAATAAAGTAGATTTTAAAAATAAAATTAATAGATATTTATGGGATTTTAGAATATTTACTATATCACTTCTTCAAAATAGAAACTATAGATTATGGGAAAGGTTAACCATATTAGGGCTCTTTTTTGACAAAGTGGGTAAGTCAAAACTTAGTGATTCAATTAATATAATAGCAAATTATAATTCAAATATAGAAAAAGGATTATATAAGGGAGAGTTATCAAAAATTCCATCCAATATGCAAATTCAATCTATTATAACTAATGCTCTAACTAAAAAAAGAGTTTCTATGGGTACAAATAATAAAAAATATATGGATTTATTAATAAAGTCCATGGAAGGCATAGGTTATGGTAAAAAAGAAGAAATAGAAAATAATTTAAAATGTTATGAAAAAGCTTATAACTATTATACTGAAAATTTTGAAGAAAAATATGAATATATACTAGAAAACTATTTAGTTAATGATGTATTTAAAGAAATATTTCCATTAAAAAGAAAGAATTTGTTTGAGAATTATGAAATTCTTATTGTTAAATATGCAATAATTAGAATGCACCTTATAGGACTAGCTTCTTTTTATAAAGATGAGTTTACGGAAGAAAAAGTTGTAAGTCTTATACAAAGTTTTAGTAGAGTAATTGAGCATAATGATTTATTTATACAAAAAGTATACTCAATTTTAAAAGAAAATAATATAGAAACTATGGCCTATATGGCAATGCTTTTAAAATAATAAATAAGGAAAAAATCCTTTGGAATTTTTTATTCTATAATTAGAAATTTCAAAGAATAAAGTATAGAAAATAAAAACAATAAATAAAGACTAACTTTAAAATATCTAATTAGCTATTTTGAAGTTAGTTTTTTATTTTATTAGCAGGTGTTTTTGTTTTTGGGTTTAATTGTTAAATGTTATTTTATAATTATTAATTGTTTAACGTTGCTCATTATAATTGAGGGGCCTATAGGTTGTTATTTGTTAATTGTTAATTGAATTGTTATTTTTTATTTGTCAATTGTTAATTATGTACCCCTTGGGTATAATTATAATACAAACATATTTTTATTTTAATGTTGTAATTACTAATTTATGAATATTTTTAAATATCTTGCAGTTTAAGATAACTTATATATTTTGAAATCATAAGAATTTTCATATGCAAAATTCTAACTATAATTGTTATCTATTAATTATTATTTATTATCTATTAATGGTTAATTATTAATTGAATTGTTATCTGTTAATTGTTAATTGTTAATTACTAAAGGGGGGGGAGGTTTTAAAATGCCTAAAATACTTATTGTTGATGATAATAAGCAAATCACTTCAGTCCTACAAGAGTATGCTAAAAGAGATGGTTATTCAACTATAATTGCTTTTGATGGTGAAGATGCTATTTCAAAATTTAAAAGTGAAAAACCAGATATTTTGCTTCTTGATGTAATGATGCCTAAAAAAGATGGATTTCAAGTATGTAGAGAAATTAGACAAACTTCAAATGTACCTATAATTATGATAACTGCCAGAGGGGAAGATTTTGAAAAAATTATGGGACTTGAAATTGGAGCAGATGATTATATAGTAAAACCATTTTCAGCCGGTGAAGTTATGGCAAGGATAAGAGCAATAATGCGCCGAATTACTAGAGAAGAAAAATCTTTACAGCTTATAGAAATTGAAAATCTTATTATAAATCTTGATGATTATAATATTTTTATTGATGGTGAACCTGTATCTCTTACCAAAAAAGAGATTGAAATTTTGTGGACTCTTGTTAATGATAAAAACAAAGTTTTTTCAAGAGAAAACCTTTTAAATTCAGTATGGGGATATGATTATTTTGGAGATAATAGAACTGTAGATAGTCATATAAAAAGACTTAGATCAAAACTTGATAAATACTCCCATGACTTATGGCAAATTAAAACAATATGGGGAGTTGGGTATAAGTTTGAGGTGCTTAAATAATGAGAAATAAAACTACTTTGAAACTAAGTTCATATTTTGCAATTTCTCTTTTTATTTTTGCTGTTATTATAGGAGGAACATTTTCCTATTTATTTAGAAAACAAACTATAGAAACTCATAAAACTCAGCTATCAAATCGTGCAAAATCTATATCTACTACTGTTTCTGATTATATGGGAAATATTAATATTAAATCAAAAATGGGAGGGGGAATGGGTAGCGGATTTGGAGCTTATATGCGTTCTTTAAGTAGTATCGCAGGTGCTGATGCTTGGGTTATAGATAAAGACAAAAATTTAATAACAGCAGGAAGTGGAAAAGGCTTTAAAAATGGAATCCACGATGTTTCTTACGCTAATTTGCCAGAAGATGCAGATAAAATAATATCAGAAGTATTTTTAGATAAAACTGTTTTTAGTGAGGATTTTTCTGGTCTTTTAGAAGAACCTACGTTAACAGTAGGAGTACCTATTAAGGATAGAGGAAATCAAATTATGGGAGTAGTTTTGCTTCATTCTCCAGTAGTAGGAACTAACGAAGCTGTTAAAAGTGGAATTGGGATTTTATTTTTAAGTATTTTACTAGGAATAATTGTGTCTTTTCTTTTATCCCTATGGTTATCAAAAAAATTTACTAGTCCTATACTTCAAAAAGAAGCGGAAGATGCTATAAGACTTGATAAAATACGAAGAGATTTTGTAGCTAATATTTCTCATGAGCTTAAAACTCCAGTAACAGTAATGCGAGGATCACTTGAGGCTTTAACAGACAAAGTAGTTACAGAGCCTAAAATGGTAGAAAGTTACCATAAACAAATGTTAAAAGAATCGATATATTTACAAAGACTTATTGGAGACTTATTAGATTTATCAAAGCTTCAAAATGCTGATTTTGAAATGGAAAAAAGTAATGTTTCTATTTTTGAGTTGCTCCATGAAACCATTAGAAGTGCAAAACATATAGGAAAAAGTAAGAATATTAAAATAGAATTCGAAAAAGATAAAGACTTTATTATTGAAGGAGATTATGGAAGACTAAGACAAATGCTTATGATTATTTTAGACAATGCTATTAAGTTTTCACCTAAAGATGGTGTAGTTAAAGTTCTACTTAGAAATCGTGAGCTTACGATAAAAGATTATGGAATTGGTATTTCTAAAGATGAACTTCCATTTATTTTTGAAAGATTTTATAAATCAAGGACGGAAGAAAATAAATCAGGAACGGGATTAGGACTTGCTATTGCAAAACAAATTGCCCACAGACATAATATAAATTTATGGGCTAAAAGTATTGAAGGCACAGAAACTGAATTTAAATTTAAATTTTAATGGATATTAAATAAAATATAAAAGATACAATATACTGATTTGATTTTTCAGTAGGTTGTATCTAATTTTTTATTTTAATATTTCTAATATATAAGAGAGTTAAGTGAAAGACTAAAAATATAGTGAAAATGTGAAAATGAATAGAATTTAGAAATGATTATATAAAAGTAATTGATTTAAGTTATGCTAATACATATAAGTAATAATATTAATCATAAGATTATTATGTTATAAGATTAGGTTCAATTTTTATTAAAATAAAAGTTGAAAATTAAGTAGTAATATATGATTTTGATAAGTGTAAGAATAATAATATATTGTATGAGTAAAATTTATTTTCCTACTTAATGTATACCTAAACATAGTATTAGTTTCTTACAAAATACATAAACACCAAATTAGAAAATAAAAAACATAATTTTGTCACAATTAAAGATTATTATATAACCATAGAAGGAAACAAAAATAAAAAAATTAAATTATTGAGGAGGATTTTAAATGATAAAATTAAAAAAAGCATTAGCGGTGGGAACAATGGCACTTACTATAGGAGCAATGTCTTTAACAGCATTTGCAGCATCAAATTATAAAACACCAGCAGAAGCTGCAGCCGGTGTTACAGGAAAAACAGTTGAAAGTGTTACACATGAAAAAGCTGAAACAGGAAAAACTTACGGAACAATAGCTAAAGATGCAGGAAAGCTTGATGAATTTAAAAAAGAAAACCTTGAAATGAAAAAAGATAATCTTAAATCTCAAGTAGAGTCTGGTAAAATTACTCAAGAAAAAGCTGATGAAATAATTAAGGCAGTTGAAAAAAATCAAGCTGAATGCGATGGCTCAGGTTCAGCAAAAATTGGTCAGCATATGGGAGCAAGATTTGGTTCTAATGGAGAAGGACAAGGAAATGGTGGAGCAAACCGTGGCAAAGGACAAGGAAGAGGACAAAATGGTGGTGGCAGAGGACTAGGAAACAGAGCAGGAGCTAGTAAGTAGACCACATTAAAAAGTATTTGTTTAATATAAATTTCCTATTTAAAACAAAAAAATAGTAACTATATCATAATTTGGGGCTGAAATTCAAAATGAAACTTTAAATCATTTTGAGTTTCAGTCCCTTATTTTATTTTATTAAATTGTTAATTGTTATCTGATAATTGTTAATTGAATTAGGGTTGGGTATAATTATAATATAAAGTTATGAATCCATATAGTTTAAAGGAGAGAATAAACTGTGAATAATAAAGAGATAAGATGGAAACAAAGATTTGAAAATGAATATTTTTCTCCAATTAAAAAATTAGTAGAATTTTTGGAGGAAAGAAAATAATATCTTTAAATTAATATATGGGTTAGAGGGGAGCATATTTTTATGGATTTGTTTGAAAAGTACGATGAATCAATACAACTTACGTATAGATATACTTATAGAATGTTAGTACATTTAAAGAATATAAGAGATAATTTTAATAAATTAGATAATCCAGATGAAATAACTAAAGAGGTTTATAGAGATTCTATAGTAAAAAAATATGAAACTTTAGAAGATTTAACATGGAAACTTCTATCTAAAATATTTAAATCCTCTGGAATTGAAATTAATAATCCTAGAGGATGTTATAAGCAGGCTTTTAAAGAAGGTCTTATAGATAACGTAGATTTATGGAATGAAATTTTACTTTCAAGAAATGCAACATCTCATATCTATAACGAAAAAGATTATGAAAAGATTAGGAGTGAAATAGTAAATAAATATATATGTGCCTTTGAAAGTTTATTAAGTAATATTAAAAATAAAGTGATGTGATTGTATGTATGGTATAAGTGAAAAAGTATATATTAAGTTAATAGATTATTTTAAAAGAAATGATAATATTAAGAAAGCAATATTGTTTGGTTCTAGAGCAAAGGGGAATTTTAAATTAAATTCTGATATAGATTTATGTATAGATTGTAGTGAGAATTATAAAGGAACAATAAAAGAAGATATAGAAGATATTATTGGAGTGTATTCATGCGATTTAGTTTTTATGGATTCTTTAAATGAAGAAATAGAAAAACAAGTAAATAGGTACGGTATTTGTATATACAATGAATAAATTTATAATTTGTTATTTGAATTAATCTGAAGGGAGACTTTAAAAATGGCAACTAGTTTAAAAAAGAGAGAAGAAATTGAAAATCAATTTAAATGGAAAGTTGAAAAAATATACAAAAATACAGATGAATTTGAAAAAGATTTTAAAAGGCTTCAAGAAATGTTACCTGAAATTTTAAAATATCAAGGTAAACTTAATGAAGAAGATAAGCTTTTAGAATATTTAAAGTTAGATGAAAAAATTTCAAGATTAGCAGGAAAACTTGTTATATATGCTCATATGAAACATGATGAGGACACAGGAAATTCAACATATCAATCCTTGAAAGATAAAATATTTGCATATATTGCAGAGCTTTCAAGCAAGCAAGCGTTTTTTGTACCAGAGATACTTAGTATAAATGAAGATACATTAAGAAAATCTCTAGAAAAAGAAGAATTAAAAATGTATAAATTTATGATAGAAGATATATTAAAGAAAAAAGACCATATTCTTTCAAAAGAAAAAGAAGAACTTTTAGCAGCAGTTTCTGATTGTATGCAAGGACCTGAAAAAATATATAGTGCTCTATCTGATGCAGATATAACTTTCCCAGAAATAAAAAATGAAGATGGAGAAATGGAAGAGCTTACAGAAGCAAAATATAATAGATTTATCCAATCAAAAGATAGAGCTGTTAGAGAAGACGCTTTTAAAACATTATTTGATACTTTCAAAAAATATAAAAATACTATGGCAGCGTCACTAACATCTAATGTGAAAAATTTTGTTTTTAATTCTAAAACTAGAAAATACAAAAATTCATTAGAGTCTTCATTAAAACCTAATAATATCCCAGTAGAAGTTTATCATAATACAGTAAAAACTATAGACGATAATTTAGATTCACTTCACAGATATGTAAAAGTAAAGAAAAAATTATTGAATTTAGATGAAATTCATATGTATGATTTATATGTTCCTTTAATAGATACACCAAAGACACATATTGAATTTGATGAAGCTGTAGAAATAGTTAAAAAAGGTTTGAATCCTTTAGGAGAAGAATATTTAAACATATTTACTAAAGGGATAAAAGATGGATGGGTAGATATTTATCCAAATAAAAATAAAAGAGGTGGAGCATATTCAACTGGTGATTATGATACAATGCCTTATGTTTTACTAAACTATGACTATAAATTAAATGATGTATCTACATTAGCACATGAAATGGGTCATTCTATACACTCATATTATTCAAGAAAAAATCAACCATATATATATTCAGATTACTCATTATTTTGTGCAGAAGTAGCATCTACTACTAATGAAAAATTATTGATACATCATCTTATAGAAAATGAAAAAGATAAGAATAAAAAGTTATTTTTAATAAATCAAGAATTAGAACAAATAAGAACTACAGTATTTAGACAGGTCATGTTTGCAGAGTTTGAACTTATAACACATGAAAATATAGAAAAAGGAATTCCTTTAACAGGAGACGATTTATGCAAAATATGGCATGATTTAAATGTGAAATATTTTGGAGAAGATATAATTGTAGATGAAGAAATAGACATAGAATGGGCTAGAATACCTCATTTTTATTGGGACTTTTATGTTTATCAATATGCTACAGGATATGCTGCTGCAAACTCTTTTGCAAATAGTATATTAGAAAATGGAAAAGAAAAAGTTGAAAAATACAAAGGATTCTTAAAAAGCGGATCTTTTGATTATCCAATAGAAGTTCTTAAAAAAGCAGGAGTAGATATGACAAGTCCCAAACCTGTTGAAGATACTATAAAAAGATTTAATGAACTTTTAGATATGATGGAAGGAATTTGTGATAATTAACAATTAGCAGATAACAATTCAATTAATAATTAACAGATAACAGATAACAATTCAATTAAGAAATAACAGATAACAATTAACAATTGAAAGATAACAGATAACAATTTAAGAGGTAATTAATAAAAGATAAAAACTGCAAATTGTAAAATATACTTATGTAAATAGAGATATTTGTTATAGAGGCATAAAAACTAGAACAAAATTATAAAAAAGTGTAAATAAAAAATGATTGAAATATAAGAATGATTTTAATAATTAGAGATAACTGAGAGAGTAGATAGATTTGTGTAAAAGCAAGTTTATCTGCTTATTTTTTTTATAAATATATTGTAAGAATTTTATATAGAAAATTCTAACTACAATTAATAATTATTATTTGACAATTGCTAATTGAATAGGATTGTTATCTGACAACTATTATTTAAATAAGGTTGTTATTTGAGAATTATTATTTGAATAAGATTGTTATCTGACTTGAATAAGATTGTTATTTGAAATAACTGTCTTAAGTATAAATTATAGGGGAAATAAGTCGATAATAAAAGGGATAAATTGTAACTTTTAGCATGTGAAAATAAATATACTAGTATATTCATTAGTTATTTATTTGAATGTGCCTTACACAAGGAGGTGGAAAGAGTGATAGTTAACGATGAAAATGTATTAAATCTATTTAGTAAAGTAAGGCAAAATAGAAAGAAAAGCAGTAAGTTAATGAAAGGTATAAGCTCAGGGAAGAGAGCAAGTAAAGGGGCAGATGTTGCAATTACAGAAAGCTTTAAGGCACAAGTAAGGGGTATTTCTAGAGCACAAAAAAACACTGAAGAAGGAATATCTATGCTTCAAACTGTAGATGGAGCCCTTTCAGATATATCAGAGCAGCTTATGAGAATGGAAAAAGTGTCAGTACAAGCCGCGAATGGTACTTTAGAAGATGGAGATAGAGAGTTATTAGATAAAGAATTTCAAAGTTTGAAAGACTCTATAAGTGAAATAATGGATAATACTTCTTTTAATGATATAAAATTATTAAATGGAGCAGAAAAGCTAAATATACAAACAAGAGATAATCCATATACTACGTACACTGTTAATTTAAAATCAGTAGATTTAGAATATGTGGGGTTAGATAATAGTTCTGTAGAAAATTCATCAAATGCATCTGATTCTATAACTAGTGTAAAAGAAGCAGTATCTAAAATAGCAAATTATAGGAATGAATTAGGGTCAGATTATAATAATCTTTATCATGCTTACAATGATGGGGTTAATTCAGAAAGTAGTACAACTAGAGCTTTGTCAAAAATAGAAGATGCTGATATGGCTATGTCAGCTATAGATTTAATTAAAGGACAAATTCTTGAAAAATGTAGTTATTCAATACTTGTAAGTTCAAGAACAGAGCAACAGTCATTGGCTTCAGTTGTAAACAAACTATTATTTAGTTAGAAATAGCTATACATAAATAGATAATAAGTATAGATTTTTTATATTAAGAACCATAAAAATAAATAACCAGTCATTATGTTAATATTTTTGTGAATATTTTTTATTTGGAGATTACTTTTATATAACCATAAGTAAAATCCAAATTATTGTATTTCATAAAATTACTTTTGCATTTTGGCTTGTTATTTATTTTTATGTGTATAAGGCATATTAAAAAATAAAATGTATTTAAATAGGATTCTATAAATTTGTTTGTATATATGTATACAGTTATATTATAAGAAATATTTTATTTACATATAAAGAAAAATAATCTATAAAAAGGATATTAATATGAAATTTATGGTATAATATAATCTTGATATAACATTTAAATGGAGGGGTATAAGATGTTTGGTACCAGTAACAGAGATTTACAAGGAATTAGACAAGCTATTAAATACTACGAAGATAAAGACATAAAAGGAATAGAAAATATGGAACAAGAATCTACAAACTCTCTAGGAAAAATTTTGGCTTCAAAATTTAAAAAGTTATTTGATATAGTGCCTATAGTTAAAAAGTTTACTACTGGAGTTGTTAGAATAGCCAGTTCCATAAGTATTTTTAATTTAAGATTGAAAAATTTATCAAAACATATAGAGGATAAAGCATATCATGTTAAAGAAACTTCACAAAGTTTATTATCTTCTATGGAAGAGACTAATGCAAGTATAGAAGAAATTACCCAGGGAATGAGTAATAATGCTCAAAGTATAGAAAAAATATCAACTAAAGCTGATGAAATTGCAGGACATTTAGATGAAAATGAGGATACTTTAAAAACTATAATAAGTATTAATAGAGAAGTTGTAGAAAGTTCTTCTATAATGAAAAAAAATATGACAGAACTTAATTCTGTAGTAAGTAATATGAAGCAGTTAGTAGAGGGAATTGACAAAATAGCCAGTGATACAAATCTTTTAGCATTAAATGCAAGTATTGAAGCTGCAAGGGCAGGAGAAAATGGAAAAGGATTTTCAGTAGTTGCAAATGAAGTAAGAAAACTTGCTGAAAATACAAAAGATCAACTTATACATATGGAAAAGTTTATGGGGAAAATAGAAAGCGCTTCCTTGAAAAATCAAGAAAGTGTAGACAAAAATATAAAATTAATAAATAATATGGATAGATATACAGAAAGTATGGGAACTTCTTTTAAGAAAAATAGAGATGCTATAGGTCATGTAGTAGAGAATATAGAAAATTTCTCAGCATCTATGCAGGAAATAACTTCATCAACAGAAGAAGTTAGTGCAGTATCTGATGAGATTACAATAAAAGCAGATAAGTTAAGTAGTATGGCAGATGAATTAAACTTAAATTCAGAAGATATAGAAGAACTTATAGGAGAAATGGGTCATATAGAAAAAGAAACTTTAAGTTTGTATCCAGAAGTTAGAAAAATGAATTCTAATGAATATTTAAAAATGGGCAATGATGAATTTGTAAGATTTTTAAACGAAGCAATAAAAGCACATGGTTTTTGGATAAATAAATTAGATAAAATAGTTTCAGATATGAAAGTAAGAGGAATAGAACATGATTCAACTAAATGTAAATTTGGGCAATTTTATCAATCAGTAGATCCTGTAAATAAAGAAGTTAAAGCTATATGGAAAGATGTTGATCAAAAACATAAAGAACTTCATAACATAGGGAAAGAGTGTTTATCATATGTTGAAAATAATGAAAAACAAAAATCAGAAGAATATTTAAGAAAAGCTAAAGAAAAATCACAAGAGATAGAGAATATATTAAATAGATTAAAAAACAGAGCAAAAGAGTTACAAGATGAAGGTAAAGATATATTTTAAAATATAAAAAAGTTTAAGATAATTATATTAAAAAATATTAATACTAAATTTTAAATAAATATAAATGTTTAAAACTATTTAAATAGATATATGTAGAAAAGACACGTTCAAATAGCTAATTAGTATATTGACTATTTATTTGAACAGGTATAAAACTACTGTTTATTTAAATAGTTTTTTGTTTTGGGAAAATTTAAGGAACATTATAATAAAGAACTATATACTATGTTTGTTAATTTATTTTGTGAAGTGATTTTTTATTTAATACTATAAATAGTGAACAAAATTGCTGTTTATCAAAAAACATTTTATTGTATTAAAATTTCTACAAAGATGAATAAAAGAGAAAAATATCATATTTTGTAAAATAAATATATATTATAGAAAATTTTAGATAAATATATGTATAAAGCTATATATATTAAGAATTAGCTTAGTTATATTAAATTATTTTTTATTTTTAACTTTAAATTTAATGAATTTAAAATTTTAATTTAATTATAAAAAAACTAAAAAAATCAAAAATATGTGTAAAGTACTAATATTTTATATCGATAATATGTAAGTGTTGTCTTAATTGTGGTTAAAAATGATTTTTTTACGTTAATTTGATTAAATTAGTAAAGAATATGTGATATAATTATTAATCATAATTATGTAATATTAACCAATTTAATATTTAATATTACATGTAAGAAAGGAGAAAATTAGTGAGAAGTCAAAAAAGAGCTGAGAAATCTAAAAAGACTAAAATTATATTATCAATAATAACTATATTAGTTATGTTAGTTATTACAGGTGTAGCTTATGCTTATATTAAGTTAGGTGATGTTAAAAAAGTTCCAATATCAAAAAGTGATGAAAAACTTCATGTGAGTAAAGATGTGAAAAAATATAAGGATAACGATGAAATAGTAAATATAGCTTTCTTTGGGTTAGACAGAAGAAGTAAGGATGAACCATCAAGATCAGATGCAATAATGGTTGTATCCTTTGATAAAAAACATAAAAAAATAAAATTGTCTTCTATAATGAGGGATTCTTATGTAGATATAGAAGGTCATGATAAAACAAAACTAAACCATGCATATGCATATGGAGGACCAGAACTTGCCATAAAAACTATAAACTCTAATTATAATATGAATATTAGAGATTTTGTTGCTGTGGATTTTTTTGAGTTAGAAAAAATAATAGATAATGTAGGTGGAGTTGAAATACCTGTAAGAACAGATGAAATAAACCATATAAATAATGGGATGAAGGAAGTTGCAAGAATACAAGGTGCGTCTATAGAACAAGTGGATTCTCCAGGCCTTCAAACTTTAAATGGTAAACAAGCTGTAGCTTATGCAAGAATTAGACATACAGCTGGAGGAGATTTTGAAAGAACAGATAGACAAAGAACTGTTTTAAACGCAATTTTAGAAAAAGTTAAAAAACAAGGAGCTTCAAAATTTCCAGGTATAGTATCTAGCATTTTACCTAATTTAACTACAAGTTTATCATCTACAGAGATATTAAAAATGGGTGCATCAGGTTTTGCACTTGGAATAGATAATGTAGAGCAACAAAGATTTCCTTTAGATAAATACTGCAAAGGTACATCTATAGGTGGAATATACTATCTTCAATATGATAAAGAACAAACAATAAGTCAAATGCACAAATATATATACGAAGATATAAAACCAAATTAATATATACATACTTTGGAGGTCAAACTTATGGAAGAAGAAATAACGTTAGATTTGAGAGATGTTTTTGAAATAATAAAGAAAAGATTAGGCATGATTTTAATTATTACTCTTTCAATGGGGATAATAGCTGCGGCTTTAAGTTTTTTTGTTCTTCCTCCAACTTATGAAGCAAAGGCTAGCATAGTTGTAGGAAAACAAATAGGAGAAAAAGATAAAGATAATAATAATTATAATGATGTTATGATGTATCAAAAACTAGTAAAAACTTATGCAAAAATAGCAGAGTCAAGAACGGTTGCACAAACAGTTTCTAGTAAAGTAGGAAATATAAAAGTAGAAAAAATGCAAAAGAAGATAAAGGTTACACCACAAGCAGATACTCAAATATTAGATATAACAGTTACTGATAAAGATCCTAATGAAGCTTATAAAATATTAAATACAGTATGTGCAGAGTTTATAGCTCATTCTAAAAAAATATATCCATCTGGTGGAAGTTTAGAACTTTTAGACAAACCTATAGTTCCAGATAAACCAATAAAACCTAAAAAAACATTAAATATTGCTATAGCTTTATTTTTGGGATTGTTTATATCAACGGGTGTAGCATTTTTACTAGAATATATGGACAAAACAATAAAAACAGAAGAAGATATACAAAAATATTTAGACTTACCAGTAATTGCAGTTATACCAAAAACAGAGTAGAGGAGAAGTTTAAGTGATAGATATTCATAGTCATATATTACCTAATATAGATGATGGAGCTAAAAATTTAAATCATTCTTTAGAAATGCTTAAAATAGCTAAAAATTCTGGGACAAACTATATAGTAGCTACTCCTCATTATTTTGAAGGAATGTATGAGGAAAGTTATAAAAGTGTATGCAAAATAGCAAATAAATTGAATGAATCTTGTAAAGATACAAATATAGATATAAAAATTTTAACAGGACAAGAAGTTTTAATTACTAAAAATACATTAGAAAATTATGAAAAAGGGGTAGTAGGAACCATAAATAATACCTCTTATATGCTTGTAGAATTTGATATGCATAAATGGAAAGATTGGTATCTTGATGTTTTATATGAACTTAAAGTAAGAAAGATAAACCCAATAATTGCTCATCCTGAAAGATATAGATATATATTAGAAGATGAAACTAATATAAATAAAATATTAAAAGAAGGATATCCACTTCAAATTAATTCTGGTAGTATTACTGGAGTTTTTGGAAAACAAGTTCAAAAAACATCAAAAAAACTTATAGAACATGGAATATGTAATTTTGTAGCATCGGATGCTCATACTACAAACAAAAGAAAACCAGGTATAAAAGAAGCTTTACATATGGTAAAAGATATAAATAATTCAGTTTATGATAAAGTTATTTATAATTCAAAGAATATGATAGAAAATAAAGATTTGAGATTAGGGTATGAAACTATAAAAAAAAGAAAAACTTTTTTTAGCTTTTTTAGAAAATAAACTTTAAATTGGAGTGATAACTAAAATGACTTTAAATAAGGCTAATCTTATAACTATAAAAGATCCTAAGTCGCCTATTTCAGAAAGTTATAGAACGCTTAGAACTAATATACAATTTTCTTCTTTTGATAAGAAGATTGATACAGTTTTTGTAACAAGTGCAACACCAGGAGAAGGAAAATCTACTACATCATCAAATTTGGCAGCAGTTATGGCCCAAAATGGTTGTAAAACAATACTCGTAGATTGTGATCTTAGAAAACCTAGTGTCCATAAAAAATTTGGAATATCTAATCTAAAAGGACTTACAGATTTACTTATACAGAGTGGAAAGATAGAAAACATAATTCAAAAAAGTGACCTTGAAAATCTACATATATTAACATCGGGTTCAAAACCACCAAATCCATCAGAGCTTTTATCATCTAATAAAATGAGAGAATTTATAAAGATGTGTAAAAATTATTATGATTTTGTAGTGTTAGATACTCCACCGGTAGGAGTAGTTACAGATGCTCAGCTTATAAGTCAATACTGTGATGGTGCTGTTTTAGTTGTAGCTTCTGGAGAAGCAGAAAGAGAGACGGTAAAAAAATCAGCTGAACTTATAAAAAAGGTTGGAGGAAAGATACTTGGTGTTGTTTTAAATAAAGTAGATACTAAAACACAAAGAGGATATCACTATTATGATTATTATGATGATGTAGAACATAGTGGAAGTAAACGTAAAAAAAGGTAAAATGTTAATATGAAATTATATAGAAATATTATAAATAATCAAATCAATAGTTGTTATTTGTAGTAAATGGTTAAATTATTCTATAGTGTAAAGGGACAAATGTTGGGGTGATAGTATGGAACAATCAAAAAATATTAGAAAATATTTTCTAAACAAAACGAGAAAAGTGGATTTTGAAGATTTATTAGGAAGAGAGCCAGTTAAACTTGATATGAAATCTATTGGTAATTATATACAAGGAAGAGTTGTTATGGTAACTGGAGGAGGAGGGTCAATTGGATCAGAACTTTGTAGACAAATAATAAAATTCAAACCGAAGAAGTTAATAGTTTTAGATAATTATGAAAATAATTTATATGTTTTACAACAAGAATTTAATAGAAATGGTATGTATGAAAATATAGATTATGTAATTGCATCAGTGAGAGATAAATGTAGATTAGATTTGACTTTTAAAAAATATAGACCAGAATTAGTTTTTCATGCGGCAGCCCATAAACATGTACCTCTTATGGAAGAAAATCCAAGTGAAGCTATTAAAAATAATGTATTTGGTACATTAAATGTAGCTACTTGTGCTGATAAATATAAAGTTAAAAGATTTGTAATGATATCTACAGACAAAGCTGTAAATCCTACTAATATAATGGGAGCTACTAAGAGAGTATGTGAAATGATTATTCAATCTATGGATAAAAGAAGTGAAACTCAGTTTGTAGCTGTTAGGTTTGGAAATGTATTGGGAAGTAATGGTTCTGTTGTTCCACTATTTATAGAACAAATAAAAAATGGAGGGCCAGTTACAGTTACACATAAAGATATAAATAGATTTTTTATGACTATACCTGAGGCAGCTCAGTTAGTTCTTCAAGCTGGAGTATTTGCAAAAGGTGGAGAAATATTTGTTTTAGATATGGATAAGCCTGTTAAAATATATGATTTAGCCCGTGATTTAATAAGACTTTCAGGTTATATACCTAATAAAGATATTAAAATTAAATTTATAGGTCTTAGACCAGGAGAAAAACTTTATGAAGAAGTTTTGACAGAGGAAGAAGGGCTCAATCAAACAGCACACAAAAAGATATTTGTTGGGAAGCCAACTTTTGATAATTTTGATACATTAATGGTCAAAATTAATGAATTTAAGGAAATTGTTAAAAAGGAAAAAAGAGAAGAAATAATTTCTAAACTTGAAGAGATGGTTCCAACTTATAAAAGATTTAAACCAGCAATTGATGAAGTTGCTGCAACTAAATGTATTTAAAGAATGTGGGGGGATTAAATGAAAAGATGTTTTGATCTTTTAATGAGTTTAATTTCAATATTGTTATTTTCTCCAATACTTTTGATTATAGGAATAATGATTAAAATAAATTCAAAGGGACCAATTTTATTTACTCAAATGAGGATTGGTAAAAATAATGAATTATATAAATTTTATAAATTTAGGACAATGAAGATTGGAACACCAAATGTAGCAACAGATAAATTAAAAAGTGCTCAAACCTATATAACATCTGTTGGTAAAATTTTAAGAAAAACAAGCCTTGATGAACTTCCACAATTGTTTAATATACTTAAAGGAGATATGACTTTTGTTGGACCAAGACCGGCTCTATATAATCAATATAACTTAAAAGAACTTAGAACTAAGGCTGGAGTACATAAATTGATTCCAGGACTTACAGGATGGGCACAAATTAATGGAAGAGACCATAATGATGATGTTCAAAAAACAGAATTAGATAAATATTATTTAGAAAATAAAAGCTTTAGATTAGATGTGAAAATAGTAATTATGACTGTATTTAAGGTTCTTAAAGCTGATGGGATTATAGAGGGTAAAATTAAAAATACTACAATAAAGGTAGAAGAGAGCAAAAATAAAACAATATCTGGGTAGATTGAAATTTTATGTTTAAGACGTTTAGAAACTACTATCAAAGGAATAAACTGTTTTAATCAATTAAAAAGAAGGTGAGAACTAGATGAAAAAGATACTTATAACGGGGAAAAACAGTTATATTGGTATAAGCCTAAAAAAATGGTTAAATAAATGGTCTGATGAATATTATATTAATACTATTAGTGTGCGAGATAATAAATGGGAAAAAAAAGATTTTTCAGGGTATGATGTAATATTTCATGCAGCGGGAATAGCACATAGAAAAGAAACAAAAGAAAATGCTCCATTCTATTATAAAGTTAACCGTGATTTAGTATATGAGGTTGCGAAAAAAGCAAAAGCTGACGGGGTTAACCAATTTATATTTTTAAGTTCTATGAGTGTGTATGGTGTGGAGACTGGTGTTATAAATAAAGATACTATTCCAATGCCAAAGAATAATTATGGTAAATCTAAACTTGAAGCAGAAAAATTAATAGCACCATTTCAAGATTCTGCATTTAATATTGTAGTTTTAAGACCACCTATGGTTTATGGTAAAGGCTGTAAAGGTAATTATAATAGGTTAGAAAAATTTGCATTAAAATCTCCTATTTTTCCATATATAAAAAATAAAAGGAGTATGATTTATATAGATAATTTATGTGAATTTGTAAAGCGAATTATTGATAATCAAAGTAAAGGATTATTTTTACCTCAGAATAATGAGTATGTATGTACTTCTGACATGGTTAGAGTTATTGCAAAAAAACATGGTAAGAATATATATATGACTAAATTATTTAATCCTTTATTAAAGGTATTGAAAGTTAGTATTATTAATAAGGTGTTTGGAAATTTGGTGTATGAGAAGGAAATGTTAGAGTATAAAGAAGATTATAATGTAGATAAATTGGAAGAGAGTCATTACACTAATAGAGAGGTCTAACTAGTATGAGCAGTTTAATTAAAATAGAATCGTTAATAAGTATCATTATGCCAGCATATAATTGTGAAAAATATATAGAAGACGCGATAAATTCTGTAATATTACAAACATATAATTCATGGGAACTAATAGTAATAGATGATGGTTCTAAGGATAATACAGTGAATATAATTAAAGAATTGTGTAATAAAGATTATCGTATTAGATTTTATAAAAATGAGAAAAATTTAGGGGTATCAGAAACAAGAAATAAGGGAATATCACTTGCTAATGGCCAATGGATAGCATTTTTAGATAGTGATGATATGTGGGAAGTTTCAAAGTTGGAAAAACAAATGATTATATTAAATAAAATGGGAGCAGAGTTTGTTTTTACAGGTTCTTCTTTTATAAATGAAAGTGGGAACTATTATAATGGAATATTTGAAGTACCTAAAAAGGTTAATTATAAGAAGTTAAGAATACATAATGTTATATCATGTTCATCTGTTCTCCTAAAAAAAAGATTTTTTAAAAATATTAAAATGGAAAAAGATGATATGCACGAAGATTATGCAGTATGGTTAAGAATATTAAGAACAGGTGTAGAGGCTTATGGTATTAATGAACCACTTTTAATATATAGAATTTCACGTAATTCTAAATCTGGTAATAAAATTAAAACTATAAAGATGACATATAAAGTTTTTAGGTTTATAGGTATTAACCCTATAGGTTCTTTTTATTTTATGTTGAGACATGTTATGGGGTCAATAAAAAAATATCAAAGGATAAAAACAAATAAATAGTCTTTTAAAATAATTGTTAGAATAGGAGTTCTTAATATTATCTATTATATATTCTTAAAGAAAATGAATAGAAATATAAAATAATATTTATTATATTTTATTAAGGAGAAGATTTATGAAATTAGAAGTACTTGTTTCCACTATGAATCAAAAAGACATGTTTTTATCAAAAAAAATGAATATAAAAACAGATGCATTAATAATTAATCAATGTGATAAAGAAGATGTTCAAGAATTAATTATTGATAATAAGAAAATTAGGATGTTATCATACAATGAACGTGGTTTAAGTAAAAGTAGAAATAGAGCAATATATAATTCAAAGGCAGATATATGTATTATAGCTGATGATGATTTAGTTTATAAAGATAATTATAAAAATATTATTATAGAAGCTTATAATAAATATCTTGATGCTGACATAATTGCATTTGATGTTAAAAGTACAAATTGTTGTAGACCCACGTCTTCTTTAAAAGAAGGTAACGTAGATTTTTTACATTCAATGAAGATAGCATCTTTTCAAATAACTTTTAAGAGAGAAAGTATTCTAAATAAAAATATTAAGTTTAATGAGTTATTTGGAGCGGGTTCTAAATATACGTGTGGAGAAGAAAATATTTTATTAATTGAATGTATAAAAAAAGGTCTAAAAGTAAAATTTGTAAAAAAGGCAATTGCTATTGTAAATCATAATGAGTCAACTTGGTATAATGGTTTTGATAAAAAATTATTTAAAACTAAAGGGGCAATGTTTTATGAAATGAGTTCAATTATGTCGCCTATATTAATTAGCCAATTTGCTATAAGAAAATGGAATCTATATAAAAATCAAATGCATTTTATTTCCGCGTATAAGTATATGATTAAAGGAATTATTGAATATAAAAAAATTAAATCTAAATTAGTTAATGAATAAATTTTAAATTAATTAATTGGTAAAATAGAAATGCTAATTTTAATATTGTTAAAATATTTTATTGGTATGTATATAATTATAATATGTAATAAGATATTAAACTATATGAGGTAACCTAAGTAAGAAGGAGCTATTATATGAATATAGTAATTAAATATATGAATTTAAGTATAAAAAATATTTTGTTAGCTTGTTATTTATCAACTTTTTTGTTAATCCAATTTTCTTTAAATATTGGATTTTCATTTAAGCCATATATGATGATGAGTATTGTATTAATATTAGTATTTTTGATAGGAAGTAACCAAAAAATATTAATATTAAATAAAAAAAGGAAATATGAATATTTTATGATAATCTTTGTATTGTTTGCAACAATAAGGAATTGTTTTGCTTCGGATATTATTTTGGGATTTAAAGGATCAGTAGCATTATGGATTTCATTATTTGTGTATTTTTTTACTGTTTATCTTTTTAAAAATATTAACAATAATACTATTTTTCATATTATATATATGAGTGCTATAACAAATGTAATTATTATAGCTATTGGATTTATACTTAAAGATGCTAGAATATTTGAATTAGACAGAACTGTTAATCGATTAAGAGGGTATGTACAAGATCCAAATTTTTTTGCTCTTTATTTAACATTACCATTATTTATAGTTTTATATTATTTTATTAAAAATAAAAAAAAGATGATTTTAACATTTGCTATGTTAACTATGTTTTTTTTATCATATTCCCGTGCTGGATATTTGTCTATAATTTTGGGAGTACTATATTTGATATATTTATTAAAAAATAGGATACCTAATTTTTATAAAAAAAGTATAGTTATTGGATTACTTATATTTATAGTTTTAATAGTATTTAGTTCATTATCTACTACTAAACCAATATGCGAAAGGGTATTGGGGAACATTAGTGCAAGATTCAATGAAACAGCAAGTAAAGGTGCTAGAGAAACATTAATTAGAATAGGAATTGATGTGTTTAAGGAAAATCCAATATTTGGTGTTGGGATGTTAAACGTACGATACTACACTTATTCAGTAGTACATAATAGCTATTTACACAATACATATTTGGAAGCATTCGTTGAACAAGGAATTGTAGGTGGGCTTATATATTTACTATTTATAATAAGTTTTCTGATGGAAAAATGTAATAATATATATGCAAAAGTATTAAAAGCTACAATAATATGTCAATTCATAATGATGTTTTTTTTATCAGCTATTAACAGTGAAGCCTTATTTTTATCTCTGGGGTTATTTTGTGCTATTAATATAAAAAGGAATAAGCAAATCAGTATGGATTATCTTTAAATAATTTATTGCAAATAAAGTTTTTATTTAACTAATTTTTTGCTGGAACTTCGTAGATTAAAGGAACAATATTATAAAATTGTGTTTGGTAAAACAATGTTTATAGAACAGTTTAGAAGTTTGTTATTGGTTATAAATTATATAAAACTTAATTATGAAATATAGGAAAGTCGAGGGGATAGAAGATAAATAAGAAGAAAAAACTTTTACAAAATACTATAATGTTATATTTGATACAATTCTCAAATTATTTTTTTAATTTCATTATAATTCCGTATCAAACACGTATAATGGG
This sequence comes from Clostridium oceanicum, assembly GCF_039521385.1. NCBI lineage: Bacteria > Bacillati > Bacillota > Clostridia > Eubacteriales > Clostridiaceae > Clostridium > Clostridium oceanicum. The sequence continues at coordinate 122,048 of NZ_BAAACG010000019.1, read as the reverse complement.
CCCTGTTTATTATGGTAAAATAGGATTCGCAACAGCATTAATGATTTATTTTCAATTGTTTACTGACTTTGGATTCATTTTATCGGCTACTGAGGAAGTTTCAAGAAATAGAGACGATAAGAATAAAATTAGAATTATATATACTTCTGTTACTATTTTAAAGGTTGGTTTTGCTATTGTATCTGTATTGATATTATTAACCTTATGTTTATTTACTGTTAAATTTAGAAGTGACTTTAATCTATACTTTTTGTATTTACTTGGTGTTATTATTTATTCTTTTTTACCAGATTATTTGTATAGAGGTTTAGAAAATATGTCATCAATTACATATAGGACAATTGTTGTGAAATTATTTTTTACTGTTATGATTTTTGTGTTGTTGAGAAAACCACAAGATTATTTAATAGTTCCTGTATTAATTGCATTAGGCAATTTATTTGCCGTAATATGGGCTCATTATCATGTAGCACATAATTTACATATAAAATTTTGTAAAGTATCTGCAACAAATATTTATCAGTGTTTTAGAAGTTCAGCATCATTTTTTTTATCACGAATAGCTGCTACTATTTATACTGCTACTAATACTATGATTTTAGGATTTATAGATAAAACAGGGAATATAGTTGGTTATTATACTGCAGCTGATAAATTGATGATGGCAGGAAAAGGTGCGTTATCTCCAATTTCAGATAGCGTCTATCCTTATATGATTAAAAATAAGGATTTTAAACTAATAAAAAAAATACTGATGATTTTTATGCCTATTATATGTATTGTAAGTGTAATTATTTTTATATTTGCTAATGAACTATGTATAGTATTATTCGGAGCTAAATTTGCACATACTGGATCAGTACTAAGAGCTATGCTACCTATGGCTGTTATTACATTACCAAATTATTTATTTGGATTTCCAACATTAGGATCAATGGGACTGTCTAAATATGCTAATAAATCAATTTATTTTGGTACTATTATTCATGTGATTAACCTTATTATTTTTTACTGGTTAGGCTATCTTAATGTTATAACGTTAGCAATATTAGCGTCAATTGCAGATGGATTAATATTGTTATATAGATTGGTTATTATTTATAAAAATAAAAATTTAATGAAGGTTGGGAGATAGAATGAAGTTCAGCTGGTATTACTTAAAACAGAATTTAAAAAAAATAAAACCATTATATGAATGGTATTCTACTAAAAAAAGCAACAAACGTTGTGAATTGCTTCAAGTAAATGGATATGATGTTTCATCAAAAATAACTAATATACTTGAAAAATCTAATATAAGTTATTTTTATACTTATGGTACATTGTTAGGATTGGTTAGAGATAGTGCTTTTATGAAGCATGATGATGATATTGATATAGGAATTGTTAATACAAAAGATTTTTCGTGGAGTAATTTAAATTCATTGTTAACAAAAGGAGGTTTTGTTAAATCTCACGAATTTATCTTAAATGGAAATATTACTGAACAGACATATGTATATAATGGTACTAGTATTGACTTTTTTATATATGAATATGATCAGGGGAAAATGATGTCTTATGTTTATTTTAATAAAAAAGGTCATGATTACGAAAATCAATATCAAAAATCTGTAGCTAAAATGATATCTTCTGAGATAATAGATTTTAAAAACATAGTTATAAATGGAGTGAATTTTAGAATTCCTAAAAATGATGAACAATATTTGAAAGATATTTATGGAGCATCATGGACAATTCCAAATCCTAATTGGATAAGTGAAAATGGTCCAGCTTGGAATGAAATAAAAAAAACATATGGTACATATGTACCTAAAAAATAATAAAGGGGTGTTATATAATGCAAGGACTTATTTTAGCAGCAGGAATGGGAAAAAGATTAAAAGAATTAACAAATAACAATACAAAATGTATGGTAAAAGTAAATGGCGTGACTATGATTGAGAGAATGTTATCTCAATTAGATAAATTGAATTTATCTAGTATAGTAATTGTTATTGGGTATAAAGGAAAGGAATTACAAGATTATATAGAAACTTTAAATATTAATACTCCTATTAATTATGTAAATAATGAAATTTATAATAAAACTAATAATATATATTCTCTTTATTTAGCAAGAAATTATTTATTAAAAGAGGATACATTGTTACTTGAATCTGATTTAATATTTGAAGATTCTGTGTTACAAAAGATAGTAGAAGATCCGTACCCTAGTTTAGCTTTAGTAGCAAAATATGAAAGTTGGATGGATGGTACAGTTGTAACTATAGATGAAGATAATAATATTAAAAATTTCTTAGATAAGAAACATTTTAATTTCTCAGATATCAAAAATTATTATAAGACAGTAAATATATATAAATTTAGCAAGGCGTTTTCAAATACGCATTATGTACCTTTTTTAGAAGCTTATAGTAAGGCCCTTGGTGATAATGAATACTATGAACAAGTATTGAAAGTTATAACATTATTAGATAAACCAGAGATAAAAGCAACACTTTTAGATGATGAATCATGGTATGAAATAGATGATGTACAAGATCTTGATATTGCAGAATCAATCTTTACAACTTCTTATAAGGACAAGCTAAATAAACTCCAAAGTAGATATGGAGGTTATTGGAGATATCCTAAACTAATAGATTTTTGTTATTTAGTAAATCCATTTTATCCAACACCAAAACTATTGGATGAAATTAAAGCAAATTTTGAACGATTAATTTGTGATTATCCATCTGGTATGGAAGTGAATAGTTTATTAGCTGCTAAATATTTTGGTATACATAAAAATCAAGTGGTTGTAGGAAATGGTGCAGCTGAGTTAATAAAATCATTAATAGAAAAGCTTAAAGGGAAAATAGGTGTTATTAGGCCAACATTTGAAGAATATCCTAATAGAAAAAATTCAGAAGATACTATAGAGTATTCTCCTAATAATAATGATTATGCCTATTCAGCTAACGATTTAATAAGTTTTTATGATAATAAAGAAATTTCTAGTTTACTATTAATTAATCCTGATAATCCATCAGGTAATTATATAGAAAAGAAAGAAGTACTTAAAATTGCAGATTGGGCTAAGAAAAAAAATATTACTTTTATTGTGGATGAGTCATTTGTTGATTTTGTTGATAAAGAGGAATCTCCGACACTTATAAGTGAAGGAATATTAAAGAGTTATTCTAATTTAATAGTAGTTAAAAGCATTTCAAAATCTTTTGGAGTTCCTGGACTTAGACTAGGGGTGTTAGTTTCTAATAATTTAGATATTATTAGTTTTATTAAAAAAGATGTTGCTATTTGGAATATTAATTCTTTTGCTGAATTTTATATGCAGATATTTGAAAAATATAAGAATGATTATAATAATGCTATAAATGAATTTAAAAGAGTTAGAAAAACATATATTGAACAACTTTCAAAAATCAAAAACTTAAGAGTAATTCCTACACAATCAAATTATGTACTATGTGAAATTCTTGGGAAGCATACGTCTAAAGAATTAGCGGAAATACTGTTGAATGAGGATAATATTCTTATAAAAGACTTATCTAATAAAAAAGGATTCAATGATAAATTTATTAGAATAGCTGTTAAGAAACCGGAAGAAAATGATAAATTAATTAAAGCAATGAAGAGGGCTTTAGATTAAGAAAATTTATAAATTTATATTTATAATATGAGGGAGGAATAAAAATGAAAGTTTTTACACATAAGGATATAGTAAATTTGAAAATTCAACCCAATCAGTGTTATAAGTGGGTATTAGACATGCTAAAGAATAAAGATAAAGTTATATTACCAGCTAAAACTAGCATGAAACCTACAGAAGATATATTTTATAATGTTATGCCTTGTTTGCTCCCTCAATATAATGTTGGAGGAATAAAAGTAGTAAATAGATATCCACATAGAAATCCTGTATTAGATAGTCAAATTTTGTTGTATGATTATAAAACAGGGATTAATAAGGCAATTTTAGATGGCAATTTTATTACAGCTATGCGTACTGGTGCCGTTGCAGCACAGTCAATTAAGCTTCTGGCAAAAAAAGAGTTTAAGACGATAGGTATTATAGGATTAGGCAATCAAGCAAGAGCTACGTTAAAAGTACTACTTAGTGTTTTCCCTAAGAAAAAATTTTTATTAAAGCTTATGAAATATAAAAATCAACATTTGTTATTTAAAAATTATATACAAAGTTTGCCCAATTCTGATAGAATAGAGTTCTTTTTTAGTGATACATATAAGGATGTTGTAAAGAAAAGTAATGTTATTATTTCTTCTGTTACTTATTTTGATGAAGATATATGTGAAAATGATTGCTTTGATGAAGGTTGTTTAGTTGTACCAATTCATACAAGAGGATTTATGAACTGCGATTTATTTTTTGATAAAGTATATGCAGATGATAAATCTCATGTAAAAGGATTTAAATATTATAACAATTTTAAAAGATTTGCTGAAATTTCAGATGTTATTAATGGAAATATAGAGGGAAGAAAAAATGATAAAGAAAGAATTATTGTATATAATATTGGACTTTCAATGCATGATATTTATTTTGCTGAAAAAGTATATCAATTATTTCAATTGAAAAATTTAGGAGAAGATATAAAATTAGAATCACCTAAAGAAAAGTTTTGGTTATAGTTTTGTTTTTTGTGATATTACACAACTAATTTAATTTTATATTAAAGATAGAAGGAGCATAATATGTATATTAATACAATAAAAAAATCGTATATAAATATAAGCGGAAACTTATATGATTCTGAATTTATAAATTTAGTTAATGTAAGAAACAAAAAAATAGATTTAGATGAAAAAACACTTTTCCTTACACAAGAAGAAAAAAATTTTTTGAATAATCAACAAATTAAAAATTTTGATGAAGCAATATATATTTTCAAGTATAAAAGTGCTTATGGAATTATATGTGATATTCCTATTAAAGAATACGATGAGGGTAAAATTAAATGTCATGAATTAGTTTTACCAGATACTGTTCAAGGAATGTTAAGTAATTTGCATGGATATAATTGTGAAGCTGCACCAATATTATTAGCTCATGAGAAGAAAATAGATTATTTAACTTATATAAAGGAGAAAAAATATAAGGATAGTTTTAAAATAAATGGTTTGGAAATTTATGTAATTTATGGTAAAGAAGCAAGTGAAATAAAAAAAGAATTTGCACAAGTTAATGAAATGTATGTTGCAGATGGCCATCATCGTTTGTATACAACATCACTATCTAATTTCAAAAATTCTGTTTTATCATGCTTAGTTAGCTTTGAATATTTAAATATATTACCAATTCATCGTATTATACCTAACATAGATGCAAAGTTATTTGAAAAAGCTAAAAGTTTTATAAATAATAGGTTTAAAGTTTTACCATCTCAAACACCTTTATCTAAGGGCAAAATACGATTAAAGTATAATAATGATAGCTTTGTAGTAAATCTTATAGAGTTAAATTCTGATGCATTTTGGAATAATGATATATATAGGTTAAATACACAAATTATTTCTCAGGCTTTTCGTATATTTGATACTTCAAAACTTAAATATATATCAGATAGTGAATTGAAAAGTAATAAATCTTTATTGAATAAAAACGATGTTTTAATTGAAACATATCCGCCGAGTAAAGATGAATTTACTAATTGTGCCAATAATAAATGTATAATGCCACCAAAATCTACATGGTTTTCACCAAAGTTCCCATCGTTTTTAATATTTAAAAAGTATAGATACTAAAAATTTAAAGTTGCTTTTATAATAGATGGATGTATAAAAGCTTTAATTTATAATTAAAGCTATTTTAATAGTTATATGTATCATATTCTATATTAATATATTTTGGGGATTTAAATAAAATTATGTAAAGGAGAATGTGTCAATGGCGATATTAGTATGTGGAGGAGCAGGATATATAGGAAGTCATATGGTATCTAAACTTTTGGAAAATGGACAAGAGGTTGTTATATTAGACAATCTTCAAAAAGGACATAAGGATGCTATTTTATCAGATAAAGTATACATAGGTGACCTTAGAGATAGAAAAATATTAGATGAAGTTTTTACTGAAAATAATATTGAAGCGGTCATAGATTTTGCAGCAGATTCTTTAGTTGGAGAAAGTATGGAAAATCCATTAAAATACTTTAATAACAATGTAGGCGGAACTATTAGTTTGTTAACTGCAATGAAAGATTATAAAGTTAAGTATATAGTATTTTCTTCTACAGCAGCAACGTATGGTGAACCAGAAAATATACCTATTTTAGAAGATGATACAACGGTACCAACAAATCCTTATGGTGAAACAAAGTTAACAGTAGAAAAAATATTAAAATGGTGTGATAAAGCATACGGAATAAAATATACTGCTCTTAGGTATTTTAATGCAGCAGGAGCTCATGCTGATGCTAATATAGGTGAAGATCATAGACCAGAAAGTCATTTGATACCTATTATACTTCAAGTAGCTTTAGGTCAAAGAGAAAAAATAATGATTTTTGGTGACGATTATCCTACAGCAGATGGAACTTGTGTAAGAGATTATATACATGTTACAGATTTAGTAGAGGCTCATCTTTGTGCACTAAATAGACTTAAAAAAGGTGGAAGTAGTTGTTCATATAACTTAGGAAATGGAAAAGGTTTTTCAGTAAAAGAAGTTATAGATGTATCAAGAAAGGTTACTGGTATAGATATAAAATCAGAAACAGCTCTAAGAAGGTTAGGAGATCCGGCAACTCTTATAGCTTCTTCGGAAAAAGCTATTAAAGAATTAGGATGGAAACCTAAGTATAATTCTTTAGAAAAAATCATAGAAACAGCATGGAATTGGCATAAAAGTCATCCTAATGGATATAAAAAATAGAATGTATTAATGTTGGAGACTTTAACAGAAATATTAAGACTATAAGGAGGAACAATCAATGAAAATAAAAAAAGCCATAATTCCTGCAGCGGGACTTGGAACAAGATTTTTACCTGCTACAAAAGCTCAGCCAAAAGAAATGTTACCAATAGTAGATAAACCTACTATCCAATATATAATTGAAGAAGCTATAGCTTCAGGAATAGAAGAGATATTGATTATAACAGGAAGAAATAAAAGATCAATAGAAGATCATTTTGATAAATCTGTAGAATTAGAAAATGATCTAGAAAGAAAAAATAAGAATGAAATGCTTGAAATGGTAAAAGATATATCTAATATGGCAAGTATTTATTTTATAAGGCAAAAAGAACCTAAAGGTTTAGGAGATGCTATAAGTTGTGCTAGAAGTTTCGTAGGCAAAGAGCCATTTGCAATACTTCTAGGAGATGATGTAGTAGATAGTAAAGTTCCTTGCCTAAAACAACTTATGAATTGTTTTAATGAATATAACACAACTGTATTAGGTGTACAAACTATACCTAAAGAAGATGTTTCCAAATATGGCATAGTTAAAGGCTTAAATATTGAAGATAGAGTATACAGAGTAAAAGATTTAGTAGAAAAACCAGCTATAGAGGATGCTCCTTCAAACGTAGCTATACTAGGGAGATATATTGTAACTCCAACAATTTTTGATATTCTGGATAATACAGCTCCTGGTAAAGGTGGAGAAATTCAATTAACAGATGCTTTAAAAATATTAATTAGTAAAGAAGCTATGTATGCTTATGATTTTGAAGGTAGAAGATATGATGTTGGAAATAAACTTGGATATTTACAAGCTACGGTAGATTTTGCACTTAAACGTGAAGACCTTAAAAAGCCTTTTATGGAATATCTTTTAAGTTTAGATATTGCATCTAAAAATAAAAAAGAGAATTTAGAAAATATAGCAAAAGAACAAGTTGCTGCAAGTAAGAATTAAAATAAAATGATTTATGGTTAAAAATAGTTTAAGTAGCGAACCCAAATTTATAATTTGGTGTGAGTCACTTACTCAGATGAAGAATGAATCTGAGTTTCCTAAGAGGTGAACCCAAATCTATGATTTGCAGTGAATCACTTACTCATTCGAGTGAACGAGAAGGAGTTACATTTTGAAATAAACAGTTTTCTATGAATATATGCCTTTGTTTTAATCCTATGATATAATTAAGTAGCGAACCCAAATTTTCAATTTGGTGTGAGTCACTTACTCAGATGAAGAATGAAGCTGAGTTACAAATATTTGGAGTGAATCGCTTACTCCTTCGACAGATGGAGCAGGAGTTAACTTAGTAACTTACAAGTTATAAGTTTGAGTTTCATAAATTTCCATTAAGGATTTAACTTAAAAAGGAGACATACTAGTGAATAAGAATATGTTTATTAAAAAGATTAAATATTTCATACCATCTATAATATGGATGCTAATTATTTTTTCTTTTTCGTGTCAAATTGGAAGAGAGTCTGATAAAAACAATCATTTTATAGTTAATGTTTTAAATAGTTTAAAGATAGAAGTGGTAAGGCATATGGATTATAATTTTTTGAATTTTTTAATTAGAAAAACTGCTCATGTAACAGAGTATTTTATACTTTTTATGCTTTTATACTATGCTTTTAAAAAGAGTAAGTTTAAAAAAGAAAAATTAAAGTCAGCTGTAATTACAATATTATATGCATGCACAGATGAATTCCATCAACTATTTGTACCAGGAAGAGAAGGAAAGATAAGAGATGTTTTTGTAGATTCTATAGGTGTAATTATAGGGCTTATAATAATCTACATATACAAATCATTAAAAGAGAAAAAAGTCCATAAAAGTAATATAACAAGGTAAATTAAATTTTTAAACTTATAGTATTTAAATAAAATATATTTACTTTTTCTGAAAACATATATTTATTTATAATTGCGGGGGAGGGGGCATTTTATGAGAAAAAATACCCAAAAGGTTATAATAATTTTATTATTTGTAATTTTTATAGGGGTTTTAGTAGTAGGTAAACTTAAAGATAAAGAAAAACATTCTTCTACTAGTTCTACTGTAGCAGTCACTAAAGATAAAGAAAGTACTAATACTTCTGATGCTACTAAAGATGAAAAAAAAGATGATAGTAAAAATACTGAAAATAAAAATTCAAATTTATCTCCTTATGAAAAGATAAATAAAAAACAAGGTATATCTATGCTTTTTCTAGGAGATAAGGTACTTAAAGCCTCTTCTTTAAATGAAGAAGATAAAATTGATAGTAACATAAAAAAATGGATAGAAGATACTTATGCTATTAAGGTAGATAAAACTACAAAAACTTCTGATAAGGGTTTTGTTTCATCTTCACTAGAAGATTATAATAGCCTAGAAAATAAAAAATATGATTTGGTAGTTTTATGTACAGGAGAATTTAATTTAGGTTATGAACCAAATGAAAAAATAATAGAAAATTATGAATCTATTATAAAAAAGATAAAAGAAAACAATGAAAAAGCTAGTATATACATAATTGTAGAAGGATCTATTCAAACTGATAAGAACTTTCCAACTTCTCTAAATAATTTAGCAGAAAAATATAAATTAAACTCAATAGATTTAAGAGAAGACTTTGTAGGAGCTAAAGCAGCGCAGCTTACTGTAGATGGTATAATTCCTAACGAGGCAGGATATAAAATATATAAAGATAAGCTAGAACAAGCTATAACTAAATCAATAGAAGATAATAAAAGCAAATAACAATTAACAATTAAAAGATAACAAATAACAAAAGCAATTAACAATTAACAATTAAAAGATAACAAATAACAAAAGCAATTAACAATTAACAGATAACAAATAATAATTTTAAATTAAAAGATAACAATTAATAATTAAGATAGTAACCAGTTTGTTGCTATCTTTTCTTTTATTCCTATAAAATTAATGCAGCTTCTTTAAGTTTTGGGTATAATATAAATAAGATAATGTAGGAGGTTAATATTATGACTTCTAATATTTCAAAAACAATAAAAGAAACTTTCGAAAAGAGTAGAAAAGAAGGCTTGGAAATAGGAATAGAAAAAGGAGAAAAAAATAAAGCTATAGAAATTGCTAAAAATTTGTTAGATGTTTTAAATGATGAAATCATTTCTGAAAAAACAGGATTAACAATAGAAGAAGTAAAAAAACTTAGAGAAAATGATTAAAGAAGTATATAACGGAGGTTTATACTATGGAAATATATCACGGTAGTAATAAAGCTATAGAAACTCCAAGAATATTAAAAGAAGGTTTTACAAAGGACTTTTCATATGGATTTTACTGTACAACAATATTAAAACAAGCTAAGAGATGGGCAGCAAGAAAGGGCTTTGGTTCAGGCGTTATAAGTAAATATGAGTTTAATTTAGAATATATATTTAAAGAAAACTTAAGTATGTTAAAATTTTCTGAACCAAGTGAAGAATGGTTAGATTTTATAGTTAAATGTCGTTCTGGAGAATTGTGTGACTACGATATTATTGAGGGACCAATGGCTGATGATAAAATATATAATTTTATAAATGCATACATGGGAGGTAATATAACAAGAGAACAATTTTGGGCTTTAGCTAAGTTTGATTATCCTACACATCAATTGTGTTTTTGTACTGAAAAAGCCTTAAAATCTATAGAGTATAGGGGGCATATAAATGGTTAAGTATAACAAAGACGACAATTTATATTTTACTTGTTGTTTGTTAGAATATATTGCTCGTAAGACACTTAATGAAACAGAAGTAATAGTAAATTATTTAGGTGAAGAAGGAATAAGTTGGATACATGAGTATGCGGATGTATTACACTGTGAAAATATAGATGCAGTTACACATGAATTAGTTGAGAGATATAACATACAAGATGGAGATTATCATTGTGATAAATACTGTGAAGAATATGATTTTGAGTTAACAAGTGTATGGGCTATTGGAGCTGTATTTGCAAGGCTTATAGAGGATATAGGAAACGACACTACAAAAACTTTAATAGAAGTATATAATTCATACATAGGCAAGTGTATTAATAATTACTTATATGGTTTTTATACAAGTAGTCCTCAAATTATATACGGAAGTTATAAAGCAGGAGAAATGCTAGATTAGAGGAATAATAACAAGTTTTTTTAAAATCAATATTTATGTAAAATATGCAGTTTATATATTTACTAAAAGGTATTTGAACGATTTGAACGAAATGTAGAAACTCTTATTTATTTTTTCTTATATATACGTTAAAAAAATATATGTTTGAGCAAAGCGAGTTTATATTTTTAGGATATATAAGAAAAAATAATTTAGAGTTTCTAATTGAAGTGAACAACCTTTAAGAAATATATAGACTGCTTTTTACTTTATCCTTATAAAATTTCACTTTAAGGAAAAACTAAATGTGAAATTAATAAAGGAGGAATTATTATGGCTAACCAATTTGAAATGATGCAAGTTGCAAATGAATGTCCAGGATATCAAGCAGAATCTTCAGCAATGCAATCTAATGTAGGGACTCATGATAGTAAGAGTTGTGAAAACTGCAAAAACCTTGTAGCAGGTAGATGTGTTAAAAATCTTTATGATAGCGTAGCAAGTAGTTTAGATCAATCATAAAATAGAGCCTTATGGCTCTATTTTTTTATACTTTTATTTTCAAATAGAAATTTTTTTAAGTTCTTTTAGATATAGAAGAACTTTTTTTACATGATAGTTATAAACAGTATTAAGTTCATTTTCTTTATATTCGTAGTCTCTATCTTTAAAATCATACATAGTTTTAATAGTTTCATAGTTTGCACTACTTAATTTACATTGAGAATGTATAGAATTTATAAAAGATAAATGTATAAGTGTGCTATTTAATATACTTATTATATTTTTTATAGAAGTTGAATCCAAAGTTCCTTTTGTGTTGAATTCTTTAACATATGTATTAAAACTGCCTTCTAAGCTATTTATTTGTTTTTTTAACTTTTTTATATTTATATTATTGTGATTATAAATTTTACTGGCTAAGCTTTTATATAAGTCGTTTAATATAGAATTTAAATTAGATTTTACTTTTACTTCATGACGAGGCGGTCTTATAGTAACATTTATAATTACAGCTACGGTTATACCTATAAAGGTATCCAAAACTCTATGTACACTATAATAAAGTGGTGTTTTTACTGTAAGATTTACCATTATACCAATAAATACAATGCATCCTATAGTGACGGATTTTTTCCATTTCAATGAATTTAATATGTAAATTACTATTATAATACCTAATCCACAAAGGAGAGGGTTGTTTTGTTCTATTGATGATATACAAAGCCCTACTGTAGCTCCTGTCATTGTTCCAAGCATTCTATTTTTACCAGCAGTGTAAGAACCAGTTACAGAAGTTTGCATGGATATTACTGCAGCTATGGCTGCATAAAAGGGAGAATCTAAACCAAAAGATTGGCTTAAAAATACAGAAATAGTTACAGCCATAGCTGTTTTAATATTTCTCATTCCTATACGTTTCATATTTTTCCTCACTTAATCTTATATTTATATAGTTTATTATACATAAAACCTTTTTGAAGCTCAACTTGCAAATATCATTAATACTAATATAAAATGAAAAAATATAAGCATATTTATATATGGCTTCTTGTTATTAAAGAAATAATATATTTTTGACTATATATAATGTAGTTATTATTTAACTATTTTATTTTTAAAAATAGGAATTAGTAAAATAATATAAAAAATAGTATTATATGTTTAGTAAGTGTATTATAATTTGTTAGTAAGGAAAAAATAAATATATATATTTTTTATAATTAAAGATAACTGTATTTTTAATTATATTTAAAGAAAACATAATAATTCTATGGTATATTAGAGGTATGCGGAGTGTGAAATACATTAAATTTTTAATATATTAGTATATTAAGAATTTATAAAATAAAATTCTTACAATAATTAATAACTTTTAATTTTTAAATTGTTTTTGACATCTGTTAATTATTATTTATTAATTTTTAATTGTTATTTATTATTTGTTATCTGTTAATTGTTATCTGTTAATTGTTATCTGTTAATTGTTAATTATTAATAAAAAGGATGGGTGTATATTGGTATCTATTAAAAGTACATTATCAATATTTTTTGTAATAAATATAATAATTTCAATTATAGTAATAGGTGTAGAAAGAAAAAAACCAGAAAAAACCATAGCTTGGCTTTTGACTTTTATTGTGGTTCCACCACTTGGAATATTTTTATACATATTTTTAGGTAGAAATTGGAAAAAGCATAAACTTCATGAAAATACAAATATAGATATTGAAAAGTTAATACATGAAGCGGTTCCTAAAATCAAACATAGTAGATACTATTCTCTTATAGAGCTTTTATCTAAAAATAACGAATCCCCTTTGTTTAATGATAATTATATAGAGATATTTAAAGATGGAAATGAGAAATTTAAACGGCTTAAAGAAGAACTTTTAAAGGCTAAGAACCATATACATTTAGAGTATTATATAGTAAAAAGTGATGTTATAGGAAATGAAATAAAAGATATTTTAATAAAAAAAGCTAATGAAGGTGTTCAAGTTAGATTTATTATAGATAGAGTTGGAAGTATTAAAATAAAAAAAAGTTACATAAAAGAACTTAAAGAAAATGGAATAGATGTAGTTCAATATTCTTATTTTTTAGCTCCTCTTTTAAGGCATATAAATACTCAAATCAATTATAGAAATCATAGAAAAATAGTTATTATAGATGGGAAAGTAGGGTTTTTAGGAGGAGTAAATATAGGGGATGAGTATTTAGGTAAAAGCAAATTAGGTTATTGGAGAGATACTCACATAATGGTTGAAGGAGATTTTGTAATGGGTCTTCAAGCTGTATTTATGGATGATTTTGCAACTATAAAAGAAGCTAATCATGAATATTTTTATTATGGGGAAGATTTTCAAAGTTATTTTCCTGAAATTCCTGAGTCAGAAGGCAAAATTATGCAACTTGTGAAAAGTGGACCTAATTCTGATTTCCCAGCTATAATGCAAGCTATGTTTAAAATGATAAACTTAGCTAAAGATCATATATACATAACTACTCCTTATTTTGTGCCTAATGGTAGTATAATGAATGCACTTAAAGTAGCAGCTTTAAGTGGAATAGATGTAAGAATATTATTTCCTGGTAAATACGATCATATTTTAGTTTATTATGCATCAAAGACTTATTTAGAAGAGCTTGTAAGTTACGGAGTTAAAATATATTTTTATGATGAAAAAGCCTTTGTTCATGCTAAAACTATAACAGTTGATGGAGAAATATCTTCTGTTGGTACAGCTAATATGGATATAAGAAGTTATGAATTAAATTATGAGATTAATGCAGTTATTTATGATATAGAAACTACAGAAGAATTAGAAAATATATTTTTTGAGGATTTAAGAAGAAGTTATAGAGTATATGAAAAAGATTTTTCAAATAGATCCTTTGCAAAAAGGGTATTTGAAGGGATTGCTAGAATATTTTCCTCCATCTTATAACTTTAATATAAAATTTAATTTAATTCAATTTATATTAAAGTTTTCCTTTCTTTTTTCGTAAATAGTATAAGGAATATTTATTTTAAATTTTAAATAATGTGGTTGTAAAAAAATTCTATGTTATAATTATATATAACAAGGTTTACACATTATTTATATTTTATTAAGGTATATGAAAATACACTAATGGACTAATTAGTTATTTGAATATACCTAATAGTAGGGTGGTGGAAAAGTGGCTATTGAAGATAAAAAGATTTCAGTTAAAGAGGGGCTACTTGAAAAAATTTTAAGTGAACTAAATGAAGTTCAAACGTTAAGCTCTGAAAGATTACTTCAAGAAAAGGTAGGTATTTTAATAAAATATATAGAAAACTTAGTTGAAAATAAAGATGAAATTCCTTTTGAGACTATTATATACAATAAAATGAGAGAAGTTAGATTAAAAGATCCAGAATTAAATTCAAAACTTTATATATTATATAGAAAACTAAGTGATAAAAAGATTTCAGAAGAAGATGCAAGAATAATGTACGATGTATATATTAAAAGTCAAGCTTTTGATAAAATGATTTATTAATAAATAAAAGTATCTCTATAGTTTAGGTACATTAGAATAAATAATTAATCATAGATAGATTTTAATAGTTATTTATTTTTATATACCTTATATATTAAATTATGATATAATTGTTATAATTAGAATAAGTTTAATATATTGCTAAGAGGTGGTAGTTCTAGGATGAAAGATCAAAAGTGTATAGATATAGATAGAAAATCTGCAGAAAAAATCTTATCTCAGTTAAATGAAATTAAGATAGTTTGTGCAGATAAAGGTATTAAATCTAAAGTAGAAAAAATAATTGACTTGGCAAATAATGAGATCGCAATTAAAATGGAACCTTCATTAGAAGATGTAGTATATGACAAAATGAAAGAAACTAAAATATCTAATCCAGATTTAAGCAGTAAGCTATATATATTATATAGAAAGATAACTCAAGGTAAGATATCAGAAGAAGAAGCAAAAGAAATGTATGAAACCTACATAATGATGGAAGGTTTCGATAAAATGGTTTGGTAATCATATTATTTTTATTTATTATTATAAAATTGAATTTATATTAATTATTTGAATATAAGGTACTATTATAGAATTAATTCTATAATAGTACCTTTAATTTTGCATATAGATACATAATTATTCATTGATTTATATTATGATGAATAAAATATAAATTCAAAATACTAAGGGAATTTCTTTTAAAAACATAGATAATAAGCTAACTGTAGCATTCAATAATAAAATTATATGGAAAAATATAAATGTTTTTCTAAAAATATATTGCATAATTATTAATTTTAATATATAATTATAACAGATCATAAAAGAGGAGAGCGGTAAAATGAAGAAGATAACTAGTTTAGTTTTAGTAGCTATTCTTTCTTTAGTAGTTTTTGTTGGATGCGGAGCTAAAAAAGATTCAGCTGCAAAGGGCTTAGAAAAAGTTAAAGAGGCAGGAGTTTTAAAAATAGGATTAAGTGATGATTATCCTCCAATGGAGTTTAGAGATGATAAAAATAAATTAGTAGGTTTTGATGTTGATATATCTAAGGCTTTAGCAGAAAAATTAGGTGTAAAAGCTGAATTTGTTCCTACAAGTTTTAATGGTATTGTTGTAGCATTAAATTCTGGAAAGTTTGATTCTGTGATTTCAGCAGTTAGTATTACAGATGAAAGAAAAAAACAAATGGAATTTGTAGGTCCTTATATTGAAGGTGGACAAATAGTTATTGTTAAAAAAGAAAATGATACAATAAAAAGTTCAAAGGACTTAAAAGGAAAAATAGTAGCATGTCAAATGGGTAGTACTGGAGAAGAAGCAGCTAAAAAAATAGAAGGGACTAAAGAACTTAAAAAATATGATAAAGTTACAGAAGCCCTTCAAGATCTTGCTATAGGAAGATCTGATGCTTTAGTTGTAGATGGACAAGTGGGTAGATATTACATGAAAAAAAATGCTTCAAAATATAAAGTATTAAAAGATAAATTAACAGTAGAACCACAAGGCATTGGTGTTAAAAAAGGAAATGAAGAATTAAAAGAAGGCTTAGATAAGGCTTTTAAAGAATTAAAAGATGAAGGAAAATTAAGCGAAATATCTAAAAAATGGTTTGGAACTGATATCTATAAAAAATAATTTAATATAGATTGGTGTGAAATTTGGTAATTTAAAACTCATAAAACTGCCCTAAAAGTGCAATGCTTTTAGGGTAGTTTTATTATTATACAAATATAAGCATTTTTATACTAAAAAATATACAATCATATATAGGACTATAATCAAGTCATATCAACATATTTGTAGAAAAACTGTCTTTTGATATGCATAAAAAAGGAAAAATATTAATAAAAATTAATAAATATACAAAAAACTATTGCATAATTATTAAAAAGTATGTATAATTATTTAAAGATGAAAGTAAAGTTTGGACGGGAGGAAGTTATTATGGAAAATAAAATAATGAAAGATAAAGTGGTATTAGCATATTCAGGAGGTCTTGATACATCAATCATAATTCCTTGGCTTAAAGAAAATTATGATTTAGAAGTTATAGCTGTATGTGTAGATGTTGGACAAGGGGATGACATGGAAGCTGTAAAGAAAAAAGCTATAGGTTCTGGAGCTACAAAAATATATGTAGAAGATGTAAAAAAAGAATTTGTAACTGGATATTTATATAAAGCTATAAAATCAGAAGCCTTATATGAAGGGGACTATATGCTTGGAACTGCATTTGCAAGACCTCTTATGGCTAAGATACTTGTTAATATAGCACATAAGGAACAAGCTAAATACATATGTCACGGATGTACAGGAAAAGGGAATGATCAAGTTCGTTTTGAAGTTGGAATAAAAGCTATAGATCCAAGTATAGAAATTATTGCTCCTTGGAGAATGTGGGATATAAAATCTAGAGAAGATGCAATAGACTATGCAAAAGAAAAAGGAGTAGAAGTTCCTGTTACTAAGAAAAAAATATATTCTGTAGATAAAAATATATGGCATACAAGTCATGAAGGTGGAGATTTAGAAGATCCACAAAATGAACACAAAAATGAAATGTATTCTATGGTAACCCCTATAGAAAAAGCCAAAGATGAAGCAGAATATTTAGATATATATTTTGATAAAGGTATCCCTAAAAAGGTTAATGGCAAAGATTTAGAACCCGTTGAACTTGTAGATACCTTAAATAAAATAGGTGGAGAGCATGGAATTGGAGTTTCTGATTTAGTTGAAAATAGATTAGTTGGTATGAAATCAAGAGGAGTATATGAAACTCCAGCAGGAACAATTTTATATAAAGCTCATAAAGAACTTGAAAGATTAACAATAGACAAAGTTACATATCATTATAAACAGGGCGTATCACAAAAATATGGAGAAATTGTTTATGATGGATTATGGTTTACAACATTAAGAGAGGCTTTAGATGAATTTGTAGATAAAACACAAAAAACTGTTACAGGGACTGTTAAACTAAAATTATATAAAGGAAACATGATAAACGCAGGAGTTTATACTGAAAATGCTTTATATGATGAGAGTGTATCTTCTTTTGGAGATAGTGATTTTTATGATCACAAAGATGCTGGTGGATTTATAAAAGTTTATTCACTTCCATGTGCTATAAAGGCGATGAAGAAAAGCAATTAACAATTAACAATTAACAGATAAAAAATAATAGATAACAATTAAAAAATAATAATTAAAATTAATATAATATGTGTAATAAATAATATATAAGAATTAGCGGATAAAAATTAATAAAGATTAATTAATAAGAAAATAAAAAGCTCATAAGTAAGAATTAAAATATAAAAATTGCTTGTTAAAAGATGAAAGTTAAAGATTAATAAGTAGTAATTAAAATACAATAGATAGTGCGTATGATTAATTATGAAATTTAAGAATGATTAAAGATGCTAATAAGTATGATTGAAATGTAGTAGATAGTACTTAATTTTAATTAGGAAATTTAAATAGAAACAAAGTTACATACTAATGATGAATTTGATTATGAGAGGGGAAGTTTATTATGAATAATATGGGTATATTATCTTTATTGCCGCCTATTATAGCTATAATAATAGCGGTAAAAACAAAAAATGTTATATTGTCATTATTTATATCTGTATTTGTTGGAGTTTTTGTAGTTGTGGGGTATTTACCAGGCTTTGCAGTTACAACTATGATAAAAGATTATTTCTTTGTTCAACTTATGGATAGCTATAATGCAGGGGTTTTAGTTTTACTAGTGTTTATAGGTGGATTTGTAAGCCTTATGGAAAAATCCGGAGGAGCAATAGCTTTTGCAGAAAAAACTAGTAAATTTATAAATACTAGGGTTAAAGCTCAAATAGCAGCTTGGCTTGGAGGTTTGTTGATATTCTTTTCAGATTTAGGTACTCCTTTAATTATAGGACCTATATTTGAACCTATATTTGATAAACTTAAGATTTCAAGAGAAAAATTAGCTTTTATAATAGATAGTACAGCTTCTCCTGTATGTGTTTTAGTTCCATTTATAGGATGGGGAGTATATGTTATGGGGCTTATACAAAAGGAATTTGATGCACTAAAAATAGGAGAATCTGATTGGTCTGCTTTTTTACATGCGGTACCTTTCCAATTTTATTCTATACTTGCACTTATAATTGTTCCTATAATAGCTTTTAGCGGTTTTGAATTTAGCAGTATGGCAAAGGCTGAAAAAAGAACTCAAGAAACAGGAAAAATATTTTGGCCAGATTCTAAGCCTTTAAGACAAAAGGATTATAGTGATAAAATAAACTACAATAAAAGTAAAGCTATATTAGTATGGTTTCCTATATTAATACTTTTAGCTACATTATTAGTACTTTTAGTTCCAAAGGGATTCCCTTTTAAAAAAATAGCAGGTTCTGAATTTAGGGTGGCTTTAAGTACAGGATATTTATTTTCTGGTATTTCATTGATTGCAATGATGGTTTATTATAAAGTTAAGAAATTTAGTGAAGCTTTTGATATATATATTGGTGGAATGAAAAAGATGATGAATGTTTCTATAATTCTTGTTTTATCATGGTCACTTGGATTAGTACTTAAAAATTTAGGTACAGCCAATTATGTGATACAAATAGCAGAAGGAAATATACCTGGATTTTTGATACCTGCCATTATATTTATTGCAGGAGGATGTACATCTTTTGCAACGGGTTCTTCTTGGGGAACATTTGCAATACTTATGCCTTTAGCAATACCAATGGCAAATTCTTTAAATGCACCATTATATGTGACTATAGCGGCAGTTTTATCAGGAGGATTGTTTGGGGATCAACTTTCGCCGATATCGGATACTACTATACTTGCATCTACAGGGGCAGGCTGTGATCATATAGACCATGTAAAAACTCAAATGTCTTATGGTATAATAAACGGAAGTGCTAGCTTTATAACATATATAATTGCGGGGATTTTCCCAAGTGTTATTACATTACTTGTAGCGGTGATTATAATGATTATAATACTATATTTTGGGGCGAAATTTAAAGGGTGTAGAATACCTAATACTTCAATTAATACAAAGAACAAATAACAATTAATAATTAACAGATAACAATTAATAATTAATAATTAACAATTAACAGATAACAATTAACAGATAATAGATAACAGATAACAGATAACAAATAACAGATAACAATTAACAGATAACAAATAATGAATAATGAACTTTTAAGGAGATGAAGACAACATGAAGCTTTGGGGCGGAAGATTTAAAGATGAAGAAAGCAAACTTATGGAAGATTTTAATAGTTCCTTAAGTTTTGATAAAAAACTATATTATGAAGATATTAAAGGCAGCATAGCACATGTAAAAATGCTTTGTAAATCAAATATAATATCTGAGAATGAAAAAGATAAGATACTTATGGGTTTAGAAAAAATATTAGAAGAGATAGAAAATGGGGATTTAAAAATAGAGGGAGACTATGAAGATATTCATAGTTTTGTAGAAATAAATTTAATAAAGAAAATTGGGGATGTAGGCAAAAAACTTCACACAGGAAGAAGTAGAAATGATCAAGTAGCTGTAGATATGAGGCTTTTCTCTAAGGATAAAGCTATAAAGGTAAAAGATGAATTAAATAAACTTTTAAACTTTTTAATAAAAGTTGGAGATGAAAACAATTATATTATGCCAGGATATACTCATCTTCAAAGAGCTCAAGTAGTTACTTTTAGATATCATTTAAGAGCTTATTATAGTATGTTTAAAAGAGATAAAAAAAGAATAGAAAATGCTATAGATATAATGAATGAAAATCCACTTGGATGTGGAGCTTTAGCTGGTACAACATATGATTTAGATAGAGAATTTACTACTTCAAAACTAGGTTTTGAAAAGCCTGTAGATAACTTTTTAGATGGTGTTAGTGATAGAGATTATATCATAGAACTTATAAGTTCTTTTTCTATAATCATGATGCATTTAAGTAGATTATCTGAGGAACTTATACTTTGGAGCAGTAGTGAATTTAAATTTATAGAAATGGGAGATGCTTATGCTACAGGTAGTAGTATAATGCCTCAAAAGAAAAATCCAGATGGTGCAGAACTTATAAGAGGTAAAACAGGAAGAGTTTATGGAGATTTAATGGGTATACTAACTACTATGAAAGGTATTCCACTTGCTTATAATAAAGATATGCAAGAGGATAAAGAACCCTTCTTTGATGCTGCAGATACTGTTTTAAGTTGTATTAAAGTTATGGGTGGTATAATATCTACTTTAAAAGTAAACAAAGATAATTTAATGAAATCAGTAAAAAGAGGATTTTTAAATGCTACAGAAGCTGCAGATTATTTAGTTAATAAAGGTATGGCTTTTAGAGATGCTCATAAAGTTATAGGTGAAATAGTTATATATTGTGAAGAAAAACAATCTGCTATAGAAGATTTATCATTAGAAGACTTAAAGAAATTTAGTGATTTGTTTAATGATGATATATATGAATTTATAGATTATAAGAATTCTATAAATAAAGGTATAAAAAGTGAGATAGGCTACAATAATTAGTTATAGCTAGGTTTAACTATCTTTTATAATGTGTTAAAATAAATTCTATGTGATTAATGTAAATTGATGTCATAGAATTTATTTTTTTAAGGAGAATTTTATATGAATGATTATATAGATGTTATAAAAAAAACTATGGTTCTTTCAGATAGTTTAAATGATGGATTAGAGTATATAAAAGAAAGAATTGTATTAAAAGAATATGAAGAGGTAGATGATATGATAAAAGACACCATATTAGCTACTAAGACTATATATAAAGCTTTAAATCCTGTGTTTTTAGAAATAAAGGATGTTGAACTAAAAAATAATATGGAAAAATTATTAAAAAATTTAATATCTCTTGAAGATAAAATAGAAGCAGGAGATGTTAATGCTGTTTGCAAAACTATTGATAAAAAAGTAGTTCCTACTTATGATTTGTGGAAAGAAAAATTAGACTGTAAGCTTAAAAAATATACTTATTGTTAAAGTGAAAAGTTTATATAGGTTATTACTTCATATAGATTGTTATATGGTTGATTTTAAAATAATAATATTAAATGTGATAGTAGATTATATATTTAAATAAGTTAATATAATTAGTTGGAAAGGGCTGTTGGTTAAGAAAAAATTCTTAATTTGATAGCTTTTATTTATTATTAAGGAAATTATAAATTTTTTTTAATAATCCTTATGGTAAAAGTATTTAGTTTAATTAATATTTTTTAGATAAGTAAATAGTTTTGTTTCCAATATATGTTTTTGTATTTGAATATGCTTTATATGAAATTAATAAAAAGTTAGAGGGTATCTCTAACTTTTTTGTTATTAAAAGGATAGGAAATTTGTTTATAGAATAAAGAAATTTTAAATTTAATTACATAAAATGGTTAAACAAAATTTTCTATAAATTCATAAAAAGGTATATATTTTTATTAGTCTGAAAAGTTAAAACGTTAACAATAATATGTAAAGGTTTTATATAAAAAAGTTAATTAAACTTAAAATGTTTACATAAAAATATAATATTTTTTTCCAAAAGATATAAAAAAAGCCTTTAAAAATGAAAAATCTAGTGGTATAATAGTTAAAGATTTAACAGATTGTGGCTAGAATAATTGATGCAATATATGTAAATTATATTTTATATAGTTATATAGGAGGAATAGAATATGAATATAAGAAAGAAAAGCACAAAAGTATCAGTAATTGGAGCGGGTTTTGTTGGTTCTACAACAGCTTACGCACTTATGCAAACTGAATTAGTTTCAGATTTAGTAATAGTTGATATAAACAAAACAAAAGCAGAAGGTGAAGCTATGGATTTAGCTCATGGAACTTCTTTTGTAAAACCAATAAATGTAATGGCAGGAGATTATAAAGATACAAAAGATTCAGATATAGTTATAATTACTGCAGGAGCAGGTCAAAAACCAGGAGAAACTAGACTTGATCTTATAAACAAAAATTTAAATATTTTTAAATCTATAATTCCAGAAGTAGTTAAATACAGCCCAGAATCTATACTTTTAGTTGTTTCAAATCCTGTAGATGTACTAACTTACATAACATATAAATTATCAGGATTCCCAAAAGAAAGAGTAATTGGATCAGGTACTGTTCTAGATACTTCAAGATTTAGATATTTAATATCAAAGAAATTTGATATAGATTCAAGAAACGTTCATACTTACATAATGGGAGAACATGGAGATTCAGAAATTGCAACTTGGAGTTCAACTAATATAGCAGGTATGACTGTAAGCGAATTTTGTAAAAGTGTAAATGAAAGTTGTGATGAATGCTTTAAAGATAACACTTTAGAAAGTGTAAAAAAAGCAGCTTATGAAATAATAAATAAAAAAGGATATACAAACTATGCTGTAGGATTAGCAGTAAAAAGAATTGTATCAGCAATACTAGGTGATGAAAATGCTATATTAACTGTTTCAAGTTTACTTTCAGGACAATATGGTATAAATGATGTTTACTTAGGAACACCTACAATAATAAATAGACATGGTGTTGAAAAAGTTCTAGAAGTTCCTTTAGATAAAAATGAAATGAAAGAATTAAAAGATTCAGCAGAAGTTTTAAAAGGACATATAGAAAAATCAAATATAGAATAAAATAAATTAGATTTCCTTTTAGTTTTAATTTAGTATATATGAAGGTATATAAGAACTTAGTTTCTTATATACCTTCTCTATTTTTATTATTAGGCATATTAAAATAAATAATAAGTCAAAGATGGGACGAATATTTTGTGAAATACAATGACTTAGGTTCTTCTAATAATTTTGCTATTAGTAGGTTCTAAGGAAGAAGTAGTTTTAGAAATAAAGTAGCATACTGGCTTTTTTATTTTTTTTAATGTGCTTTAAATCAATTTATAATTTTTTGAAAAAATAGTAGATTAAAAGATTATTTTTACATCAAATTAATATATTCATAATTTAGTTTGTTTTCCCTTATTTATATATAAAAAAATTATATATAAACTTATTGTAGAAATTAAAGAAAATATGATTTAATTCGATAAAAATTATATAAAAATAAGAAGGGAGAAATAAGAATGAGGTTACCTCATAATTTAGCATCATTAAATATATTTAGAACATATTCAGGTGCGTTAAAAGATCAAAGTGCAGCTTTAAATAGAATAAGTACAGGGTATAAAGTAATGACTGCTAAAGATGACCCTAACATCATAGCTCAAAGTGAAAGAACTAAAATACAGGTTAGAAGTTTACATATGGCAGCTAGAAACTCACAAGATGGTGTGAGCATGGTTCAGACAGCAGAAGGCGGGCTTCAAGGAATTGGAGATATGATAAAAAGAGTAAGAGAGCTTGTAATTCAATCTGGATCAGTTAATACAGATCATGATAAAAAAGTTATACAAAAAGAGATAAATCAGCTTGTAGAAGGTATAGATGACATAGCAAATAATACTGAATTTAATGGCGTTAAGCTTTTAAATAAAAATATAAAAGGAAAAGAACCTGAGATAGGAAAAATGCCTGTTGGAGCTAATGTTGGAGAAGTAGTAGACATACCTTTTTATAAACTAGATTCTAAAAATTTGCCAGGAGGATCAGTTTCTTTAAATGATGTAAATGTAACTAATGGTGAAGTAGATAAATCTTTAGAAATAGTAGATGCTGCAATGAATAAAGTTTTAGGTGTTAGAAATAAATATGGAGCAATATCAAATAGATTTGAAAAATCTATGAATAATATAAAAGAAATTGCAGATAGAATGGATGGAGCTAATGGAAGGTTAGTTGATGCAGATATAGCTGAAGAAATGATGGGTTATGCTAGAGGAAGTATAATGACTGAAGCATCTATGGCTATAATGAAGCAGACTAATGATTTCCCTATAGAAGTTCTTAGGATACTTGAAAATGTAAGATAGATTAAGGTCATATTTGAAATTAAATACCGGTAGATTTTATAATTCTACTGGTATTATTTTTGTAATTTGATATTGAAAATAGTTTAATCAGATTTAATTTGGAATTTAATTTAAAATTCTGACAACAATTTTTGATTTCGTTTTATACTTTATTTATATTATTTAGCGTATGTTGTTAATAAATATATTAATATGTATTTAAAGCAAAATAATGGTGTTATTATATAGAAAAAGAAGAATGGTTATTATATAATAATAAAAGAAATAAACTACTATTTATAATATATACAATAATATGGTAATAATTTGTAAATAAAAATTATAAATTATATAAAAATAGGATTAGCTATAATATTTTTTTAAATAATTTTAAATTTTGTATTTAATTTATTTATACAGTATGTACAAACAAATTTATTTAATGTAAAATAAAATTAAATTAAAACTTATATTTAATGTAAAAAAATATAATTTATTGTAAAAATGTATATAAATAACTAAAAAGTTACACATTTTAATCATATAATAGGAGTTGATAGTATGGAAATAGGTGATGCGTCTAATAGTCAGATAATGTATTCCATGTTAAAAAAAGGCCTAGATGCTTATTCTCATAGGGGAAAAGTTACAGCTAACAATATAGCAAACATGAATACTCCTGGTTATAAAAGACACTATGTTACTTTTGAAGATTCTTTAAATGAAAGTGTAAATAACATAAGATTAAAAAAAACTAATGAAAAACATATGAACGGTGGAAAAGGAGCAGAATTTGGAGAGTCCCAAGAAATGATAGATAAATCAAGTAGTATGAAATCAGATGGAAATAATGTAGATGTTGATAGTGAAGAGACTAATCAAGCTGCAAATCAACTTATGTATAATGCTCTTATAACAGAAGCTAATAAAAAGTTATCAGAAACAAGGTACATAATTAATGGAAGATAAATAAAATAGAAATAGGGTGATAAAAATATGATTAACGCGTTTAATACTATGAGGATAAGTTCTAGTGGCCTTTCTGCAGAAAGATTAAGAATGGATACTATAGCATCTAATATAGCTAATGTAGGCACTACTAGAACGGAAAAAGGTGGGCCTTATAGAAGAAAGGTAGCAGTATTTGAGGAAAACTTACAAAGGGAATATGATAAAAAAACAGGTAAGTATAATATGAAGGACTTAGGAATTAAAGCCACAGGTATTAAAGAAGATCCATCGCCATTAAGAAAAGTTTATGACCCGTCACATCCAGATGCAGATAACGAAGGATATGTTTCTATGCCTAATGTGAATATTTTAAATGAAATGGCAGATATGATTGCATCTGTTCGTACATATGAAGCTAATGTAAGTGCTATGAATGCTTCAAAGGGAATGTTTAGTAAAGCACTAGAGATAGGTAGATAAGGAGGAATATTATGATAGTAAATGGTTTTGTACCTAATAGTAGTATTTTTAATTTTGATGATAATAAAACAAAAAATGTACAACAGCCTAATAACATAGATTTTTTTAAAACTTTAAAAAATGAAGTAGATAAAGTTAATACAAAGCAAATAAAATCAGAAGAAACTACACAAAATTTCATAAAGGGTAAAGAGCAAAATGTACATAATGTTATGTTAAATTCTGAAGAAGCTAAAATGTCTATGGAACTTGCAGTTCAAGTTAGAAATAAGTTATTAGAAGCTTATCAAGAATTAAACAGAATGCAGTTATAGGTGAGGAGAACTTAGAATGAATAAGCTAAAGGATTTTTT
Organism: Clostridium oceanicum; assembly: GCF_039521385.1. Taxonomy (NCBI): domain Bacteria; kingdom Bacillati; phylum Bacillota; class Clostridia; order Eubacteriales; family Clostridiaceae; genus Clostridium; species Clostridium oceanicum. The sequence continues at coordinate 95,263 of NZ_BAAACG010000019.1, read as the reverse complement.
TAATGGCATAAAAGAAAAATGGACAGGACTTAGTAAAACTAAAAAAATAGTTACTTCCATTATTATTGTTGGGATTATAGGATTTATTGTAGCTTTATCTCTTTATGTAGGAAAAACAAAATACGCTGTTCTTTTTTCAAACTTAGGAGAAACTGATTCAGGCGTAGTTCTTCAAAAATTAAAAGATAAAAAGGTTGAACCAAAAGTTGAAGGGGAAAAAATATTAGTTCCTAAAGAGGATGTTGATAAATTAAGAATGGAGATGTTATCAGAAGTACAACTTACTAATGGAAGTCAAGGTTTTGAAATACTTGATAAGGGTAAGTTTGGACAAACTGATAAAGAAATGGAAGTTAATTACCAAAGAGCGCTTCAAGGAGAACTAGAAAGAACTATAAAATCTTTTCCTCAAGTTGAAAATTGTAGAGTTCATCTAGTACTTCCAGAAGAAACTGCTTTTGTAAAAGAAACAAATCCAGGAAGAGCTTCTGTAACTCTTAATTTAAAACAAGGACAAACTCTTAAAAAAGATCAAGTTAAAGCTATAATAGCTTTAGTATCTGGAAGTGTAAAAAATATACCTAATAAAAATGTAGAAGTAATAGATAACAAGATGACACTTTTAAGTAAAAATTTATATGATGAAAATGGAGAAGAAGCTGGTGGATCTACTTCTACAGAAAAACAACAACAATTAAAGAAAAACTATGAAAAGAATATGCAAGATAAAGTTTTGGGAATGCTTGAAGCAATATATGGAAAAGACAAAGTTAAAGTTAATATTAACTCAGATTTAGATTTCGATTCAACAAAAACAGATTCAACAACTTATGGTCCTAAGAGTATGGTTGTAAGTGAACACAGTGTTAAAGAGAAAAATACTTCTAATCCATCACAAAATAATGGTAACGGAAGTGCAGTAGACAACAATATGGTTAATAACGTAGTAACTAATAATAATGGTGAGGAAACTTCTACAAGAGATGAAAATACTAAAAACTATGATAATTCGAAAACAAATCAAAAGACAATAAAAGCACCAGGGGCGGTAAAAAGATTAACAGCATCTGTAGCATTAGATGGAAATATAGATCAAGAAACAAAAACTGCTGTAACAAACTTGGTTAATTCAGCTATAGGATATGATGCAAAAAGAGGAGATACAATAAATGTAGAAGGAATACCTTTTGATACAACTTCTAAAGATGATGCTAAAAAAGATTTAGAGGATATGCAAAAAATGCAGGATCGTAACAACAAAATTAAACTATTTGGTGGTATTGGAGCTGGAGCGGCTTTATTGATTGCTTTAATAGTATTTATAATTCTTAAAAAACGTAGAGATTACGATGATGAAGAATATGAAGATGAAGGTTTAGATGTGACAATTGGTGATGAAGAAGAAGATAACTCTAATCCTAAACCTAAATTTAAACCTATAGAACTAGAAAATGAAAATGAGCAAACTCATATTGAAAATGAGATAAGAAAATATGCTAAAGAGAAACCAGATCAGGTAGTAGATATAATTAAATCATGGCTGGCAGAAGATGAGAGGTGATAACTATGGATAGAAAAGATAAGTTAACAGGAGTTCAAAAGGCAGCTATATTATTTATTACTTTAGGACCGGAAGTGTCGGCTAGTATAATCAAAAGATTACCTGATGCTGAAATTCAAAAGATAACTTATGAGATAGCAAATATTACTTCTGTAAATTCAGAAGTTAAACAAGATATATTAGGCGAATTTATTCAGATGAATAAAGCTAAAGATTATCTTTTAGAAGGTGGATTAGAGTATGCTAAGAGTTTACTTGCAAAAGCTTTAGGTAGTCAAAAGGCTATGGAGATATTAGATAAAGTAACCGAGGCTACTCATCAATTTAGACCATTTGCTATAGCAAGAAAAGCAGATGCTCATCAACTTTTAAATATTATAAACAATGAGCATCCTCAAACAGTTGCACTTATACTTTGTTATCTTCAAGCTGATAAGGCAGGACAAATTTTATCTGCTCTTCCTGAAGATATTCAATCAGAAGTAGCTTTTAGAATAGCAAATATGAGTAGTACTTCACCAATGGTTGTAAAAGAAATAGAAAAAGTATTAGATAGTAAATTGTCATCAGTAGTTAGATCAGATGTTACATCTATAGGTGGTATACCAACTATTGTTGATATATTAAATCAAGTTGATAGAACTACAGAGAAAAATATTACAGAAGAACTAGAAAGAGAAGATCCAGAACTTGCAGAAAAAATCAAAGAATCTATGTTTGTATTCGAAGATATCGTAACATTAGACGATGTATCAATACAAAGAGTTTTAAGAGAAGTAGATACAAAGGATTTAGCTTTAGCTTTAAAAGGAGCTTCAGAAGAAGTTGCTAACTGTATATTTAGAAATCAATCAAAGAGAGCAGCAGCTTCCTTAAAAGAAGATATAGAATTCTTAGGACCTGTAAGAATATTGGATGTAGAAAAATCACAACAGGGAATAGTGAATATAATAAGAAGATTAGACGAAGCAGGAGAGATAGTAATCTCAAGAGGTGGAGAAGATGCAATCATCGTTTAATGTTATTAAAAAAAGTAGTGTAGTAAGTGAAGGATGTAAAAAAATAGAAATAGAGTGTAAAGTACAAAAAGCTAAGAATCCTATTGAAGAGATAAACTCTAAAAATAATATAGATAGTTATGAAAATTTAGCTAAAAATATATTAGAAAATGCTAGAAGAAAAGCAGATAAAATTGTAGCTGACTCTTATAGAGAAGTTCAATCTTTAGAGGAAAATGCAGTGAAAAAGGGATATGATGAAGGATACGAGAGAGGATACAAGGAAGGACAAGATAAAGGTTATAAGGATTCTTATGAAAAGTATTTAAAAAAGGGCGAAGAAGAATATAAAAAAACAGTAGATAACTGTAATAACATATTGCTTCAAGCACAAAATGAGTATGACAAATATCTAAAAGATAAAGAAAAAGAAGTAAGAGAACTTGTGGAATCTATTGTATATCAGGTTTTAAAAAGAGAAGTAAAAGACTGTGATTCTTTAAATGATGTAATTTATGATGTTTTAGAAAAAAATAAGAAAGCAAAATCTATTGTAGTAAGATGTAACAAAAATTATCTAGAAGAAGTAAAAGGTAATATAGAGGAATGGAAAATTAAACTACCATTTAAAGGTGAAATTTTTGTTATAGAAGACAATTTAGCAAGTGATGGAAAAGTAGTTATAGAAACAGAGATGGGTAAAGTTATAGTAGATATTAATATAGCTTTAGAAAAGCTTAAAAATATGCTATTAGGAATATAGATATAAATAACAAGGTATTTATATTAGTGGGATTAAGGTACATTAAATTATTATTTATTTTAATATGTCTAAAATGAAAAATAACAAGTAGGATGTGACTATCTTTGGCACTTATAGATATAGATTTTGATGATATAAAAAATAAAATAGAAGAAACTAATTTTAATTACATGGAAGGTACTGTTAGAAAAGTTGTAGGGTTAACTATTGAAGTGGAAGGTATAAAGGCTTTTGTAGGAGAGGTATGTATTATATACAATGAAAAAAATAAAGAAATACCTTGTGAAGTAGTAGGTTTTAAAGAAAATGATGTTATTTTAATGCCTTTAGGTGAGCTTATAGGAATATCGCCAGGATGCAAAGTCGTTCCTCAAGGAAGGCCTTTAAGTGTAAATTGTTCTGACAGTATTTTAGGTCAAGTTTTAGATGGACTTGGTAATCCTTTGGATAAAAGTACATTGAAAGGAGGTACGCTGTATTCTTTAGATACAGAGCCTCCAGACCCACTTAAAAGAAGAAGTATAAGTGAGGTTATTCCTACAGGTATAAGAGCAATAGATGGTTTTACAACTGTAGGAGAGGGACAAAGAATAGGTATATTTGCAGGAAGTGGAGTCGGTAAAAGTACAACTCTTGGAATGATTGCAAGATATGCTAAAGCGGATATTAATGTTATTGCCCTTATTGGAGAAAGAGGAAGAGAAGTAAGAGACTTTATAGAAAAAGATCTTGGACCGGAAGGAATGAAAAAATCAGTTGTTGTTTGTGCAACTTCTGATAAACCGGCTTTAGTTAGATTAAAAGGTGCCTATGCAGCTACAGCTATAGCAGAATATTTTAGAGATCAAGGTAAAAAAGTTATACTTATGATGGATTCAGTTACAAGATTTGCTATGGCTCAAAGAGAAATAGGGCTTGCTATAGGAGAGCCGCCAGCAACTAAAGGATATACCCCTTCGGTTTTTGCAAAACTTCCAAGGCTTATGGAAAGGGCAGGAATGTCAATTAAAGGTTCTATTACAGCTTTTTATACAGTTTTAGTAGATGGAGATGATTTTAACGAACCTATAGCAGATGCTGTAAGAGGAATACTAGATGGACATATTGTTCTTTCAAGGGATTTAGCGTCTAAAAATCATTATCCAGCTATTGATGTATTAAGTAGTGTAAGTAGACTTATGTCTTCTGTAGCCTCAGATGAACATAAAGCTGCTGCAGGATTTTTAAGAGATCTTTTAGCTACATATAAAAACTCGGAAGACCTTATAAATATAGGAGCTTATGTTAAGGGAAGTAATAAAAAAGTAGATACTTCTATTCAATATTATGATGCTATTATAGGATTTTTAAGACAAGGCATGAATGAACAGTGTGATTTTGATGGGTGTGTAGATAGACTTAGAAATATGTTTGGAAATTAGAAGGGAAGTTTAAAATGAAATCTTACTCTTTTAGATTACAGAAACTTTTAGAAATGAGAGAAAAAAAGGAAGAACAAAGTAAACTAGAATTTAAAAAAGCTGAAAATGAGAAGCGTTTTGAAGAAGAAAAACTTTTTAAATTAAAAGATAATTATTCTAAATATAGCAATATAAATTTAAATGATTCAGTTATTGAAAAAAAAATAAGACATAATTATTTAAGATCATTAAACTATTGTATTAATGAAACTTCTGAAAATCTAGATAAAAAAGTGGATATAGTTGAAAAGAAAAGAGAAGAATTAAAAAAGTGTCAAATAGAAAAGAAAACAGTAGAGATACTTAAAGAAAAGGATAAATTAGCTTTTGAAAAAGAGCAAAAGATGATAGAGCAAAAGCTTAATGATGAGTTAGCTTTATATGCTTATATGAGAAATCAAAATTAGATTTGAAAGGAGGTGAATAAAGTGAAAATAGACATTAATAATATTGTACCTAAAGTGAATAGTAAAAAATCAGTAAAATCTAATAATAACAAAACAAATGATAAATTTAATGAATTGTTATTTGATGCAAAGGGTAAGAATATAATTAAAAATGATAACAAATTAAATGAGCATAGTGATTTAGAAAAAATTTCAGATTCTGATTTAAAGAATATAAAAGATGAACTAAAAAAAGAAGGTTTTTCAAAAGAAGAAGTAGATAAAATTGAAGATGTAGATGATTTAAAAGATTTTTTAAAAAAAGCAGAAGATAAAGGCGATGTAAATTCTCTTTTAAATATCATAAGCTTAGTTTTAAATGTTATTAATAAAAATAAAGACAATGCTTCAAACAATCTTACTGAAGATTTTTTGAAGGATATGAAAAATATAAATGAATTACTTGAAAAGTTTATAAACTCTAAAATGCCAACTGAAAAACAAGAACTTTCTAAAGAAATATTAGAAAAGATACAATCAGTTTTAAAAAGTAAGGAAACATCAAATTTTGATAAATCTATAATAAAAACCATTTATAATAAATTATTTAAATCTGAAATAGGATCAAAAGATGCTTTAGTTAATAATATGTCACAGGTTGAATTTGAACTTAAAAGTAAACTCCAAAATATTTTAACAAAAGTAGAAGGAAAAGAAAATTTAAAATCACAACCTACTAATATTTTTGATAGTAATACCATTAAAAGTTCTTTTCAATCATCAAAAGATTCATTATTAGATGGACAAGCAAAAAATCAAAATGAAAATGACTTTTTAAGTAAGTTTGTAGACAGCGATCAAAAAGATAGTGGAGAAAAAATAGACAAAGCAGTTAATTTTATGAGTCGTTTTAAAACTGAAGATACGGGATCTTTGATTTCTAAAGGTGATATACAAAATGTAGTTTTAAATAAAGATACTATAAATACTGATATGATAAAAACTATAAAATATATGCAAACTAATAGTATAAAAGAGTTATCAGTAAAAATAATGCCAAAAGAATTAGGAGAAGTTATTATAAAACTTACTATGGAAGGTGGCATTATGAAAGCTCACATAAATGCTTCAAATAAAGATGCTTATAATATACTAAATAATAATTTATCTCAAATACAAGAAAAACTTCAAGCTAATAACTTAAAAGTACAAGATATAAGTTTAAACATATACAACGAAGATACAACTTTCTTTAAAGAAGGGTCAAATAACAGTGGAGATGAATCAAGTAGGCAAAATAATAAAAATAAAGAAACTTCTTCAAAAATAGATTCTTTAGAAGGTCTTGAAGCAGAAGAAAATGTATCTAGCTTAGATAGTAACGTAAATATGTTAGCTTAAGTCATATTTAAGTAAATAACAGATTAATTTTGATACTTATTATTTAATCTTATATGGCTAACATAATTGGAGGTGAAAATATGCCAATAACAACAGTAAATAATCCTGGGACAAGTCCTAGAGTAGCATCAAATAAAAAAAATAATAAAAATGATAATAAAGTAGGATCAAATAAAGATGATAATAAAAAAAGTGACAATGATGTTAAAGATGAAAAAGGTATAATTGAAAAATCTATGGAGGCAACTTCTACTAAGACTTCTAGAGGAACAAAAATAGTTAAAAAAGGTGAAGGTCTTGATAAAAATGCTTTTTTCAAAATACTTTCAGCAGAGCTTTCTAACCAAAATCCTACAGATGCTAAAGATGGAACAGAATATGTATCTCAAATGGCACAATTTAGTTCTCTAGAGCAAATGGCAAACTTAAATAGCATGATGAAACTCACAGGAGCTTCTAGCTTTATAGGAAAAGCTGTTTTACTTAGAAAACTAGATCCAATGGGAAATCAATATGCTGGAATAGTTAGAAATGTAATAAAAAATGGAGATGACATAAGTCTTTCTGTAGAATATGAACCAGGGAAAACAGAAAATTTTGGTATGGAAGATGTAGTTAATATAACTGATGATATAAATCAAACATCTAATTATAATAATAATTTATTGCAAGCAGTAGCAATAATTGGAAAAAAAGTTGAGATGTATGATGGAAAAGAAACTAAAACAGGTATAGTTAAATCAGTTAGTAGAAATGGTGCAGGAGTAAGTATAAAAGTTGTAGTAAAAGAAAATGAAGAAGAAAAAGAAATGAATGTTCCATTTGAATATGTAACTAAGGTTAAAAATAGTTAATCTTAGGATGTGATTTTATGGGATTTAAAGTTATAAACGGAAAACTTCAGTTAATACAAGATTATAAAATTTCAAATGGTAATATATTAAAAAATAATACTTCAGCATATAAGAAAGCAAATAATAACTTAAATAAAAATATTAAATTTAAAGATGTATTAAATAATGAAGTACATAAAAATTTAAGTAATTCAAATATGTTTAATATATCAAATCATGCTTTAACTAGACTAAGAGATAGAAATATAAATTTTAATGAAGTGGATATGAAAAATATAAATGAAGCTATAAATAAAGCTTATAAAAAAGGAAGTCGTGATTGTTTAATATTATATAAAAGAGTAGCTTTAGTAACTTCTATAGAAAATAGAACAGTTATTACTGCTATGGACGAGAATGAAAGTAAGGATAATGTTTTTACAAATATAGATAGTACCATTATATTATAGAGCTGGACCTTTGAAGGAAGCTCTGTCTTGTGGAATGACAGAAGCAAGACTATAAACTAATTTGAATTTCAGGGGGAATTAAAGAATGTTAAGATCAATGTACTCAGGAATATCAGGACTTAAAGCACAACAGACAAAACTAGATGTAATAGGTAATAATATTGCAAATGCAAATACAACAGCTTTTAAATCTCAAAGCATAAGATTTAAAGATATGTTAAGCCAAAGCATGTCCGAAGCTACCGGCCCTCAAGGAAATATTGGTGGTACAAACCCTCGTCAAATAGGACTTGGTGTACAAATAGGTGGAATATTTACAGATACAACTACCGGTAATATGCAAACAACAGGAAGAAACCTTGATGTAGCTATAGATGGACCAGGATACTTTATAGTTGGTAGAGGAAAAGTTGTTGAAGGTGCTGGTGATACTGCTACTAGTACCCCGGATACCCTTGGTATAACAAAGCACGAATTTGACAGTACAACTTCAAAGGGATCTGTAGAAACAATGTTTACAAGAGATGGTTCTTTTATTTTAGATGAACAAGGAAGTCTTTTAACATCAGACGGATTAAGAGTATATGGATATGCTAATGGTAATTCAATTGAATATAAGGGTGCTCCGGATCAACATGTTGTAACAGATCCAGCTGATGAATTAAAAGACCAAACTAGTTTACAACCTCTTGTTATTCCAGATCAATTAAATATTTCAGGTGAAGATCAAAGGGTTCAATCTTTTAGTATAGAACAAAATGGTGTTATAAAAGCAACATTAGCAAATGGTTCCAATGTAGAAATAGGACAAATTGCTATGGCATCTTTTAAAAACCCAGGTGGTTTAACTAAAACAGGTAAAAATTTATACACAAGTTCTGCAAACTCAGGAGATCCTATTGTAAGATCTTCAAAAGGTGCAGATGATGACAATAGTAAAGGATATGGAGATTGTCTTCAAGGTAAAACAGAAATGTCCAATGTAGATTTAGCTGAACAATTTACTGAAATGATTGTAGCTAATAGAGCATTCCAAGCTTGTGGAAAAATGATAACAACAGGTGATGAAATACTACAAGATCTTGTAAACTTAAAAAGATAGATTTAAATAAAACTATAGGGATTGGTATTTAATTTTAAATATCTAATCCCTATAGATGAATTAAATAATTTTAGTTTTAAAGAAGTATGGATTAAAAATAATTTTTAGATTAATGTATTATTAAAATTTTATATTCTTCTATAAACTAAAGGGGGGATAACATGATAGAACTTACTGGCATGAACAATAGGAAATTTGTATTAAATGCAGAGCATGTTGAAAAGATTGAACAAGTTCCCGAAAGCTTAATTACTTTATCTAATGGGAAAAAATACATAGTTATGGAATCTGTAGATGAAATCATAGGAAAAATCAAAGAATACAAAAGTGACATAATCACTTTAGGCATACAAGGAGGAGTCAACCGATGAAAAGGAAGGATATGTTAACGCTAATTGGTATAATTGCTGGTTTTGGATTAATAGGATGGGGAATGATGTCTGGCGATGGTGGCGGAATAGGCCCATTTATCGATATTTCTTCTATAATTATAACAATAGGTGGATCCTTTGCAGCTATGCTTGTAAACTATCCTATTTCACAATTTAAAAAGTTAGCTAAAGTTTTAGCACAAACTTTTAAAGATAACAAAGTATCTAGTTTAGAGGTTATACAAAATTTCACAGAGTTATCTAGAAAAGCTAGAAGAGAGGGACTTCTTTCTTTAGAAGATGCTATAAATGATTTAGATGATGAGTATATGAAAAAAGGTTTAAGAATGGTAGTAGATGGCATAGAACCTGAGACAATTAGAGATATTATGGAACTTGAAATAGAAGAAATGGAAGAAAGACATAAAAAAGGTGCTGATATGCTTAGAAGTTGGGGAGCATATGCGCCTGCTTTTGGTATGATAGGTACATTAATTGGTCTTATACAGATGCTTGGTAATCTTACAGATTCTAGTGGTATAGCAGTTGGAATGTCAAAAGCTTTAATTACTACTTTTTATGGAGCATTACTTGCAAACTTACTTTTTAATCCTATGGCTTCAAATTTAACTTATAAAAGTGAAATAGAAGTTAGTACTAGAGAGATGATATTAGAAGGAGTTTTAGCAATACAATCTGGTGTTAATCCTAGAATAGTAGAAGAAAAGCTTGTTACATATCTTTCACCTAAAGAAAGATTAGATTATTCTAATGCTAATGTATCTAGGGAAGGAGCAGCTCAAAATGTCTAGAAGAAAGAAAAAATCTAGTTCACCTGGGCTTACCGGTGATGAATGGATTCAAACTTATTCAGATACTATAACATTGCTTCTAACTTTTTTTGTATTACTATATTCTTTTTCTACAGTGGATGCTCAAAAATTTAAACAAATAGCAGCTTCATTTCAAACTGTTATGACTGGTGATTCAGGAAAAACTATTGTTGATTATAATATGAAAGATGGAGATGTACCTTTAGTTGGAGAAACAGTTAAAATGGGAAGAGAGAAAGGCTCCAATGGGAAAGATATATATGATCAAGTTAATAGTTATTTAAATAATAATAAGCTAAAAGGTTCTGTTAAAGTAGCACAAGACAGTAGAGGCGTTGTTATGCAGCTTAAAGATAATATAATATTTGAATCAGGGAGAGCTGAAATAAAGACTAATAGTAAGCCAATACTTGATAAGTTAAATGGATTATTAACTACTTTTCCAAACGATATAATAGTAGAAGGTCATACAGATAATCTTCCAATAAAAAATAATAAGTATGATTCTAACTGGGAGTTATCTACAGACAGAGCAACTAATGTATTAAGATACTTTGTGGAAACTAAAAAGCAAGATCCAAATAGATTTAGTGCATCAGGGTATGGAGAGCATAGACCAATAGCTCCAAATAATTCAGATATTAATAGAGCAAAAAACAGACGTGTAAATATACTAATAGTCTCAAAAGAGAAAGGAAAGATGAAAGATGAGCGAAAATAAAGCAGAACAAAGTAGTGGATCAGGGAAAAAAATATTATTGATAGTAATAATAGTACTTGTTATAGCAGGTGGATGCTTTGGAGGATATATGTTCTTTAAGGATAAGTTTACTAGCAGTAAACCTAAAAAACCAAATGTTGTTAATTATAATCAAAATCAACCAGCACAAAATGGGGCATATCCAGTTCAAAATATTGTATCTTCAAAAACTTATTCTTTAGATGAGTTTTTAGTTAATTTATCAGATGAAGATGGAAAAAGATTTTTAAAAGCAAAAATATATTTAGGATATGAAGAGAAAAAATTAGACAAAGAATTAGAAACTAAAAAGCCTATATTAAGAGATGCAATTATAGCTACTTTAAGATGCAAAAAAGCTGCAGATATAAATCCTAAATCTATAGATAAAATTAAATCAGAAATTGTTTCAAAGATAAACCCAATGCTTGAAGATGGACAAGTACAAAGTGTTTATTTTGATGATTTACTAGTTCAATAGAAATTTATAAGGAGCAAATAGAATGGATTTTGAAATTTTATGGATGTTTTTAAAAATAGTAATATTTATCCCTTTTATAGTTATTCTTATATATTTATCTTTAAAATATGGTGGGGGTAAACTCCAAAAATTTCAAAATGGTAAATATATAAAAATATTAGAAAGAGTTCCAATATCTAAAGAGAATTCAATTATATTAGCTAAAATAGGAGATAAAGGTTATGTAATGTCTTCAACCCATGGAAGAATGGAAATTATGACAGAACTTACAGAAAAAGAAGTATTAGATATAGAAAAAGCAAAACAAGAATCCATTCCACAGTATGATAGCTTAAAAGATTTTTGCATGAAAAATAATTTAAATGGATTGTACAAAAAACTTAGTTTTAAGAAGGAAGATAAAAGGTATGAGAAAAAACAGTAAAAAAATACTAATAATGCTTACAACTTTTACTATAGTATTGGTTTTATTTAAAGTTAAAGCTTATGCTGCTCCAGATAGTCCTATGCCTATACCTAAAATAGATATTTCAGTGGATAAAGCAACTACTCCTAGTCAATATGTAGATAATATTAAATTATTTATATTTTTGACAGTAATATCTCTTTTACCATCTTTTATAGTTATGATGACAAGTTTTGTTAGAATAACTGTAGTTTTTGGATTTTTAAGAAATGCTATGGGAACACAGCAAACTCCACCAAATCAAGTGCTTATAGGATTAGCGTTATTTCTTACTATATTTATAATGAGACCTGTTTATAATAATATAAATAGTAATGCTATAAAACCATATGTTGATAAAAAGATAACTCAAGAGCAAGCTATAGAAATAGGAGCTAAGCCTCTTCGTGAGTTTATGTTAAAACAAACGAGAAAAAAAGATTTAAAATTATTTGTAGATATAGCAAAACCTAATTTTGAAGTTACAAAAGATAATGTTCCTTTATACATCGTTGTTCCATCATTTATAATAAGTGAACTTAAAACAGCCTTTCAAATAGGATTTTTACTTTTCATACCTTTTTTAATAATAGATTTAGTAGTAGCAAGTATTCTTATGTCTATGGGTATGTTTATGTTGCCACCGGTTATGGTATCACTACCTTTTAAATTATTATTATTTGTTATGGTAGACGGATGGCATTTACTTATAAAATCGTTAGTTATGAGTTTTAGTTAGAGGTGACTTAGATGAGTGAAAATATGATAATGGGAATTATAAAAGATGCGATTTATACAGGTCTTTTAGTATCAGCACCAATACTTGTAGTTGCAATACTTGTGGGACTTATAATAAGTATACTTCAGGCTACAACTCAAGTTCAAGAACAAACATTAACATTTGTTCCAAAACTTGTAGCAGTGGCTTTAGTAGGACTTTTTACAGGTAATTGGATGTTACATCAAATAGTAGCTTTTACAGAAAGAATATTTGCTCATATATCCCAGATAATTCAATAGATAAAGAGGAGTGAGATAAATTTTGATAAGTCCAGTATATGCTACAGCTATTGTTCTTATTTCTCTTAGATTACTTGCTTTTTTTATTATGGTTCCTATATTTTTTCCAAAAGGAACGCCTAATTTATTAAAAGTTTTTCTGGGATTAGTTATGGCATACATATTGATACCAGGTATAGATATTAGCGGAGTAAATACGATAACTACGCCTATACCACTTATATTAAATTGTATTAATGAAATAGTAGCAGGTTTTACTTTAGGATATATTACAAATCTTTCCTTTATGTGTGTTAGATATGCAGGTAATATGATGGACATGCAAGTTGGATTTGCTATGATGAGCATGTTTGATCCTAACACAAACAGCAATGCTACGTTACTTGAAAGAGTGTTATACTGGTTTAGTGTAATAATATTTTTTATTATAGATGGTCACCATATGTTAATTAGAGCTCTAGTAGAAAGCTTTAATATTATAAGGTTAGGTGGTTTTTGGCTTAAAGGCGAAGCTATAAGAGTTATAATAGATGGATTTGTTCAGTATTTTTACATAAGTTTAAAAATAGCTATACCAATAGTTCTTATAATACTTATAACAGATTTAACTTTAGGATTAGTTGCAAGAACTGTTCCACAATTAAACGTAATGATATTAGGTCTTCCAATTAAAATATTAGTTGGACTTTTATGTTTTTGTCTAGCATTACCTTTATTTTTAAATGTAATAGAACAATCTTTCAATGACCTGCCAGATATAATAAAGGACTTTTATAAATTTATACCTGTAGTTATTGTGTTTGCATCTGAAGAGAAAACAGAAGATGCAACTCCAAGAAAAAAGAAAGATGCTAGAAAAAAAGGTCAAATACCAAGAAGTAAAGAAGTTGGACTTGCTTTTACTCTATTAGCATCGACCATTGTTATGGTAACTTTAGGGTCTTATGTAGCAAATGAGTTAAAAGATACTATGGGAGGATTTTTAGGAAATTATTTAAATACAACTTTAAGTTATGTTAATTTAAAGAGTATAGCTTTACTAACTTTAATTAGAATGAGTAAAATAGTATTACCTGTAGTATTACCAATAATGATTATGGGAACTTTAGCAAGTTTTCTACAAACCGGCGTTATATTTACTTCAGAGCCCTTAAAACCAGATTTTAAAAAGCTTAATCCTATAAGTGGATTTAAGCGTATGTTTTCTCTAAGAAGTGTTATGGAGCTTCTTAAGGATATATCTGTTATAACAGTAGTAGGACTTGTTGGTTATAATTTTATAAAAGATAATTATATGAAGATTTTAAACTTGGGAACTTTAAGACCTTGGGAAATGATTCAAAATATCATAAAGATAACCTCTGATATATTTTTTAGGATAACTTTAGTTTTAATATTTATATGTGTAGTAGATTATATATACCAGAGATTCCAACATAATAAAGACTTAAAAATGACAAAGCAAGAGGTAAAAGAAGAGTATAAACAAGATGAAGGAGATCCAGAGATTAAATCTAAAAGAAAACAAAAGCAAAGAGAAATGGCAATGCAAAGAATGATGCAAGAAGTACCTAAAGCTACAGTAGTAGTAACAAATCCTACTCATATATCTGTAGCCATTAGATATGAAAAAGGAGATAATGCTCCAAAGGTAGTAGCTAAAGGAGCAGATAACTTAGCTTTAAAGATAAAATATGTAGCTAAAAATAGCGATGTGCCTATAATAGAAAATAAACCTTTAGCTAGACTTATGTATAGTGAAGTAGAAATAGATTCAGAAATACCAGCAGAAATGTATCAAGCAGTAGCAGAAATATTAGCTGTAGTATGTAAATTTGATTAATATTATAATTATAATTTTTAGTTTGATAAGGGATTTTTATTACATATAGAATTAAAAATTTTTTAAAAGGTATGATACACTCTTATTTTTTATAAAAGATGAGAGTTATAAGTCAACGGGATAAGATAGGACTAAATTATGTGAGGTGATTTTGTGGAAGGCACTAGAAAAAGATTTAACATAAAAAACAATATGGATACTATAGTAGCATTTGGAGTTATAGGTATTATACTTATGATAATAATTCCTCTTCCTACAGGTATTTTAGATGTGCTTTTAGCACTTAATATAACTTTTTCCATAGTAATTATTTTGATTACTATGTTTACTACGGAAGTACTACAGTTTTCTGTATTTCCAACATTACTTTTAATTACAACGTTATTTAGATTAGGTTTAAATCTTTCATCTACAAGACTTATTTTAAGAGATGCTTATGCAGGAAAAATAATTGAGACCTTTGGAAATGTGGTAACCGGTGGAAATTATGTTATAGGTATAATAATATTTCTTATAATAGTAATTATTCAATTTGTTGTTATAACAAGTGGTGCCAGCAGGGTTTCAGAGGTTTCTGCAAGATTTACACTAGATGCTATGCCAGGAAAGCAAATGAGCATAGATGCAGATTTAAATGCCGGCGTTATAGATGAAAATACTGCTAGAGAAAAAAGACAAAATCTCCAAATGGAAGCAGACTTTTATGGGGCAATGGATGGTGCTTCAAAGTTTGTAAAAGGTGATGCTATAGCAGGACTTATAATAACTTTTATAAATATAATAGCGGGAATAATAATAGGAACTGTAATGCTTAAAATGGAAATTGGAGCAGCAGCTCAAACATATACAAGACTTACAATAGGTGATGGGTTAGTAGGTCAAATACCAGCACTTTTAATATCTACTTCTTCAGGTATATTGGTAACTAGATCAGGAAGTAGCCAAAATTTTGGATCTTTACTTGGAAAGCAATTAACAGGATTTCCAAAGGTTTTAGCAATAGCATCAGTAGTACTTTTGGTTCTTGCTATGATACCAGGACTTCCACATTTAGCATTTATTATATTAGCTGCAGCTTTATTAATATCTGCTTATCTTTTATATAAGGAAAATAGAGCAAAGGAAGAAAGTAAAGTTCAAGCAGAAGAGATAGAAATGAACGAAATAGAAAGTAAAGAACCAGAAAATGTAATGAGCTTAATATCTGTAGAGCCTATGGAAATAGAAATAGGTTATGGTCTTATACCTTTAGCAGATGAAGCTTCTGGAGGAGATTTACTTCAAAGAATAACTTCTGTAAGAAGGCAATGTGCAATTGAAATGGGGATAGTTGTACAACCTATAAGAATAAGGGATAATCTTCAGTTAAAAGCTAATGAATATGTAATAAAAATAAGAGGAACTGTTACAGCTAGAGGAGATCTTATGCCTAATATGCTTCTTTGTATGGATCCTACTGGAGAATCAGATATAGAAGGTATAAAAGGTATAGAACCGGCTTTTGGACTTCCAGCTATATGGGTTAACAAAGATCAAAGGGAAGAAGCTGAAATAAAAGGTTTAACTGTTGTTGATCCAACTACAGTTATGGTTACACATCTTACAGAAACTATAAAAAATCATTCCTATGAACTTTTAGGAAGACAAGAAGTTAAGTTAATTATAGATTCTATGAAAGATAAATATAGCGCAGTTGTGGAAGAGATTATTCCAGATTTAATGACAATAGGTGAAATACAAAAAGTTCTCCAAAATTTATTAAAAGAAAGAGTATCTATAAAGGATATGGTAACTATATTAGAATCCTTAGCAGATAATTCTAGAACTACAAAAGATATTGAAGTTTTAACAGAATATGTAAGATTCTCTTTGGCTAGAAATATATGCAATCCTTTGATTGATGAAACAGGAAAACTTTCAGTTATAACATTAGATCCTAATATAGAAAGCTTAATAGCAAATAATATACAAAAATCAATGCAAGGATCTTTTCCAGCATTAGACCCAGATTCTACAAGTAATATATTAGGAGCTCTTAAAGGGAAATTAGATCAAGTTTATTTTTATAACAATCAACCAGTAATTTTAGTATCACCTAATGTAAGAGCGGCCTTTAGAAGACTTATAGAGATGGTTTTCCCAGCAGTAAGTGTACTTTCATTAAATGAAGTACCTAATGATGTTGAAATCAAAACTGAAGGAGTTGTAACTTTATAATGATTATAAAGAAATATGTTGTAAGTACAATGAATGAAGCAATGATGAAAATCAATGAAGAAATGGGTAAAGATGCTATTATAATAAGTCAAAGAAAAGTAAAAAAAGGTGGCTTTTTAGGATTATTTTCTAAAAAATTAATAGAAGTTACTGCAACAGCTTCTTCTAAAGAAGAAAATGAAGAGAATAATAAAGAGTTTAAAGATATAAAAAATAGTATAAAAGAATTAAATAATAATTTAAATAATAAAAATGTATTTCATGATGAATTTTACAAATCTTTAAGAAAAGCAACTAACAGTAATTTAGAAGCTAAAAATGAAGAGAATGTAAAACCTATTATTGAACCAGAATTAGAATTGGATGAAGATATAGAAAAACACAAACTTTTAAAAGAAATGAAAGAAATGAAAAAAATGTTAAAAAATATTTCTAATGATGGTAAAATAAAAGAAGAAAGTTTAATCAAAAAGTTAATAGAAAAAGACATAAATGAAAATTTAGCAAAGAATATATCAAAAAAAGTAGAAAATATAGAGGAAAACATTGAAGTAAAAGAGAAATTAAAAATAGTAATGGAAAATATGATAAAAGTTTCTAATGATAATATTGGAAAGATTACAGCTCTAATAGGACCTACTGGTGTAGGTAAAACTACTACGATAGCAAAACTTGCAGGTAGAATATCTTTAGTTGATAAGAAAA
Source organism: Clostridium oceanicum (assembly GCF_039521385.1). Lineage (NCBI taxonomy): Bacteria > Bacillati > Bacillota > Clostridia > Eubacteriales > Clostridiaceae > Clostridium > Clostridium oceanicum. The sequence goes on along the minus strand of NZ_BAAACG010000019.1, from coordinate 77,635 downwards.
AAGTAGGCCTTATAACAATTGATACTTACAGAATTGGAGCTGTAGAGCAACTTAAAACTTATGCAGATATTATGAACATTCCATTTAGAGTTGTTTTTTCTTTAAAAGAAATGGAAAAAGCTGTTTCAGATCTTAAAGATTGTGATGTTATATTAATTGATACAACAGGTAGAAGTAGTAAAAAAGTTATGCAAATATCAGAATTAAGGGCTTTTATTAATAAAGTAAGTCCAGATAATATACATTTAGTTGTAAGTTCTACTACTAAAAATAGGGATATAGAGACTATAATAAATGGATATAAAGTTTTAGAGTATGATGATGTAATAATGACGAAATTAGATGAAACAACAACTTATGGTTCAATTCTTAATATATGTGATATTTCAGAGAAGCCTATAAGTTTTATTACTATAGGTCAAGACGTTCCTGATGATATAAAAGAAGCTACAAAAGATGAACTTATAGAACTTATACTAGGAGATAAAAACTTATGTTAGATCAAGCAGCTAGTTTGAGAAATTTGGTGAAAAAAGTAAACGATAAAGATTACGATCATAAAGTTAAAATTATAACTGTTACTTCTGGTAAGGGAGGAGTAGGGAAAAGTAATTTTGTAGTGAACTTATCAATACATCTTCAAAAATTAGGGAAAAAGGTATTGATATTAGATGCAGATGTAGGTATGGGAAATGATGATGTAATTATGGGTATAGCATCAAAATATAATATATATGATGCTATATCAGGTGAAGTTGATTTAAATAAAGTTATGGTTAAAGGACCATTAGGTGTAATGCTTCTTCCAGCAGGTAGTGGTATTTGTGATTTTTCTGAATTAGGGGAAGAAAAAATACAGATATTTATCAAAAAACTAACATATTATAAAGAATGGGATTATATAATAATGGATACAGGAGCGGGAATAAATAGGACTGTTTTAGGATTCATAAATTGCTGTGATGATTTAATTGTTCTAACTACTCCAGAACCTACTTCTTTAAAAGATGCCTATGGATTAATAAAAGCTGTTTCTTATTTTAAATTAAAAACAAAGGCCAAACTAGTTGTAAATAGAACAATAGATTCTAAAGAAGGAATAAAAACTTATAAAAACATGAGAGCAGTATCAAAAAGGTTTTTAGATATAGACTTAGATTATTTAGGTTCAATATCAGAAGATAGAAAAATCACACAATCTATAAGAAAGCAGAATCCATTTACTATTTTATATCCTAAATGTAAACCTAGTAGGGATATTTTAGATATTGCAAATAAAGTGTTAGGGTTTAATAAAAATGACAACGGATTAGGGGTAGACGGATTATTTAAAAAGTTATTTAGCATATTTTCGTAAGGGGAGCTGGAATAGTTGAATAATAAAGACTTATTTAAAGTTAATAATAGGGTTGAAATAGAAAGAGAAGATGGCTATTACAAAAGCATTATACAGGATATAAAAGATGATAGCTTATATATAAGCATTCCTGTTAGTGAAGGAAGTTATCTTCCACTTCATGAAAATGAACAAATAACCGGGTTATATTTTAATGGAAGAGATATATTAAAATTTACAACTATTGTTACAGGAAGAAAAATAGATAAAATTTTAATGTTAAAAATAAAAAGACCTGAAAGTTATAAAAAAGTTCAAAGAAGAAGTTTTGTAAGAATAAATGTACTTTTAGATACATGTTGTGCTTGTATGAATAAAACTAAAGAATTAAAGGATATAACAAAAGGCCAATTTAATGGTAACTTAGATATTGAATTTTTTAATGCTACTATATTAGATTTAAGTGGAGGTGGAGCAAAACTTTCTTCAAAAAGAGAATTATTTTTAGGTGAAATTATTATAATGAGTATACCTTTTGATGAAGAAACTATAACTTTAAAATCTAAAATAGTAAGAAAAGAAAAAGATGATAATAATGTAACAGTATATGGGATTAAATTTATTGAAGTAGATGATAGAAATAGGGAAAAAATAATAAGATTTATATTTATGACAATGCGTAAACAACTTCATAGATCATAAGGGAGGATAGATTCATGCCGTTAGCTAATAAATTAGATAAAAAAGAAGAAATAGTTAAAAAGTATATACCACTTGTTAAATATATAGCATCTAGAGTCATCATAGGAAAGACTAAATATATAGAATATGAAGATTTAGTAAGTTATGGTATGGTAGGACTTATGGATGCTTTTAATAAATTTGACGAGAGTAAGGGAATGAAATTTTCTACTTATGCCTCTATAAGAATAAAAGGATCTATGATAGACGAACTAAGAAGAAACAGTCCTATATCTAAAGGAGCAATGGACAAGCTTACTAGATATAACAAAGCTGTAGAGTTTCTGCAGAAAAATTTAAACAGAGAACCTAAAATAAAAGAAATAGCAGATTACATGGAATTAAAAATAAGTCAAGTTATGTCTATAGAAAACTACATAAATTATATATCGGTAGTTTCTTTAGAAGATTTAATATTTTCTTCAGAAGATGATGTTCCTCTTATAGGAACTATACAAGATGATAGTAGTCCTAATCCTGAAAGTCATTTAGAAGAGGAAGAACAGTTAGAGTATTTAGCTAAAGGAATAGATATTTTAAATGAAAAGGATAGATTAGTGCTTACTTTGTATTATTATGAAGAGTTAACTTTAAAACAAATAGGAAAGATATTAAGTGTATCTGAATCTAGAGTGTGTCAATTACATAGCAGAGCAATACTACATTTAAAAAAAGCTATGAAAAAGCTTAAATATAATGTATAGAGGGAGTTACATATGGCAAGTTTAATTTTGATACTACTAGCAATAGTTCTTATAATTATAAATGTAAAAGCTTTGAATAAAGAAAATAATTCTTTTCATTCAAAGCTTCAATTTAATATTGATAATTTAGATGAAAGTAAAAAGGATATAGGAGATTTAAGAAAAGAATTTGCAGAAACAATATTAGAACTTCAAAAAGAGATTGAAGAATTAAAAGAATATAAATCTCAATCTGAAAAAGAATTCAAATATATAAGAAGTATACTTATGCAAGATAAGGGACTATATAAATTTTATGAGAATTCAAAGAAAGCTATTGAATTAAGTGGTATTAGTGATGAAATAAGTAAAGTAAAAGAAGAAAATAATAAAGATGATATAAATGTTTATGAGGAAAGTAACGAATATAATAAAGAGGATAAAAATGAAAAAATTAAAGAAGTAAATAAACTCCTTAAAAAAGGCTGTAATGTAGAACATATAGCTAATAAACTTCAAATTGGTAAGGGGGAAGTACTATTAATAAAGGAATTATATGCAAAATAAAAGAAGCATTTAATTTTGTATGTGATAAAAGGGTTTTAATAGGAATCGGCATTGGAATAATTCTAGCTACTTCTATAATGACTTTTGTGAAAATAGATAACAATTTAAGTAAAAGTCAAATAGAAAGTAAGGCTAAAAATTTAGGAATGGAATATCCACAGGATATGAAGGTTATTAATAAGGCAAATTCAAATAAGCCTAAAAAATCTAAATAGGGAAGTGGTAAAATGATAAGAAGTTTATATACAGCAGTATCTGGGATGATTTCTTTAGAAGCTAAACAAGATACTATAAGTTCAAATTTAGCTAACGCTAATACTGTTGGATATAAAACAGACAACTTAGCTTTTAAAAAATTTGAAGATGTTTTAATAGAAAACCATGATAAAAGAATAGGAAATAGAAATGTTTCTAATATATTAGGTAGTTTAAGTTTTGGTAATAAAATTGATGCTGTAGATACCCTTTATACTCAAGGAATTATCGAAGATACAGGCAAATCTACAGATTTTGCTATAGAAGGCAGAGGATTTTTTACTGTTAATAACGGAACAGAAAATTATTATACAAGAGATGGACATTTTCATGTAGATAATAACGGATTTTTAGTTAATGATAGTGGATATAATGTATTGGGTATAAATTCTAATACTGGTAGACAAGAATCTATATACATAGGAGATTCAAAAATAAGCACTGATAGTGCTGGGAATATAAGTTTAGATGGAGTGCCATCTTATACAATGGATACAGTGGATTTCAATAATTATGATTCTCTAAAAAAAGTAGGAAACAATTTGATTCAAGGAGATAATCCTCAAAGAGTTAATGCCTCTGTTAGAGGAAGTTCTCTTGAAAAATCTAATGTTAATGTGACTAATGAAATGATTAATATGTTAACTACTATGAGAAGCTTTGAAACTAACCAAAAAGTGGTACAATCTTTAGATGAAACCTTAGGTAAAGCTGTAAATGAAGTTGGAGTTGTAAGATAGTATAAGGTACATTAAAACAAATAACTAATTAGTATAAGTGTTATTTATTTTAATATGGTTAAAAGAAAAGGGTGATATTTTGTTAAGATCTTTGTGGAATAGTAAGACAGGACTTATGGCACAACAACAAAAATTAGATTGTATATCTAATAACTTAGCTAATGTTAATACAGTTGGATATAAAAGAAGTGATGTTAATTTTCAAGATTTAGTTTATGAAACTTTAAAAAGACAAGGATATCCAACTTCAAATACAGATCCTATACAAACAGGTACTGGTGTTAAAACTAGTGGATGGACTAAGGATAGAACAGGCGGTTCTCTTTTAAACACAGGGAATTCTACAGACTTAGCTATAGATGGTAAAGGATACTTTAGAGTTACTTTACCAAATGGAGATAAAGCTTTTACAAGAGCAGGAGATTTTATTGTAGATGGAGCTGGAGATTTAGTTGATAAAAGTGGAAATAAGTTAGATATAAACTTAACTAATCAGGGTAGACAGCTTTTAGCTCAAAATGGCGGATTTAATCAAGATAATTTTGTAGTAAGTAAAGATGGTACTATTTCTCTTAAATTTAAAGGAGAAGGAAGAACAATGCCAGTAGGTAATATAGATATATATAATGCTGTAGGAGATAATGCATTTATCTCATCAGGAAATAATTTATATACTTTAAATCCTAATGCGAATTCATATATAGAAAATGATTTTTCTATTGAACAGGGTTTTTTAGAAAATTCTAATGTAGATGTTGGTAAAGAAATGACTGATATGATACTAACTCAAAGAGCATTTCAATTAAGCTCTAAAGGAATAACAACAGCAGATGAAATGTGGAGTATGGTTAATAATATGAGAAAATAGAAATTTAAAGATAGTTTTTAAATGATATGCTTCCTTTATAGTAAACAGTTTAAATAATAAAATTGTTTCTATAAAGGAAGCATTTTATTTTTACTTAAAGAGGCTCTATATCTTTTGTTCTATTTAAAATTTTTAAAGCATAGCTATATAGTAAATTTATATTATTAAAGTTAAATGTATGTATTATTTATTAAGAGAGTTACTTTAATAAAATTTTATATACAATTTTAAATAGGTATTTTGTAAACAAATAAAATGATGCTTCATATAATAGTATTGATTTACTTATATTTTAATAATATGTAGTTTAAATCGGTAGTGTTATAAATGCTTATAGGAGGAATTATAATGAATAATAATATGAATAGGTTATATTATTGTCCTGTAAATAATGTTTGGTTAAATTCAGCTAGAATGTCTAATCAACCTATGAATCCATATTTTATGTGTCCTTGCATGTATAGCTATAATAATGTACCTATGAATAGAAGTAATCCAAGAGAAGAACCAGAAGAATATGCTGAAGAGTATGATTATGATGATAACTTTAATGAAGATGAGTGGAAAACTCCAGAAAATGAAATTGATAACCAGGCTTCTATGCCAAGTTATGAAAGAATGAATTCATCTAGAAATGGCACAGAAGGTCATCCAGAGTATAATTTAGATGACAATAAAAACAGTGACAAAAACTGTTTTATGAAGGGAATAAATATAGAGAGAGTAAATATTAAAGAAATACTAGATTAATTTAGACAGCTATTATTTTTTATATTAAGAATTATATTTAATATATTTAAAATTATAAAGTGAAAACATAGTGGATCTGTGCTTATATATTGGCACAGATCTTGCATTTTAGTGATATAAGGCGCATTTAAATTAATATTTTAAAGGAGATATTTAATTATGGTTATTACCCCTAATATACCTAATTTACCTTATACTAAAAAAGATGGAGTTAAGTATTTTAATTTAGTAGCAGGTTATGTAAGAAGCGAAATCCTTCCTGGTATTTATATGAATGCATATGGATATAATGGAATTACCCCAGGACCTACTATTTGTGTATATCCAGGTGATTATGTGTGTATAAGAGTATATAATAAGTTGTCACAACCAACTAGCGTTCATTGGCATGGTTTAGATGTTCCAAATGATATGGACGGGGTACCTGCTATAGAGCCTTCACCTAAAATTTATCCAGGACATTATTTTGACTATCATTTTAAAATTACTAACCCACCAGGCACACATATGTATCATTCTCATTTTCATACTGTTCTTCAAGATATGATGGGATTACAAGGTGGTTTTATTATACTTGATCCTAATGAATCAGAGGAAAACATACAAAGAGATTATTATCTTATGTTAGATGCATTTAAACTTCAAGGATTAAAGGAAGGTGTCTTAAAAAAGGGAATTTATGATATTGATCCTTTTGCAGGCATGGCAAACTTTTTCACTATAAATGGTAGGTGTTTTCCTTATACAACTAGGTTAGAGGTTAAAGAAGGAGAGCGTGTAAGATTAAGATTTGGAAATATTGGAATGATGAATCATCCTATACATTTTCATGGACATCAGTTTTATGAGACGGCAGTAGATGGTAATTCTATTCCTAAAGAAAACCAGCTTAAAAAGAATACAATACTTGTTTCATCTGGAACTACAAGAGATGTTGAATTTTTAGCTAATAATCCAGGGCGTTGGCCACTTCATTGTCATTTTCCACATCATGTTAGCAATAATATGACCTTACCTTTAGGTGGGATGACAACTGCTGTAGTATATGAATAAAGTAATATTGAACTTTATTTATTAAGAAAGCTTTATTAAGTGTGCCATCTATAATATGAAAATAAGATATATTATAATTATGTGGTTTAAAATATATATATTAATAATTTTAGCATAATAAAAGCAATAGAGTTTTATAGCTCTATTGCTTTTATTTATTATATTTAGTTATTATCTTTTATTGCTTTAGTAATTGGAGGTACTACTTGTTTTTTTCTAGATAGTACTCCAGGAGCATATAAGCTATATCCATCTTCAAGTTCTTTTCCAAAAGCAGATGCTATTACTTCACTATCTTTTCCTATAGCGTATACATAAGAGCCTTCTTTTAATAAATCAGTTAGTATTAAAACAAGTCCATCATATGAATCTTCTTCTGCTTCTTTTTCCATTAATTTTATCATATCTTCCTTTAATGGGTTAAAGCTTTCAGCATCCATAGTTGATACTTGACCAACACCGATTTTATGACCTTCTAAGCTAAAGTTTTTGAAATCTTCATGTAAAAGTTGTTTTACAGTTTTTCCTTTTAAAGAAGTACCAGCTTTAAACATTTCTACAGAGTATTTTTCAGGATCAATTTCAGCAATTTCAGCTAATTTTTTTAATGTTATTTTATCAAGTTCAGTAGATGTTGGAGATTTAAATAGTAAAGTATCTGATATTATAGCTGAAGATAAAAGTCCTGCAATTTTTTTAGATGGTGTAAGTCCATTTTCAAAGAACATATTAGTAATTATTGTAGCAGTACATCCAACAGGTTGATTTCTAAAGTATATTGGAGCATCTGTTTCAATGTTACCAATTTTATGGTGATCTATAACTTCAAGTATTTCTGATTCGTTTAATCCGTCTACAGATTGTTCAGATTCATTGTGATCAACAAGTATTACTTGTTTTTTCTTAGCAGACATTAGATGATATCTTGATATAGTTCCAACTATACAGTTATTTTCATCTACTACAGGATAGTTTCTAAATCTTGTTTTAAGCATAGCCTCTTTAACATCTTCAACAAAATCTGTAAGTTTAAAAGAAGATATATTTTCTTTAGTCATTATATAACTTACAGGAAGACTTTGAGTTATAAGTAATGAAGTTGTAAATGAATCATAAGGTGTAACTATTAAAGAGCAGTTAGCTTCTTTAGCTTTTTTTATTATAGAATCATCTATAGAATGATTACCTGTTATAACCATTAATGATGCACTGCAATTTAATATAGCTTCTTGAGTATCAAATCTATTACCACAAATAACTATATCTCCGTTTTTTATGTGATTTTTCATATTTTCAGGTTGCATAGAAGCAACTATTATTTTTCCTTGAAATTTAGAATTATTGTTTGCTTCATAAACTATTTCAGCAGATAAAGTATCTCTAATGTCGCTTAATAGAGCGCCACATTTAGTTAATACATCATTATGCCATATTCCCATATAAGTAGAAGTTATATTAGAAAGTGATGCAAGTCCAACTAATTTACCATTTTCATCTGCTACTGGAAGAGTTTTAACATTTTTTTCTTCCATTATGCTCCAAGCTTTTTTTAGAGATAAATTTTGTGATATAGCGCTAATTTTATCTATGTCTAAGTCAGAAATTTGAGTTTTTACTGTATCAATAAGAGCAGGAGCATCTACTCCAAAGTAATCTAATGCAAATTTTGTTTCGTTATTTACATTTCCTAATCTAGAAGCTTTTACATTTTTAAATCCCAATTTCTTTTTTAAGTCTTCATAACATAGTGCAGAACAGATAGAATCTGTATCTGGATTTTTATGACCTGTTATGTAAATAGTATTATTCATATTATTTCCTCCAATGTCTTTAAATTTATAAAATTTATCATATTAACTATTTTATCATAAAATAAATGACCACACATATGAAAATAAATAACTAGTTATTATACTAGTTGTTTATTTTTTATAATCTTTATATAAAAATTAAAAAGATTAAATCTCTATTTTTTTCATACCTTTAAAATATGTTACATATATTATTATATAAAAATGCCAATATATAGTTCAATATAAAAATTATTTATTTTTTAGTTTTAGCCATATAAAAATAAATAACAAATAAAAGAGGTATAGATATTTTTCAAATACAATGAATTTAGTTCTTATAATGGTTATTTATTAGTAGGTTTTAATAAGGAGTAGTTTACAAAATACCATGACAACTAATTATTTATTTTAAATTGTATTAGTTAAAAAACTATATATTAAGTATATATCTATAATTGGAAAAGGATAGGGGGAATTTAAGTGATATACGAGCTTAAAGATAGGTCAAGTTTTGGGCTTACAACTAAAGAAGCTAATAAAAGATTAGCTAAATATGGTCCTAATGTACTTAAGAAAAAAGAAAGAATATCTCCAATTAAAATATTTTTAGAACAATTTAATGATTTTATTATATGGGTTCTAATAGTAGCTACAATTATTTCAGGGGCAATGGGAGAAAAGGCAGATGCAATAACAATACTTGTAATTGTAATAATGAATGCAATACTTGGTTTTATACAAGAATTTAAAACAGAAAAGTCTTTAGAAGCTTTAAAAGAGTTATCCTCTCCCACAGCTAAAGTTATAAGAGATGGAAATGTAAAAGTTGTAAATGCAGAAACTTTAGTTATTGGTGATTTAGTTATATTAGAAAGTGGAGATAAAATTCCAGCAGATTGTGTTTTAAAAGAAGATAGCGGATTAATGCTTGATGAATCTTTATTAACAGGAGAATCTGTAGGAGTAGAAAAGACTTCCAAATCAAAAAATAATAATATATACATGGGGACTATAGTACTTAAAGGAAAAGCTAAAGGAAAAGTTATAGAAACAGGAATGAAAACGGAAATGGGTAAAATAGCTGAAATGCTAGATGATATAAAAGTTGAGAAATCTCCATTAAAAGAAAAGCTTAATAATTTAGGTAAGATATTAGTTGTTTTGTGTATATTAATATGTATAATAGTGACTTTAACTGGTATATGGAGAGGACAAAACAAATATGAAATGTTTCTTTTAGGGGTAAGTTTAGCAGTAGCTGCTATACCTGAAGGACTTGCAGCTATAGTTACTGTATCTTTGGCATTAGGAGTTTCAAAGATGCTTAAAAGAAATGCTTTAATAAGAAAACTTCCTGCAGTAGAAACATTAGGGTGTACTTCTATAATATGTTCAGATAAAACCGGAACTTTAACAGAAAATAATATGACTGTAAAGAAAATATATGCAGATGATAAATTTTTTGATATAGATAAAGAAGGCATATATGGCAATTTAATGCTTAAGAAGGCATTTACATATTGTAATGATTTTAATTTGGATTATGAAGCTTCTAATCTTAATAAAAGTATACTTGGAGACCCTACAGAGACAGCACTTGTAAAAGCCTTCTTTAAAAATACTAATGAAGTTAAAAAGTTTATGTCAAAAGCAACTAGGATATATGATAATCCTTTTGACTCAGATAGAAAAATGATGTCTGTAATAATGAAAGAGAATGGGAAACAAACCTGTTATGTAAAAGGAGCACCAGAAAGAGTAATAAAAAAATGTGATTATATATATATAAAAGGTAAAGTTGAGAAGTTTACACCAGATTATAAAAGAAGAATTTTAAGAGCTATAGAAAAAATGTCTTATAGCGCATTAAGGTGTATTGCAGGAGCGTATAGAGAAAGAAATTTATCAAAGGATTATTCAATTGAAAATAAACTTATTTTTTTAGGGGTAGCAGGAATTATAGATCCACCAAGAAAAGAAGTTAAAAGTGCAGTGCTTAAATGCAAAATGGCAGGAATTAGACCAGTTATGATAACTGGTGATCATAAAAATACAGCCTATGCTATAGGAAAAGAACTTGATATATGTAAATCCCAAGATCAAGTTATAACTGGTGATGAGATAAATAACTTAAATGATAGAGAGCTTGGCAAAAGAATAAAGAATACTACTATATTTGCAAGAGTAAGTCCTAATCATAAACTTAGAATAGTTAAGGCTTTTAAAAATAAAAATAAAATAGTTGCTATGACTGGAGATGGAGTAAATGATGCCCCAGCAGTAAAAGAAGCGGATATTGGAATATCTATGGGAGTAACTGGAACAGATGTAACTAAAGAAGCCTCATCTATGATACTTTTAGATGATAATTTTAAAACTATAGTATCAGCAGTAGAAGAAGGTAGAGTTATATATGACAATATAAGAAAGTTTATAAGATATCTCCTTTCTTGTAATTTAGGAGAAGTTCTTACAATGTTTTTAGCTTCATTATTTTATTTACCTACTCCACTTTTACCAATACAAATATTATTTGTAAATTTAGCAACAGATGGTCTTCCAGCTATAGCTTTAGGGGTAGATCCTCCAGATACAGATATAATGAGTGAAAGACCTAGACCAAAGGGAGAAAGTATATTTGCTAGAGGATTAAAAGAAAAAATAATTATAAGAGGTTCACTTATTGGAATTTGTACCGTTCTTGCATTTATTGTAGGAAGTTACTATGGTATGAGCTTAGAGGCTTCTAGAACATTGGCCTTAAGTACTCTTATAATGTCTCAATTAATCCATGTTTTTGAATGTAGATCTGAAAAGCATTCTATATTTGAAATAAAGTTTTTTACTAATATATATTTAGTATTCTCTGTTTTAATATCAGTAGTAATGCTTTTGAGTATATTATATGTACCATTTATGCAAAGTGTGTTTCATACAGTGCCATTAAATTTAGGTCAGTGGTTAATAGTTGTATTTTTCTCAGGAACTATAGCTCTTATAAATAGTATTTATTTATATTTTAAATAAATGCTTTAAGTAATATTTTTAGATAGCACTTCATTTTGGAGGTTTTATGAAAAAAATATTAAAAGATTTAATTATATTATCTATAATATTTTTTATTAGTTTTGTTGTAAGTAAAAATTTTTTTTATGAAAATAATATAAAATTAAACAATAGTAAATTAAAATATTCTGTTAAACATAAAGGATTAAAAGGTGCTGTAGATTTTACAGTAGATGATAAAGGAAACTATTATATATGTTATAAAGATAAGATACAATTTATAGATGATAAAGGTAAAAGTTATAATATATTAGAAAATGCTGATTTTAATATTACAAGTGTAGATTATTCTAAAGATATTTTATATTTTGCATCAAAAACTAAAGTATATAAATTAAATTTAAAAAACAAAAAAACATCAGTTTTAGTTGATAATATTCCTAATTTAGGAGATTATAATAAAAGTTTAGTTAAAATCAAAGAGGATGAGTTATATATAACAATAGGTGCAGCAACTAATTCTGGAGTAGTTGGAGAAGATAATAAATGGGTAAGAGAATATCCTTTTTTCTGTGATTTAAGTCCTAACAAAATCATGTTGTCCGGTCAAAATTTTAATAAAAATACTGCTGGTGCATTTAATACTAAAAATACAAAGAGTATGAGAGGTCAGATAATACCTAAACATTTTCCAGGCAATAGTAGTATTATTGTATATAATATAAAAAATAATAAAGCTAAAACTTATGCATGGGGAATAAGAAATTTTAAAGGCATAGATTTTAATAAAAAAGGTAATTTGATTATTTCTACTACAGGAATGGAAAACAGAGGTTATAGACCTGTAAAAATGGATTTAGACTATATATATAAAGTAAAAAAAGGAGTTTGGTATGGATTTCCAGATTATTCTGGAGGTGATCCTATAAACTCCCCAAGATTTAAAGGGAAGAATAATACTGTAATAAATTTTGTTTTAGATAAACATCCATCGACTAATCCACCGGCACCTTTATATCAACATAAGAAATTAAATTCTTTAGGAAGTTTAGCAGTAGACAAAGAGGGTAAAGTTTTAGAACCAGATACTATAGTTTTTTATGATAAAGAGAGTAAAAATATATATTCTTTAGATAAATTGGGTATTTTAAATAAAGAAGGTAATTTATCTAAAGGAAATATAAAAAGTATAAAAATTATAAAAAATAACATAACAATGCTAGACAATGATAGAGGATATATATATATTATAAATAACGATAAATAATATTCAAATAATTAAGAAAAGAGGGGTATAATTTAACATATGAAAAGAAAATTGGAAAAAACTTACGGCAGTGCATTAAAAGGTGTTTTTTATGCAGTTAATCCTTTAAAAAAGAAGCTATTAAAAACTAATTGTACTGTTCATAAATATATAAATATTAGAGGGTTAGAACTTCTTAAAATAGAAGGTTATGAAAAAGAGTATAAGTTTTTTAAAAAGTATATAGGAAATTTAAATGAAGGGGTTTCTTGGGCAGATCAAGATTTTAAAAGTTCTAATCATTTTTATCATTTTAACAAAAATAAAGGCTTGTTTGGATTTTCAAATGCATTGACAGAATGTGAAAGGTATTATAAAAAAGCTATAACTTTTTTAAAAAGAAATGAAATAGAAAAATCTATGTTTTATTTTGGTGCAGCTTGCCATTTAGTTCAAGATGTTACTGTACCACAACATGTGAATAACAGACTTTTAAAAAGTCATAGAAAATTTGAAATGTGGATAATAAGTAAGCTTTTTAATGATTATTCTTTTAAAGCAGATAGGGGTATAAATAAATATAAGAGTGTAGAAGATTTTATAAAAAACAATGCTTATATGGCTAACAACATATATATAAAAAGTTCATATATTTATGATACAGATCAGAGGTATCAAGTTATAGCTTCTAAGATATTAACAGAAGCTCAAAAAAGTACAGCTGGATTTATGGTTTTGTTTTATAATGATATTATTTCTTTTCTTCCTTAATATAGGAGGATTTCTTTTTTTTTACATAGAATTATTTAATGTAGAAACTAAATTATTTTAAAGTTAGTTATAGATTTGAATATGCCTAATATATAAATTTTAAAGTGAGAGTTTTTAAACAACTTTAGAAAAAGTGGGTGATTGTTATGAAAGAAGAAATATTTATAAATTTAGAGAGAGAGATATTTAGAGGAAACGTACTAGATATAGGGGCTAGAAACTATGGTATAATATATAATGTATACAAAAAATATAATGATGATATAAGTTTAGAATATATAAATGGTGAAAAAGATAAAGAAAATATAAAAGATGATTATTATGATAACTGTATTTTATTATTTTCTTTTAGAAATGTATATTTTAAAAGAACTAAAACTAAACTTGTAAAAGAAATATACAAATATATGAAAACCGGTGGATGTCTTTATATTTGGGATATTGATAAAAATTATGGGAAAACTTTTAATGGTAAATTAAAAATATTAGTGCCAAATGGTAAACTTAAGAAGTTGTCAATAAAAGATATAAATATATTTAAAGATAACTCAAAAAAGACTATTTTATCAATTTTAAAACCTTATTTTAAAATTGAAGATTTGAAAAATTCAGATGGCATTTATTATATAAAAGCTAAAAAATTAAAAAATGATAAAAAACTTCAAGATGAGGAAACTAGAAAGGAAGAAAAAAATGAAAGTAGTGTTAGCAGCGGTTAATTCTAAATTTATTCACAGTAATTTAGCAGTAAGATATTTAAAATATTATACTAAGGATTTAGAATATGACTCAATAATAAAAGAATATACCATAAATGATAGAAAAGAAAATATATTAGAAAGCTTAGTTTGTGAGAAAGCTGATATTATATGTTTTTCTTGCTATATATGGAATATAGAATATGTTAAAGCTATAGCAACTCTTGTGAAATTAGTTAACCCTTCAATAAAAATATTATATGGAGGACCAGAAGTAACTTATGATAGCAAAGATTTTTTAACTAATACTCCTGGAGAATATGTTATAGAAGGTGAAGGAGAGCAAACTTATAGAGAGTTTATAGAAAAAATATTAAAAAGAGAAGATGTTAAAAATATAAAAGGACTTTATGTAAAAGATAAAGAGAAAATATATTATGGTGGACCAAGGGAGAATATGTCTATGGAAGATATTGTTTTTCCTTATAGAGATATGACTGAATTAGAGAACAAAATTGTTTATTATGAAGCTTCTCGTGGATGTCCTTTCAACTGTAAATATTGCTTATCTTCAACTTTACACGGTGTCAGATTTCAAAAGATTGAAAGAGTAAAAGATGAAATTAAATTTTTTGTAGATAAAAAGGTAAAATTGATTAAATTTGTAGACAGAACCTTTAATTGTGATCATAAATTTGCTAAAGAAATATGGAGTTATATAGTAAATTTGGATACAAATACTACATTTCATTTTGAAATATCAGCAGATCTTTTAAGAGAAGACGAGATAGAAATCCTATCAAAATCTCCAAAGGGAAGAATCCAATTTGAAGTTGGTGTACAAACAACTAATAATAAAATTTTAAATAATATTAATAGATATGTGAACTTTGAATCTATAAAAGAAAAAGTAGAAGAATTAGAAAAAATGAAAAATATTAAACAACATTTAGACCTTATAGCAGGCCTTCCAGGAGAAAATTTAGAGTCTTTTAAAAACTCTTTTAATGATGTACATAGTATATATCCAGAAGAGATACAATTAGGGTTTTTAAAACTTTTAAAAGGATCATCTATGAGATATGAAGCAGAAAAATGGGGAATGGTATATTCACCTTATCCACCTTATGAAATATTAAAAACAAAAGATATTTCTTATGATGAATTGTTAATACTTAAGAAAGTAGAAGCAGTAGTAGATAAATATTATAATTCAGGAAAATTTAACAATATATTAAAATATTTCATACCAAAATTTAAAACTTATTTTAATTTTTATAATAGTTTAGCAAAATTTTGTGATGAAAAAGGATATTTTGCAAGAAACATTTCATCATCAGATTATTATAAAATATTTGTTGATTTTAACGAAGAAGTTATAAATGAGGATAGTGAATCTTTAAAAGAAATAATTAAATTTGATTATCTTGAGTATAATAAAAAAAGATGGATACCAAATTTCTTGAATAGAGAAATGGATAAAAAAGTTAAAAAAAATTTAAAAAATCAAGTATTAAAGGATAATCATGATTTATCCGATAATATCCATATAGAGAAGTTTTTTGTAGATATACAGCAGTTTTTGGATACTGGAAAGATTATAAAAAAGGACATGTATGTAATATTTGATGAAAAAAGGAGAAATAATATAGTTTTCGTTAAAAAATGTTAAAAAAATAGCAATTTTCATTGAATTTTATATAGTTAGTCAATTGAAATTTGTATGCAATTAATATTATACTTAATAACAACAAACACAAATGTTGTATAGAATACTACTTAATAAAGTAAAGCAAAGAATATTCCATTAATTAGGGGGTGATATTTTGGCTCTTGAAGCTATAAAAAGCATTAAGGAAGCAGAAGATAAGGCAGATAAGCTAATCGAAAATGCTAAAGAAGAAAGCAAAAACATAATTAAAAACGCTAAACAAAAGGCTAATGAAGAATATGATTCAATAATTGAAAAAGCCAATAGCAAATCAAAAAGTATTATAAAAGATAGCGTTGAAAAGGCAACAAAAGAAGCAGAAAGTATTTTGAAAAATGGAAAAAAAGATGTTGATAGCATCAAAAATATTTCTCAGGATAAGTTAAATCAAGCGGTAAATTTAGTGATTGAGAGGATAGTGAAGATTAATGGCGATAGCTAAGATGAAAAAATTTACTTTATTAGCCCTTGAGTCACATAAGGAAAAGCTACTTGAATATCTTCAACAATTTCAAATGGTTGAGTTTATCAACTTACAAGATGAAAAGTCAGAAAATTTGGAGTTTATGGACAATGACTCCCAGTCGGAGATTGTTTCAGAGTTAGAAGGCAAAAAAGCTAAGATTAAATTTTCACTAGATATATTAAATAGATATGTGGAAAAAGAAAAAGGCTTAAAAGCTATGATGAAAGACAAAAAGTCTATTGAATATTCTAAACTTAAAGAATTAGGAGAAAAAGTAGATTTTAATTCTATTTATGATTATCTAAAAGAAAAAGATACAAAACTTAGTTTTTTGAAAAATGAAATTTCAAAACCTAAATCTGACATTGAAGTTTTGAAACCTTGGGTTAATTTTGATACTAATTTTGAAGACACAAAGCTTAAAAATTGTGTTTCTTACTTAGGTACTATACCTTTAAAAGAAAAAGACAAATTTAGAGAAGAGATTGATTCAAATATTAAAGGTTCCTATGTTGAGTTTGTAAATGAAACAGAAAAAGATGTTTATATGTTTGTTATAGTTCACAATGATTTTAAAGAAGAACTTTCTCAAATGCTTAAAAAATATGGATTTAATAAACTAGATATAAAGTGTCAAAGTACCCCTAGACAGCAAATTGAAAGTTTATATAAAGATATAAAAGACATAAAAGATAAGCAAAAAAATGTAGAAGAAGAAATGAGAGAGTATGTAAATAAAATTGAAGAACTTGAAATAGCATATGAATATTTAACTCTTGAAATATCAAAAGGAAATGCTTGTTACAACTTTAAAAAGAGTGACAAAGTTGTGGCAATTGAAGGTTGGGTTCCAAAAGATTTTAAAGATAAGTTTGAAAAGATTGTTAAACAATCAGAAGGCAAATATTACTATTTAGAATTTGAAGATCCAACAGAGGAAGAAGTAGAAGAAGTTCCTATTATGTTAAAAAATAATGGAGTAGTTTCTGCTTTTGAATCTATAACTTCTATGTACAGTTTACCAAAGTATAATGAGATAGATCCAACACCATTATTGTTTCCGTTTTATATTATATTCTTTGGTATGATGTTATCAGATGCAGGATATGGTTTAGTTATGGTATTAGCTACAACTATTGCCCTAAAAATGATACCTTTTGATGATGAAATGAAAAAGATGGTTAAACTATTTTGCTATTTAGGAATTTCTACAATGGTGTGGGGAGTACTTTATGGTTCATACTTTACAGGAGCTCTTAAGATACCTGCAATATGGATGAAACCAGAAAATAATGCTAACTTACTTATCATTGTATCTATTGTATTTGGTCTTATACAAATATATGCAGGATTGTTTATTAAAGCATACATGCTTATAAGAGATAAAAAGTATATGGATGCAGTTTATGACGTGCTTCTTTGGATTATAACTGTTACATCAGCTATACTTTTCATCGTATCAGCATTCCAAGATATACCAGCATTAAAAGCAAATGTGAATTTGTTTAAATACTTAATGATAGCCGGTATGGTTGGACTTGTATTAACTCAAGGTAGAGAAAGTAAAAGCATAGGTGGAAAACTTGGTGGCGGACTATATGGTTTGTATGGAATAACAGGATATGTTGGAGATATGGTTTCTTATACAAGACTTATGGCTCTTGGACTTGCAACAGGTTTTATAGGAGGAGCATTCAATAGCATAGTAGCTTTATTAGGATCAGGAGTAATAGCTATTATAGTTGGTGCTATATTATTCTTACTTACACATACTTTTAATTTACTTATTAATGCATTAGGAGCTTATGTGCATTCTTTAAGATTACAGTATGTTGAGTATTTTGGAAAATTTTACGAAGGTGGAGGAAGAGCGTTTGCTCCATTTAGACACAAAAATAAATTTATTAAAGTAAAAACAGATTTGGGAGGAATTGATAATGAATAATTTTTTTAGTTTCTTTTTAGAAAACGGAGGAATTGTATTAATAGGATTAGGAGCAGCTCTAGCAACGTTACTATCAGGAATAGGATCAGCAAGAGGTATTGGAATAGTAGGTCAATCAGCATCAGGATTATTAACAGAAGAACCAGAAAAATTTGGTAAAGCTCTTGTATTAGAACTATTACCAGGTACTCAAGGTTTATATGGATTCGTTATATCATTTATGGCACTTGGTAAAATGACAGGTGGAGTAGATTTACAAACAGGATTTTCTGTATTAATAGCTTGTCTTCCAGTTGCATTTGTAGGTTGGAAATCAGCTATATCTCAAGGTAAAGTTGCAGCATCTGCAATATCAATACTTGCTAAGAGACAAGAACATGTAGCAAAGGGTATTATTTTATCAGTTATGGTTGAAACTTATGCATTACTTGGATTCGTTATGTCAATATTAATGTTAATGAAATAATTTCCCTAGGAAAGATAAAGTAAGGGAGTGTGAGTATTGAGTAATTTAGATAATTTAACTTCTAAAATACTAGAAGACTCTAATAAAAGGGTTAAAAGTATTTTAGATAAAGCTGAAAATGAAAAAAAATCTATTATAGATTCAAAAGTAAAAACTGCAAAAGATGAAGCAGAAAATATTCTTAAAAAATCACAAATAGAAGCAAAGAGTAAAGCTGAAAGAGTTATTTCTAATACATATTTGAAAGTTAGAAATGAAAAGCTTAGAGCAAAACAAGAAATAGTAGATAGTGTTTTTGATAAAGCAGTTGAATCTCTTAATAAAATGTCAAAGGATAAATATTTAAAATTTGTTAAAGATGTTATAGGTTCTTTAGATATTGATGGAGATGAAGAATTAATTGTCTCAAAAGAAGATGCTAAGAAAATAGACGATAAATTTTTAAATGAATTAAATAATGAATTAGCTAATAAAGGCAAAAAATCACAACTTAAGTTATCTCAAGAAAAAAGAGATTTAAATGGTGGATTTATACTATATAAAAATGGTATTGAAATCAATAATTCATATGATGCGTTAGTTTTTTCTTTAAGAGATGAACTTGAGCAGGAAATAGTTAGTGCTTTATTCAGTTAAGCAAGGAGGAAAACTATGGATAACTTAAAATATGCTCATGCCGTAGGTAGACTCAGAGTGCTTGAGACAAGACTCCTAGATAAAGCTAAAATAGATAGAATGATAGAAAGCTTATCACCTAAAGAGGCACTAAAAGTACTTGAAGAAACTGAATATTCTAGTAGTTTAGCATCAATAAAGAGAGTGGAAGACTATGAATTTGTTTTAAGAGATGCACTAAAAAACTTGTATAAAGAAATATATAGTATATCTCCTGAAAAAGAATTAGTTGATGTATTATGTTATAAATACGATTATCATAATATAAAGGTTTTAATAAAATCTAAAATATTAGATAAAAATTTTGATAACATTCTTATAGATGCTGGATCTATTAGTATAGAACTATTAAGAGAATCTATAAATGAAGAAAATTATAGAGACTTAAGTTCTAATATGAGAGAAGGAATAGAAAAAGCATTAAAAGAATTTGAAGAAGATAAGGATCCTCAAAAAATAGATGTTATTTTAGATAAATATATGTTTTCTGAGATGCTTTTTAAAGCTTCAAAACTAGATAACAGTTTTCTTTTAGATTATATCAAATTAAATATTGATTTAACTAATATAAAGACTCTTATAAGAGTAAAAAAACAAGAAAAATCAAGAAATTTCTTTGATGAAGTTATTGTAGATGGTGGTAACCTAGATAGAGGAGCACTCTTAGAATTGTTAAATGAAACAGAAGAGAATATTTCTAAAAAGTTATATGCTAAATCTTATAACACAGTAGTAGAAAAAGGTTTAGAAGAATATTTAGATAGTTCTAAACTAAGTCTTATGGAGAAACTATCTGATAACTTCCTTATGGATTATGCGAAAAAAGCTAAATTTGTATCTTTTGGAGCAGAGCCTATTATAGCTTATATTTTAGCAAAAGAAACAGAAATAAAAATAATAAGAATAATAATGATAGGCAAACTTAACAATGTATCTGCAGAAGTTATAAGAGAAAGGCTGCGTGATATATATGTATAAAATAGGAGTCGTTGGAGACAAAAATTCTATCATAGCATTTAAAGCAATTGGAATAGATGTTTATCCAGTGGTTGGAGAAGAAGAAGGAAGAAAAGCTATAGATAGAATGGCAGCTAATGGATATGCTATTATATTTGTTACTGAGCAAATAGCAAAAGATTTAGGAGAAACTATAGATAGATATAGCAACAAAGTAACTCCTGCCATTATACTTATTCCAAGCAATCAAGGTTCCTTGAATATTGGTATGCAAAGGATAAATGATAATGTAGAAAAAGCCGTTGGTGTTAATATTTTATAAGGAAGGTAGGTAGGTGAACTTGAAGACAGGACATGTATTAAAAGTATCTGGACCTTTAGTTATAGCTGAAGGAATGGATGAAGCAAATATATATGACGTTGTAAAAGTCGGAGATAAAAGGCTTATTGGCGAAATAATAGAAATGAGGGAAGACAGAGCGTCTATCCAAGTATATGAAGAAACAACAGGACTAACTCCAGGAGATCCAGTAATTACTACTGGAGAACCTTTAAGTGTTGAATTAGGACCTGGTTTAATAGAAGCTATGTTTGATGGAATACAAAGACCTCTTAATGCTATAAAAGCTAAAGCTGGAGACTTTATAACTAGAGGTGTAGAAGTATTTTCATTAGATAGAGATAGAAAATGGAACTTTACTGCAACTAAAAAAGTTGGAGATGAAGTTAAAGAAGGAGACGTTATTGGTATAGTTCAAGAAACATCAATAGTTGAACATAAAATAATGGTTCCTTATGGAAAAAAAGGTACTATAACAGATATAAAAGAAGGGGAATTTACTATAACAGAAAAAATTGCTGAGTTAAAAGATGGAGATAAAACTCATGATTTAACTATGATGCAAAAATGGCCAGTTAGAAAGGGTAGACATTATAAGAAAAAATTAGACCCAGTAGAACCTATGATAACAGGTCAAAGAGTTATAGATACATTCTTCCCAGTTACAAAAGGTGGAACAGCATGTGTACCGGGACCTTTTGGAAGCGGAAAAACAGTTGTTCAACATCAGCTTGCTAAATGGGCAGATGCTCAAATAGTTGTATATATTGGATGTGGAGAACGTGGAAACGAAATGACAGACGTTCTAAACGAGTTCCCAGAATTAAAAGACCCTAAAACTGGGGAACCTTTAATGAAGAGAACAGTTTTAATTGCTAATACTTCAAATATGCCAGTTGCAGCAAGAGAAGCTTCTATATATACAGGTATTACTATAGGAGAATACTTTAGAGATATGGGATATTCTGTAGCATTAATGGCAGATTCAACTTCTCGTTGGGCAGAAGCACTTCGTGAAATGTCAGGAAGACTTGAAGAAATGCCTGGTGATGAAGGATATCCAGCATACCTAGGATCAAGAGCAGCAGAATTTTATGAAAGAGCAGGTAAAGTTATCTGTTTAGGAGAAGAAGAAGTTGAAGGTGCACTAACAGTAATAGGTGCCGTATCTCCTCCAGGTGGTGACTTATCAGAACCAGTAACACAGGCTACTTTAAGAATAGTTAAAGTTTTCTGGGGACTAGATTCACAACTTGCATATAAGAGACATTTCCCAGCTATAAACTGGTTAAACTCTTATTCACTATATCTTAATAAAGTAAGTAATTGGATAGATGAAAATGTAGCTAAAGATTGGACTGAGCTTAGAACTGAAGCTATGTCATTACTTCAAGAAGAAGCTAACTTAGAAGAAATAGTTAGACTTGTAGGTATTGATGCCTTATCAGAAGGTGACAGATTAAAACTTGAAGTATCTAAATCTTTAAGAGAAGATTATCTTCAACAAAATGCTTTCCATGAAGTAGATACATATGCATCTTTAAATAAGCAATATAAGATGTTAAAGCTTGTTCTTAGATTCCATGAAGAAGCTAAAAGAGCACTAGATTCAGGTGTATATTTAAAAGATATTTTAAACTTAGAAGTAAGAGATAAGATCGCAAGATCAAAATATATAGATGAAAAAGATATATCTAAAGTTGATGCATTGTTTGATGAATTAGCTTCAGAAATTGATGAACTAATCAGCAAAGGAGGTATAATGGATGCTTAAGGAATACAGAACAGTTAAAGAAGTTGTTGGACCACTTATGCTGGTAGATCAAGTTAAAGATGTAAGTTATGATGAGCTAGTTGAAATAGAGCTTCATAATGGTGAACATAGACGTGGAAAAGTTCTTGAAATAAACAAGGATAAAGCGTTAGTTCAATTATTTGAAGGATCATCAGGTATAAATCTTAAAGGTGCTAAAGTTAAATTCTTAGGCAAACCGTTAGAACTTGGTGTATCTGAAGATATGCTTGGAAGAGTCTTTGATGGACTTGGTAATCCAAAAGATGGAGGACCTAAAATAATTCCAGATGCTAAAATGGATATAAATGGAGTTCCTATAAATCCTGTTGCAAGAAACTTCCCAGAAGAATTTATACAAACTGGAGTTTCAGCAATTGATGGACTTAATACATTAGTTAGAGGACAAAAATTACCAGTTTTCTCTGGTTCAGGACTTCCACATGCTGAACTTGCAGCTCAAATTGCAAGACAGGCAAAAGTTTTAAATTCAGATTCTAAATTTGCGGTTGTATTTGCAGCTATTGGAACTACATTTGAAGAAGCTCAATTCTTTGTTGATGACTTTACTAAGACTGGAGCTATAGATAGAGCAGTACTATTCATAAACTTAGCAAATGACCCTGCTATAGAAAGAATAGCTACTCCAAGAATGGCTCTTACATGTGCAGAATATTTAGCTTATGAAAAAGATATGCACGTTCTTGTAATAATGACAGACCTTACTAACTATTGTGAGGCTCTTCGTGAAGTATCAGCAGCTAGAAAAGAAGTTCCAGGAAGACGTGGATATCCAGGATACTTATATACAGACTTATCTACTATATATGAAAGAGCGGGAAGAATATTAGGTAGAGGTGGATCTATAACTCAAATACCTATACTTACTATGCCAGAGGATGATAAAACACATCCAATTCCTGACTTAACAGGATATATAACAGAAGGTCAAATAATATTAAGTAGAGAATTATACAAAAAAGGCATAATGCCTCCTATAGATGTATTACCTTCACTTTCTAGACTTAAAGATAAAGGTATAGGTAAAGGAAAAACAAGAGAAGATCATGCAGATACTATGAACCAATTGTTTGCAGGCTATGCTCAAGGTAAGCAAGCAAAAGAATTGGCAGTAATATTAGGTGAATCCGCTCTTTCAGATACTGATAAACAATATGCTAAATTTGCAGAAGCTTTTGAGAAAAAATATGTATCTCAAGGTTTTACTTCAAATAGAAGTATAGAAGAAACATTAAACCTTGGATGGGAACTTCTAAATATATTACCTAGAACAGAGCTTAAGAGAATAAGGGATGAATATCTAGAAAAATATCTAAACAATGATTCAAAAAAAGAAGATAGTAAATAAATTTAAAGGATAGTGATCTTTTATGAAACTTAATGTAAATCCTACTAGGATGGAGCTTACTAGGTTAAAAAAGAGATTAACAACAGCTACTAGAGGACATAAGCTTTTAAAAGATAAACAAGATGAGTTAATGAGAAGATTTATAGAAATGATAAAAAAGAACAATGAACTAAGAAAAAGCGTAGAAAAAGAGCTTTCAGGTTCTTTTAAAGATTTTCTCATGGCTAGTGCTGTAATGTCTCCAGAATTTTTAGAAGAAGCAGTTGCTTATCCAAAAGAAAGTATATCAGTAGATGTAAAAACTCAAAATATTATGAGTGTTAATGTACCTGAATTTGACTTTAAAAGAAAATTAGAAGGTGACAAAGGAAGTATTTTCCCATATGGTTTCGCAAATACTTCAGCAGAACTTGATGAAGCTATAGAAAAACTATATAGTATACTTCCAAAGCTATTAGAACTTGCAAAAGTAGAAAAGGCATGTCAACTAATGGCAGATGAAATAGAAAAGACTAGAAGAAGAGTTAATGCATTAGAATATATGACAATACCTCAACTTCAAGAGACTATAAAATTCATACAAATGAAATTAGATGAAAATGAAAGAAGTACAGTAACAAGACTTATGAAAATAAAGAGCATGATGCAAGAAAAACAAAATATGAATGGTTAATAATAAAAGAACAACTTTTTATAGTTGTTCTTTTGTTTATTTTTATTTTTACTATTTTATATTTTGAGGTAACTTTTAATATAGAAGATTTTTATTGTGATAGCAGATATGTTTATGAATTTATTTATAGAATTAAAGGAAAATAGTGGTATAATTACATTATAGTAATAATTTATTTTTTTATGCATAGGGTATATTGAAGAGAACAATATAGGCTGAAGTTAAAAAGCTTATTTTATAAAAATTAATTAAAATGTTACTATATATAATTTTGTATTATATATTTTTTATTTTATAAAATATATATGGTATTAAAAGGAGGGTGACTTTAAAGCTAACTTATGCTTTAAACTATTTATGGCTGTTAAAGAGATATTACAAGTAGGAAATAAAACATTACAAAGGGTTTGTAAAAGAGTAGATTGTTTAGATAAAGACACAAAAAATTTAATTCAAGACTTAAAAGATACCTTATATGATGGAGACGGAATAGGACTTGCAGCTCCTCAAATAGGAGTATTAAAAAAAGTTTTTTTAATAGATCTAAGAGATGGAAGTGAGCCTGTAATTTTAATTAATCCAAAAATAACAAAGAAAATAGGCAGAGAAAAAAGTATAGAAGGTTGTTTAAGCTATCCAGGATATGAAGGAATAGTATTAAGACCTAAAAAAGTAGTCATAGAAGGAAAAAATGAAGATGGACAAGAAGTTACTTATGAAGCAAGTGGGTTATTAAAAAATGCATTTTGTCATGAAAGTGATCATCTTCAAGGGATAGTTTATATAGATAAAGCTTCAAAGATATATAAGGTCGAAGAAGAGTAATAAAAAGGAGAGATTCCATGTATAAAGTTATTTATGATTGTGATAACACCATGGGAATGACAGGAAAAGATGTAGATGATGGATTAACTCTTATGTATCTTTTAGGAAATGAGGATGTAGATCTTGTTGGAGTTACCTCTACACATGGAAATAGTTCTGTAGAAGATACTCATTCTAATAATTTAAATTTAATGAATTATTTAGATAAAGAATATAAGCCTATATTTAAAGGCGGAGATATTGAATCAGGAAGAATAAGCGAAGCTGCTAAATATTTAGCTGTAGCTTGTGGTACCTATCCAGGAGAAATAACTGTATTAGCTACAGGCTCTATGTCTAATTTATATGGAGCATATTTATATGATGAAAATTTTTATAAAAATGTAAAGAACATAATTATAATGGGAGGAGTATTAAATAAGCTTAGTTTAGGTGGAGTTAATATAAAAGAATTAAACCTTTCTTGCGATTATGAGGCTGCTTATGAAGTTTTAAAATCAAAAGCTAATATAACTCTTTTTACTGGGGAAGTGTGCTTAAAAGCTTTATTTGGGGAAAAGGAACTTGATAAATTAAAAGGCTCAGATAATAAAGTTTATAGCTATATATATAATAATATAAAAGATTGGTATAGTATTATGTATGAGAAATTTGGGATGAAAGGTTTTTGTAATTGGGATGCAGCAGCTGCTTTATATATAGTTCATAAAGAACTATTTAAAACAGAGAATGTTTATATAAATCCTATAAAAACTCAGCTTAAAGAAGGTATAATAAATATAGATTCTAATAATAAAAATAAATACAAAGTTACTATGGCAACTGATTTAGTGGATTTAGACAAATTTAATGATCTTCTTTTAAAAAGCTGGGCAAATATAAGTTTAAAAGAATAGAAAGATTTATATGTTTAAGGATTTATAAAAAATACATTTTTACTTATTAAAATATGAGAATTTTTTATTAGAAAATATTATTAAAGATAGTTTTTCAAAATATAATAAATATTAATACTGAAAGATAAGGTGTTTATCAAATACCTTATCTTTCAGTATTTTTTAGTAAAATAATTTTTTTATCATAAAATCACAAAAATAAATAAAGATTTTTTAGAAAAGTAGATATTGTTAAGGTAATATATGATTTACTATTATTTTATAAGTATTTAAATTTTAATATTTATATATAATATTTAAATGAGCTTTAATCTATAATAACTCCTTTTGCACTATATATTGCTCCTATAAAAGGGAGTTTTAATTTTCTGTATATATAAATATTATCCTTAAGTTTTAATCTATTGTCTATAAAAATTTTTACTCCATTATATTCAAAGATATTATACTGATTTTTATTAGGAAAATCTTTTTTTATCTCAACCTTGAGACTTTTAGATTCTATATTACCAGCTCATCCAGTACAATTAGTTACCATAAGTGTTAATAAAAAATATCCTTTAGAGGATTTTACATCCATAAAAGCTTTTTTATCTAGTTCGATCATTTAATCACCTCCATACCATATAGGGGTATATTTATATAATATTATAGATTTTATTTTGTGTCAATAAGATATAATCTATTACTATTTGAAAAACCAAATATCTTTACAAATGTAAAAATATAATATATACTACTGTATATACATTAAGAGATTATGGGGGTATTATTATGAAAAATTTAAAGACATTAACATATGCAGCTGCATTAACAGCATTAGCTATAGTTATACCTTTAGCTTTTGGCTTTTTAAAAATACAAGCAGGTCCTTTTAGTGCAACTTTAGCATCTCATGTACCGTTATTTATTGCTATGTTTTTAGGTCCAGTACCAGCAGCGATGGTAGGTCTTGGATCAGCAATGGGTTTTTTAGTTACTGCACCAATGGTTATAGCTTTTAGAGCATTTATGCATACTTTTGTAGGACTTGTAGGAGGATATTTTATAAAAAAAGGTGTTTCATTTAAAAAAGTAGTTTTGATAACAGCACCTATTCATGGAATATTAGAAGCAATTGCAGTTATTCCATTTGGATTTACTTTATATAAGATACTTATGGTTGTTGGTATAGGAACAATTTTACATCATTTAGTAGATGGAGTTATAGCTTTTAGCTTTGTAAAAATATTATCTAAAAATTTAAAAATAAATTTAGAAAGTATGCCGTCAGCATCAAAATAATGCATATAAAATATTTTAATAGTAAAGCCTAGTAACTATAAGTTGCTAGGTTTATTTGTTTAAAAATACAATTAAAAGCAAGAATATTATGTATTATTGGGAAAATAAAGATAAAAATAATCATTACTATTTAATATTATTTTTCTTTGTGCTAAAATATTAACTAAGATACAAGAAAATATATTATAGAGTGTTTTAACATAGGAGGTTATTAATTTCATGGGAAACGTAAAGTTGAGAGAAAACATATATTGGGTAGGGGTTAAAAATCCAGAATTAAGAGTTTTTGATATTATAATGGAAACTAAAAGGGGAACTACTTATAATGCATATCTTATAGATGATGAAAAAATTGCTCTTGTAGATTGTGTTAAAGATGGATATTTTGATCAATACTTATCTAATGTAAAAGAAATCATAGGAGATAGAAAAGTTGATTATATAATTGTTCAACATACAGAATTGGATCATAGTGGATCATTAGAAAAGCTGATAGAAATATACCCAGAAGCAAAAGTTATAGGTTCTAAAGCTGCACTTATGTATAGTAGAGAAATAATAAACAAAGATTTTAATTGTGAAGTTGCACCTAAAGAATTAAGTTTAGGAAAGACAACACTTAAATTTATACCAGCACCTAATTTACACTGGCCAGATACAATGTTTACTTATGCAGAAAATCAAAAGGTATTGTTTACATGTGATTTTTTAGGATGCCATTATTGTCCACAAGGAGATATTACTGATAATTGTTCCGGTGATTATTTACAAGAGATGAAGTACTATTTTGATGTTATTATGGGACCCTTTAAAAAGTTTGTAATAATGGGACTAAATAAAATAAAAGATTTAGATTTAGAATTAGTAGCTACAAGTCATGGACCAGTTCATACAACTGATATAGATAAATATTTAGATCTTTATAAAAAATGGTCTCAGGAAGATAAACCTAAAGATAAAAATATTCAAATATTTTATGTTTCAGCTTATGGTAATACAGAAAAAATGGCAAAATATATATCTAAAGGATTAAATGAAAAAGGTATAAAAGCAGAATCTCATGAAATAACATCTATGGATTTAGGAGAAGCTGTTAACCTTATAGAAAATTCAACAGGAGTTCTTATGGGGTCACCTACTATAAATCAAGATGCTGTTAAACCAGTTTGGGATCTTTTATCTTTAGTGTGCGCTATAACTAATAGAAACAAATTTGCATCAGCTTTTGGATCTTATGGTTGGAGTGGAGAAGGTGTTTCTCTTATGATAGATAGATTAAAAGGATTGAAATTTAAAGTATTAGAAGAAGGACTAAGATTTAAATTAGTTCCTAGTAAAGAAGAACTTAAAAAAGCAGATGAATTTGTAGAAAAAATAGCTAGTATGATTTAAAAATTAATAATTTAAATAAAGGGTATCCTGACAATGTTTTGTTAGGATATTTTTTTATTATTAATGGATTTATAAATTTTTTAGTATAAAGTCACAAAAATAAATCAATATTTGTTAGTAAAGCGAATAGCTTCTTTTTTAATATACCTTTATTTCATAATACTATGTTTTACCTTAGTGATATATTAGATTTTATAAATATATTTTATATTTTAAAAATAGATTCTATATTTATAAAATAAAGAAGGTTTAAATCTATAATATAATTTTATTTAATATGTATAAATTTCATAATAAGATAATAATAATATATAGTAAAGTATCGAATTTAGGAGGAGAAGGATATATGAATAAAAGTGAAATCGTAAATTATTTAATAGATAATGGAATAGAAGAAATAGAAGAGATAGATTATGAAGAAGATATGTGTGTATTAAAATTTTATTATGATTTTAAAAAAGAAGAGATTTCAGAGGCTAGAACTTATTCTAGTGATGATGATGAAACAAATAAAGAAAGCTACTATAGGTTATATTTAAATGATATAGCTAGAGACAATGTTTCTGATATATTGGAAGATTTAAAAGAAGAATTTAGTATAGAAGTTCAACATATATGCTATGATGAAGAAGTAGATAAAGGCTTTATTGAATTTATAGGAGCTTTTTACGAAATAGGTAAAGATGTTGATATAGACGATGTGTTAAGTAGTGTATCTACAGTATAAATAAAATATATAAGATCACAGAGTAAACTCTGTGGTCTTTATTTTTAATAAGTAAATTGTGCAATGAATTTTTCAATTTAATTTATATAATAGTAATAATTTCTGCATCATATACTAGAGAAAATAAAATATAATATATATTTATTTATGCATAATGAAACTTATCGCCTTTATCTTCATGAGATTCATATTCTAATATTAAAGAATCCAACTCTTTACTACATTTTACTACTTTATTATTTGTTAAATCGTATAATGATATCAAATTATAAAGATATTGTTTTTTATTTGTAATCTTTAGTTTTAAAATTTTTAGACGATTATTATCCATTTTATCAACTCCATGTTTTTATATGTAAATAAATGGTTCTATTTCATTCTATCAAATTATGGAAAAAATATCATATTTTTCGTAAGTCAACAATATACACGTAATTACACAAATAACTATAATAACTGTTGATAAAATGTGCATTAGTTTGTGGAAAAAATGTGGAGATAATGTGGAAAAGTGTGGAAATTATTGAAATATAGATATTAAGTTTATATACAAAAAAATATAATTAAGAAAAAAATGTCGTAAAGTTTTTTTAATTTTGTAGCAATTTGGACACTTTAAAATAAGCTTGTCATATTTTTTTAATGTGATATAATAATTATTAATAAAGGATATAGTATAACATAATAATTGCTTTTATATACCATATATATTAAAGTGTAAATATTTATCAAGCTTTATATATTGATATATATATATTTACCAAACTTTTAGGGGGAATAATATATGCTAAAGACAGATATTTCTATGGGGCTTGCAAGAGTTACAGAAGCAGCCGCATTAAATTCAGCAAAACTTATGGGTAGAGGCGACAAAATGGCTGCAGACCAAGCTGCAGTTGATGGAATGCACCAAGCTTTTTCTATGATGCCTATAAAAGGTAAAGTTGTTATAGGTGAAGGCGAACTTGATAAGGCACCTATGTTATATATAGGAGAAGAACTAGGAGTAAAAGGCGAAGATATGCCAGAGATGGATATAGCAGTAGATCCATTAGATGGAACAGAACTTATAGCTAAAGGAATACCAAATGCTATAGCAGTAGTAGCAATGGGACCTAAGGAAAGTTTATTTCATGCTCCAGATATGTATATGAAAAAAATAGCAGTAGGATCAGGAGCAAAAGGTGCTATTGATATAAATAAAACACCTAAAGAAAACATATTAAATGTTGCAAAAGCATTAAATAAAGATGTTTCAGAACTTACAGTAATAGTTCAAGAAAGAGAAAGACATGATTACATAGTAGATGCAGCAATAGAAGCTGGTGCAAGAGTTAAATTATTTGATGAAGGTGATGTTGCAGCAATACTTGCTTGTGGTTTTGAAGACACTGGAGTAGATTTAATGATTGGAACTGGTGGAGCTCCAGAAGGTGTTATAGCAGCTGCAGCAATAAAATGCATGGGCGGAGAAATGCAAGCTCAGCTTGTACCACATAATGAAGAAGAAAAAGCTAGATGCAAAAAAATGGGTATAGATGATGTTCATAAAGTATTATATATCGATGATTTAGTAAAAAGTGATGATGTATATTTTGCAGCAACAGCAGCAACAAATTGTGACTTATTAAAAGGAGTAGTATATCACAAAAATGATAAAGCTACTACTAATACATTAATAATGAGATCAAAAACAGGAACTGTAAGATTTATAGAAGCTCTTCATAATTTAAATACAAGCAATTTAATAACAAAATAGGATTGCTGTTTACTAGATATTTATTTAATGTGACTGATATTAGATTACAATTATAATTATATATAAATTAAAATCCTTATGTTAAATATTAAAGTGAAAAAATCCTATCTAAAAATTTTAGATAGGATTTTTTCACTTTAATATATTTTCTATTTTTCAAGTTTTAAGTCTTTTTCTGCTGCCCATCTGTAGTAAGATCCATCATAGTTTTTAACATTATCATATCCAACCATTTTTAAAATTAAAGCAAGATGAGCAGATCTTATACCTGCAGTACAGTAAGTTAATATTTGATCATCTTTTTTAATGCCTGCTTTAGTTAACATATCTTTAATTTCTTTTTCACTTTTTAAAGTTTCATCATCATTAAATACTTTATTAAAAGTAAATAATTTAGCTTTAGGAAGATGACCACCTCTAGCTTCGCCAAAATCAGTAGCACCCTTATATTCTTTTTCTTCTCTAGCGTCTAATATTACAGCTTTATTTATATTTTCTTTAGTCCAAGCTGTATCAGCGTAAGTTTTCATATCTAAGTTTTCGATTTTAAAGTTATTCTTTTTAGGTTCGGATGTATCTTTTGAAATTTCAAAATCGTTATTTTCCCAATAAACGAAACCACCATTTAACATCTTGCTTTTATTAAGGCCTGCCATTCTTAGCATCCATACTATTCTTCCGTCTTCTCCCCAACCTTTTTTGTTACTAGCATAAACTATTATGTCTTTATTCTTATCTATGCCTAAATCAGAGAATTTTTCAGAAAGTTTGTCTTTAGAGAGAAGCATTCCCCAACCTTTATCACCAGATTTTCCTTCTGTGTTAGTGAAATATTGCCATTGTACGTTTATTGCACCTGGAATATGACCTTTTTTATATTCTTTTTTTGAACGGGCATCAATTATTAAAAGATTTTCCTTTTTTAAATCTTTTGATAATTTCTCTGGGTTCATTAAATAGCTGTTATCAGTATATTTTTGTTCTAATTTTGCATTTGATTTTTTTTCTTTGGTATCGTTGTCACTAGAAGTTTTGTTATTAGCACATCCAACGAATAAAGAACCAATTAATGCAAATGATAAAAATAAAGAAGATAACTTTTTAAAATTAATTCTATTTTTCAACATTTTATACCTCCAATTAATAAATTATTACACGAAAATTATAGCATTATTTGTTAAATTATTTAATAAAAATAAATATTTTTTATAACTATGTAAACAAGCATAATATTTTGCTATAATACAGACTTTTTTTATAAAAAAAAGTTATAATAGGAATAAAAGTTTTATTGTTTAAAGGATTTGATTTAAGTGGTATCTATAATAGTTCCAGTATTAAATGAAGAAAAAACTATAGAAAATTTACTTATAAAACTAAATAATTTAAAAGGAAGTAAAGAAATTATAGTTGTAGATGGTGGAAGTAAAGATAAGACTGTAACTATAGCAAAAAAATATGGGAAAGTAGTGAAAAGTAAAAAAGGAAGAGCATATCAGATGAATAAAGGAGCATCTATTTCTAAAGGGGATATTTTGTGGTTCGTTCATTCTGATTCTATAGTAGATTTAAATAGTATTACATATATAGAGAAGTGTATAACAAGAGGTTATGTAGGAGGAGGATTTTCTTTATATTTTTATGATTTTAATACTTTATTTATGAAATATATAAGGATAACTTCTAATATAAGAGCCTACATTTTTAAAATTTTTTATGGAGATCAAGGAATATTTGTAGAAAAAAATATTTTTAATAGAATAGGTGGATATCCTAATTTATATATAATGGAAGATTTAGAGTTTAGTAAAAAGATTAAGAAAGTAGGTAAAATGAAATTAATTAGTAAAAAAATAGGTACATCTGCTAGAAGATTTAAAAAAGGAGGACAATTTAAAACTCATTTACTAATGCATAAACTTAGAATTCTCCACATTATGGGGATTTCAAATTCTACTTTAAATAAGATGTATAGGGAGGTAAGACAGTAGTGAATGCTCTTATCATAATGACTAGAATACCTGTTGCTGGCAGAACTAAAACTAGGCTTATAGGTAAATTAACAGCAAGACAATGTGCTGATATACATAAATGTTTTTTATTAGATATTTTTAATATGTGCAAAAGGATAGATTCTAATATTCATATTTATTTATCCTATGGAGATGAAGGAAATTTAAATATAATAAATCCTATAATACCTGAATATATTAAGTGTTTTCCTCAAGAAGGTCGTAACATAGGAGAAAAGATGAAAAACAGTATAAAAAAAGTTTTGGATTTAGGATATGAAAAAGTAACACTTATAGGATCGGATATACCAGAAGTACAATCACAAGATATTATAAAATCTTTTATGGTTTTAGATAAAAAAGATATTTGTTTTGGACCAACTTTGGATGGCGGATATTATTTAATAGCTATGAAAAAGCTTAATAAATTAGTATTTGAAAATAATATAAAATGGGGAAAAAATTCTGTTTTTTATAATACTATGAACATATTAAATAAAGAAGGATTAAGAGTGGGTTTTGTAGATAAACATGAAGATATAGATACAAAAGAAGATTTAGATAACCTTATAAATAGAAGTATGGTAAATAAAGCTTATTATAAAGAAGTCCCTTTTAATACTATAGAGTTTATTAATAATTGGTGGGTTGATGAAAATGTTAAAAAATATGCTGAAAAATAAAATAGAAAATTATATAGGAAAGCTTAATATTAGTAAGTATATAGATTTAGATGACTGTTTTGGTGTAGAATTTTTAGCACAGGGAGAATATAACATAAATTTTATATTAAAAGATAAAGTTAATAAATATGTATTTAGAATTAACACAAAGAGCCAATTAGATTTAAAAAATCAAATAGAGTATGAATATAACGCAATAAAAAGGTTAGAAGAAAGCGGAGTAACTCCTAAAGTTTATTATGTAGATAATAGTAAGAAATACATCGAATATGGAATTTTAATAATGGAGTATTTAGAAGGGGAGCCTTTAGATTATAAAAAAGATTTAAAAAAAGCTGCAAACATATTTTCAAATATTCATTCTATAGAAATTAAAGAGGTAGATTTAAAAAATTTTATTGTTGAAAAAAACATATTTACAGATAGAATAGAGGAATCTAAAAGATTACTAAAAGAATTTTGGAATAGTAGGTACATAGATATAAAAATAAAACTGTTTTTTGAAAAATTTTTAAATTGGTGTGATGAAAATAAGTTTAAAGAGGAGTACTTTAAAAATAATCCTTGGAAAGTTATAAATAATACAGAAGTTAACTCTCATAATTTTATAATAGGAAAAAATGATTATTATTTAATAGATTGGGAGAAACCTGTTATTAGTGATCCTTGCCAAGATTTAACACAATTTTTAGCTCCTACAACTACTTTGTGGAAAAGTAATTTTATACTTAACAGTAATGAAATAAATGAATTCTTTAACCATTATGAAAAGAGATTTAAAAATAAAGATATAAGAGAAAGAGTAGATATGTACAAACCATATCTTTATTTAAGAGCTTTAAGCTGGTGTGCATATGCTTATATAGAATATCAAAATCCTAATAAAGATATAAAAAATATGGATACTTATAATAAAATAAAGGAATATTTAGATGAGAATTTTATGGAAAAACTTTTAAAAAGGTGGATTTAAATGAATAAGGAATATGTAAAGGTTAAAAATAAAAAACTTTTAGAATCTATGAATGATGCTCTGCAGCAGTGTATAGATTGTAATATCTGTAATGAAAATTGTGAAATGCTTCAGTTTTTTAAAACTAATCCTAAAAAATTATTTAAAAGTATATTGAAAGAAGAAAAAGTAAAGACAATTATACCTTATTCATGTACTATGTGTGGTAAATGTAAAAAAGTATGTCCTAAAGATATTGACACTTCAAGAATATTTTTTAACCTTAGAAAAGATATAGTTAATCAAAACAAAGGAAAATCTCCTTTAAAAGGACATAAATCAATACATATGCATCAAAAATTTTCATATACATCTTTTTTTACTAAATATAAAAATGATATAAATTGTAATGATAAAGTAGAAAAGTTATTTTTCCCTGGATGTAGTTTATGTTCTTATAATCCAGAATTAGTAGTAAAGACCTATGAATACTTAAAAACAAAGATACCTAATTTAGGTATACTTTTACAGTGTTGTGGTAAACCAACTAAAGATTTAGGGGAAGAAGAAAGGTTTGAAAAATTATCTAAAACTACTTATAAAGATATAAAGAAAACAGGAACAAAAGAAGTTATAGTAGCTTGTCAAAACTGTTATAAAACAATAAATGGATACAGTATTAATGATGATTTTAAGGTTAAATCATTATGGAATGTTCTTAAAGAAATAGGAATTCCTAAAGAAGCTATTGGTATAGGAAATGAAAATGAATCAATCTTTACTATACATGATTCTTGTCCTACAAGATATGAAAGTGATATACAAGATAGTATAAGGTTTATTGTTGATAAACTAGGATATAAATTAGTTGAAAAAACTAATTCAAGAGAAAATACAGTATGCTGTGGCACTGGAGGGATGGTTCATACAGTAAATCCAAAACTTTCAAAAAATATTATGGAAAATATAGTTGAAAGTTGTCCTTCTAAGTATGTTATAACTTATTGTGCTGGATGTAGAGAATCTATGATTAGAGGAGGAGCTAAGGGTTTTCATATATTGGATCTTATTTTTGGAGGAAAAATTAAAGAAGATGAATTGAAATTTAATGTTAATACTCCTTTGAAATCTTGGAGCAATAGATTGAAAACTAAGTCTTTATTAAAATAAAAAGATTAGTATTATTTTATAATTCAAAAGGAATTTTATACTTAAAAAATATTATATTTATAAAATAAAAAAAGATTGGAGAATTTAAGTGTTAAAAAGTAAAAAGAAACTTATTTTAAACTTACTTTTAATTATAGGACTAGCTATATTAATATGTTTTTTAAAGAAATCATCTCTTTTTAAAAACTGTAGTGTATCTTTATTAAAAGAATATATAAAAAGCTATGGAATGGTAGCACCTATTGTATATATAGTTATGTTTACTTTTGTTCCTTTAACTTTGTTTCCAGATTCTATATTAGCTATATCCGGCGGAATGGTCTTTGGAATGATATGGGGAACTTTGTATACAATAATAGGAGCACTGTTTGGAGCGGTACTTTCTTTTTATATTTCAAGGATTTTAGGTAGATCTGTAGTTTCTAAGATAGTTAAAAATAAAGGAAGGTATTTTGAAGAAGGAGTAGAGAAAAAAGGATTTATATTAATATTAATTTTAAGGCTAATTCCTCTAATACCTTTTGATGTTATAAGTTATTTAGCAGGCCTTTCTAAGATAAAATTTAAGGATTTTATTTTAGGGACAGCTATAGGAATAATACCAGGAATACTAATTTTTATAAATATTGGAGATAAATCTTTGAATTTTAAATCTATAGAATTTATTATATCTTTAATATTACTTATTGGATTACTAGTTATATCTTTAATAATTAAAAAGAAAATTAGTTTTAATAAAGTACAACAGCATCTTATTAACAAGGAGGGGAAAAATGGATAAAAAGAAAAGAAATTTATTAGTTAAAATAGGGTTTTTATTATTAATTTTATTAATGTATTTTTTAGTTCCTTCTTTTAAAGATGGAATTAATAATATAGCAATTATGTTATCTAAATTAGATATTGAAGAAGTGAAAAATTACATAAAATCCTTTGGAGCTTTAGCTCCTTTTGTATCAATTTTACTTATGATGTTTCAATCTATTGCAGCACCACTTCCAGCATTTATAATAACATTTGCTAATGCTTGGGTATTTGGATGGGCTTTTGGAGCATTTATATCTTGGACGGGAGCTATGCTTGGAGCTTGTATGTGTTATTTTATAAGTAAAATGTATGGTAGACCGGTAGTTGAGAAAATAATAGGTAAAAAAGCTATAGATATGACAGATAAGTTTTTTGATAAGTATGGTGAATATGCAATACTTATAGCTAGATTACTACCTTTTATATCTTTTGATGCTATAAGCTATGCAGCAGGCCTTACTACTATGACATTTTGGTCTTTCTTTTGGGCAACAGGAATAGGTCAGCTTCCAGCAACTATTGTATATTCTATATTAGGACAAAATATAGGTAAGGTAGCTAAATTAGGACTTTGGGTTGTATGTGGAGTAATAGCTTTAATAGCATTAGCTTTTGCCATTAGGAAATATCTTTTAGATAAGAAAAATAAAAAAGAAGTAGCTTAAAATAAAGACATATATTTAAGAAATAAAGATATATTTTTATATACTCATTATTCTTAATATATGTCTTTTTTATAAAATATATATTTATGTATATAAGCTATATTAAAAAAATAAATAATTCAGTATGCTAGTTTATTTTAATAGGGCTAAATTAATATTTTTCTTTATAAAAGTTAATATTAAATATAACGAATAATATATATATGAGAATGTGCTAATTAGTATTAAATATTGACATTTAACACGGAATGTATTTAAATTTTTATAAATATGATGTAAAATAGTACTTAAAATTGTTTAATTGTATAAATCGTAGGAGTTTAGAATAAAGTATATTGATATATATAATAATATATTAAATTATATACTTAAAAGGAGGGTTATTATAGGTGGTTACAGTAAAAGATATCATAAAAGATATGGATTTAGAAGTACTAGTAGAGGGAGAAGAAAATAAAAAAATTGATTTAAGCGATATAAATAGACCGGGACTTCAGTTTTCAGGATTTTATAGTTATTTTGCTAATGAAAGAGTACAGGTAGTAGGAAAAGCTGAATGGAGTTTTTTAAATACTATGAAAAAAGAGATTAGACTTAAACGATTAAGAAAATTTTTTAAGTTTGAAACTCCATGTACTATAATAACACGTTCTCTACCTCCTCATGAAGAATTTATAGAAAATGCAAGAAAAGAAAAGCAGTGGGTTTTAAGAACCAACGAAATATCAACAAGATTTATAAGTTCTTTAATGAGTTATCTAGATGAAAAATTAGCGCCAGAAACTAGGCTACATGGGGTTCTTTTAGATATATATGGTATAGGTATATTAATTACTGGAGAAAGTGGAATAGGGAAAACTGAAAGTGCATTAGAGCTTATTAAAAGAGGTCATAGATTGGTGACAGATGACGCTGTAGATATAAAAGAAGTTAATGGCCTTTTAAAGGGAACATCACCATATATTACATCAGGAATGATGGAAGTTAGAGGAATGGGAATAATTGATGTAGCAGCCTTATATGGACTTAGTTCTATATTAAAAGAAAAGACTATAGATTTAGTAGTGTATTTAGAACAATGGAGGCCAGATAGAAATTACGATAGATTAGGAATAGATAAAGAATTCATAGATATACTTAATATTCCAGTGAGAAAATTAACTATTCCTATAAGACCAGGAAGAAATTTAGCAGTTATTATAGAAGCTGCAGCAGCTAATTATAGATATAATTTAATATCTAAAGCATCACCTGTAGATATAATAAATGATAGAATTAAAGAAGAAGGGGAAAGAAAAAGTAAGGGAAATGAGCTATAAATCTATATTAAGAAAATCCATGAAACAAAAAAGAAAAGGTTTAAGCATAGATAAAAAACAAAATAAAGATAAGATAATATTAGAAAAACTTTTAAATAGTAGTTATTATAAAAAAAGTAGGATTATATTTGTATATGTTAGTATGGATGAAGAAATTGATACTCACGGGTTTATAAAAAAAGCATTAAATAGTGGAAAAGAAATATGTGTTCCTAAGGTTATATCTAAAGATAGAGGAATGAGTGCTATTAAGATAGAGGATTTTTCTAAGTTGAAACCTTGTGGAAAATATAAAATATTAGAACCGGAAAGTTTTCATAATAAAATAGATGAAAAATATATAGACTTAGTTATAGTTCCAGGTCTTGTATTTGATAGAAAAGGTGGAAGAATTGGATATGGAGGAGGTTTTTATGATAGGCTTTTTTTAAAGTTAAAAGATAATACTCCCAAAATTGCTTTATCATATGATTTTCAAGTTATAGAAGATGTTCCGATAGAAGAGCATGACATATTAATAGATGGAATAATAACAGGTTAAACTACAAATAATAATGAAGTAAAAATACTATTGTTTGTGGTGATAATATGAGGGTTCTTGATTTAGAAAATAAATTTAAAGATGTAACAGATAGCTATAATATAGAAGAAGGACATCATTGGATACTTATTAATTCTAAAGAAGTTAATTTATTAAAAAATAAATTTAATTTAAAAGAAGAAGATATAATAGAGTGTAAAAACTATTCTCAATCTGCTCAAATAAATTTTTATGAGCAGTATGTTTTTGTTATACTAAATGTTTTGGAATATGAAGATTCAGTGGTAAATAGTAGTGAATTCAATATATTTTTAGGAGAAAATTACATAATTACCGTATATAAAGAGGATTTAGGAATAGTAACAGATTTACTTATGGATATAAGAGAATCTAAAAATTGTTTTATGCTAAAAGAAAAACCTTCTCCAGATATATTACTTTACTACATAATGGATAGAGTTATAGTTAAAGATTACGATGTTATATCCCAGCTTGAAACTAAAGCTGATAAAATAGAAATTAATATATTAAAGAAACCTAAACATGAATATATGCATGAAGTTATTCATCTTAGAAGACAGGTTTATAGAATAAGAAAATATATAACTCCTTTAAGATATATTGGAGATAGTTTAGTAAATAATGATAATTTATTAATAAAAAAAGAATACATAAAGAATTATATGAGTTTAAACAATAAAATAGAAAAACTAATGATGGCACTAGAAACTTTAGTTCAAGACCTTTCACTAGTTAGAGAAGCTTATGAATCAGAAATAGGAAACGAAGCTAATGAACTTATGAAAGTATTTACTATAGTTGCTGCTATATTTTTACCAGCAGATCTTATAACTAGTTTTTATGGTATGAACTTTAACAATATACCACCTATGAACTGTAAAAATGGATGCTTTTATATATTGTTTCTTATGGTTATATCATCAATGGCTTTAATTTGGTTTTTTAAAAAGAAAAAATGGTTATGAAAAAATTTCCAAAATATGATATCATATATCTTATACTGTACTAAGAGGAGGGGAATTACTTATGAAAGAATGCTTAACAAAGAAATATGAATATGCCTGGGATAAATATTCAGAAGAAGAATTAAAAAAGGTATTTACTTTATCAGAAAATTACAGAAATTTTATGTCAAATTTTAAAACAGAAAGAGAATGTGCAAATGAGTTTGTAAGATTAGCAAAGGAAAATGGATATAAAGATTTAAAAGAAATAATTAAAAAAGATAAAAAATTAAAAGCTGGAGATAAAGTATATGCTGAGCACATGGACAAAACAGTAGCTTTATTTATAATAGGTGAAAACCCTATGGAAGAGGGATTAAATATATTAGGAGCACATATAGATTCTCCTAGATTAGATTTAAAACAAAATCCTTTATATGAAAATACAGATTTAGCCTTATTAGAAACTCATTATTATGGAGGAATAAAAAAATACCAATGGGTAACTCTTCCATTAGCTATTCATGGAGTAGTAGTAAAAGAAGATGGAACTAAGATAAATATGGTTATAGGGGAAGATGAAAGTGATCCTGTTGTAGGAATTTCTGATTTGTTAATTCACTTAGCTAAAGACCAACAAGATAAAAAATTGGCTAAAGCTATTGAAGGAGAAAATTTAAATATATTAGTTGGAAGTATTCCAATAAAAGATAAAGATACAAAGGATAGAGTTAGAAAAAATATACTTAAAATATTAAATGAAAAATATGACATAGAAGAAGAAGATTTTGTGTCAGCAGAACTTGAAATTGTACCTGCTGGAAAAGCTAGGGATTATGGTCTTGATAAAAGTATGATTATGGCTTATGGTCATGATGATAGAATTTGTGCTTATACTTCTTTTGAAGCTATGATGAAACTCCAAAATGTTAAAAATACTTGTGTAACACTACTTGTAGATAAAGAAGAAATAGGAAGTGTAGGGGCCACAGGAATGCATTCAAGATTCTTTGAAAATACTGTATCGGAAATAATTAATTTAACTAGTCATAAATATAGTGATTTAAAATTAAGAAGATGCCTTTCAAATTCAAAAATGCTTTCTTCAGATGTTACAGCAGCTTTTGATCCTAACTATCCAACTGTAATGGAAAAGAAGAATTCAGCATACTTTGGTAAAGGTATAGTATTTAACAAATATACTGGTTCTAGAGGAAAAAGCGGATCTAATGATGCAAATGCTGAATATGTAGCCAAGATAAGAAGAATAATGAAAAAACATAATGTATCATGGCAAACATCGGAACTTGGAAAAGTAGATCAAGGCGGTGGCGGTACTATAGCATATATACTTGCTAATTATGGAATGGAAGTTATAGATTGTGGTATAGCACTTCATAATATGCATGCACCTTGGGAAGTTGCCAGCAAAGCAGATATATATGAAACAATGAGAGGATATCATGCTTTCTTGACAGAAGCTTAAAGAATCAGGGGTATCATATTTAAGAGTGGCTCTTAAAAGATAAAAAGTTAAATATTATAACTTAAGAATACAAAAATAACTATGTGATTTCCCTTTATAAAGGAAAATCACATAGTTATTTTGTGTTTTAAAAAAGAAATTAAAATAAAAAATATTTAATGATGATACAGGATTTGTTTTTTAGTATAGATATTATGATGTATAAATTAGAAAGAATACATTGTGTGGGTTATTACAGAGTATAAAATGTAATGAGAAGTGTTTAGAGTGGAAATAATCGAGATTTTAAAATAGAGTTAAAAGAGTGTGGAGTCGCAAATACGACTCCATATGCAACAACTTTAGAATTTTAGAACTGAATATAGAAAAACTATAAACGGTTCATATCTATTGTAAACTTTTAAAGTAGATATTGCAAGGGTTTTATCTTTTTAATAGACAAAAATTTTATATAAATGAGCTTATAGCTAGAAATGAATAGTTTGTTTTAATAATGAAATTAATTGTGACAATCCTATCTTTTATTTAATATTATAAATAGAAGGAGGGATTATTTTGAATAATAGATTTAAAAACTATGGATTATGGGCTTCTATTCTTGCATTTATCCCTATATTTTTGAAATCTTTTGGAATTGATATAGTTCCTGAAAACTATGCTCAAGTTGTAGAAGGCATTCTTGGAATATTAGTTTTAGCAGGAATAATAAATAATCCTGCTACTGAAAATAAAGGATATAAAGATGATAAAGAAGCTATAGATGAGATAGAAGAAAATTCAGATGTGAAAAATAATATTGAAGAAGAATAATAATTATTAATATAAAAAGTATAGATTAAAATAAAGCAACAATAATAAAACTATAAATGTAAAAATTTTTTATTAAAAATTCAAAAGGTATATTTGAATTTAAATAAATTTAAAAGCTATTAGTTTAGAATAATCTAAGCTAATAGCTTTTGTTATTTTAAATTCTTTAAAAATTTTTTTATGTTATCTTCATCTAAATGTATA
Source organism: Clostridium oceanicum (assembly GCF_039521385.1). NCBI lineage: Bacteria > Bacillati > Bacillota > Clostridia > Eubacteriales > Clostridiaceae > Clostridium > Clostridium oceanicum. The sequence continues at coordinate 34,237 of NZ_BAAACG010000019.1, read as the reverse complement.
GTACCTAACTTAGGAGCGTGTTTATTATCTGAAGTATCTATACCGTGAAAATCAGATCCTCCAGTTATTATTTTATTGTATTTTGAAGCTATAGATTTAAATTTTCTAGTATCATTTTTACTATTTATATAATAAACTGCTTCTATTCCATCAAAATCTAGTTTCATAAGTTCTTTTATTTCTATTTTTTTTATAAGTACAGGATGAGCAAGTACTACTAATGCACCAGATTTTTTTAAAAGGTTAATTCCTTCCTCTGTAGGTAGGATTTTATTAGGAACGTAAGCTGGACAGTTATCTCCAATTAAATTATTAAATATGTCATTCCAAGTATAGGGGTATCCTTCATCTATTATTGCTTTAGCAATATGTGGTCTTGCAAGTATTCCTTTAGAATCTTCTAATATTTTATTGAAGTCTAAATTTATATTATAAATTTCTTTTAGTTTTTGAAGCATTTTTTTTGCTCTTATTTTTCTAAAATATTTTTTATCTTTTAGAAAATGATTTAATAAATTATTTTTATTAGGAATAGATTTGAAATAACCTAATACGTGTATACTACAATTTTTATAAGTAGTTGATAGTTCAATTCCAGGGATTACTGTTATGTTATGCTTTTTAGCAGAAGATAAGGCTTCTTCTAATCCGTCTATAGTATCATGATCAGTTATAGATATTATATCTAAATGTTCTTCTTTAGCTAATTTAACTACATCGTAAGGTGAATATTTACCGTCAGATGCAGTAGTATGAATATGAAAATCTCCTCTAGTATAAATTTTAAGTACCTCCTTTTAAGTTATAAAGTTAATATACTATTTATATTAACTGTTATCATTTTGAAAATAAAGTAAAATAGTATAAATTTTTATATAACTGAAAAAACATACAAAAAATATTGCAATATTTTGATAATATTAAAGTATGAAATTCAATTGATATAGTATATAATATAGTATACACTTAAATATATATATTTAAAAATGCAATTAATATAAAATTTATTTTCATTTTAATTACTGGAGGAGCTGTATATTTTATTAATATGTTTACTTATGAAAAAATTATGAAAAATGTTTTAAAATTAATAGTTTTAGTTGTAGTAACTTTTACTGTTGTATATTTTATTAAAATGGATAAAAATGTAGATACTGATATAAATGGAGGAAAACTTAAAGAAAGTAAAGTTACTTTAAATTTAAATGAAAAGATAAAAAAAGATAATGTTATATTCAATCCTACTTTTCAATTTCTATGGGATGATTTGAAAAATTCAACAAGAGAAGGGAAAATTATTTTAAATGATGATAGTGACTATTTGAATTTTTTAAATACCAATATTATAGATAAAAATATTATAGATGATAAATATTATATAGCTATGTCAGGTTATGAAAAGGACAATATAATAAATAAAATAAAACAAAAATTAACTTATAAATTTGATAATTATAAAGGAGTTTCAAACACATTAAAGGGACCAAAAGATTTAATTCTTTATTCTTATTTAAAAAGAAATATTAAATTTAATAATACTTTCGAAAAATTAACATTTCCTATTGAATTTGAATCACAAGATAAAATAACCAGAGTTAAAGGTTTTGGGATAAACAAATATGAAGATGAAGAGCAAAATAAAATAGCTAATCAAGTTAGTATTTTAGATTATAAGAACATGGAAGATTTCATAATAAAATTAAATCCTTTAAATAAAGAAGATGAGATTATAATGGCTAAAATACCTAAAGAGGAAACTCTTTTAAAAACTATAAATAAGGTAGAGAAGAGAATAGAGGAAAATACTTCTAGTAAAATGAAATTAGGGGAGACATTAGCTATTCCTAATATACAATTTGATATACAAACAGATTATAAATCTTTAATTGATAAGAAAATTTTAAATAGGGGATTTGAATATAACTTTATAGTAAATGCTACAACAAATACTGATTTAAAAATAGAAAGTAATGGTCTTATTATAAAGAAGAAAACTAATAATTTCCTTTTAAAAAATTCATATAAGAAAAGATGGTTTATATTTGATAAACCTTTTTTAGTATATATAAAAAGAAAAGGAAGTAATACTCCTTATATAGCAATGTGGATGGATAACTCTGAGTTATTAAAAAAATATTATAATTAAAGTAAAAAGTACCCTAAAAAATAGACACTATAAAAAATCTATTTTTTAGGGCACTTTTTGTTTAATAAATTTTAGAAATATTTTAATATATCTAATATGATTTTGTTTATTTGAATGTATAATATATTTTTACTCATTAGAATATTTAATTTGACTTTTCATATTATTAGCAAATAACTTTGCCTTTTCTTCTATAAAATCTACTTTATATATAGATTTAGGATCATTTGCTGTTTCAATTAGCATTGAATAAGGTGGAAGAGTAAATCCCTTATTTATATTTAAAGCTCCTAAGAGCTGCTTACAGACAGAATCGCTTCCAGAGTTACCGGATACTACTACTCCAAACAAAGATTTATTATAAAAATTTATTTTTCTGTAAAGTACTGTAAGTCTATTTATAGTAGCAGAAATATTTGCAGATATAGCATCGTTGTAGTTTGGACAAAGCCATACTACTACATCAGCTTTTTCTATGGAAGGAAGTATGTTTTCTACCATAAGTCCTCCATAAAAACAACTGTTTTGTTTTCCATAATGCATACACATTTTATAAGAGCAGCCTTTACAATCTTTTACATCACCATTTTCTATTTGTATTTCTTTAATATTAAATCCTTTTAAATTTAAAGATGTCATTCTCCACAAACTTAGCGTATTAGAAAAGGAGTGGGGAGATGAATATAAAACTAGTATTTTAGGATTAGAAATATCTAAAGGCTTATATTTAAGAAGACGTTTACCTAAATTGTCACAAAGATCTAAGCATATAGAGTCTATAGATTTATCTGTAGCTTTTTTCCATGTAGAAAAATTTCTTAAAGAACCTGTAGCTTCAACTAAAGGGTGACCTAAAAATCTACAGCCTAGAGAATTAGCCAAGAATATAATTTGTTGAGAAACATCCTTTGTATAAAGATCATTATTACTATGAACTACTAAGCAAGCTGTAGAATTATAAAAGAATCTTTTGTTTTTATTTTCTAAATCATTTAGAATATTAAACATAGAAATATCAGTGCCACAAAAATCTATTTCTAAAGCAAATAATATTTTTTTATCTTTAAATTCATTAAAGTTATTGAAGTTTTTTATTATTTCTATTTTTTCAAAGTTTTCACATATTGAGTTTATCATTTTGTTTAATTGTGGAGAAATATTATCTTTTGGTAGTACAACAAACAAAGTATCCATAAAGTTCCTCCTTATTTCAAATAGAATATAATATAAAAGTTAATAAGATTTTAAGTAATCAAAGGTTTTTTCTAATTTTTCAAATAGATCTTCAGGCATATTTTCATAGTTTTCTAGTTTAGTAGTACCCTTTATAAATTTATTTCTTATTCCCATAAATGTTCCATTTAAGAAAGTAGTACTATAGTGCCACTGTGATTTTATTGTTGCTAAAATAGATAAGGTTCCAGAGGAGAGAGCTGGAGCAATATATGGTTTAAATCCTAAATCTCTGATTTCTAAGTTAGCAGTTTTTGTTTTATCTGTTAAATAATCTGAAAGATCTTTATTATAATTTTTTATGCTGTTTGCAATTATTAATCCTTCACCATGAGGACCAAAAGCTCTTCCTTCTTTAATATAATTTTTAGTTTTTTCATCTTTTAAAGCGTAGTAGGAAGCTCGAGCATTCATTACACCTAGTCCATAACCTCGTATTTGTTCAGGAGCTAATCCTTTATAATCTAATTTTTCTGAAGAATCTTTATTGCTTTCTGTAAAAGCTACTTTGCATAATAAATCTACAGGATCAGAAACGATGCAGAATAAGCCATTGAAATTTCTTTCTCTGGCAAGTTTAGCATAGTAACTTACTATCTTAGAATTTCCTTTAAACTGTACAAGTCGAACATCTTCCTTTTCATTACCAATTTTAGGTACACCTACAGAAACGCAAAATACAAACATATCACAATCAAATAAGTTGTCTTCATTAATTTCACAAATTTTTGGAGTAGGAGTATCTAAACTTGGATAACAAATTTGGTTACATTCATATTCAAAACGTTTTATTTTATTTATATTCTTATCATATATTCCTATCTTATCTATTGAGTCATTACCTAAAAGTCTTAATCCTGTAATTAATGTTCCCCCTACATCTCCTAAACCAACTATGTTTATATTCCATTTTTTATTTTTAGTTATAATTTTGTCTTCTAAAACTTTTTTCCATGAAGGATAAGATTTATTTAATGCTATAATTTTATCTTTTTTTATAAGATTAAGAAGCCAAGAAGGTATTAATGAATCCTTTGAGGTATCTTTTTTTAGAAGATTTAATGAGTCTCTTTTTATAAAGAGATCAGAAACTGTATTTACTATAAATGTTCTTCTATTTATTTTATTTTCTGTGTTAATTAAAAAATAAATAGAAAGATTAGTATTATTAGAAGCTTCTTTTTCTGTAATTAATTCTCCAAAGATATTTTCTTTTTCAAAGGATATTATTAAATTATTTTTTGTTTTATAGTAAAAAAGATTTAATTTTTTCAAATTTTACACCTCGTTTATTATTCAAATATATTTTCAAGTCTTAACAATGATTCATAATCGTTATTAAGGTAATGAGAAGCCATTAAATTTAAATTATAGTATATATTATTACCTTGATCTGGACATCTTGGAGTATTAAATACATGGCCTAATAAAGATAAAGTTAGGTTTCTATCATTAGTATTGTGATATTCTTCTTCTAATGCAGATAAAATTTTAATAGAGTTTTCTATAGAAATTTTAGAAAGATTAAAAATATTTTTTTTATCTGTATTTGTTATAAATTTAGGATAAGTATAAGGTAATATTAAGTTTACAGAAGGAAGTAAGTTTCTCTTTGGATATTTACCTCTCCATAGTAAGTTTCCGCCTATAAAAGGATATAAATCTGCTTCATTAAACCAAAGTTTTAATCTAGGAATAAAATAAGCGCTATCAACAGATCTATTTTGTTTATCCATTAAATCTTTACCTCTTCCAGACATAATTCCAACTATTATCTTTTGTATTTTTACATTTTCTTTTTTAAATATAGGATCTAATTTTTTTATTCTATAGCCTTTATGAAGAAGGTTATCTGCTAGTATTATTGGTCTATTAAAAGATTTAAGCATTTTAACTTGACTTTTTAAATTTAAATAGTGAGGAGCTTCACCTATCTTAAAATGTTTTACATCAGAAAAAAACATTTTTTCTGTGTGTAAAGCTTTAGTAACAGTATTAGGGGTTATATATTTATCAAGTATATTACCATAAGGTACACACATAGAATCTCCAAGTACTCTAGGAGTTTGAATTGTTGTAGGTACGTTGTTTTCGTTGCAAATTTTATTTATCATACATTGGTGTAAAAAATTGTTATCAAAAGATAGTATTAATTGTCCTTTATATATTTCTACTAAAGCTTTTCTTAAATTTTTCCTAGTTTCTAGTATTATATTTTTAATTTTTTTGTTATGTCTATAAGGACTTTTAATTACGCTTTCAATATCTAAATTTAAAATAGAAGGGGTACTCATATCAACTGAATATATTGGCTTATTATTATTCTTATCTGTTGGTACTTGTATAAACCCTTGAAGTTCTAAAAGCTCTAATATTGAAGAAGATTGAAATTTTAAACTAATAGGATTAAAAACAGCATATTCGTAATCTTTTGATATACAAAGAGCAAGTGTTTCTGTTAATAGTATTTGTTCTAAATATCTATTTTTTTCAGAAACATTTAAATAAAAACCATCTAAGGATAACATTCTTCCAGTGCTACGTTTTCTTATATAGTTAGTTATTTTACTGTCTTTCATTTCTTCATATAAATTTGTAGAACGAATCCAATGGAATATAGAAAATCCTATTAATTTATTTTGGGTATTTCTTATTATTATCATTCTACAAGATGGCTTTGATGATATATACATTAATTTTTCTTCAATATCTGGTATTTTATTTTGGAAAGTATATATCATTTCATTAATTATAAATTTATCTATAGGATTTATAAGTCGTATTCTTATAGGAAGAGGTTTAATTATAGCTTTATCCTGAGATTCTCTTTGGTAAAAACCTTTTTCGTAAATATAATTTTCTGTTACAGGGTCTACTAAACTAGAAATACTTTTGTTTTCATCAATGTATTTTCTGATTCTTGTAGAACTTATATTAGAAAATTTTGATGAAAGAGAAAAGTATACAACTTCACCTTTTATATATTTAGTTATATTGCTAAGTTTTTCTACAGAACCTCTTTTAAATATAATGTGTGAAAAATCAAATATAGAGTTTGGAATTTCTATATTTTTAATTTTGTAGCTAGAAGCATTTAATACAACATCGCTACCTACAGCTATATAAACTTCAGATTCTATGAATACATCTTTAAGTTTTTTTAAGTCATTAGGATTAGCTATATTTATTGGCATATCACCAGGGTAGGTATAAATATTTAATTCTCCAGCTATAGATATATTTATCAAATCTCGTCTTAAAAGACTAGGCAAAGTTTGTTTAGACCAAGAAAATTCATCTACAGCTAAATATACTTCAAATCCCATATTACGCAATGATTTAGAAATTTCTTTATGACTTGAAGAAAAGGGATCAAAAGTTCCTGGGAAAAAAGCTATTTTTTTAGAAACAGGTATATCTATTTTTCCTACAGAAAAATTATAATCTGATATAAATCTATAAATATAATGAAGTCCTGAGGATATAGTTAGCATCATTAAATTAGTATTTTCATAGTTTGTAATTAAAGTTAAAAGTTTTTTAGAAATAAGTTTATAAAGAGTACATTTTTTTTCTAGAGGCAAATTATTGCCAAATAAATTTTTGCCAATTACAGCAAAAGAGTTTTGCTTTACCTGTATATCGTAATCTCCTAATCCATTTAAAAGTATTCCTAACATTTCTTTTAATCTGTTAAGATAAATTTCTTCATTTTCTTTAAATCTTTCTTTATATTTTGGATAATTAGAAATAGTTATACCTACAGTGCTTAAAAGTAAACATTTTAAGTTTGTATTAGATTTTTTAGTTTTGTAAGATATATGGGTTATCATTTCTTCTAATTCCACAGGAGGAAGCCATAAGAGCACTTTTCCTGTATATTTTGGTATATATTCAGTGAATCTGTTGCCTTCTATTTCTAAGGCTCTTAAAAGCTCTATAGCAACTTCGTTTCTTTCAGAAAGTGTAAGATAAGGCATTATTTTTAAAATGGAAGCACCGGCTTTATTTCTAACGCTTTCTATATCACTGACTTTTAATAAATTACAAAAATGAATAGCAGTGTGTAATCCAAAAGTAGATGGATTTTCTATAGAATGATTAAGTATTAATTCTATTTGTATTTTTTTCTTTATCCAGTTTGTATTAGCTTTTAAATTACTTAAGAATATATCTGTAACAGATTTAGTATCTATATTTATAAAATTTTTAAGTTTAGATTTTAAAGTTTTAAGAGATAGTTTTTCGCATATATAAGATTTTAGTAAATTCTCTGTAGATAGTTTTTTGTATATTTTAGAGTCTAACATATATTGTTTGATTTCAGATCTTATAGAATAATTTTCTGGAAGTTTAGGTATCATAACATTTAATGCTTCTAAAGCACCAAGTCTAAGTATACTATTTCGCTTGTTTAATATATCTTTAATAAAATACCATATCTTATCTATATCTTTATCATAAGGAGATAAAGGTAAAGTTTTAGATATATCTAATATAAATAAGTTGGTATCTGTATTTTTATATTTATTTATATCAAAATGATTAATTATTAACTTTCTATAAGTTAGTATTAAATTTTTCCTACAATATCTAAATAAAGATTTAATCATTGTAGAAGTATTATAGCCTAAGTTAAATTTATTTAAAGGTATAGTATTAGATGAAGGAGATAGCATGGATTTTATATATATGTTTAATAAATCCTTAGAAGTTAAATTAGGCATATTTAATTCAACATCTTTTGGTATTTCTTTTCTATAATCTTCATCAAAAGTTGCTATAAGTTTTCCTATTAATTTAGCACAGTGTATTCTTATATCATCTTCCGGGTGAGTCAAATTTTCAAATAAGAATTTCATAGTTCTAATTTTTTGCTCTTTAGTTAGATAAGCAGAATACTCTTCAAATACTTTTATATATTCTCTAAGGTTTTTCCAATCTTTTTCACTGCGAGCTGTATCTAAAATTCTTTCTAATGAGTATTCATTTCTTAGTTTATACATCAAATATATATTGTGGTATATGGAAATATATTTGATGTTATTAGTAATTTCTTTATTATTAAGTAGAGAAAAATATGTTTTATTAGGTTTTGAAACAGTATTGTTTTTTAAATTTATATCAATACCTAGATTTACTAAATAGTCTTCAAAATCCTTTAGTTTTGAGTATACTTTTTTATATCTTATTTTTTTATTATAATCTACATTTTCTAATTTATTTAAGATAATATTAAATGATTTTTCAAGAGAAAATATAGTCATTTTAGGATGACCTTGTATAATTTGATTTTTCACTCTAAAATCTGCATATATGAGTATAAGAGATTCTAAAGAAAGATTTTCTAGTTCTAAGTCCCAAGTAGAGTGGTTTACAGCTACATTTCCAATATAGGTTAAGTTGAATTTTTTAAACCATTGATCTGTATAATAATAATGAAGATGAGGAACTCTTTTAAGCTCAGTTACCCTACAACCATATTTGCCTATATCATGAGCTGCAGCGGATCCAGATATTCTTCCTAAATCTATTGGAATATCTATAGATTTTAATTGCCTTCCTAAATGTAGTGATAAATAATGGACTCCACATACATGGTCTAGTGTGTTAAATCCCATAACTTCTGAACTTAATTTCATCATTTCGTAAACATAGTTATTTTTAAATTCTTTTATAAATTTCTTGTATTCTCTAGAGTCTTCTAAATCATTTATTTCGTTTACATCAAGAAAATTTATAGGGTACTTATATTGCCATGTACTGCTTTTAGATTTTTTTTCAAACTCACATATGATACTTAAAATTTTAAGATATAAATTGCAAAGGTTATTTAATTTTATATCATTTTTAATTATAACAGCATGAGGAAAGGACATATGTATAGAATATTTATATACATAGGAAAGAAAATCTTCTGACTGTTTTTCATAACCTAAATCGAAGAATATATTTTTGCATAAATTAAATGTAGATAAACAAGAATAATCTTTTTTAGTTACCATGTAATATAAAGTATCAGTAAAATATGAAGATTTTATATGTAAATTAATATTTTCTTTTTTAAATCCATGTTTTTCAATTAATCTAGGGCTTAACAAAATTTTAGTTATTCTTTTATATAGATCTTTGAATAATAAATTATCCATAATACCCTCCTTAAGAAGTATACTGTCTTTACTAATTATTTATTTTAATAGGTCTTAATAAAAATTATATCTTGAATAAGAGTAATTTCATATAGGTTATTTTAATTTTTAGAAAAAAACAAATAAATAGTTTTTAGTATAGCATATATAATTATTATGTTTTATAAGAGTCTTTTATATTATATACGAGAGGTATTTTAATAAACTAAAAGCAGATGTAGATTTTACACCTGCTTTTAACTATAATTAAATATTAGGAACTAAAATTATTTTCTCCAAACATAATGTATTTAGCAAAATTATATAAATTGTATGCAGGAGGAATATTTTTCATACTAATGTAGTCCATAGCATATTTTCCGTCGTAAGGATAAATAGATACATATTTATCGTTATAGACATTTATAATATATTTATCTTTTTTAAATTCAAAAAGTATTTTGTATTCAGGTTTTTTATTTAAATTACTAGGTTTTTTTATAAAATTAGGTTTTCTAAGAAGTTTCATAAAAGTTTTTACAGGTTCGATGTCTTTTTTTGAAAGCTCTTTTTCTTTTGAAAGATTTGTTTCAAATAAATTACATTTAAAAGAGGCTTCTAAAGATATATTTTTAGAAAGTAAATTGGTATAATAAAAGTTATTAGGTTTGTTTTTATTTATCATATCTAAGGGTAGCTTAGTGCTACACCCTGTAAAAGTTAATAAGATAATAAAAATTATTGATAGATAATATGTAGTTTTTTTCATTAAATCACCTTAAAATTATTATTATAACTAAAGTTATGATTTTACAAAGAAATTTATTACATAAGTTTTTAATTTTCATATGCCTAAACCTTTAAGAAATCTAAGGAGGAAGTTTCAAATGTATAAGTTAATAGCTATTGATATGGATGGTACTTTGCTTAATGATGACAAGATAATTACTGATAAAAATTTACGTATGATTGAAAATGCAAAGAATAAAGGAGTTAAAGTTGTTATATGTTCTGGCCGTATACCTGGAGGACTAAAATTTTATGAAAAAACTATATCAAAAGGTCAACCTATGATATGCGCTAATGGGGCAATAATATTAAATGATAAAAAAGATATTATTTTTTCTGATAGCTTAAAAAAAGATACTTTTGGTAAAATTGTAGATACTTTAAGAAAAGACAAAGATACATATTATCATTTTTATGATGACAACATAATGTGTACAGAAAAAATGGAGTTTTCTGCTAATAAAATTTATGAATTCAATAATAAAATAGATAGACAATACAGAATGGAAATAAGGGTTGTTCCTGATAGTAAAGAATATATAAAAAGAAAAGTAGGGCTAATTAGTAAATTAGTAGTTGTAGATGAGGATAGGGAGTATTTAAAAAAACTTAGAAAAAATATTCAAGATAAATTTGAAGTATCTATAACTAAATCTAATATAAATAATATAGAAATAACTAGTAAAGGCATAAACAAAGGAATAGGACTTAAAAAACTTGCAAATTATTACAATATACCTATAGATCAGTGTATAGCCATAGGTAACGATGAGAATGATATAAGTATGATAAAAGAAGCAGGAATTGGAGTAGTTATGAAAAATGCTAGAGATTCTATAAAAACATTTGGTAATTACATAACAAAAAATGATAACAATAATGATGGAATAGCAGAAGTTATAGAAAAGTTTGTATTATAATTAGAACAATATATAAGTATAACGGAAAAGTTCTATGTTTTTAACTTTGTAAAATTAAAAGCATAATTAGAATTTTAAAAAATTTTTGTACATGAAGTAATTGAGAGGTTTAGAAAATAATTATAAAATATAAGATATATTATAATATGTCAAGGAGATTAAAGTCATGCAAAAAAGTAAAGAACAACAAAAAAAAGATATACAGACAAGGCTTAGAAGAATAGAAGGACAAGTAAAAGGAATAGAGAAAATGATTGAAAATGATAGTTGCTGTAGAGAGGTTTTAATACAAGTTGCAGCAATAAGGTCTGCAATAAATAAAGTTGGAGGATTAATACTTCAAAATTATACTAAAAATTGTGTTAAAGATGAAGATTGTGACCCTCAGTATGATAAAGTTATAGATGAACTTATAGCTACTTTTAATATGTTTTTAAAATAATATCTTTCATTTATTATTTGTTTTTATAAGCGTAGATAAAAAGGATATGTATTCAAATTTGAATACATATCCTTTTTAAAATTATAAGCATATATCTTCATTATTAGTTTTATTTAATTTTTTTTCTTTAGCTTTTAATTTTAATTTATATATAATTTTAGTAGTAGAAGAAACTAGAATTACTCCTAAAGCTATAGATCCTGCAATAGAAAGAGTTTCAAAGCCTATGTTAAGAGACTCTGTTATTTTACCTTCTACACATTTTTGCATTGTATAATACATTCCCCCACCAGGAACTAAAGGTATTATTCCTATTATTACAAAAGTAGTTACAGGAGTTTTAAGTATTCTAGCCATAGTTTCAGAATATATTCCAACAGCAAAGGAACCAACAAAAAAGCTAATAGCAGGTAGGAAACTATTATTTTTGCATAGCAGGTAAAATAGCCATCCGATACTTCCTCCTATAGATGAATATATTAAGTTTTTACCACGTATATTAAATATTCCAGCAAAGCCTAGTGAGGCTAAAAAGGAATATGCAAAATTTGATAAGAACATCATAAGTTAATTCCTCCAGAAACCATATAAAATACTTTTAAAACAGTACCGGTACCTACTGCAATTGCAATTGCTATTAAAAAAGCTTCAACAGCTCTTATGATACCAGATATTAAATCACCAGATATGGTATCTCGAATAGCATTCACTATAGCAATACCTGGAACTAATATCATTATAGATCCTATTATTATTTTATCAATATTAGTATTAGGTATAATAAGGTGGCCTATTATTGAACCTAAGGCTACAGTAAAACCTCCTACTAGGTTAGTGAAAAATACATTTGCACTTACATATTTAAGGAATACTAAGTTTAGTTGAAGTAAGGCGCCTACAATAAAAGAAATAACAAAATCATTTCCGTTACCTCCAAATAACAGGGTGAAAAATGAAGATATAAGACAAGAAAATAAAATATTAAGATTAAAACTATAGGTTTTATTTTCATTGTTAATATATTCAAGATATTCTTCAACTTCATCTAAGGTTAAGTTGTTTATTTTTATATTCCTTGATAAATTATTTATTTTATCTATTTTATCTAGGTTTACAGTTCTATATTTAATTCTTTTAGTTAATGAAATTGGTTTGCCTTTATTAGTTATAACAGAGGTTATAATTACTGTAGGAGAAACATAATTTTCAGAATTTGGTATATCATAGGCACTGCAAATTCTTGACATAGTTTCTTCTGCTCTGTAGGTTTCACCGCCGTTTTCTAATATTAGTTTTCCAGCTTCTAAAGCTACACGTATCACTCTATTTGTATTCATTTCTATCACCATTTTTATTATTAATAAATTTCTGAATTTTTTGTACAAAAAAGTAGTATTTAACTTTAACAAAAGTATTATAACACCATATAAACATTTGTAAAGTAAAATCTTATATTATATTGATTAATATAGAATTTGAATTTATAATAGTTAACAAACGAGACATTAATAAAAGGGGTGTTTAAATGAATTTTACAAATTTAAAGGTTAGTGATAGTGATGTATTTGACATTATAAAAGAAGAAGGGGACAGACAAGAATATAATATAGAACTTATAGCTTCTGAAAATTTTACAAGCGAATCAGTTATGGAAGCTATGGGATCACTTTTAACTAACAAATATGCAGAAGGATATCCTGGCAAAAGATATTATGGGGGCTGCTATGTAGTAGATAAAGTAGAGGATTTAGCTAGAGAGAGAATGAAAAAATTATTTGGTGGGGATCATGTTAATGTACAACCTCATTCTGGATCACAAGCTAATATGGCAGTATATATGACAGTATTAGAACCGGGAGATACAGTTTTAGGTATGAATTTAACAGAAGGAGGACATTTAACACATGGAAGTCCAGTTAATTTTTCTGGAAAGCTGTACAATTTTATAGCTTATGGTGTAAGCAAAGAAGAAGAAGTAATTGATTATGATAAACTTAGAGAACTTGCAATAGAAAATAAACCTAAAATGATAGTATCAGGAGCAAGTGCTTATCCTAGAATTATAGATTTTAAAAAGATAAGAGAGATTTGTGATGAAGTAGGTGCCTATATGATGGTAGATATGGCTCATATAGCAGGCCTTGTAGCTACAGGAGATCATCCATCACCAGTTCCTTATGCAGATTTTGTAACAACTACTACTCATAAAACTTTAAGAGGACCAAGAGGTGGAGCTATAATTTGTAAAGAAAAATATGCTAAAGGATTAGATAAATCTATATTCCCAGGTATGCAAGGGGGTCCTTTGATGCATATCATAGCTGGAAAAGCTGTTTGTTTTGGAGAAGCTTTAAAAGATGACTTTAAAGATTATATGAAAAGTGTAGTTAAAAATGCTAAAGTTTTAGCAGAAGAACTTCAAAATTATGGCTTTAGATTAGTATCAGGAGGAACTGATAACCATCTTATATTAATAGATTTAACTAATAAAGATATAACTGGTAAAGAAGCAGAAAAATTATTAGATACTATAGGAATAACAGTTAATAAAAATACAATACCTTCTGAAAAATTAAGTCCCTTTGTTACAAGTGGAATAAGAATAGGAACTCCAGCTGTTACTACAAGAGGATTTAAAGAAGAAGAAATGAAAAAAATAGCTTATTTTATAAACTATGCTATAGAACATAGAGAAGAAAATTTAGATAATATTAAAGAAGATGTTAAAAATTTATGTAAGAAACATCCTTTATACAAAAAGTTTTAGGTATTAAACTATTAAAAAAATACTATAAAATATTATAGAAATGTAAAACAACATATACTATTATATGATGTTTTACATTTTTTTATTATATGTATAGACAAAATTTTCTCTAATAGTTAAAATAATTTTGGATAAAAATATATAAAGATGTAGTATTTAAGGATATGTTAATTTTTTTTAGTAGAATGTAAAAAAATTAACTAAATTCAAAAGGATTTCCTGGTTATATGTAGAATAGTATAAAACGGAGGATAAATTAGCATTCGTGAATATTATTGAAATAAATAAATATAAAAAAAGATTAATAATTATGCATCTAATGTAAAAAGATGTGTAGTTTTTGTTATTCTTTTAACTTATGTTAACGTATACTTGGCTTTTAAATTGTAAAAATATATTAAATTTAATAATAATTAGAATAATACCGGAGGTGCTTTTATGAAAATAGTATTAGCTTTAGGAGGAAATGCACTACAAGCAGATCCAAAAGATAAAACTCCAGGAAGTCAACTTAAAACTTGTAAAGATACAGCAAAATCTATAGTAGATTTAATAGAAGAAGGTCATACAGTATCAATAGTCCATGGTAATGGACCACAAGTAGGTCAAATATTAGCTTCTGTAGAAGGGGGATATAAGGAAAATAATTCAAATGTATTATTTCCATTTGATGTTTGTGGATCTTTTTCTCAAGGCTATATAGGATATCATCTTCAAAATGCTATAGAAGGAGAGCTTAAAAAAAGAAAAATAGAAAGACCAGTAGGTACAATAGTTACTCAAGTTTTAGTTTCTAAAGATGATAAAGGATTCCAAAATCCAACTAAGCCAATAGGTTCTTTTTATTCAGAAGATCAAGCTAAAAAATTAGAAAAAGAAAAAGGTTATGTAATGAAAGAAGATGCAGGTAGAGGATATAGAAGAGTTGTTGCATCACCAAAACCTATAGACGTAATAGAAAAAGGCTTAATAAAACACTTAGTAGAAAGTGAAAATATAGTAATTTCTTGTGGTGGAGGTGGAATACCTGTAGTAGAAGAAGATGGAATGGTTAAAGGAGTTCCTGCAGTTATAGATAAAGATTTTGCCGCAGAAAAATTAGCAGAAATTATAGATGCAGATATGCTTTTAATACTTACAGCTGTTGATAAGGTTGCTGTAAACTTTAATAAACCTAACCAAAAGGATTTAGATAAAGTTAATGTAAAAGAGTTAGATGAATATATAAAAGAAGGTCAATTTGCACCAGGAAGTATGCTTCCAAAAGTAGAGGCTTGTAAAAAATTTGTTTTATTTGATAAAAACAAAACTTCTATAATAGCATCTCTTTCAAAAGCAAAAGAAGCTATAAAAGGTGAATCAGGAACTAGAATAGTAAATAAATAATGATTTAATATAATAAAATACTAGAAATTTGTGTTATTATAAGAATAAAAATATTTAGATGGCAAAGGATAACATTTAAAAATGTAATCTTTTAAATATAAAATAGGTTTTAGGAGGAAGAGATTATGTATAACTTAAAAAACAGAAACTTTTTAACATTAATGGACTTTTCACCAAAGGAAATAAACTATTTTCTAGACTTAGCTAGAGATTTAAAAAGAGCTAAATATACAGGAACTGAAGTACAAAGAATGAAAGGCAAAAATATTGCTTTGATATTTGAAAAAGCTTCAACTAGAACAAGATGCGCATTTGAAGTAGGAGCAAAAGATCAAGGTGCTCATGTAACTTATTTAGGACCTACAGGAAGTCATATAGGTAAAAAAGAATCTGCTGCAGATACTGCAAGAGTTTTAGGAAGAATGTATGATGGAATAGAATATAGAGGATTTGGTCAAGAAATCGTTGAAACTTTAGCTAAATATGCTGGAGTACCAGTTTGGAACGGATTAACAGATGAAGATCATCCAACTCAAATTTTAGCTGACTTTTTAACTATAAGAGAACATTTCAATAAACCATTAAATGAAATTAAATTTGCTTATGTTGGAGACGGTGCTAATAACATGGCAAATGCACTTATGATAGGTGCTGTTAAAATGGGAATGGACTTTAGAATAGTATCACCAAAAGAAATACCAACAGATGCTGCATTAGTTGCTAAATGCAAAGAAATAGCAGCTGAAACAGGAGCTAAAGTTACAATAACTGATAACATTGAAGAAGGTGTTAAAGGTTGTGACGTTTTATATACAGACGTTTGGGTATCAATGGGAGAACCAGATTCAGTATGGGAAGAAAAAATAAAATTATTAACTCCATATAGAGTTGATATGAAGATGATGAAAATGACTGGAAATCCAGAAGCTAAATTTATGCACTGTTTACCAGCATTCCATGATGAAGAAACTAAAGTTGGTAAAGAAATAAAAGAAAAATATGGTTTAACAGAAATGGAAGTTTCTCATGAATTATTTGAAAGCAAATATTCAATCGTATTTGATGAAGCTGAAAACAGAATGCATACTATAAAAGCTGTTATGGTTGCTACATTAGGAAATCAATAGAATATAAAATTTTATAAAAAGCTGTCTCACCATTAATATAAGGTGAGGCAGTTTTTTTATTTCATGGTACAATTTTATAATTATCTATGATATAATATAAATACGAACTATTATTTAATAAAGAACAAAAATATTCGGAAATGAGGGGTCTGAATGGGGAACGGTATAAAAAGAATATTCGTAGAAAAAAAAGGAGATTTTGCTGTAGAATCTAAAAAGATGTTAAATGATTTAAAATTAAGTTTAAATATTGATGGTATACATAACTTAAGAATTATCAATAGGTATGATATTGAAGGCATAGATTGTAAAGATTTTAAGGCAGCTAAACATATAATATTTTCTGAAAAAACTGTAGACAAAATTTATGAAGAAAAACTTCCTTTAGATGATAATGAAATAGTTTTTGCAGTGGAGTATCTCCCAGGACAATACGATCAAAGAGCTGATTCAGCGGAGCAGTGTATAGAAATACTTACAGAAGGTAAAAAATCTTTAATTAAATTTGCTAAAGTATATGTTATAAATGGGGATTTAAATAAAAAAGAAATAGATGAAATAAAAAAATATTCTATTAATACTGTAGATTCAAGAGAAGCACTTTTAGAAAAATCAAATAGTTTGTTTGAAAAACAATTAGAACCTAATGATATTGAGATATTAGGTGGTTTTATAGATTTTAAAGAAAATGAATTAAAAGAATTTTTAAATAAAAATGGACTTGCAATGAGTTTTGAAGATTTAAAACTTTGCCAAAATTATTTTAAAAATGAAGAAAAGAGAAATCCAACTATTACTGAAATAAAAGTTATAGATACATATTGGTCAGATCATTGTAGACATACCACTTTTATGACTGAGATAACTGATGTAGATATTGAAAAAAGTAAGTATTCTGATGTTATAAAAAGTGCTTATGATGATTATATAAATTTAAGAAAAGATATAGGAAGAGAAAATAAACCAGTATGTCTTATGGATATAGCAACTATAGCAGCTAAAGAACTTAGAAAAAAAGGACTTTTAGATGATTTAGATGTATCTAAAGAGATAAATGCCTGTAGCATAGTTGTAAATGCAAATATTGATGGAAACACTGAAAAATGGCTTGTTATGTTTAAAAATGAAACCCATAACCATCCTACAGAAATAGAACCTTTTGGTGGGGCTGCAACTTGTCTTGGAGGAGCTATAAGAGATCCACTTTCAGGTAGAGTTTATGTTTATCAAGCTATGAGAGTTACAGGATCTAAAGATCCTACTCATAAAATAGAAGATACAATAGAAGGTAAACTTCCACAAAAGAAAATAACAACAGAAGCAGCTCATGGATATAGTTCTTATGGAAATCAAATAGGACTTGCAACAGGTCAAGTATCAGAAGTGTATGATGATGATTATGTAGCAAAGAGAATGGAAATAGGTGCAGTTATAGGGGCAGCTCCTATGGAAAATGTAGTAAGAAAAGAACCAATCCCAGGAGATTTAATTATACTACTTGGTGGAAGAACAGGAAGAGATGGTATAGGTGGTGCCACAGGTTCTTCAAAGGAACATACAGAAACATCTATTGAAACTTGTGGATCAGAAGTTCAAAAGGGAAATGCTCCAACAGAAAGAAAAATTCAAAGATTATTTAGAAATAAAAAAGTTAGTACTATGATAAAAAGATGTAATGATTTTGGAGCAGGTGGTGTATCTGTTGCTATAGGAGAGTTAACAGATGGTCTTTCAATAGATTTAAATAAAGTTCCTAAAAAATACGAAGGCTTAGATGGAACAGAACTTGCTATTTCTGAATCCCAAGAACGTATGGCTGTAGTTGTTTCTAAAGAGTTAGCTAAAGATTTTATAGCTTATGCTAAAAAAGAAAATTTAGAAGCTACTATAGTAGCTGAAGTTACTGATAATAAAAGATTAAAAATGAAATGGAAAGATTCTAATATAGTAGATTTAAGTAGAGCATTTTTAGATACTAATGGAGAGAGACAAAAAAATAAAGTTTTAATAAAAAGTCCAACAAAAGCAAATTATTTTAATAAAGAAATTTCTATAGATAACTTAAAGGAATCTTTTATAAAAACTATGAAAGATTTAAATGTATGTAGTAAAAGAGGATTAACAGAAATGTTTGATAGTACTATAGGAGCTGGAACTGTTCTTATGCCACTAGGTGGAAAATACCAATCATCACCGCAAGAAGGAATGGTTGCTAAATTACCAGTATTAGAAGGTAATACTAATACTGCTACAGCTATGACATATGGATTTAATCCTAAAATATCAAAATGGAGTCCTTTCCATGGAGCACTTTATGCAGTAGTTGAATCTGTTGCTAAAGAAGTTTCAATAGGAGTGGATTATAAAAATATAAAGCTTACTATGCAAGAATATTTTGAAAAATTAGGTAAAGACCCTGAAAAGTGGGGAAAACCTATGTCAGCCCTCCTTGGAGCTTTAAGAGCACAAAGAGAATTTAAAATAGGTGCAATAGGTGGAAAGGATAGTATGTCTGGAACATTTAAAGATATACATGTTCCCCCTACACTAGTTTCTTTTGCAGTAGGAGTTATAGATACTGAAGATGTAGTATCATCAGAATTTAAAAAAGTAGAGAGTAAAATAGTTTATGTAAAATGTTTAAGAGATGAAAATGACATTCCAGACTTTCATAAATTAAGAAATAATTTTGAAGCAGTACATTCTTCTATAAAATCTCATAAAGTATTATCAAGTTCTACAGTTAAACATGGAGGAATAGCAGAAGCAGTTTCAAAAATGTGTTTTGGAAATAAGATAGGAGTTAATTTAAATAATATAGAGGATAAAGAAATTTTTTCTCCAGACTATGGATCTATAATTTTAGAAGTATCAAAGGACTTTGATTTTAATATATTGAAAAATGCTCAATATAAAGTTATAGGTGAAACACAAGAAAAATATTCAATCAATTTAAATGAAAAAGAAATCTCCTTAGAAAAATGTTTTGAAGCTTTTGAAGAGCCTCTTGAAAGTGTATTTAAAACTAAAGTTTACCATGAAGAAAAGAAAAGTGAAAATATAAATATACCACTATATACATCTAATAATAAAAAAAGTAGTAATATAAATATTGCTAAACCTAGAGTAATTATACCAGTATTTCCTGGGACTAATTGTGAATATGATTCTAAAAAAGCCTTTGAAAAAGCTGGTGCTAAAGCAGATATTATGGTTATAAACAATATGTCATCTAATAGTATAAAAGAATCTATAGATCTTTTAGCAAGTAAGATAAAAAAGTCAAACATAGTTATGCTTCCAGGTGGATTTAGTGCAGGAGATGAACCGGAAGGATCCGGTAAATTTATAGCAACTATTTTTAGAAATCCTAAAATTAAAGAAGCTGTTATGGAACTTTTAAATAATAAAGATGGATTAATGCTTGGTATATGCAACGGATTTCAAGCTCTAATAAAATTAGGATTAGTACCTTTTGGAGAAATAAGAGATATTGATGAAAATGCTCCTACTTTAACTTATAATAATATTGGAAGACATCAATCTAAAATAGTTAAAACTAAAATAGTTTCAAAATTGTCTCCATGGTTTAATAATGTTTCTTTAGGAGATATTCATTCAATTCCTATATCACATGGAGAAGGTAGATTTTATGCTAAAGATGATGTTATGAAAAAATTAATAAAAAATGGTCAGATAGCAACTCAATATGTTGATGAAAATGGAAATCCTACCTTTGATATAGATTATAATCCTAATGGATCTTCCTATGCTGTAGAAGGTATTTGTAGCATTGATGGAAGAGTACTTGGTAAAATGGCTCACTCTGAAAGAATAGGAGAAGGTACATTAAAAAATATAGAAGGTAATATGGATCAAAAAATATTTGAATCCGGTGTACAATATTTTAAATAAAAGTTTATATTTTAAATTAGTTAAAACTAATAATATATAGTATTAAAAAGTCAGTGTGATTAATCATACTGGCTTTTTATAATGAAATGAATAAGGAATTAGAAAATTATTAGTATAAATTTACATTTCATAATAATGTAATTGGATGTAGCTATTATTAGATTATTGTTATTAAATTTAGATTTTATTGAATAGTTTAATAATTTATTAACAATATGTTAACTATCTAATGCAAAAAAAGAAAAATATTTCTAAAATTTACAACGGTAAAAAATTGACAAAATAATAACTAAAATAATATAATTTAAGTAAGATAAATAGCATTAAAAACTTTTTAAAGGGATTACCAGAATTATATTTTATATTTATAATGAGGTGATATTATTGGAGTTATTAATACATGTATTTATAATATTTATACTTTTTACTTTTGTAGGAAGTGTACTAACTATAGCTAAAATGTTTTATATTAATAAACATGGTAAAGCGGTTTTTAAAATAAATTATAATAAGTTTAAGAAAAATAAAAAATCTAAAAAAGAATTTGATATGAATGTTACCCCTTTCCTAGATAAAGAAGAAAATATATACTTACCATTTAAATATGTTGCTTTTTCATTAGGCTTTAAACGTTTCCGCAGTGATTCTTCTCATAAAGTTATATTGAAATTACTAGATAAAAATATAAAAATAAATTTTGAAAATGATATAACTATAGAAAACAAATCTTCAAATACTTCAATAAAATTAAGAGAAAATATAAGAGTTATAAATGATGAACTTATGCTACCAGAAAGTTATATAAAAGATATTTTTGATGTTAATATAAATTTAGATGAAACTACAGGTGAAATAGTTTTAAAATAAAAAAAGCTGTTAGCTTTTATAAGCCAACAGCTTTTTTTATTTATTTTCCATTCCTAAATAACTATTACCATCTAAAGGTATTAAAACTTGAAGTGGTGGATCAGATGAAACTAAACCAACAGCATATACAGTATAGTATTTGTTAGGATTTAATTTCATATTAGGAGAAATTAAAACAGTATTATCTGTTCCTGCTACCTTAAGTTTTATAGTATAATTTTCAGGTGCTAAAGGTATATAATTTGTTATATCTTCAAAAGCAATGTTTTTAAAAATTAGTTTATCGTCAATATAAAAATCTACAGCTGGAGCATCAGGAGATAGGTGAACAAATCTTAAGTAGGCTTTACTAGGGTCTTTATTATCTACTTTTTTATCTAGAATAGGAAGAAGCTCTATATCTTCTAATAATCCAGAAGCTGCTATAGTAAATATTGAATTTGGTGGAATAAATAAATTCTTATTTATAACAGGGTTAGAGGTAGAGTTAGCAGGAAAAACTTTTATGTTATATACCGAAGATTTTAAAGGTACATATTCAGTAAAAGATTTATAACTAAGGTTTTTTACAGCTAGTTTATCATTTATATATATATCAACTGGAGGAGCGTCTGGTGAAGCATGAAGTATTCTTACGTAAGATTTTTCATTAAAGTTTCTAAATTGAACATGATTTTCATCAAATGAAGGCAAATTAAACATAATACAACCTCTCTAAAAGTTTTTACAATATTAATATATATAGTTAAGGTTTAAAATGTTACAAAAGTATTATTTAGTATGTATAATTATACTTATATGTGTATTAATATTAAAATCAATTAGTATTTTAAAATCAAATATAATTAAATTCTACAAAAGATTTAGTTGAAAGAATCCTTCTTGTGAAATTTCAAAAGTGTATAATTTTTAACAAGATATTGTTAAAAATTATAATAATATGCATAAATAGAAGGAATAAATATCAATATACAGTATATTCAAAATAGTATTACAAAATAAGCTATAGATGTAAATTATATGGTGAAAAGTGTTTTTACTAATAAAAACAAAAGTGATAATATATAGTAAAATACAATAATCTTTTGTAAGGTTTTAATTTTCTTATAGGTGTTAAGCTTCATCTAAATAAAGGGGGGAAAGTGGTGAATTTATTAAATTTAGTAGAAGGCATAAATAATATTCTTTGGAGTTATTTATTAATTTTCCTTTTGTGTGGTGCAGGAATATTTTTAACTATTAAATTAGGTTTTGTTCAGATAAAAAAATTTAAACTTATGTTTAAGCAAACTTTTTCAAGAAAAACTAAAAAGAAAGATTCAGGGATCACTTCTTTTCAAGCATTAGCTACAGCAGTTGCAGCACAAGTTGGAACAGGAAATCTAGCAGGAGCCGCAACGGCAATAGTAGCAGGAGGTCCAGGAGCTATATTTTGGATGTGGATAAGTGCTTTTTTTGGTATGGGAACTATATTCTCAGAAGCAGTTCTTGCACAAAAATTTAGGGTAGAGAAGAAAAATGGAGAAATTTTAGGTGGACCTGCTTATTATATAGAAAGAGGATTTGGAAGTAGAAAATTAGGTGTATTTTTTGCACTTGCATTAATTTGTTCATCATGGCTTACAGGAAATATGGTTCAAACAAACTCTGTAGCTATATCTATTAGT
Source organism: Clostridium oceanicum (assembly GCF_039521385.1). Lineage (NCBI taxonomy): Bacteria > Bacillati > Bacillota > Clostridia > Eubacteriales > Clostridiaceae > Clostridium > Clostridium oceanicum. The sequence goes on along the minus strand of NZ_BAAACG010000019.1, from coordinate 10,850 downwards.
AAGTCATATCATATATCAGGATTTGCAATAGGAATTATTATTTCACTTTTAACAGGACTAGTTATTGTAGGGGGAGTAAAACGTATAGCATCTGTTACAGAAAAAATAGTACCTATTATGGCTTTGTTTTTTATAATAGGTAGTTTAGTTATAGTAATTTCTAATTATCAAAATATAATCCCTGCTTTTAAAATGATATTTAAAGGAGCATTTAATCCTAGAGCAGCTACAGGTGGAGTTATAGGTGTTACAATAAAGGAAGCTATGAGATATGGTATATCAAGAGGACTATTTTCTAATGAGGCTGGTATGGGATCAACTCCTCATGCTCATGCAGTAGCTAATGTTGATCATCCAGTACAGCAAGGATTAGTAGCTATGTTAGGTGTTTTTATAGATACTTTTATAGTTTTAACATGTACAGCTTTAGTAATACTTACAACTGGAGCTTTAGATGGAAAAATTACAGGTATTGAATTAACACAAAAAGCCTTTGTAAACGGTTTTGGAGGTTTTGGAAGTACTTTTATTTCTATAAGTTTGTTTTTCTTTGCTTTTTCAACAATTATAGGATGGTATTTCTTTGGAGAATTAAATGTTAAATTTATATTTGGAGATAAAGGAGTTAATTTTTATAAAATATTATTTTTAATATTTTTAGTTATAGGATCTGTTATAGATGTACCTTTAGTATGGCAATTAGCAGATACTTTTAATGGAATAATGGTTATACCAAATATTATAGCTATCTTAGGTTTATATAAATTAGTAAAAAGAGAATTAAGAGATTATAATGAAAATTTTCTAGAAGATGATAAGAAAGTTAGTTAGAATTATAAATTTTTAAAATATATGATTTTATATTTTAAATTTCAAAAGTGTATATTTCATAAAAATAAAAAAAAGTAGAAATCTATATTTATTTTATATGGTTTTAAAATATATTTTTAATCTTTGTGGTTAATATATTTTTGTATACATGTTAAAAAATAAATATGGATTTCTTAGTGAAGGGAATAGTTTTTAAAAACAGGTATCTTTGTTATTACATTGCTCCTAATGATTTAATAATATATAATTAATTGTATATATTATTATTTTATGGGGGTAATTTTATGCTTATTTTAACAGCAGAAGATATAAAAAAAGTATTTAATATGAAAGATGCCATAGAGGCAGATAAAGAAGCTTTTGAAATTTATTCTAAGGGTCAATCAGAGGTGCCCCTTAGAACAAATATAAAGGTAGAAAAATATAATGGCTCAAGTCTTTTTATGCCTGGGTATGTAAAACAAATAGATTCTTTGGGAATAAAGATAGTATCTGTTTTTCCAGAAAATATTAAAAAAGGTCTTCCGGCAGTTCCAGCAAAAATGATATTATTAGATGGTAAAACTGGTGATGTATGTTCTATAATGGATGGTACATATTTAACTAAGCTAAGAACAGGAGCATCTGCAGGAGCGGCTACAGATGTACTAGCTAGAAAAGATTCTAAAATAGGAGCTCTTATAGGAACTGGAGGACAAGCCTTTTGTCAATTAGAAGCATTACTTGTTACTAGAGATTTAGATGTTGTAAAAGTATATAGTAGAAATAGAGAAAAAGTTTTAAATTTTGTTAAAAACGCAAATGCTAAGTTATCCTCTTATAATACAAAGATAGTAGCTGCAGAAACTTCAGATGAAGCTATAGAGGATGCAGATGTTATAACAGTAGTTACTACTTCAACTAAACCTGTATTTGATGGAAGAAAAATAAAAAAAGGTGCGCATATAAATGGAGTAGGATCTTTTATGGAACATATGCAAGAGATAGATGAGCATACAATAATTAATTGTGATAAAGCTTTTGTAGATTCTAAAGAAGCAGTTCTTAATGAATCAGGAGATTTTATAATACCAATTAAAAAAGGATTAATATCTAAAGAGAAAGTTAATGGAGAGCTAGGAGAAGTTATAGGAAAAGTTTTAAAGGGAAGAGAAACAGATGAAGAAATAACACTTTTTAAATCTGTTGGAATAGCAGTGCAAGATGTAGTTACTGCTTATAAAATATATAAAAGAGCATTGGAAAAAGGTATAGGACAAAATATAGAATTATAGAATAAAAAGAGTATCTAATAGCTTTTAAGCTATTAGATACTCTTTTTAAACTTATGGTCAAAAATTATTGAAGAAAAATAATCTTTAAGTGGTTTTAAACTTTAAGTTATACATGAGTTAATTTATATAAAAATAGTGTTGTCAGCAGAATTCATTATTTCTACTATGGAATACATATTAGAAATTTCTCCTATTTTAAGTTTATCTTTTAATCCATAGAAGTCTAAGCATGTACCACAGTTTACTATGTTAACACCTTTATCTTTTAACGCCTGAATGCTTTCTATGCAGTTAGAACCTTCAGTAGTAAGTTTAACGCCACCGTTTAAAAATACAACATCTGTTGGCAATTTATCACTTTCAGATAAAGCGTATAAATAGCTTTTCATTAAAGCAGTTCCTAATTTATCATCCCCAGAACCTAAAACATTTTTAGAAACAACTACAGCTAATTTATTTTTAGAGGAATCTTCTTCAAGGCAAGAACAGCTGTCTTCTTTTATTAGTTCTATGTTAAATAAATTATTCTCTTCTTTAATATCTTTTACTAAAAGGTTACTTTTTTCAGCTAATTTACAAATGTTGTTTTTAGCAACTTCGTTGTCTACTATAATATTAGCATCACCTTTATCTATTGAATCAAAGTATTTTTTTGTGTTTATAACTGGTGCAGGGCATTTTAATCCTTTGCAATCAATTAATTTAGTCATATGTATAGCCTCCTAAATTAAACTTATTTTTTATAATATTCACAATTTAAATTATATCATAAATACTAATTGTGACTTATAAGGATTAGTAATACAAAAATGCTTATCTATTTGTATTACTAATGATTGTTATTTGTCTTATATTCTTATAAAATATAATTATAGAAATAGAAAAATTAAGTAGGAGAGGTATGAATAGTATGAATTTAGCAGTAATAAGTGATGTACATGGAAATTTAGATGCTTTAAAAGCAGTTTTTGAAGATATGGAAAAAAGGAATATAGATTCTGTTATATCTTTAGGTGATTTAGTTGGATATGGTCCTTCTCCAAATGGAGTAGTGGAATTTATAAGAAACAAAAAAGTATTAAATATTGTAGGAAATTACGATTCAGCAGTTATATATGATGATTTTAAATATATAAGACATAATGAGATAAATGAGTTTTTTGTTCCCTGGACTAGAAAAGAATTAAAAGAAGAGAATATTAATTATTTAAAGAGTTTACCAGATAACATAGAACTAAAAATAAAAAATAAAAAATTAGTATTTGTTCATGGAAGTACAAGAAGTATAAATGAGTATTTAAAAGAAAATTCTCATGAAGCTAAGGATACTATGAAAGAATTTGATGGAGATATATTATTTTGCGGACATACTCATATACCTTATAAAAAAGAATATGATGAAAAAATATTAATTAATGTAGGAAGTGTTGGAAAATCTAAAATGGGTACACCAGAATGTAGTTATGTTATAGTGAATTTTTTACAAGATAAAGTTAGTTTTGATTTTGTTAAAGTAAAATATGATTACGAGAAAGTTTGCCATATGATGGAGAAAAAAGAATTTCCTCATAAATCTATAAATACTATAAGAACTGGTATAGAATAATATTAATATTTTACTTTTTTAAAAGTAAATAATTTCATATATATCCAAGCTTTTATTTTAAATATTTAATTGTGACATAATAACTTATCAATTATAATAAATTTATAGTATAATAGTTATTAGTAAATTAATGTAATAAATAAATTTGTTGATTTTTTATAATATTTGGTGTTACAATTAGTAATTAAAAAAATATTTAAGAGGAAAAATACATATTATATAGAATTATAATATAACGTTGTTTATTAACATAATAATATACATAACAAAAGACAAAGCAATTATTAATATAACACAATAGAGGAGTGATACAATGCAACCTATAATATTTACTGATGCAAGTTGTGATTTACCACGTTCTTTTATAGAAGAAAACAATGTTCCTTATTTAGGTCTTATGTGTAATTTTAAGGGGAAAGATTATGAAGATGATTTTGGAAAAACATTAGAATATAAGGAGTTTTATGAAGGATTAAAAAATGGAGAAGATGCTGCTACATCACAAATAAACGAATATAGGTTTATAGAAAAGTTTAAAGAACTTTTAAAAGAAAATAGACCTATTATATATATTGGTATGTCATCAGGATTAAGCGGTACTGTAAATAGTGCTAAACTTGCAAAAGAAGAAATATTATTAGAAAATAAAGATGCTGATATAACAGTTATAGATACTAAGTGTTCATCCATTGGACTTGGATTGTTAGTATATTATTCAGTTAAAATGGCAAAAGAGGGATTATCTAAAGAGGAAATAATAAATTGGGTAAAAGATAAGATGAATAAAGTTAATCACTGGTTTATAGTAGAAGATTTAAAGCATTTAAGAAAAGGTGGTAGAATATCTTCAACTAGTGCAACCATTGGTACTTTATTAAATATACGCCCTATAATTCATATAGAAGAAGATGGGAAACTAAAAAATGTTACCAATATTAGAGGTAAAAAGAAAGCTATGAATTATCTTTTAGAAAAATTTAAAGATAACGCTGTAAATCATAGTGAGACTATAGCGGCAATAACACATGCTCAATCTTTAGAAGAGGCAAATAAATTAAAAGATAAACTACAAGAAGAATTTGGTGTTAAAAATTTTATAATAAGTGATTTAGGTATTGGTATGGGAACACATTGTGGTAATGGCATGTTAGCTTTATGTTTTATAGGAAAATGTAAGTAGTTTAGAAATTATTTTTTATTATTATAGTTATTATATAAAATATTTAATATAAAGCATATAAAAGTCTTGTTTAGTTATGATCTAGATAAGGCTTTTTTATTGTTTAGGAAATTGTAAATTTTTTTATAAATTCATTGATCTAAAAATAAGTGCCTTAAATAATAGTTTTATATAAAAATCAGCTATTAGATTTATAGTTTTTAGTAAAGTTAGTAGTTTTTTAGTAATAGGTACTTTTTTTATTGTAAACATAATTTTATGATATAATAATCTAGATTTTAAAATTAGGGGGAGATTTGTATTGGGTAGCAGTAATATTGTTAATCAAGTGTTAGTACTTTTTTTTATAATGATTGTAGGAGTTATAACTAGGAAAACCAATATTTTAAATAAAGAAACAAATAAAAGGTTATCAGATTTATTAGTTAAAGTAACACTTCCTTGTCTTATTTTTTCTTCATTTAATTATAAATTTGATCCTAAAATATTAAATAACATAAAATTAATGATTTTTTATTCTTTAATAATACATATAGTGCTAATAATTTTAAGTAAGATTCTTTATTTTAAATATGAGGGTAAGGTTAAAAGTGTTTTAAGATATGGAACCATATTTTCTAATAATGGATTTATGGGGTACCCTATAATTGAAGCGTTGTACGGTAAAATTGGAATATTTTATGCATCTATTTTTGGTATACCTTATAATATCTTTATGTTTTCTGTTGGAACAATGATTTATACTGGCAAAAGAGATGTTAAAACTTTAAAAAAGGCTATTATTCAACCGGGGGTTATAGCTACTATTTTAGGAATAATAGTATTTGTATTTTCAATAAAAATACCTAGTTCTTTAAATATGGCTTTAAGTTCTGTAGGTAGTATGACTACACCTTTATCTATGATAATTGTAGGATCAATGTTAGCTGAAATTGATATTAAAAGTGTGTTTTCTGATTTTTCTACTTATTATTGCTCTTTTGTTAGACTTATAATAGCTCCTTTTTTAGTTTATCTTTTGTTAAAAGTTGTACATGCAGATGGATTATTGCTTAAAATATGTGTTGTGTTAGAAGCAATGCCTGTGGCTGTTTTATGTTCTGTATTAGCAGAACAACATGATTCTAATCCTATCTTAGCATCGAAATGTGTTTTTATAACTACAGTTATTTCTATTTTTACTATACCTTTAATAGTATCTATTATATGATTATACATATAAGGGGAATTTAATAAAATATTTTAAAAAGGGGAGAATTATATATGTTTGATACACATTTACATACTGAATTTTCAACAGATTCTAAAATGAAGATAGAAGAGGCAATAAAAGCTTCTCAAAAATCTAATTTAGGAATCATTGTAACAGAGCATATGGATTTAGGACTTAAAGGTGAAGAAAAAAACTTTTGTTTTGATGTAGATGAATATTTTAGTGAATATAATAAGTATAAAATTAATAAAGTTTTGTTAGGTATAGAAATAGGATTAGAAAAAGAGCATTTAGAAGAAGCAAGAAAAATAATAAATAATAATCCCTTTGATTATGCATTAGGATCAATTCATTTAGTAGATGGAAATGATTTGTATTATAAAGATTTTTATAAAGATAAAAGTAAAAAAGAAGCATTTAATAGATATTTAGAAGTTATGTTTGAAACTTTAAAAAAGTTTGATTTTGTAGATAGTTTAGGTCATATAGATTATATATCTAGATATGCATATTATGATGATAAAGAGTTATATTATGAAGATTATTATGAAAGAATTGATGAGATATTAAAACTTATATCAAATAGAGAAATTGCTATGGAGATAAATACTAGAAGATTAGATGATGATAAAGCTTTTAAAAATTTACTAAAAATATATAAAAGGTTTAATGAATTAGGAGGAAAGATAGTAACAATAGGATCTGACTCTCATGATTTGAAGTCTATAGGTAAAAATTTTGATAAAGCAAAATATATAGCAGATTCATGTAATTTGAAAGTAGTTTATCATAAAAATAGAAAAATATATTACGACAAATAATATAGGTTAATCAAAGATTTATAGGACGGTGTATTAGTTTGAATAAACCATTAGCAGAAAGAATTCGACCTAGGATTATAGAGGATGTAGTAGGTCAGAAGCATTTAATTGGTAAAGGTAAGATTCTTTATAGTATAGTAAATAATGGAAGGGTTCCCAATATGATATTTTATGGGCCTCCTGGAGTTGGAAAAACTACAATAGCTAATATTATATCTAAAAAAACAGAAAAAAAACTTTATAAATTGAATGCTACTAGTGCTTCAGTTTCAGATATAAAAAATATTGTAGAAAATTCAAATAGCCTTCTTGGAATAAAAGGTATACTCTTATACTTAGATGAGATACAAAATTTTAATAAAAAACAACAACAAGCACTACTTGAATATACTGAAAATGGTAGGATTACATTAATTGCTAGTACTACAGAAAATCCTAATTTTTATATTTATAAAGCACTTTTAAGTAGATGTATGATATTTGAGTTTAAACCTTTAAATGTAGAAGATATTATACTAGGGTTAAAAAAAGCTATAATATCATTAAAAAAAGAGCTTAATTCTACAGATATAATAATAGATGAAATGGATTTGAAATATATATCAGAAAATAGTAGTGGAGATTTAAGAAAAGCTATTAATATACTTGAAGTTGTAATTTTAAATAGTTATAAAGATAAAGATGGTAATATAGTTGTGAAAAAAGAGACTATAAATGAATGCTCTATTGGAGATAACATAAACTATGATAAATTTGGAGATAGTCATTATGATACTATAAGTGCCTTCCAAAAGTCTATAAGAGGAAGTGATGTTAATGCAGGACTTCACTATTTGGCAAGACTAATAAAAGGTGGAGACTTAATAACTATATGTAGAAGACTTTTAGTAATAGCTTCAGAAGACATAGGACTTGCATACCCTAATGCTATTACAATAGTTAAAAGTTGTGTGGATTCTGCTATGCAACTTGGGTTTCCAGAAGCTAAAATACCACTTTCTCAGGCAGTAATTCTTTTATGTAATTCACCTAAGTCTAATTCAGCTTATGTAGGAATAAAGAAAGCTTTAGAAGATATAGAAAACAAGAATGTAGGAGAAATTCCAAATCATATAAGAGATGGTCATTATAGTGGTGCAAAAAAACTTGGAAGAATGGTTTCTTACAAGTATCCTTATAATTATAATAATAATTATGTTGATCAACAATATTTACCAGATAATATAAAGACAGCAGTTTATTATAAACCTTCAAATAATAAAATGGAAAAATCAATGTATAATTATATAGAATCTATAAAAAATAATAGAGGATAATCATATGTATTAGTAAAAAAGAATACTATTTACAAGTAGTATTCTTTTTTTTAGAATTTATAGTTGACAGGTTTACTCGGATTTGCTATTATAAAAATAAATCATAGTAAAGTAGTCAACTTTAAAAGGATGTGATTAATTGAAGCTTTCAACTAAAGGTAGATACGGAGTTAAAGCTATGGTAGATTTAGCTATACACTATGGAGAAGACCCTATATCTATAAAAAGTATAGCTGAGAGGCAGAAGATATCAGAGTGTTATTTAGAGCAACTATTTGCATCTCTTAGAAAAGCTAAATTAATAAAAAGCATAAGAGGAGCACAAGGCGGCTATGTTTTAAATAAATCACCAAAGGATATAACTGTTGCAGACATAATGGGAGTTTTAGAAGGACCTATAGAAATCTCAGATTGTGTTGAAGAAGAAGGTTTTTGTAGCAATAAAGGAGCCTGTCCAACTAGAGTATTATGGATGCGAATTAAAGAAAGTTTAGATAATATTATGGAAACAACTACATTAGAGGATATGTTAGCTGATTATAAAAAAATGAATAAACAAAATAAAAGGGGTGTAAAAGATGAGTAATAAAATTTACATGGATTATTCAGCAACTACTTATACTAAACAAGAAGTCATAGATGAAATGATGCCATATTTTAAAGATTATTTTGGTAATCCATCATCTTTATATAGAATATCAGATGAAACTAAAAAAGCTATTGATTTGAGTAGAGAAAGAGTATCTAAAGCTATAAATTCAAACAAAAACGAGATATTTTTTACAAGTGGTGGTTCTGAATCAGATAACTGGGCTTTAAAAGGAATAGCCTTTGCAAATAAAAATAAAGGTAACCATATAATAACTACTAATATAGAACACCATGCTATATTACATACTGCACAATTTCTTGAGAAAAACGGCTTTGAAGTTACCTATTTGCCTGTAAATGAAGAAGGATTAGTTAGTGCAGAAGATGTTAAAAATGCTATAACTGATAAAACAATATTAGTTTCTATTATGTTTGCTAATAATGAAGTAGGAAGTATTCAGCCTATAAAAGAAATCGGAAAAGTCTGTAGAGAAAATAAAATATTATTCCATACTGATGCAGTTCAAGCAGTAGGTCATGTTCCAATAGACGTAAAAGATATGAATATAGATTTATTATCAATGTCAGCTCATAAGTTTTATGGACCTAAAGGTGTAGGAGTTTTATATATAAGAAATGGAATAAGAATAGAAAACTTAATCCATGGTGGAGGACAAGAAAGAGGAAAAAGATCTAGTACAGAAAATATAGCTGGTATAGTAGGTCTTGGAAAAGCTTTAGAACTATCTATTTCTAATATGAAAGAAGAAAGTGATAAGCTTACTTATTTAAGAGATAAATTAATAAGAGAAATTCCTAAAAGAATTCCAGATACTAAATTAAATGGACCTAAAGATGGAAGTAAAAGATTACCTAGTAATGTAAACTTTAGTTTTATAGGAATAGAAGGTGAAACTTTACTTTTAGATTTAGATATGGAAGGGATATATGCATCTACAGGAAGTGCTTGCGCTTCAGCATCCCTAGATCCATCTCATGTTCTTTTAGCAATTGGGCTTGCCCATGAAGTGGCTCATGGGTCACTTAGATTAAGCTTAGGTGCTGAAAATTCTGAAGAAGATATAGATTATGTTTTAGATGTTCTTCCAAAAATAATTAAAAATAGAAGAGAAATGTCACCTTTATGGGAAGATTACTTAAATAGCAAGGGGGAAAAATAATATGATGTACAGTGAAAAAGTTATGGATCATTTCAGAAATCCTAGAAATGTTGGAGAAATAGAAAATGCAAGCGGAGTAGGGCAAGTTGGTAATCCTCAATGTGGAGATATAATGAAAGTTTATATAGATGTTGAAGATAACACAATAAAAGATGCTAAATTTAAAACTTTTGGATGTGCGTCAGCTATAGCATCATCTAGTATGGCTACAGAACTTATAAAAGGTAAAACTGTAAAAGAAGCTTGGGACTTAACTAATAAAGCAGTAGCAGATGCTTTAGAAGGACTTCCACCTGTAAAAATGCATTGTTCAGTTCTTGCAGAAGAAGCTATACACAAAGCTATAAATGACTATAGAAAATCAAAAGGATTAGATGAATGGGCAATTAAAAATCATTCAGAGACAATCCACGAACATGTTCATGGAAAATAAGTAATATATTTTAATAAAGACATCTTCTTTAATTAAGAAGATGTCTTTTCCTTTGATAGGTTGTTAAAGCACATGAAAATAATAATCTAAAGATAATATAGATATTTTTATGAATTGCTGTTAGAGGTAAAATAATTATCATATACACTATATATAATATACATTTTTTAAAAAGTAAAGCCAGCTTATAAATAATAAAAGCTGTTGATAAAATCAACAGCTTTTAAGATATATTTTACAATTAAAATAATTTTTATTTAGTTAAGTTTTTTAGTAAGTCAGAAGATACAACACCTTCGCCACCAAATACAATTAAATTATTATATTTATGTGCATTTATTAATTGGTTTTGTTTTTCAGTGTTCATACCATTTTTAACTAACATAATAGGTGCTTTTTCTTTT